>NZ_JBITXB010000029.1:0-58762 GCF_044544295.1 Streptomyces sp. NPDC053750 | reverse complement strand
CCTGTACGGGCACAAGCTGAGCTGGCTCGACGCCCGTCCGTAGCCCTCACGGACGGGTGGGCACGGACCGACAGGTGGTCGTGTGGGGCGTCATGGCCCGGCTCCGCCGGGCCATGACGCTTCAGACCTCGATGTACGCGACGACGACCAGGGTGCGGTCCAGGGCGTGGAGTTCCGCCTCGCTGGTGATGGCTTCCGGTTGCTTGGCGGCGACGTCGACCACGACCAGGCCGGGTTCGGACCCATGCACATCGTTCTAGTGAGTGGCAGTCGCGTCCACGGCGTGTGGCACGACCACGATCTGAACGTCGTCCTCGTAGATGACCCGCCCCGGGTCTGCGGAACGCAGAGCCCGGCAGTCGACGCCGTGCGCGGACAGAATCTCCAGATAGCCCGGAACGCGAGCGAGGAGATGAGTGGCTGACGGCTTGAACCATGCCGCCGCGCCAGGGTTGACCTCATCGTCGTAGACGTTGGGATCAACGGTCGAGGGGTCGGTGTACGCGGCGTCGTACCAACTGTTGTTGCGGCGCCGGAAGGACTCCTGTTCGTCCGAGAGCCTCCCCTCCCTCGCCAGATTGTTGACGAGCCCGAAGACGCCGGTGAAGTGGCCTCGGCTGTTCCGGTGCGGTGATTGAAACCGCACGTACTGAACGACCTCGCTGTCGCTGTCGATCATCCCCATCAGCACATCTTCCCACCGCTCCCCTCATGCTCCGCTGACCCTCTTCCGCACCAGAGGGACGCTGCCGCAATTCGCGCAGGGCGTGGTACAGCGATGTCGATGAGGGCACCGTCTCCCAGCGGATGCGCAGGCGGCGGAACCAGTGCGGCAGCGAGCCGTTCCCGGTGCCACGCCGGGCGAGGTGCGGGGTGATCTTGAACCGGCGCATTTTGTCCCGGTAGACCTCGTGGTCATAGCCACGGTCGGCGTACGGATACTTGGAGCGGCGCAGTGGCTGGCCGCGCTTGCCGCGGATCGGCGGGACAGCCTGGATCAGCGGGATCAGCTGGATGACGTCGTTGCGGTCCGCTAATCCAGTAATCCAGACGCTTACGACCAGGACGCCGCGAAATTACGTGGGGGACGACGGCATCAGCGGCTCAACACGCACACAACTCGTCGTCGATCTCCCACGGGTGCGGTGCGGTTGGCGCATTGGGGGCGAGCGCCAGTTCAGTATGGCGTCACGTGCGCCAGTGCCCTCGTACGGCGTCGGTCCCGCTTCGTGACGGCGCTGCGAGGGCTGCTGGCACAGGCGCGCCGCCGGGGATACGCGTGACGCGGCAGGAAGGCTCGTCCCTCCGGGAGGGCGACTCCGGCCATCTCACCAGGGCCGGATCGGCCGGACGCCCGTGCGTCGCCCGGCACCGTCCAATAGGTGTCCCATCCGTTTCACGGTACGGGCGCCGAGGGCGCGCTCGGTGATGTGGAGGGCGGGCAGGTGGGCGCAGGCCGCCGTTTCGCGTTGCTGGACCGCGCCGATGTCACGGAGCCAGTAGGTGGCGAGCACGTTGGCGCCTCCGGTGACGGCTGCAAGCAGCCGGCACTCGGGCAGTGTCGCGAGGGTGCGGTGCAGACGGTTGACCTCGTTGGCCGGGGCGTGGCCGCGGAAGGTGACGGACACGGGCAGCCCTGAGACCGCCGGAGCCACGTCGCAGCGGAACGCCGCGACGCCACCGGTGGTGAGGCGGTGCAGTCGTCTGCGCGCGGTGGCGGCGCTCGTCCCGGTGAGGTCGGCCAGTTCGGTGAGTCGCGTCCGCCCGTCCCGCACCAGCGCGTCGAGCAGGGCGCGGTCGAGTGTGCTCAGGTCGCCGAGGGGTGCCCCCGCCCCGTCAGCGGCGCGGGGCCGGCCGAGCACGGAGAGCTGGGAGGCGTCGAGCGAGCCGAGACGCCATCGGGAGCCCTCGGCATACAGGGAAGTGGCGAATACGCACTCCATGTCGAGGACGTCGGGAAGAGCGGCCAATCCCTCGTCCACGAAGCGGTGCACGGTCCCTAGGTCGGATGCCAGCACGTCCAGCATGAGGTCGGCGCGTCCCGGGGCAAGCAGTTCGACCGTCACCGCCTCCGGCAGTTCCGCGATGCGCGCAGCCAGTCGCTCCCGCGCCGCCGGTGCGCAGCGAAGGAAGACGAAGGCGGTGCAGCCGCTGTGGGCGAAGGCCGGTCCCGGAACCGCCGACACCCAGGCCAGCCCCTCCTCGGTGAGCCGCTCCCAGCGGCGGGCCAGGGTCACCGCGGTCGCGCCGAGCAGGGGGGCCAGATCGGTCCAGGAGGCGCGGGGTCGGACCTGGAGGGCGTGCACGAGGGCGAGGTCCAGCTCGCTCACCGTGACCGGATCCAACACCGTAGCCCCACTCGCTGCCGATTCTCTTCGTTTTTCCGCCCAGTTCGTTCAGCGGTCGCACTCTAGCCACCAGTCGCATTCCAGCCAAGGGAAAGAGGGTGAGGCCATGACGAACGCCATCAGCCGGGGCCGGGGACTGATCGCGGTGATGATCTTCATCGTGGTCTGCAGTGGTGTCGTCCAGGGGTATCTCACTCCACTGCTGCCGGTCGTCGGTGCTCACGTCGGTATCGGCGGTGTGGGGCAGAACAATCTGTATCTGCTGTCGCAGATCGCCTTCACCGTGCTGACGCCTCTGCTGTCGCGCTGGGGTGACATGTGGGGGCACCGGCGGCTGCTGCTCGTCGCCGTGACGATGGTCGCCGCCGGTTCGCTGCTCATCGCGGCACGGCCCACTGCCGCCACGCTGGCGGTCGGCATGGTGCTGCAGAGCGCCGTGGTCGGCTTCTTCCCGCTGCTCGCCGGCATCCTGCGCTCACGCTCCCCCGAACACGGCCGGATCGGCATGTCGGTGCTGGTCGGCGCCCTGCTCCTGTCCATCGGCACCGGTGGCTTCGTGGCCGGCACGCTCAGCGACGAACACGCCCTCGCCGGGCTGTGGACCGCGGTCCCCTTCGGCGCCCTGGCGGTGGCCGCCGCGATCGCCCTGCCGACCAGTACGGCTCCGCGCGCGGGCCGCTTCAACCTGCCCGCCGCACTGCTGCTGACGTGCGGACTCGGCGTGCTGATGCTGGTCCTGACCGAGGGCGAGTCCTGGGGTTGGACGTCGGCCTCGTCCCTGCTGACGGCGGTGGCGGCGGCAGTGCTGCTGGCCGCCTGGGTACTGGTCGAGCAGCGCTCGTCGCATCCGCTGGTCAACCTGAGGATGCTGCGTGACCCCCGGCTCGCGGCGGTCAGTGCGCACACCTTCTGCATCGCGTTCGGCGCGATCGGGTTCCTCGGCGCCAACGCGGTCTACCTCGGTACCGAGCCGGACGGTGACGGGTTCGGGCTCGGACTCGGCGCGCAGGCCATCTCCCTGGTGTCCCTGGCCATGGTCGCCGTCGGCTTCCTCGGCTCCACGCTGACGCCGCGGCTGGCCCGGATGATCGGCGACCGGGCTGTGCTCGCGGCCGGCGGGTGCGCGGGTGCGGTCGGCTTCCTGAGCCTGGTGCTCTTCCACTCCTCCGTGCCCCAGTACCTGGCGGGCGCCCTCATCGTCGGCCTGGCCACCGGAATGTTCGAAGCGGCCACCCGGACCCTGTCGGTCGAGGTGGTCGACGAGGCCGAGACCGCGTTGTCCGTCGGAGTCAACGAGATGGCGCTCTCCCTCGGCGCCGCGATCGGCGCGGCCGTGATCGGCGCCCTGTGGTCCTCCCACACCACCGCCCATGGAGCCGTCACCGGCACGGGCTACCAGTGGGCGTGGGCCGCGTGCGCGGCGGTCGCGCTCGGCGGAGCCGCGGTCGCCCTCCTCTTCCGCTCCCCGTCCGCCGCCCCCGGGCCCGAAGCCGCCCCCACCCCTGCCGGGAGGACCGCATGACCAGCCCCGCCACGCGTACCAGGGACTGCGCCCGCACCGCCGCCACCGATGCCGTACGCGCCCACGCACGCGACGTCGTCGCGCTGAGCCACAGCCTGCATGCCGAACCGGAAACGGCCTTGCGCGAACACAAGTCGGCCGAGAAGATCGCCCTCCTCGCCGAGGACGCCGGCTTCGACGTCACACGCGGGGTCGCCGGCCTACCGACCGCCTTCGTCGCCACCCACGGCAGCGGGGAACTTGTAGTGGCCCTGTGCGCCGAATACGACGCGCTGCCCGGCATCGGTCACGCCTGCGGGCACAACGTCAACGGCGCCGCCTCGGCCGGCGCCGCCCTCGGCCTTGCCGCCGTCGCCGACCGACTCGGTATCACCGTCAAACTCGTCGGCACCCCCGCCGAGGAGGACATCGGAGGCAAGACGCTGCTGCTGGACGCCGGCGTCTTCGACGACGTGGCCACCGCCTTCATGGTGCACGCCGCGCCCGAGGACTCCGTCGGCGCGTCCTCCCTGGCCGTCGGAGCCTGGGACGTCACCTACACGGGCAAGCCGGCGCATGCCGCACTCGCGCCCTGGCAAGGAGTCAACGCCCTGGATGCGATCACTCTGGCCCACACCGCAGTCGGGCTGCTGCGCCAGCAACTACCCCCCGGCACCCTGGTTCACGACGTCGTCTTCGAGGCCGGCCACGCGGTCAACGTCATCCCCGAGACCGCACGCGCCCGCTACGAACTGCGCGCCCGCACCACCGAGGACCTGGCCCACGCCCGCCGCCGGGTCCGGGCCTGCCTGGAGGCAGCGGCCCTGGCCACTGGCGCTGAGCTGGAACTCCTCGCCCACGGCGCCGACTTCGCAGATCTACGGCAGGACGCGTTCCTGACCGCCGCCTACACCCGCGCCATACGGTCGCTGGGCCGCGATCCCGTGGACCGCCGGGGCGAGGTCATGGCCTCCACCGACATGGGCAATGTCTCCCACGTCCTGCCCGCACTCCATCCGACCATCGGCTACGACACAGAGGGCGCCCTGCACCACACCGCACCCTTCGCCCGTTACGGCACCTCGCCGGGAGCCGACCGCGCTGTGATCGACGCCGCGATCGCCCTCGCCCATGTCGGCGTCGACCTGGCGACGGACACCGCGCAGCGCAGACGCTGCCTCGACCTGCTCGCCGACCGGCGAACGGGGGCGACCGCCTCCCTTGCGTGATCAGCCAGCTGCAGCGGTGACGTTGCAAAGGGAGGACAACTCAGATGATCGACATCTGCGGTTCCGGCATCCGGAACCGCAGAAGGCCGACGTGGAGACGTCCAGCAGGCGGCCGGTCTGCTCCGGGTCAGCGAGGCCGCGGGCGGCGGCGTCCTGCAGCAGCAGCGGCATGGCGAACCGCTCGGAGCCGTCGGACCAGTCCGACCAGACGTTGGGGGCGCTGATCAGTCCGGTCCGGGTGTTCACGGGGACGAAGGCGTGGGCGAGCAGGCCGGGACGCTCCGTCGCCCGCTGGTGGCGCGTGATGTAGGCGACGCGGCGGCGGACAACCTCCTCAAGGAGGCGCCACCTGCACCTGCGGGTCCGGGCTGCTCACAGAGACCGACTCCCCCGGCGCGAGGTGCACCTCCGCCCGCACCCCGGGCAGCGGTGTGTGCACCGCCTCGACGGCGTCGCCCGCCACCCGCAGTCGTACGACCCGGGCAAGCATCGCCGGCGCATGAACCCGTACCGCACCGTCCTGCACGAAGGCCTGCACGACGACTTGCCCCGGTACCTCAACCGGGGCCTGCTCCTTCATCTGTGGCCGGTGCTGCGCATCGCGTGCGTCTTTCATGCATACGCCACCCGACTTGTCGTAGGCGAAGGCCAGTTCGTAGGCGGTGGAGCGGACGTCACCACACGCGCCGCAGGGCCACTGGCGTGAGGTCGGCGAGGGCGCGGTAGCCGTCCACGGCCATGATCAGGTCGGCCTCGGCGAGCAGTGCGCGCAGGACGTGAACCACACCGTCCGTGCCACCGAGGGCCAGGCCGTAGGCGTAGGGGCGTCCGACGCCGACGGCCGTGGCGCCGAGCGCGAGGGCCTTGACGATGTCCGCACCGGAGCGCACTCCGGAGTCGAAGAGGACGGGGAGTCCGTCGGCGGCCTCGACGACGGCGGGCAGTGCGTCGAGGGCGGGCAGGCCGCCGTTCGCCTGGCGGCCGCCGTGGTTGGAGCAGTAGACGCCGTCCACGCCCAGGTCCTTGGCGCGGCGGACGTCGTCGGGGTGGCAGATCCCCTTCAGGATGAGCGGCAGTGTGGTGAGCGAGCGCAGCCAGGGCAGGTCGTCCCAGGTGAGCGGGTTTCCGAAGATCCGGGCCCAGGTGAGGGCCGTGTCCCCGGGATCGCCCTGACGGCCGTTCGGCAGCAGGGCGCGGAAGGCGGGGTCGCTGGTGTAGTTGGCCAGGCAGTGGCCTCGCAGTTGCGGGAAGTTCGAGGTGGCCAGGTCGCGGGGGCGCCAGCCCGCGATCCAGGTGTCGAGCGTGACGACGATGCCCGCGAAGCCGGCCTTCTCGGCCCGGTGGACGAGGCTCTCCGCCAGGGTCCTGTCCGTGGGTGTGTAGAGCTGGAAGAAGCCGGGCGTGCCGCCGAACTCGGCCGCCACCTCCTCCAAGGGATCGGCCGAGAGGGTCGAGGCGATCATGGGCACGCCGGTGCGGGCGGCGGCGCGGGCGGTCGCCAGGTCGCCGTGACCGTCTCGGGCGCAGATGCCCAGGACTCCGACCGGGGCCATGAACAGCGGCGAGGGCAGCGTCAGGCCGAAGAGGTCGACGGACAGGTCACGCCGGTCCGCGCCGACCAGCATGCGCGGTATGAGCCCCCAGTGCGCGAAGGCCGTCCGGTTGGCGTTCTGCGTGTGCTCGTCGCCCGCTCCCCCGGTGACGTACGACCACACGGTCGGTGACATGGCGTGCCGGGCCCGTTCCTCCAACTCGTCGAAGGCCATGGGGTGTTCCGGAACGACGCCTGACAGTCCGTCGAGGTAGATCTCGTTCTGATAGGCGGCGTAGGGCTCTTGGGGCGTGGGGCGGTACTGCAAAGGATCTCCCTTCCGGAGCGGTCAGGGCCAGGTCGGTCGACCGCCGAGATACGTCGCTGTCACGGCGACGTCCTCCTGAAAGCGGTCGGGGTGCACGGCGCGTGGGTCCGTGGTGAGGACGGCGAGGTCGGCGCGCATGCCGGGGCGGAGCATTCCGACGTCGTTCTCCAGGTGCAGCTGCCAGGCGGGTGCGGCGGTGACCGCGCGCAGGGCCTCCTCGATGGTGAGGCGTTCGTCGGGCCCGTGGACGCGGCCGCTCGGGTGGCAGCGGCGGGTGATCGCGGTGGCGACACCGGAGAGGGGGTCGGTGGGCGAGCAGATGCCGTCGTTGTGGAGCGATATGCGGTGGCCGGCGTCCAGGGCGGACCGTGCGGCCATCCAGCGGGCGGCGACGTCCGGGCCGAACAGGTCGTCCGCCAGGACGTCTCCCCACCAGCGCACGTGGTCCATGAACAGGCTGACGGTCGCGCCGAGCCGGGCGGCACGACGGTACTGGTCCGCCGTGACGGCGCCGCAGTGTTCAAGGCGCGGTCGGAGCGAGCGCAACCGCTCGGGATCGCCGTCGGCCGCCTTCTCGTAGGCGTGGAGGACGGCCTCGCAGGTGACGTCCCCGTGGACATGGGTGGCCACGGGGAATCCCTGGGCGGTGAAGGCGCCGGCCAAAAGGGCGAGTTCGTCGGTGCTGTAGTTCATGCCGCCGTGGGCGCAGTGATCGAGGCCGGCGCGCGTGGTTGCGTCGCCCGCCCGGAAGGGGAAGCTGGTGGCGATGCTGCCCTGCCAGGGAGTGCCGTCTGCCCACAGTTTCATGCCGGAGATGCCGAACATCGCGCGGGCGGGGGCATGGCCGGCGAACCGTCGGCCGGGCTCGGCGGCCAGTTCGGGGGTGCCCATGACGTAGGCACGCACCCGCACCTCGGCGTCCGGTTGCTCGGCGGCGGCGCGCAGGTCGGGCAGCAGCCGGGGTTCGGCGGCCATTTCGGTCACCGTGGTGATGCCGACCCGGGCATGCTGGGCGAAGGACCACCGCAGGGCCGTCCGGACGTGGTGCTCGGCGAGACGGTCGTCAGCGACGGTGTTCATCAGCGCGATGACGGCCGCGCTTTCGTGCGCCTCGCCGGTGGGCTCGCCCTTCTCGTCGCGGACGAAGCGGGCGCCGGGCGGGTCGGGCGTGGCCGCCGTGACCCCGGCGGCTCGCAGGGCGGCGGTGTTGCCGTACGCCGCGTGACCGCTGTTGGAGACGACCACGAGCGGGGCGTACGGGCTGATGCCGTCGAGCAGGTCGCGGGTCGGTGGGGCGAGATCGCGCTGGAGCAGCAGGTCGATCCCGTACGCGCCCACCGGACGCCCCGGTGCCGATGCCACGGCCGCGCGGATCTTGTCGTGGACCTCCTGACCGGTCGGCACGGTGAAGGGACGGACGTCGAGGGCGGGCGGGGCGACGGCCAGGCCCATGATGGTGGGGTGGCCGTGTGCCTCGATGAACCCCGGGAGCAGCGCCTGTCCCTTGAGGTCGACGACGTCGGTGCCGGGGCCGCGCAGGGCGAGGACCTCGCGGGTGGCGCCCACGGCGGTGATGACGCCGTCGCGTACGGCCAGGGCCTCGGCGTCGGGGGCGACGGGGTCCATGGTGAGGACGGGGCCGCCGGTGAAGATGCGTTCGGGTGTGTCAGACATGGATCCGCCCCGGTGTCAGGAGGTCAGCCACGGTGAGGCGGCCAGCAGGAGGTAACGGACGCCCAGTTCGACGGTCGGGTCGGGCACCGGCGCGAACAACGGCGAGTGGTTGTGGGGAATCTCCGGTGGGATCCCGTCCGCCAGGAGGTCGACGCCGGCGAACGGTTTCGGGTCGAGTCCGCCGAACGTCCAGTACACCGACGGCGCGCCGATCACCGTGCCGAAGGCGCCGAAGTCCTCGCTGCCGGTGAGGGGTTGGTCCAGGTCGATCACGCGGTCCGGTCCGAGGGCGGCCTCGAACGCGGCCTGGACGGACGCGGTGGCCTCGGCGTCGTTCACCGTCACCGGGAAGCCGTTGATGACGGTGATCTCCGGTTCCTTCGGCGCCGCCGAGGCGGCTGCTTCGGCGCGGATGATCCGCTCGACCGCGCCGAGCACCTGTTCCCGCACCGCGGACGTCGTGCTGCGGATGTTGATGGTGAGGTCGGCCGTGTCGGGAATGACGTTCTCCCGGGTTCCGGCGTGCAGCGATCCGACCGTGACGACGGCCGACCGTTCCGCGGCCACCTCGCGGGCGACCACCGTCTGCAGGCGCAGCACGGTCACGGCGGCCATCACCACCGGATCGACGGTCGCCGCCGGGGTCGATCCGTGCCCGCCGCGTCCGTGCAGGCGTACGGCGAGACTGTCCGAGGCGGACATGAACGTCCCCGGGCGGGTGGCGACCAGGCCCGCGGGAGCGGGGGCCACGTGCTGGGCCAGGCAGACGTCGGGGCGGGGGAAGCGCTCGGCGAACCGGTCCGCGACCATCGCCGGGGCCCCGCCGACCTCCTCCGCCGGCTGGAACACCGCGACGACCGTGCCGCGCCAGGCGCGCCGGTTCGCGGCCAGCCGGGCGGTCGCGCCAAGGAGACACGTGACGTGCACGTCGTGTCCGCAAGCGTGCATCACGGGCACCTCACGCCCGGCGGCGTCTGTCACGGTCCGAGTGGAGGCGTACGGCAGTCCGGTCGCCTCCCGCACCGGCAGCGCGTCCATGTCGGCCCGCAGCAGCACGACGGGTCCCGGCTTCCCGGAGCCTAGGACACCGACGACTCCCGTGCCGCCGACACCCTCGGTCACCGTCCAGCCCTGCTCCCGCAGCCGGGCGGCGACGATCCCGGCGGTACGGAACTCCTGGTGGGACAGCTCGGGGTGGGCGTGCAGGTCACGGTAGAGGGCGAGCAGGTCGGGCAGTTGACGGTCCAGGCCGTCGAGGAGGGCGGCGGTCACGAGGACTCCTTCGCGGTGGGTACGGGGGTGCCGGCCCGAGGCGTGCACCGGCGGACGGCGGCGGTGAAGGACTCCGTGTCCTGCGGAGTGAGCATGGCCGGCACCGCCGTGATGACCGGGCCGAGCGCGAGGACGGCGAACGCTGCTTCGAAGGAGACCGCGTCCGCGATCACGCCCAGGATCGGCGGCACGACCATGCCGGCGACCTGCCCGCCGAAAACGATGACCGCGCTGCCGACACCGACGAGTCCGGGGGCGAGGCTGCGGAGCGGCACGGCGAAGATCGGCATGTAGCACAGGGAGGCGGCGAAGACGGCGACGGTGCCGCAGGCGATGGCGGCGGTGAGGCTGGGCAGGAGCGCCATGAGGCACAGGGCCGGAGCCGCGACCGACATGGCGGGCAGGATCACCTTGCGGTGATGGCCCTCGAACCGGTCGGACAGCCGCCCGCCCAGCAGGGTGCCGAGCGCGGCGGCGAGGGAGGGTACCGCCACGAGGACGCCGGCGGAGGTGAGGGACAGTCCGCGTTCCGTGTTGAGGTAGGACGGGATCCAGGTGCTCAGCCCCCAGGTGAGGGCGGCGTATCCGAAGAGCATCAGGGAGAAGCGCCACAGCACCCCGATGCGCAGGACCTCCCGCAGCGGGACGCCCCGCGCGGCGGGCGCGGCACCCTCGGCCTGATCGAGAGGGGCAGGCAGCCACAGCCGTACCGCGACGTAGACGAGCACGCCCACCCCGGCGGCCAGGACGAAGGCCCAGCGCCAGCCGACCACCGCCGCGAGCGGCGGAACGGCCAGGGGCGCGGCGACGGAGGCGAGGGCGTTGGAGCTCATGATCAGCCCCTGGGCGCCCATCCGCTCGTCGACCGACGTCCGCTCGACCAGGGCCTTCATCGAGGCGGAAGGGAAGATGCCCTCGGCCGCGCCGAAGGCGAAGCGCACCAGCAGCAGGGCGGAGAAGGACCAGGCGAGGCCGGTGAGCGCGGTGAAGGCCGACCAGGCCAGCAGTGCCCAGCAGGTGACGCGCTTGGCCCCGAACCGGTCGGCCAGCATGCCGCCGGGTATCTGGCAGGCGGCGTAGGCGACGAAGAACACGGAGACGAGCAGACCCTGCTGCCCGCGATCGAGGTCGAACTCGTCACCGATCGTCGGGAGTACAACGGCGATGGCGATCCTGTCCACGTAGTCGATGAACCATGCCGCGAACAGCAGGATGACAGTGGTCCTGACCGGCGCGCTCATCGCCGGCTTCGCCTGGGCGGAAGGGGAACGGAGGAAGGGCACGGTGATCCTCTCTGAGACGGCCGCCGCGGTGCGGCGGCTCTGCGGTCCCTGCTCCGCCGGTCAGTCGAAGAGATCCGGCTGCTCCTCGGTGATCTGCTCCCACAGGGGCCGGAGCTGGAACCAGCCCGACAACGGGCTGCCGATCTGCTCACGCACCTGGAGCGCGGTCTCCCGGTCGACGAGGAACGGGGTGCCGGCCGCCATCGCCAGCAGCTGCGCCTGACAGGAGCGCTCCATGGTGATGAACCACCAGGCGGCCTCGGCGACGCTGTGGCCCACCGTCAGCAGACCGTGGTTGGCGAGGATGACGGCCTTGTGCGGGCCGAGCGCCTCGCCGATCCGCCGGCCCTCCTCCGTGTCGTTGACCACGCCGCGGAAGTCCTCGTAGAGCCCGTGGTCCTCGAAGAACGCGCAGGCGTCCTGCGTGAGCGGGTCGAGGCGTCGGCGCAGCGCCGAGAACGCCTTTCCGTGCACGGAGTGCGCATGCGCCGCGGCGACCGCGTCGGGGCGGGCCTTGTGGACCTCGGAGTGGATGCAGAACGCGGCGCGGTTGACGGGGTGGCGGCCTTCGACGACGTTGCCGGCATGGTCGACGAGCACCAGGTCGGAGACCCGGATCCGGCTGAAGCTCATCCCGAAGGGGTTGACCCAGAACCACTCGGGGTTCTCCGGGTCCCGCGCGGTGATGTGTCCCGCCACCCCCTCGGAGAACCCGAGCTTCCCGAACAGCCGGAAGGCAGCGGCCAGTTCCTGCTTGCGGTGCAGCCGCTCCTGCTCCACCGAGTCGAACTCGGGCGGAAGCATCACCTGGAACCCGGGCGGCACGGGTCCTACGCCGATGTGCGGTGCGGTGGACGTTTCCATCGTTGGCCTCCTCGTTGAGCGCCATGGGTACGGATCCGTATGCGATACAGCACCGTATGGGATACGGACCCGTATCCCATACGGTGCTGTATCGTGAGGCGGGTCACGCCAAGGTGTCAATGGCCGGGAAGGAACGACGTGCCGAAGGGACCCACCAAGCGCCGCCCCCAGACGACCGCGCGGCTGCTACAGGCGGCTCAGGAGACGTTCGCCGAGCGCGGTTTCCACGGCTCCTCGATCGAGGTGATCTGTGAGCGGGCGGGCCTGACGCGCGGAGCCTTCTACTCCAACTTCCGCGCCAAGGAAGACCTGTTCTTCGCCCTGTTCGACCTGCACGCCCAGCGCGTGACCGACCGTCTGACCCGAGCGGTCGACGAACTCGACACCGCCGACGACCCCGTGCGGGCGGTCATCACGCGCATGGGCACCGTCGACGAGACCGAACGCCGCTGGTACCTGCTGTCCACCGAGTTCACCCTGCACGCCATCCGGCACCCGGACACGGCCCGCACCCTGGCCGACCACGACCGCCGCCTGCGCGAGGAGATCGTCCGCGCGCTCGCCCACCTCTTCGACCGCATCGGCCGCAGACCCACGGTCGACCTGGACCTGCTGGCCCGCCTCACCGCGGCCGTCCACGAAGGCTCCCTGGCTCAGAGCCTCGTCGAACCCGACCGCCTGGCCCCCGAGCAGCTGGCCGTCACCTTCCTGCCGAATTTGCTGGAGACGGTCTCTGAGCCGGTGGCCACGGAGAGGTGACGGGGGATTCAGCGGCTACCGCTCGACCGCCCCGGCGGACCGAGGTCGCTGCGAAGCCCACGCCATGGGGCCGCCCCCGCCGGCCGAACGGCCCCCACCCGCCCCGCGGCAGTCGCCCGCTCGCAGGATCGCGGGCAGGTACCTCCGCTGCAGCTCCCCTGGCCTGAGCCGGCCGGGTCCGATGAGGGTCCGCATCACCGCGCCTTCGTGGAGGGCGATGATCAACCGCGCGAGCATGTCGATGTCCGGGTCCGCCGGCCGCCCGATGCGGGCGAAGAGCACCGTCGGAAGTTCGGCTTGGTGGGACGACTTTGCCCCTGACCGGTGAACAGCCGGCTCGGTGGCGCGGGAGAACCGGAGAACGGTGTTGAGGCCCCCGGTGACCCGTTGGCCACGGCGAGGCCGCGGACGACTCCGGCTTCAGGGTTGGCTCCTCCTGTGGCTCAGGTACGGGCCGGAGGCAGGCGCGGTGCCCGTAGACGCAACCTCGGCGGCTTCGCCGAGGTTGCGTCAGAGGTGCCATCGAGCGAGGCGGAGATCAGCCCCAACAGGGTGTTCCGGCTGACTCGGACTCCGAAGGCGTCCGACATGCTCGTTACTCCACAACGCGGCCGATGAGTTTGTGGCTCCCGGCCGGTCCAAGCTCGTGACACCCCAGGAAAGGACACCACCATGTCGGAGCTCCTCGTCGACTTCATCACCTCCCTCGACGGCCACGCATCGGGAGAGGGCTGGCCCGGGTTCTGGGGCCTCGAGGGCCCGGAGTACCTCGCATGGCTCGGCAAGCAGCCCGAGGCCACCTACCTGATGGGAGCGAACACCTACCGCCTGATGTCGGGCTTCGCCGCAGGCGAGGTCCCGAGTGGCCAGGACGAGTTCAGGCCCGAGGAAGAGGCGTCCGTCGACGAGCTCACCCAAGCGTCCAAGGCGGTGTTCTCCTCCTCACTCGAGGAGCCACTGACGTGGGCCAACTGCACGCTCGTCCGCGACGACGCCGTCGAGGCGGTCCGCGCCATGAAGTCGAGTGGCTCGGGGCTCCTCAGCACGATCGGCAGCCTCAGCCTCTGCCGGTCCCTGCTGCGAGCCGGACTCGTCGACCGCTTCCGGGTCGTGATGTTCCCGGTGATCACCGGGGCCACGGGCGAAGAACGCATCTACGACGGCTATCCGGACGTTGCCCTCGAGATGATCGAGCACCGCACCTTCGACGGTCGCATCCAGCTGGTCGAGTACAAGCCCCGCGTGCTCGAGCACCCGCCGCTCGGCGTCCCTGCGTGACATCACCCCGTTCGCCGGTCTGGACGGCACCAGGCCGACGTCGGCCGGCGCGGAGCAAGACCGAACAGGGGGCGAACGGCCAACGTCCGGCACCGACACCGCCGGCGTCGACCATCACGTCGACGCCCTCGACGATGCCGCCAAACAACAGGGACCACGTCGTCCCTGTCCGGCAGGCAGTAGCGCACTACGATCAGCGTGTGGGCAACAACTCAGGGGCGGCCGGAACCCGCATGTGCAAGTGGTGCAACCGTCCGCTGAGAAAACGCCAGTGGCGCCGGTACTGCAACCGCAGGCACGCGATGAAGTACCGCGTTGTGGACTTCTTCGACAACCTGCTGAGCGGCATGTTCTAGCCCTCAGCCACTGAGCCACTGCCGCCCGTGAAACGACTCGGCGCGAGATGAGTCAGGTTTCTGCGGTTTCACACGAACTCGGCCGTACGGGGCGTGCGCCCGTACTCACGCACAGAATCCCGGATCAGGTCGGCGAGCTGCGGCGCGGCGGGGTGGCCGGGAGGGACGCTGTGATCGAGGAGAGAGGAGCGGGCGGGCGTCGGCGAGAGAGAGGCAGACGACACCCGGGCGGGGGTGGACGCCGGCAGCGGCGGCTGAAGTGACGCCGACGGCCGACCGGACGCGATCGCGGCCGGCCAGTCGTCGATGTTGGCGACCTCCACACTCCGAGAGCGCGGGCGCCCTCTTCACCGTGGGTGCCCGGCGCTGGGCGGGTGACCAGGTCACGGCCGACGCCCTCAACCGGGCTTCATCCTCACCCGGCTGCGGCGGCACCTGGAATGGCGAAGAGGACCGGCCCGGCTCGGGGAGTACGCCGCTGCCACCGTGCGCCGCACGGCCTGACCGGCGAGCGTCGACGACGAGCGATATAAGGCTCACGCCCATATCAGGCTCTTGCATTAGCCCGCGTCTGCAAGTACCGTCCTGCATGTAAGGCGAGCCTGCATTCCGACGCGGCGCTCATGCGGGGCCACTCCGGCCCCTCCCCCCACACCCCGCAAAGGCACATCTCATGTCGCTCAAGAACATCCTTCCCGGCAGCCTCGGCTTCGGCACCGCCCCGCTCGGCAACATGTTCCGTGCGATCCCCGACGACGAGGCCCGCGCCACCGTCGAGGCCGCCTGGGACCACGGCATCCGCTTCTACGACACCGCTCCCTTCTACGGCGCCGGTCTCGCCGAGGAACGGCTCGGCGAGGTCCTGGCGACCAGGCCGCGCGACACGTACGTCCTGTCCACCAAGGTCGGCCGCGTCATCCTCGACGAGCACGAGACCGACGTTCCCGACTTCGGCGAGAAGGGCGGCCTGTTCGAGCACGGCAACCCGAACAAGATCCTCCACGAGTGGACCGCCGAGGCCACCGAGCGTGCCATCGAGGGCAGCCTCAAGCGCCTGGGCACCGACCGGCTCGACATCGTCTGGGTCCACGACATCGCCCAGGACTTCCACGGCGACGCGTGGATCGGCAAGTTCGAGGAGGCCCGCACCGGCGCCTTCCGCGTCCTGTCCCGCCTGCGCGACGAGGGCGTCATCAAGGCCTGGGGCCTGGGCGTCAACAAGACCGAGCCCATCGAGCTCACCCTCGCCCTCGACGAGCCGCAGCCCGACGGCTTCCTCCTCGCGGGCCGCTACACCCTCCTCGACCACGACCATGCCCTCCAGCGCTTGCTCCCCATGGCACAGGAGCAGGGCGTCGACATGGTCGTCGGCGGCCCGTACAGCTCCGGGATCCTCGCCGGCGGCACCCACTTCGAGTACCAGGAGGCCCCCGCCGAGATCATCGAGCGTGTCGGCAAGCTCAAGGCCCTGGCCGCCGAGCACGGCGTCAGCATCAAGGCCGCCGCCCTGCAGTTCTCCCTCGCCCACCCGGCGTCCGCCGCCGTCATCCCCGGCGCCACCCGCCCCAGCCGCATCGCCGAGGACACCGCGGCCCTGAACGAGACGATCCCCGCCGCGTTCTGGACCGACCTGCGCGCCGCCGACCTGGTCAGCCCGGCCGCCCCGCTCCCGAACAACGCCTGACCCCCACGCCCCACCTCCCTCTCCCCCACACGCAGCACCAGGAGCACCACCATGGCTTCCACGTCCGTCTCCCGCGTCGTTCCCGCCTCCCCCCACGAGGTCTGGACCCTCATCGGCGGCTTCGACGCACTCCCGGACTGGCTCCCGTACATCCCGAAGAGCACCGCACTCGAGGGCGGCCGCGTCCGCCGCCTGACCAACCCCGACGGCGACGTCATCACCGAGCGCCTGGTCGGTTTCAACGAGGCGGAGCGCCACTACAGCTACGCCATCATCGAAGCGCCGTTCCCCGTCGACGGCTACGTCTCCACCCTCCGCGTCCACACGGTTCCCGGCCACGACGACATCGCCGAGGTGCAGTGGTCCGGACGCTTCGACCCCAAGGGCGCCACCGAGCAGGAAGTCGTCGACCTCTTCACCGGCATCTACGCCGACGGCCTCGACGCCCTCCACCGGACGCTCGCCACCTGAGGCCCCGCCGCACGCCCACACGGCCCGGACATGCCCCGCGGATGTCCGGGCCGCGGCGCACCCGAGCACCCGTCGCGCTGAGCCACCCCTGCACATGAGCCGGCGGCGACGGCACCTTGGATCGCGGCGAGGGATCGGGCAACGTCCATAAGCCGGTACGCCTGGGCGCGGCTGATGCCGAACTCCACGTCGCAGTACGGCTCCAGCTGCCATGGCCGAGGGGAAGCCAGACGAGGGCGTCAGGCGCGTCGCGGAACCGGGCGGCGAGCACCGCCGGAGCGCCGGACGTCGTCCATCGCGTCGCGCAGCTGGACCGATTGCCACTGAGTTGAACCACTGGAGGCCCGGGCGCCGCGGGCGAGCACTGCTGGACATGCCCCACGTTCCGCGCCCTGTTCATGTCGCCGTACTACTTCGGGCACCCGGAGATGGTGCCGGCGACATAGCACGACGATCACCGGATGGGCCCGGCGAGGCGAGAGAGCCGGGCCCATCCGGCTGCCCGGCGCCCACGGGCACCGGCGGCACCGCCACGGCGGCAGTGCGACGAACCCCAACGAAGACAGACGTCGTGCCTGCCGTACAAACACGGCGCCTGCCAGGCCGTGCCCCGCACGGTGTCGACGCGCGCCATGGGCGACTTCCCGAAGAGCAGGAACTATGCGCGGACGAGCCGTCGGCTCACCCGTTGCGGGCCATCGTCTTGTTGATCCAGCCCGCGTAGGCGGGCGCGCTGGTGTAGAGTCCCGGGCCTTCGCTGCAGCGCACGCCCGGGGCGCCGGGGCCCGAGGTGACGCCGATGAGTTCCCAGCGCCCCTTGCGGTCCCGCTGAAGCTGGGGGCCGCCCGAGTCGCCGTTGCATGCCATGGCCTTGGGCACCTGGCTGATCGTGCACAGGCGGGTGCTGTCCGCGTAGCCCGGCGCGCACTCCGAGACCGCACCCCTGCGTGTGTCGAGTTCCTGGAGACGGTCGGGGAAGACCCAGTCGCTGAGGTCGGGTGAGTCGTTGGTGGTGCCGAAGCCCAGGACCCGGGTAGGGGTGCCGGGGCGCCCCGGCTTGTCCGCGATGCGGATGGGCTTTTCGGCGACCGGGCGGTTCAGGCGGATCAGAGCGACGTCGTCGCGGTTGAAGCTGGTGCCCTCGCCGTTCCTGTAACCCGGGTGGGACACCGTCTTCTGGACGGACCGGACCGTGCCTCCGGACGTCTTCCACTCACTGCCGATCCGGACGGTGCCGTCCAGCGTGACGAGCGTCGGGTCCACACAGTGGGCGGCGGTGAGCACCCACTGCGAGCCAATCAGCGAGCCCCCGCAGAAACCCTTGAACGTGGGGTCGTCCACACCCGTCACCGGGATCGACACCATGGACGGATACCGCTGCGTGGAGTCCTGCCCGTTGACGATGGCTCCGGCACTGCCGGTCGTCAGGGCGGCGCATACCGCTCCCGCCAGAACCACCGTGGCGATCCGCGCCACCGCGCGGCGTGAGGACTTCGAGCTGAACACTGGTTCTCCGATCGGACGAGCATGTGCGATGCCCCCAGCCTCCGCGATCAAGGCGAACCGATCCATCCGGTCAGCCGGTCATCCCGGGGTACGGCCACCAGGCGCGTGCGGGGTGGGGAAACCCTCCGGACGGAGCCACCGGCCCCCGGCCCCGACGGCGCCGAGACCGGCAGCCCTTCCCACGACGCCCTGCGCCTCCTCGTCTCGTGGACCGCGCAGGCACCGGGTGACGAACACGTAGAGGACATGAGCCGATGAGTACTTGGACATCCATGTGTACGTTCGCGCCTACCCGGGCCTCCGCTCCCGGTGGTACCGGGCAGCCCGGGAACACGGCCACGGACGGATCCGGGTGGACGGCAGGACCCGCAAGGCCGTCCACACGACCCGCGACCCGGACGTGCCCGCCGGACTCGACGCCGCCATCCACGCAAGTACGGACCGGTGGCCGACGCGCTGATCGCGGCTCGGGAGGCGCGGGCCGTGACGATACGGCTCGCCCCGTTGGCCGCCGAACGTGTGCCCTGGCGGCTGTCGAACCGCGCTGCGGTATGCCGTGCGCCACGCACCTCCCCCGGCCCTCGCCCACCGCGACCGGCCGCGACCGGACTTCGCGCCGTCGTCCGGGCGTCGGTTCACGCGGGCTGGATGGCGCCCGGCAGCTCGTGAACGGCCCTGACGAGGGGAGCGAGTGCGGGGTCCTCGGCCGCCTCGTCCAGGGCCTTGCTCAGGGCGGTGTTATGGGTGGGACGGGCTTCGTCCAGCAGGCGAAGGCCGGCCTCGGTCACATCCGTGTAGATGCCCCGGCGGTCGGTGGGGCACAGGTAGCGCGAGAGCAGCCCCCGCTGTTCCAGCCGGGTCACCAGCCGCGTGGTGGCGCTCTGGCTGAGGACGACGGCGTCCGCGACCTGGCGCATCTGCAGGTGGCCGCCCACGTCGTCGTGCTGCCGGCTTAGTACATCCAGGAGGGAGTACTCGCGCGCGCTCAGCTCGTGCCCCGCCTGGAGGGCGCGTTCGACACAGCTCTCGATGCGGCCGTGGAGCAGCGAGAGGGCCGACCAATTGTGCGCCAGCGCGGTCATCGCCGGGTCGGTGGCGGTCATGGGTGGCTCCCTCGGTCCGGTCCTGCGAGCGGTGGTGCCACGCCGGCAGGGAGTGCCGGGTGCGTCTCCCCGTCCACTATACCCGCGTTTGCATTTATCCGGCGTACGCAATTATTGTGGACGCTCGTAAAGCGCAGGTGCACCTTTCGTCCCCGGAGTCACCGCCCACCTCCCCGCACGGTCCGAGGTCCCTCCTCACGCCGCTCACACGGCCGGTCGCCGGCAAAGTCCGGCCCGCGGGATCCCTCGGGCCCGGCGGCGGGGTACCCGCGCAGGACCACGGCTTCGCCCGGACCGCGCTCCAGGCCCGTGACCAGTACGGGAAGCACCGACAGCACTACTGAAAGGCCCCTCATGACCGCCATCCCGAACGTGACCCTCAACAACGGCGTCGCCATGCCGCAGCTCGGCTTCGGCGTCTTCCAGGTCCCCGACGAGGAGACCACCGCCGCCGTCGCCAGCGCCCTGGAGGCCGGATACCGCAGCATCGACACCGCCGCGGTCTACGGCAACGAGCGCGGCGTCGGCAAGGCCCTCGCCGCCTCCGGCCTCCCCCGCGAGGACCTCTTCGTCACGACCAAGCTGTGGAACGACGACCAGGGCAAGGACAAGGCCCTCGCCGCGTTCGACGCCTCCCTGGACAAGCTCGGTCTCGACCACGTCGACCTCTACCTGATCCACTGGCCCACCCCGGCCCGCGATCTGTACGTGGAGACCTACGAGGTGCTGGAGGAGATCCTGGCGAGCGGGCGCACCCGCGCCATCGGCGTCTCGAACTTCCGCGTCGCCGACCTGCGGCGGCTCCAGGAGAACACCGGCGTCACCCCGGCCGTCAACCAGATCGAGCTGCACCCCGCGCTCCAGCAGAGCGAACTGCGCGCCTTCCACGCGGAGCACGGCATAGCCACCGAGGCGTGGAGCCCGCTGGCCCAGGGCGCGGTCCTGAAGGACGAGCCGATCGTGAGGATCGCCGGATCTCACGGCGTGTCCCCGGCGCAGGTGGTGCTGCGCTGGCACCTGCAGAGCGGCAACGTCGTGATCCCCAAGTCCGTCACTCCAGAGCGCATCCGGCAGAACCTCGACGTCTTCGGCTTCGAGCTGAGCGACGCCGACATGTCCGCCCTCGCCGGACTGGACCGCGGGCTGCGCACCGGCCCGAACCCGGAGACCCTGAACTGACCACCACCCCCGGGCGCCCGCCCCGTCCCCCGCACCACGGGGCCCGCACCGCGGGGACCGGCGCTCGGGGTGCCGCGCGTCGGCACCGGTGTACAGCTCCACACTTCCGACGAGGAGGACCCATCGTGCAGATCGACCTTTCCGGCCGCACCGCCCTGGTCACCGGCTCCACCCAGGGCATCGGATACGCCATCGCCGTCGGCCTCGCCCGCGCCGGCGCCCGGGTCGCCGTCAACGGCCGGGGCACGGAGCGCGTCAAGGACGCGGTGGACCGGGTGCGTGCCGACTCCGGCAGCGACGACGTCGTAGCCGCCGTGGGCGACCTGACGACCGAGGAGGGAGCCGCGGCCGTGCTGGAGGCCGTCCCCGCGGTCGACATCCTGGTCAACAACCTCGGCATCTTCGGCTCCGCCGCCCCGCTGGAGATCGACGACGACGAGTGGCGCCGCTACTTCGAGGTGAACGTCCTCTCCGCCGTCCGGCTCATCCGCGCCTGCCTGCCCGGCATGACGGGACGGGGCTGGGGCCGCGTGCTCAACCTCGCCAGCGACTCGGCCGTGGTCATCCCCGCCGAAATGATCCACTACGGCATGACCAAGACCTCGCTGCTCGCCGTCAGCCGCGGCTTCGCCAAGGAGGCGGCCGGCACCGGCGTGACCGTCAACTCCGTCATCGCGGGCCCGACGCACACCGGCGGCGTCGAGGACTTCGTCCGTGAACTGGTCGGTGACGAGCCGTCCTGGGACGAGGCACAGCGCGAGTTCATGATCAAGTACCGCCCGCAGTCCCTGATCCAGCGCCTCATCGAGCCCGAGGAGATCGCCCACATGGTCGTCTACCTCGCCTCGCCCTACGCGTCCGCGACCACCGGCGGCGCCCTGCGCGTCGACGGCGGCTACATCGACTCGATCCTGCCCTAGGAGCCGGAAACCGTGCGCGGCACCATCCACCAGGCGTACGTACCGGGACGGCGGGGAGGACCAGCTCGGCTCGCTCAGCCTGGTCCTCAGCGCCATCGTGCTCCGGGCGACCTGTCTGGGCGACCTGTTATGTCGACGCCGCCGTCGCCCAGCTACCAGGCCGAGGGCCACGCGATCCGCGAGGAGGACATCCCCTCGCAAGCGCCGGTATGGGAGCTCATGTCAGGCTGCCTGGTACGCCCGAC
This sequence comes from Streptomyces sp. NPDC053750, assembly GCF_044544295.1. Classification (NCBI taxonomy): domain Bacteria; kingdom Bacillati; phylum Actinomycetota; class Actinomycetes; order Kitasatosporales; family Streptomycetaceae; genus Streptomyces; species Streptomyces sp. NPDC053750. The sequence goes on along the minus strand of NZ_JBITXB010000029.1, from coordinate 37,231 downwards.
TGAGCCTCGATTGATGCGGCCGATCTGGCGACCCGCTCGATCTTCGCACGGTGGGCGGCACGGGCTGCCCCGTCGACCTGCTTCTCGTGTTCGGCGCGCAGCCCGGTCCGGCCGTCGAGGCCCTCACGCAGGATATCGGCGTGCCCGGCATGCCGGATGCACTCGCCGAGGACATGGACCATGACGGCGAACAGGTTCGTGTTGGGACAAGGCTCCGGCCACCACGGCACGTGGCCGGGGGCGTCGAGGGGAAGCTCGTTGATCGTCGCGTCCGAGTGTTCCCACGTGCGCCGGTAGAACCCGACGATCTGATCGCGGGTTTCGTCCTCGGTCGCCCACTGATCGCTGCCGTCGGAGTCCTGCCACCGGGACAGCGATTCCGGGGAAGGGCGGTCGAAGACCTCGCCGAAGTACCTGGCCTCGACGGTGGCCACGTGTTTGACCAGGCCGAGGAGGTTGGTCCCGGTCGCCGTCAAAGGTCTGCGGACGTCGTACTCGGACAAGCCGTCGAGTTTCCAGAGCAGCACCTCACGGTCCCGCCGCAGCCTTCCGTGCAGGTTGTCCTTCGCGAATTCATCGATCATGCGGCATAAACCTTCCATGGGCTGTTCGCGGTCTCAAGATCCCGTACGTGGTCCGCGACGGCTGGCAGAGCCGAGGCTCAGGACTCCCAGCACCATGAGCCACCGGCAATGACTGCCTCTACCGACTCCTTGCCGATGCGGATTCTCGCCCCTTCGGGATCGCGCAGTACGGCCTCGGTACGACGTTCAAGCCTGGCTCCGGCGACCCCCTCGACGGCCACCCGCTCCGACAAGAGGCCGGCCGTCCCACGTTCGCGGACACCACAGTGCCGCCGTTTCTCATCGAGATCCGAGAGCCAGGTGATCACCGGATGCGTCGGCAACGGAGGTGTTCAGGTGCGCGGCAGCACGCCCAGGAGCGCCGCGGTGAAGGAGACCCGCAGAGCGTCACGCAGTTCCAGGTGGAGCACGCCGAGGGCGGGCTCGTCCGCGTAGGCGACAAGGAGGCTGGGCGGCGGCGGGACGTACGCCGACAGGGCACCCGCCGAGACCAGGCTCATCAGGCAGAACAACTGGGCGCCGTCGCCGAGCTCGGGTACGTGGCGGCGCATGAGCTCCGTCATGGCCGCGAGCCGGGCGAGGGAGGAACGCTTGTGCCGCTTGACCACCTCGACCGAGACGTTGTGCTCGAGGACGCCGCCCTGCGCGCCGAAGAGGTCGCACAGCACGACCCGGTCCGCCAGTGACCGACTGAGGACCTCGGCCAGCTGGCCCGCCCGCACGTCCGGCGCCGCATGCGCCTCGATGCCTGCGGCCAGCTCGTCCGCCAGCTCCGCGAGCCAGCGCTCCAGAAATGTGTCCAGCAGTTCGAGCAGCACCGCCTCGCGCGATTCGAAATACCGCAGGACGTTGGACTTGGCCAGGCCCACCCGCCGGCTGAGCTCGTTGAGGCTCACCTCGGCCACGGGCATCTCGTCGAGCATCGCCGCCGCCGTGTCCAGGATCGCCCGCCGGCGGATCTCCCGTTGCTCCTCGCTTCGCGCCCGCTGAATGTCACGTCCTCAGCGGCCGGGTGGCGATCGTGACCGGCGCCAACACCGGGCTGGGCTTCGAGACCGCCCGGATGCTCGCGGCGCGCGGGGCGGCGGTGGTCCTGGCGGTCCGCGACGTCGAGAAGGGCCGGCAGGCAGCCGCCCGCATCACCGGCGACGTCACCGTCCAGGCCCTCGACCTGGCCTCCCTGGACTCGATCCGGTCCGCGGCGGCCGACCTGCGCGCGGCCCACCCGCGCATCGACCTTCTGATCAACAACGCGGGCGTCATGTACACCCCGAGGCAGACCACTGCCGACGGCTTCGAGCTGCAGTTCGGCACCAACCACCTCGGGCACTTCGCCCTGACCGGCCTGCTGCTGGACCGGCTCCTGCCCGTGCCCGGCTCGCGTGTCGTGACGGTCAGCAGCAACGGCCACCGCATCCGGGCCGCCATCCACTTCGACGACCTGCAGTGGGAGCGCTCGTACAGCCGCGTCGCCGCCTACGGCCAGGCCAAACTCGCCAACCTGATGTTCACGTACGAACTGCAGCGCCGGCTCGCACCGCACGGCACCACTATCGCGGCGGCCGCCCATCCCGGCGCGTCCAACACCGAACTCGCCCGCAACACGCCCGCCGTGCTTCGCGTGCCCGTCACCTGGCTCGCGCCGCTGCTCACCCAGAAGGCCGAGACGGGCGCCCTGCCCGCTCTGCGCGCCGCCACCGATCCGGCCGTCACCGGCGTCCAGTACTACGGCCCCGGCAACCGGACGGAGACCCGCGGCTACCCGAAGCTGGTCACCTCCAGCCCCGACTCCCACCACCAGGCCGCCCAGCAGCGCCTGTGGAACATCTCCCAGGAGCTCACCGGGGTGACATTTTCAGCACTGACGCCCCAGCGGAAGAATGCCTGAGCCCGCAACCGGATCCGAACCGGTGTGCACCGCTGTGCAGGCGGCTCCCTGACCACTCGGGCACGCGACGGGCCGCCCCGGAGTGAGCCGTTCTCATCCTGGCGGGCGGTCTCGGTGTGGTCGGGAGCTTCCAGATGTCGAAAGTGGCGACGGCACGCTCACCGAGTGCCAGGGCCGTGGCATGGAGGCCTCTTACTCAATCCCGGTGCGGCAGGTTCCACAGGTGGAGGGTGGTCCGGTCCTTGGAGACCGTGTACCAGGCCCCCTCCCCCGCCGATCGGGGAGGTCCCGAAACAGGGAAGGGGTAGGCGATCCGGCCGCGCAGGGCCATCGTGCGCGGGTCGACAAACCAGTGGCGGGGGCCCTCCGCGGTGTCCTCGGTGCCGACCATGGCGGTGTCGTCGTCGGGGAACGCCGCCGCCTCGTAGTCCCACCGAACGCGGTCGTCGTCGGAGCGTGCGGGAAGGGGCACGGCTTCGTCGGCGTCCAGGTGCCGCAGTTCGACGCCGTCCTCCGCCCGGTGCAGATAGAGGGTCCACTGCCCCGGGTCCGTGGTCAGGAAGTGCTCCCCTGACGGACTCACGGCGAGGAGGACCTCCTCGACGAACCGCTGGACGGTGAGGTTCGCGCCGTCCCAGTGTCCCCACAGCACGGGCGAGTTCTCCTCGCCCTCGGCGACCGTCAGACCCATGTAGGCCGGATCCGGATGAGGGAAGTGGAGGGAGCCCGATCCCACGGTCATCGTGTCGGCCCGGGTCAGTACCGTGCCGTCGGCGGGGTCGAGGAGCAGCCATTCCTCGTTGACGTCGTCCCCCGCACAGTTGCGGACGTGCGCCCACAGGAGCTTGCCGTCCGAGGAGAACGCCGCCGAGCCTACGTCCGCGTGGCCGTGGTGGTACTCGTCGGCGTATTCGGAGAACGAGGAATGGGCCTTGGTGCACACGGCGGAGGACCAACAACCGTGCCGGATCTCCCACCGCACGGCGCCGGTCGGATCCACGGCTCGCAAGGCGTGCACGCCGGCGAACACGGCAATATCACCCGTGGGCGAGACCGTCACCGAGCCGTACCGGCGGGGCCAGGGCGCGGGGAAGCGGACCTCTGTCCCCTTCCCGTCCAGGTCGAGGGCGGCCAACTCGGTGTCCCCGCGCTGCAACAGCAGCCTGCGCCCGGGCCAGTGCAGCACCACGGGGGCGTCCGCCGATGCGGGGTCGAGCGGGGCTGCGACGGTGGCCACGAGTTGGGCAGCGACCTCGACGGGACCCCCGTGAAGAGCATCGTTCGGCATCGTCGCATGCTTTCACAGCTACCTGACCGCGCTGGAGAAGAACCTCACCTGATGCCGACCCGCGGCCCGCCCACACCCACGATCCGCCCGCCCGGCGAGCGCCGCACACCAGCCGGAAGCAGAGGAGATGAGGCGAACCGCGCGGCGGCGGACGCCCGGAGGCCGTTCGGGCGCAAGGGCTTCGCGCACGCCACACCCGTCCTGTGCAGGCGGGTCGGGGGCCGTTGGAATCCGTGCTTCCCGGCCGTAGGCTGAGCGCTCCGCGGACGCCGCGCCGCCCCTTCCCGTTCATGGCAGCGGGCATGGGGGGCAGCGAATGGGGGGAAGCAGTCGATGGCCGAAGACCCGTATCTGCGGCGGTACGGCATGAACGGCGGGGTCGCCGTCGAGTTCATCGTTCCCGCGGCCACGCTGCTCACAGCGGCGGCGTTGTCGATCGTGCTGGACGTCGAGGCTCCCTCATGGCTCATCGTCGTCGTGATCGTGGTTCTCGTACTACTGGCCGTCTGGGTGACCGCCGCGCTCCGGCGCGCGGTGACGATCGTTCACGAGGACCACGTCCTGATCCGGACGGCGTTCGCGACCAGACGGGTGGCCTGGGCGGACGTGCAGGGGATACGGATCGAACGCGTGCCGGGCGCGGCGCAGCACGACCTGCCGGCGAGAGTCGTGGCGCTCTACGACCGTGACGGCCGCCGGCTCTGGCTGCCCCACCTCAATGAACGGGAAGTGCGCCCCCTCGATGCCGAGTTGGGCGTTCTGCGCGACATTTGGGTGGGGCAACGCGGAGAGAGTTGGACACCGGTCCCGCGGGTCACCGCCAAGATGAACGCCGTCACGGCCAGGACCGAAGGCTACGCGTTGACGTCGGGCACCATCGCCGCCCTCGCGGGGGGCTGTTCGGCCTTCTTCGCCCTGGGGTTGTTCCTCGCCGTGGGCCTCACCACCGACGTACTGGACGGGATCCCGGAAGACCTGATGGCCTATCTACTCTTCGGCACCTTCCCGGCGGTGGGGCTCGTCGTCTACGTGACCTCGGCGGCCCGCCGCCGCCGACGCCGACGGCTCTGAGTCGAAGGCTTCTGCCGGTGGCACGGAACGCCGGCCTCCCACCAGGTGCCGGGTGAGGAACCGGGCAGCTGCTTCGCCCGCGAACCGCGGGACGCCGGTGTGACCGCCCATGTTGGCGTGCAGCGTCTTCTCCTCGGAGCCGAAGGCGTCGAACAGGTCCAGGGCCGCCTGCCGGTCGTTTCCTTCGTCGTCCCACTGCAGCAGGACATGGAGCGGGATGGTGACCCGACGGGCCTCCTCGAGGATGGCCCGCGGCACGAAGCTCCCGGCGAACAGCACGGCGGCCGAGATACGCGGCTCGACCACCGCGAGGCGGACGCCTATGGAGATGACTCCGCCCGAGTAGCCGACCGGGCCACCGATCTCCGGCAGCGACAGAACGGCGTCCAGGGCGGCCTGCCATTCCGGGACCGCCCGGTCGACCAGCGGCAGGACGAGGGCGTCGACGATCTCTTCGCCGACCCGCTCACCCGCCTCCACCGTGCGGCGCAGATCGGCTCGGGCCTGCTCGGCGGCGGGCCAACGGGGCCGGTCACCGCTGCCGGGGAGTTCGATGGTGGCCGAGGCGAATCCGTCCGCCGCGGCGTGCCGGGCGCGGGCCACCAGCCGGGGGTACATCCGGTGGAGGCCGAGCGGCGGGTGGCCCAGCAGGATCAGCGGCACCGCCGCGGACGGGGACGCGGACGCGGGTGTCCACAGGATGCCGGGAATGTCGCCCAGGGTGAACGCGCGCTCGCGGACGCCGTCGTCGAGACGCTGTTCGGAGGTGAATCGCATGGTCGTGCCTTTCGGGAGGGCTGTTGAACGGCGCTCCCGGACGACCTATCGCCCGACCGTGGCTCCGAAGGAGAGCACCCTTGTGGATTCGTTCACGGGTACCACCTCCTCTGTCTCTCGCACGGCCTCCGGAACCCTAGCAGTGGCCCTGGGGGCCGGCCCATCGGCTTTCCGCGGCGACGGCGGTACTGAATCGACCCACGAACCGCCGAGCTGATTGCACCGGACACTTGTCCGTCGCGGGGCCGGGCCGCGGGTCGGCGGCCCGGACCCCGCGAGGTGGGCTCACACGCGGTCGGCCGCGATCAGGACGTACTGGAAGGAGCCGTCGCGGTAGGACTCGATGAAGGCCTCCTCGATGCCGGTGACCAGCGAGGAGGTGGCTCGCAGTTCCCAGTAGGGCAGCGTGTCCGGGGTGAGGTCGACGATGGTGTGCGGCACGAGGCGGTTGTCGGCCATGGCGCGCAGATACTCGCGCCGGGAGTGGATGTTGCATTCGAAGTGGGCGTTGATCTGGGAGACCCACTTCGAGGGCTGGCCGTAGCGCGGGTTCCAGCAGCCGGTGATCGTCACGTACCGGCCGCCCACCTTCAGGAAGCGTGCGTGCTCGGCGAACAGGTCGTGCAGGTCGACGTACATGGTCGACTCGTTGTTCCACGAGGCCGTGACGCTGCCCTTTTCGAAGGGCGTGTCGAGCATGTTGCACACGCGGGAGCGGACGTGGTCCTCGATGCGCAGTTCTCGCGCGCGCCGGTTGCCGAAGTCGGCCTGGCCGGCGGACAGCGTGACGCCCTCGACCCGGCAGCCGAACCGGCGGTGGGCCATGACCATGGAACCGCCGCGCCCGCAGCCGGCGTCGACGAGGGTGTCCTCCGGGCCGACGGGGCCGAGGTGGTCCATGAGGAAGTCCGCCTGCGCCGACTCCAGCCGGTGCAGTTCTTCGATGAGCTTCTTCTCGTACTCGCTGTGGGCCGGGTCCCCCAGTGCGGCGCGGTCCACGGCCCCGATGCCGTAGTGGTGGTGGTAGAGCCCGTCCACGTCACCGAGGCGGAGGTTGACCGGCCTCGCCTCGTTGTTCCAGTAGCGGGCGATGTCGCCCTGGTAGGGCGTCGCCGGGGCCGGGATCTTAGCGGTGGCGGTGGAAGCCGTTTCAGTGGTCACAGAGATGTCCGTTCCTTACCAGAAGTCGGGCAGGCTGTAGCGGTAGGTGTTGGTGCGGTGCCAGTCGTGATTGCCGTCGACCCAGGCGGCCACGCCCCTCAGGAAGCGCAGCACGGTGGGCAGGGGGCAGGCCACGGCGAGATCGGCGGCGGCCTGCTCGAAGGCGTGCTGGAGTTCGTTGTGGACCTCGACGGCCTTGAGGTAGGCGTCGCGCTCGGACAGTTGCTCGCGTTCCGCGAGCACCACCGGCAGGTTGAGGTGCCGGCCCGGGCTGTCGAGTTCCTTGGTGTACGAGTAGAGGTCGTTGACGATCGTGGTCGCGTTGCCGGCGAGGGCGATGACCCGTTGCATGTCGGGCCGGGCGTGCAGGTCCGCGGGCAGTTCGTAGCCGCCGACGGTGTCGGTGATCGTGGGGCAGGGGCGGAAGTTGTTGAACTGGCGCATCGCCAGGTACTCCCACACCTCCGGTACGTGACCGGCCTGTGCCCAGGCGGCCTCGGCGAGGTAGCCCATGTGGAGCCGGGCCATGTCGTGCCGGTAGCGGTCGGACTGGGAGGGTGTGGCGGCGTCGACGAAGTATTCCATCGCGCTGCGGTACGCCCGGCGCGGGGCGTCGGCCTTCAGCGACTCGTGCCAGTGCGGCGCGTACTCCGCGGTGGTGTGGAAGTGGTCGATCGCGGTGTGCGCGAGGAGGAGGCGTCCGCCCAGGCCGACGGGTGACCCGCCGTGGTCCTCGCAGTAGCAGTCGTCCACCGTGTTCTCCGCGACCATCAGCCGGGTCGCGAGCATCAGGTGGTCGACCGTCGGGGCGTCGGGATGGCAGCCGACCATGTAGCGGCCTACGGAGAAGCCGTCGAACTGCCCCTCCCATTCCTCGGGGTAGAGCTGGACCTCGTCCTCGGCCCAGCGCTTGATCCGGCGGCTCACCTCCTCGACGCGTACCGGGTCGGGCTCTGGGACGGGGTGGTAGTAGAGACCGGGCACGGCGCGGCCGTCGGCGGTCGGGGCGGGCGCCGGGGCGGCCGGCTGCGGTGCGGGGTCGTGTCTGCCGGGCGGGGCGAGCGGGGGCGAGCCCGGTCCGGTCCATCCGCGCAGGATGCGCTGGAGAGCGGAGTCGGTGGCGGTCGCGGTCGTGGTCCCGGTCGCGTGCGGCATGTCTGGTGCGGTGGGGGCGTCTGTCGGGGGTGGTGGGGGCTTGGGGATCGTGACCGGCGGGTGCAGGGCCGCCAGGAAGTCGGGGCCGGGCATGGGCGGCTCCTTGCTGCGGTGGGGTGGGTGCTGCGTGGTGCGTGCGCCTGTCGGGCGGGGCGTGCTGCGCGTCGGGGCCTCAGCGCGGGCCGGGGGCGATCTGCACGTTCTCCATCACGCCGAGCGCGTCGGGCAGGAGGACCGCGGCGGAGTAGTAGGTGCTGACGAGGTAGGAGACGATCGCCTGCTCGTTGATGCCCATGAACCGTACGGAGATCCCCGGTTCGTACTCGTCCGGCAGTCCTGTCTGCTGCAGGCCGACGACGCCCTGGTTCTTCTCGCCGGTGCGCATCGCGATGATGGAGCTGGTCTGTTCCTTGCTGATCGGGATCTTGTTGCAGGGCAGGATGGGGACCCCGCGCCAGGCAGGGACGGATTGCCCGCCGAGGTCGACGTGGTCGGGATGGAGACCGCAGGCGTTGAAGCCGCGGCCGATGGCGGCGATCGTCCTGGGGTGGGCGAGGAAGAGTTTGGTGCCGCGCCGGCGGCAGAGCAGCTCGTCCATGTCGTCCGGGGTCGGCGGGCCGGAACGGGGCTGGATGCGCTGCTTGAAGTCGGCGTTGTGCAGCAACCCGAACTCCCGGTTGTTGATCAGCTCGTGTTCCTGGCGCTCGCGCAGGGCCTCGACGGTGAGCCTGAGTTGCTCCTCGCTCTGGTTCATCGGGCCGTTGTAGAGGTCGGCGACCCGGGTGTGGATCCTCAGGACGGTCTGTGCGACGGAGAGCTCGTACTCGCGCGGATCCAGTTCGTAGTCGACGAACGTGCCCGGCAGGTCGGCCTCGCCGACGTGGCCGGCCGACATGGCGATCTCGGCCTCACCGTGCTTGTTCTGCCGCCGGCGCGTGCGGGAGCCGAACTCGTCGACGTGGGCCCGGAGGTGTGGCGCGGATGCCTGGACGGCGGTGAAGTCGGCGCGGGAGAGGGTGAGGAGGGTGCCGGCCGTCTCGGCGGTGAAGGTGCAGTCGTGGCGGGCGTCGGCGTCCGACAGCGCGTTCTCGCCGAAGTGGCCTCCGTCCGCGAGTACCGCGAGGGCGGTCTCTTCGCCGTACGCGCCCTCGGAGGTCTGACGGACCCGGCCGTGGGCGATCAGGTGGATCCGGTCCGCGGGGCTGCCGCGCTCGGCCAGGACCTCGCCCGCCGCGAAGTCGTGCTGCGCGCAGCGGTCGGCCAGGGCGGTGAGGACGTCGACGTCCTCGAATCCGCGCAGGACGGCCAGCTCGGTGAGCTCCCGGGGAATCACCCGGACCGTCGCGCCTTCCTGGACGCATTCGATGCGTCCGTCGCCGAGGGTGTGGCGCAACCGCCGGTTGACCCGGTAGGTACCGCCGTCGACCTCGGCCCAGGGCAACATGCGCAGCAGCCAGCGGGAGGTGATCTCCTGCATCTGGGGCGCGGACTTGGTGGTGGTGGCGAGGTTGCGGGCGGCGGCGGTACTCAGGGACTGCTGCGGCGTGGTGGGGGCGGTCCGGGCTTCCGGGATGCTGTCGACGGACATCGGCGGGCTTTCTCCTTGGACGACGGGTCGTCCGGCGCACACGGGTACGCCGACCGGGAGACGGGGAGGAGTGGGCAACGAACGGGGGGATCGCGGAAATCCGTCCCCTTGCAGAAGCTAGCGGCTGAACTGGCTGCATCCACCAGGGAGACGAGTGCTTACCCCGAAGCAGTGACAATCGGTCGGATGCGGTTTATCGGCCCGCCGGGCATCGATCCGGGCGGCCTGATGCACGTCACCGTGTCCGGCGGCGACTCCTGGTCTCGCCCGTGCTGGGCCGCTTCCGTCAGGGGGCGGGCCCCAGCCCGCCATGCTCCGGGCCCGACGGGGCCTCGGGACTGGAACTCGATGGAGAGCTGAGGTCTTCCGCTGCCGCCGGGACGGGGCCTGGTGAGGAGCCCGCGCGAAAAGTGGCGGCTGGGTCGGCAGCGGTGTCAGCGGCGATGGACGCTGACCGCGTAGCCGCCGCCGTCGTAGGGGTCGGCGTCCCAGGTGGCGAAGCGGTCGGTGAGAGTGAGGCCGGCCGCGGTGCAGTGGCCGTCGTACTGCGTCAGTGTGAGGCCGGGGGGTACCGGGAGGTGCTCCTCGTCCAGGCCGAAACCGGCGACGAGCACGCCGCCCGGGCGCAGGGTGCGGGCCAGCGCGGCGGCCACGGCGCCCTCGGTACCCGGCGCGAGGAGCGGGAAGACGTTGCCCGCGGCGACGACGAGGTCGAAGCCGTCGCCGGCGCCCGTGGCGGACGGGTCGAGGCCGGCCAGGTCCGCCTGCAGCCAGGTCAGCCGGGGGGCGCTGCGGCGTGCCACGGCCAGCATGGAGGCGTCATGGTCGACGCCCACCCCGTCGTAGCCGAGCCGGGCGAGCTCGATCAGGACCCGCCCGGTGCCGCAGCCGGCGTCCAGCACCCGGGAGCCGGGCGGCACCAGCGTGGCGCACAGGCGTGCCTCGCCGTGCACGTCCTGACCGCGTTCGGCGAGCTCCGCGAAGCGGGCCGCGTACTGTTCACCGGACGTGCCACCCGTCAGCTGCTCCCATCGGTTCATGCGGCCAGCCTAAAGGGGTCACGGTCCGTGGCTGCCCTCCGACGGCGGTAACGTCCCCACCGGCGGCGCGGCACCGCTCGGGCGGCGTCCCGGGCAACCGGCCCGGCGTGCCGCCCGGCAGCTCGTAGCATGGCGTCATGCCCGTCCGCCGCTCGCCTGCGCCCAAGCCCGCGCTCCGTCCCCATCAGCGAGAAGCCGTGGACGCGGCGGTGCGGGCGCTCGAGATGCCGGCCGGATCGGTCGTGCCCGAGCGAGGGCTGCGCACGCAAGTGATCATGGCGACCGGAACGGGCAAGACCCTCGTGGCCACCCGCACCGCCGAGGAGCTTCGAGCAGGCCGCGTGCTCGTGCTCGTGCCCTCTCTCGATCTGCTCACGCAGACGCAGGCCGCGTGGCGCGCGGGTGGCCGCACCGGGCCGGTGATCGGGGTCTCGTCCCTGCGCGGGCCGGAGGCGGCGTTCCCCAACACCACGGATGTGGCGGAGCTGGTCGACTGGGTCCGGCCGTTCGACAAGGTCACGGTCTTCGCCACGTACGCCTCACTCGGGCTGGGAACGCTGGAGCGCGCGCACCGGGCCGGCCTTCCGGGGTGGGACCTGATCGTGGTGGACGAGGCCCACCGCACGTCGGGGCGGCTCGGCAAACCGTGGACGGTCGTCCACGACAACACCCGCATCCCGTCCCTGCGACGGCTGTACATGACCGCCACGCCCCGGCTGTGGCAGCTGGACGAGGGCTCCGAAGGGGCTCCGGGTGAGCTGGTCGCGAGCATGGACGACGATCCGGACGGCCCGTTCGGCGCCCGCTGCCACACGCTGACGCTGTCCGAGGCGATCGGCCGGGGGATCTGTGCTCCCTACCAGGTGGTGTGCGTGGACATCACCGACACCCAACTCCAGGCCGCACAGCTCCTGGGCGCCGAGAGCCGCTCGGACCGGGTCCGCGGGGCCCGGATCGCCGCGCTCCAGACGGCGCTGCTGAAGGCGTCGGCCGCGGAGAACCTGCGGCGCACGCTCGTCTTCCACCACTTGGTGAAGGAGGCCGAGGCGTTCGCGGCCGGCCTCTCCGACGTCGCCGCGCGGCTGCACGCCGCCGGTCCCGGGTCCTGCCCGCGCACGGTCTGGGCCGACTGGCTGTGCGGCGATCACACGGCGCTGCACCGGCGGCGGGTCCTCGACGAGTTCGCCGACGGCATCGGCACGGACGGCACCGGCTCGCTGAGGAGATTCCTGGGATCGGTGAAGGTCCTGGGCGAGGGCGTCGACATCAAGACCTGCGACTCCGTCTACTTCGCCGACGTCCGCGGCTCCATGCCCGACCTCGTCCAGGCCGTCGGCCGGGCACTGCGCATGCAGCCCGGCGAGGGCAAGGTCGCCTCCCTCGTCGTACCGGTCCTGCTCGGGCCGGGCGAGACGGCGGACAACATGCTCACTTCCCGGGCGTACGGCGGTCTGGCCAAGCTGTTGGAGGCGCTCAGGGCGCACGACGCGCGGGTCGTGGAGCAGCTCGCCGAGCAGCAGGCGCGGAGCAGCGTGCGAGGGGTGCAGTCCCGCTCGGCCGGCGAGGAGAGCCCGGGCGGCGGGGGCGCCGGGCTGTCGGTACCGGCCCGGGAACTGCTGAAGTTCTCCACCCCGCGCGACCCGGCGCAGCTGGCCGCGTTCATCGACCTGCGGGTCCTCAACCCCGAACACCGGCACTGGCGACGCGGGGTGGAGGCCGCCGCCATCTACGTCCGTGAGCACGGCGACCTGAGGGTGCCGTTCACCTACCGCGTGCCCGACCACGACGATCGGGACGGACAGGACGGACAAGGTGGGCAGGAGGAGGAAGCCGCCGGGTGGCCGGCCTCCCTCGCCTCCTTCCCGCTGGGCCAGTGGATCGCCGACGCCCGCAGGGCCTACGCCCGTGGCGGCATGGACGCCGAACGCGTCGGGCAGCTGGAGGCGCTGGGCATGGTCTGGTCGCACTTCGACGTCGCGTGGGAGGAAGGCCTCGCGGCCGCACGCGGGTGGGCGGCCGAGACGGGCCACCTCCTCGCGCCGCTGGACGCCACGCACCAGGGGTACCGGGTGGGCATCTGGCTGAAGAACGCACGGGCCGCCGCCCGCAAGGCCGCCGAGATCGAGCAGCGGCGCGCCGAGGGCCTGCCGGTTCAGTCGTCGGCCGGAGCGCTGTCGGACGAACGGCGCGAGCAGCTGGAGGACATCGACCCCTCGTGGTGCCCGAGCTGGCCGGTGACGTGGCAACGGTGCTTCCACCTGGTCCGGACGCACCTGGCCGCGGGCGAGGCGCTGCCCACCAGGGCGGGCGAGGTCCTGCGCCAGGGCGAGGATCTCGGCCGGTGGGTGCAATCGGTGCGGCTCGGCTGGGACCAGCTCACCACCGTCCAGCGGTGGATGTGCGAGCAGGTCCTGGGAATCACGCCCGCGGCCGAGGACGAGAAGCCGCCCCCGCGCCGTACGCAGGCCGACAAGTGGGCCATGAACTACACGGCCGCCAAACAGTTCCACGCGCGCGAGGGGCACCTGCGCGTACCCCGCAAGCACATCGAACGGATCCTCGTCGCCGGCGACGGGAACGGTGGTGACGGTGGGGGTCAGGGGGTGCGGGAGCTTCGGCTGGGTGCGTGGATCGGGAACCAGCGCAGCCGGGCCGGGACGCTGTCACCGGACCGTGTGGAGCAGCTGTCCGCGATCGGGATGCGGTGGTCCTGACGAGGGGGAACGCCCGGGCGGTGGCCGCCGTGGGAGTCAGGCCGGGCTCGCCCTCCGCCGGGGCCGTCGCCGGCATCCCGTGCCACCAGAGGGACCGTGGGCCGAGCAGTTGCCGGGCCCACGGCCCCTGTGGTGGCCGGGTGGGCTGCGCTCAGCAGGCACCGGCGAGTTCTTCGATCTGGTCGGCGAGGCGGTGGTCGGGGTGGTGAAAGGGGGCGCCGGCAGCGCAGGGTGTCGAGGTCGAGTGCCCGGTGGGCCCAGTGGTCGGCCACCCCCACGGGCGCTGCAACGCCTGCCCAGCACCAGCGCGGCGCAGCATCCCCGCACCCCGCGCCCCGGCGGGGCGGCGGGGGTTCCGTTCCCGGACCGCTTCGGCCTCGTCCCGGAGTACGGCGCTGTCCGTGACGGCTGCGACGCCGTGATCACCGGCCCCGGCGGGCCGGCGTCGCGCCGCCGCGCGGACGGCCCGGTCAGCCCGCGCGCCCTACCGGTCGCCGCCTGTTCGAGGCGGGAGACTCGGCGCTGCAGCTCTTCCTGGTCGGCGGGGGCACCGAGTCCCGATTCCCGCCATGCGTGCTCGCCCAAGCTCGGAGAGCCGGCGTTCCAGACGCCGGATCTGGGCGGTGAGCCGGGTGTTGCGGGCGTGCGCGTTGACGAGGTCGGCCTGGAGCGAGGCCAGGCCGACCGGTAGTCCGGCCGCGGGTTCCGAGGCGGACGGCTGGAGTTCGGCGACGTGGACGAGGGCGAGCAGGTCGCGGTGGCGGTAGAGGGCAAGGGCGCGACAAGGCCAGCCAACTCCTCCGCCGCATCGTCGTCCATCTCGAACGGATGCCGTGCCGGATCCGCATCTGCCCAGGTCAGGTTATGGCGGAGGCGGCAGCGGGGCTCATCTGCGCCGAACGGCGTACCGGCGGCAGTGGACCGCGCAAGCCGTATCCGAAGGCGCCCGTCGAGCGTGGCGATGCCGGTCCTTCCTCCCTCCCGGGCGATACTGTCATGTCTGAAAAATCAGCTAAAAGAATCTTTTTCGATAGCTTTCCGGGGAGTACTCGTGCCTGTGCTCGATCGTCTCGCCTCCGGCGTCCAGTCGTTCGCCGCGATGGCGGCGGACCGGGTGACGGACGGCGATCTGGCCGCGGCCAGGGCACAGATGGGCTTCTCACTGGCCTGGCACATCATCGTGGCCTGCCTCGGCGTGGGGTTGCCCGCCCTCACACTCATCGCCGAGTGGTACGGAATCCGCACAGGTGATCCGGCGCACCGCCTGCTGGCACGCCGATGGGCCCGTGGAATGGGGGTCCTGTTCGCGGTGGGCGCTGTTTCCGGCACCATCCTCAGCTTCGAGATGGGCCTGCTGTGGCCGGGCCTGATGGGCACGTACGGGCAGGTCATCGGCTTGCCGTTCGCGCTGGAGGGCATCGCGTTCTTCATCGAGGCGATCTTTCTGGGCATCTACCTCTACGCCTGGGACCGGATGCCACCCAAGCGGCACCTGCTCACCGGCTTGCCGATCGTGGTGGCGGGCGTGGCCTCGGCGTTCTTCGTCGTCTGCGCCAACGCATGGATGAACCAGCCCCGCGGATTCAGGCTGCGGGACGGGGAAGTCGTCGACGTGGATCCTTGGGCGGCCATGTTCAACCCCGCGAGCCCGCCCCAGACCGTGCACATGATCCTGGCGGCGTTCATGGTGGCGTCATTCCTGACCGCCGCGGTCTATGCGGTCGCCATGCTGCGGGGCCGCCGGGACGCCTATCACAAGGCGGGTTTCTTCATCCCGTTCACACTGGGAGCGGTGGTGACCCCTTTCCAGATCGTCGTCGGCGACTGGGCCGCACGGTTCCTGGCCGAGTACCAGCCTACGAAGCTGGCCGCCATGGAAGGCGTGTACACCACCGGATCCCACGTGCCCCTGACCCTCGGCGGCATCGCCCGCGACGACGCCCTGCGCTACGGACTGGAGATCCCGAACGGACTCTCCCTGCTGATCGGATACCACCCCAGCACCGTTGTCCAGGGCCTGGACAAGGTTCCGCGCAGTCAGTGGCCCGCAGTGACAGCGGTGCACTGGGCGTTCGACCTGATGGTGGCCGTCGGCTTCTTCCTGTTGCTCCTGGGGGCCTGGCTGCTGTTCTCGTGGTGGCGTGGCCGACGCGGGAGCGGTGAACTGCTCGACCAGCGCGGATCGCGTGCGTTCCTGTGGCTGGCCGCGATCGCCGGTCCGGCCTCGGTGATCGCGTTGGAGAGCGGCTGGTGCGTCACCGAACTCGGACGCCAGCCGTGGATCGTCTGGGGGATCATGAGTGTGCGGGACGCCGTCAACCCGGCGCCCGGGCTGATGACCGGCCTGTGGCTGGTGCTGATCGTCTACGCCGCCATGACCGTCGCCACGGTGTACGTCCTGCGTCGTCTGGCAACGCGCACGGCCGTGCCGCTCGCGCCGCAGGAAGAGGACGTCGAACGTTACCCCGTCGTGTGACCGTGAGAGCTCCCGTCATCCGCTGCTGCGGTGCGGCATGAACCGATCCGCGCCCCGATTTCCCGGCCACCACTGGAGGTCATCGTGCTTGCAGACACGGCACTCGCTGTCATGTGGGTGGGTCTCACCTGCTATGCCGTCTTCGGCGGTGCCGACTTCGGCGCAGGCGTGTGGGACCTCCTCGCCGGCGGAACCCGACGAGGACGAGCCCGGCGCCAACTCGTCGAGCACAGCATCGGTCCGGTGTGGGAGGCCAACCACGTCTGGCTGATCTTCGTGGTCGTGCTGCTGTGGTCGGCCTTCTCACCGGTCTTCGCCGCCGTGATGTCCACGCTCTATCTGCCGCTGACCCTCGCGGCCCTGGGCATCATCGCCCGTGGGGCCGCCTTCGCCTTCCGCAAGGCCAGCACGGAACTGTGGCAGCAGCGTCTGTTCGGCGCCTGCTTCGCCCTTTCCTCGCTGATCACACCGTTCTTCCTCGGCACCGTGGCCGGCGGCGTCGCCTCCGGACGGGTCCCGCCCGGCCTCGCCGAGGGCGACGTCCTCACCAGCTGGCTCAACCCCACGTCGGTCCTCGGCGGCGTCCTGGCCGTGCTCACCTGCGCCCACCTCGCCGCGGTATACCTGTGCGCCGACGCCGCCCGCGAGGGCCGGACCGCTCTCGCCGCCGACTTCGCCCGCCGCGGCATCTTCAGCGGCCTGGCGTGCGGTGCCGTGGCGTGTGTCGGCATCGCCGTCCTGAACGCCGATGCGCCGGACCTCTTTCACGGACTGACCCACCGCGGCCTGCCCCTTATTGTCCTCAGCGCCGTGGCCGGTCTCAGCGGGCTCGCCCTGCTGCACAGGAGACGCTACGTACTGGCACGCCCCACCGCGGCGCTGGCTGTCGCCGCGATCCTGTGGGCCTGGGGCGCGGCGCAGTACCCGGCCATGCTGGTGGGCGGTACGACGGTCGACCAGGCCGCCTCCGACGGAGCAGTCCTCTCCGCCTGCCTGATCGCGCTGGCGGTAGGAGCGGTCCTCCTGGTGCCCTCCCTCTGGCTGCTGTACGCGACCTTCCAGCGGCGCCCCCCTGCCGCGCCGCCCGAGGCGGGCCCCCAGACTCCCGGCTCCCACTGAGCAAACCTCGACGGCTCCAGACCGGTCGCTGTGATGTCCAGTTGTCGGCCGCGGTCCGGATGTCACGGCGCATGTGGTGCCATCAACCCGGCCAGCTCACCGATGTCGGGGGCGAGTTCCTCGGCGTGTGGGGCGGCCTGTTGCAGCCACGTCGCCGTGGCTGCCGCCAGCTCGGAGGCCTGATGCCCGTGACCGTCGCCGAGCAGCTCCTCGATCCTGAAAGCGAGGCCGGCGAGCTTTCGTCGTCGGTTTCCGCCGAGTGGCCACCGGATCTGAGATCCCACCTGGCCCTGCTCGGGGGCTGTCCTGGAGGTCTGCCATCCCCGAACGAATTGGTCCGGCGCCCTCAGCTTCGGCCTCGTCACCGTGCCGATCCACGTGGTCGGCGCGACCGAGACACCTCTGCCGCTCAACTCTGCTGGCCGTCTCCCCGGACCTCCGGCCACGCAAGGACACCGTCTACATCCTCGACGGCACCCTGGTGTCCACCCGCACCCCACAGACAGTCGGCAGCCGCCACGAAACCACGCCGCGTGGAAGGCTCTCGACTGATGAACGGATGACGACTGAGTGCCCTCCCGTCGCCCCATCAGCTCCGGCGCCCCACTGCCTTCGCCTTGCCGCGCGCCCAGCCCGCAACGACCGCACCGGTGGCGACGGCGACGAGGTAGGTGGTGATGCTCGCCGCGAATCCGCCTGGCAGCCAGCCAAGTAGGCCGGCGTTGCTGTAGTCGACAAGTTGGCGGATCGCTCCCTGCCCCCCAATCACGAAGAGAGCCGCGCCGAGGACCTGTAAAACGTCGTACTTCACGTGATGCCCTCCGGAACTCAAGAGGTCGCTGCCGCGGCAGAACCACCGCGAAGAACGGTGGTGAACCACGTGTAAACGGGGGCGAGTGTTGGTGATTCAGGCCATCCATTGATCGTCGCCAGGAGCTGCCAATAGCGCTTGGCGTGTGGGTCAACGGTCATCTGCAGGCGGGCGACGAGCCAGCGACGCAGGTCACCGTCGCCAGCGCGGTCGAACGCGTGGCCGTAGAGACCGCCCAGTGATTCGGCAGGGGGTGCGGCTGTGGCGGAGGCTGGGAGGATGCCTGCGGATACCGCTTCGTCGATGCGTTCACGCATCGCTTGATCGAGACCGTCGTGCAGGCCGCTGACGTCCTGCTGGGAAGGTTCTTTCGCCTGCTCCTCAGCCGTGCGCCGTATCGCGGTACGGAAGTCTGGGTTCTGGCAGAGTTCGGCGAGTTCCACCCAGGCCCTGACCTGTTCAGGCGTGGGATCGTCGGGGAGCTCGGGCAGTGCGGATCGCATCAGAGTCACGAACTCGGGGTTGGCGTCAAAGCCGCTGAAGACGTCGTCGACGAAGCCGGTTACGAGACGGCGTTGTTCGGACTGGGACAGCGTGGCGAGTCGATGCATGAGGTCCATCTCCATGGTTGTGGTGGGGCCGCGTCCGGCGACTGCTCGTAGTACTGCCCGGCGCAGGCGGAGGGTCTGGATCTGTACGTCCAGAGCGTCGGCGTGTGCTTCGGCCACTTGCGGTATGGATGCCTCCCGGTCCAGCACCCTCCGCACGGTCACCAGGTCGAGGCCCAGGTCGCGCAGCGTGCGGGCCAGCTCCAGGCGTGCGAGTGCGTTGCGGCCGTAAAGCCGGTAGCCCGCCGGGCTGCGGTCGGTCGGCGGGACGATGCCCTGGTCGGAGTAGTACCGGATGGTCTTTACCGTCAGACCGGTCCGGCGGGATAGTTCTCCGATGGAATAGAGCGTGTCACTGTCCATGCCTCCAGCTTGATGTCTCCCCCCACGGGAGACTCAACCGGGCATGCCGAGGTGAACGGCACGCTGGGCTCGGGATACCTGGGCATCAAGTTGCTTCAGGGCGTTCTCGGCTCCGGCAAGGCTGACTTTGAGGCCCTCGGCCTCGCCGCGCCAGCCCTGGCGCTCGCCCTCGGCGATGCGGGCGCCGGAGGAGCGAGCAACGAACACAAGCGTGTTCAGGAACACGCAGCATCGCTG
The DNA here is from genome assembly GCF_044544295.1 of Streptomyces sp. NPDC053750. Lineage (NCBI taxonomy): Bacteria > Bacillati > Actinomycetota > Actinomycetes > Kitasatosporales > Streptomycetaceae > Streptomyces > Streptomyces sp. NPDC053750. Next base: position 18,351 of record NZ_JBITXB010000029.1, on the reverse strand, counting down.
GCGTGGGGGCGCCCGGCGCTGGTCAGCAGTTCTGGGCGTTTGATCACGGCCCAGGCGAGTCGTCGCTGCCCGGCGGGCCGTGTCGTGGCCCCCTCAAGAGCGTCCCGGATGGTGTCCACGTCGGGTTCGGCGTCGAGTCCGTGATCAGCTGAGCAATTTCCCTGAGTGGATCGCCGGCGGCGTCGGGGCACTTGGCGCATCGGGGCAGACCACGGCGGTCGCGGCTGAATACTCGCCGTTGCTGGTGGCAGCCCGCCAGACGGCGGGTGTGTCGAAGCAGGGTGAGCATCCCCATCGTCCGCCCGAGCGACTGCCGACGTAGGGGCTGGGGCGTCCGCACTCGCCGTAGTGGGGCAGGGCGGTGCCCTGAGCGCCCACTTCATGCAGGGCCATCAGCAGCTTGGCGACGGGCGCTCAGTTGCCCGGCTCGAAGATGTACGGCCGAGTGAAGGTGACCACCTCGAAGCCGCGCTTGCGCAGGATTGGTTCGGAGGTGGGCAGCGCATCGGTGACCAGCAGCCTGCAGCCGCGTTCCCTGGCCTGCCGCAGCCGGGAGCCGACCACTGCGGTGAAGAAGCCCTGCCGACGGTGGGTCGTCCTGGTCCGGGCGCCCGCCAGCTCGGCGAACGGGCCGCCAGCCTGGAAGTAGACCCGTCCGCAGGAGACCGGCTCGCCCTGGGCATAGGCGATGTGCACGCTCATCGTGTCAGGCTGCTCTTCGAGTATCTGAGCCAACTGCCGACGCTCCTCGTCCGCGTTACGCCGACCGATCTGGCGGGAGATCTCGGCGTAGTCGTCGAGCTCAGCGCCGTCGGTCACCTGCCGCACCTCGTAACCGGAGGTGTCGAAGAGCGCCGATGCTGCCTCGGCGACTGGGAGTATCAGCACCTGCTCCTCCTCGTCGGGTTCAAAGCCCGCTGCCTCGAGTGCGGCAGTCAGGCCCTGCTGCCTGTCGTGGCCGTAGACTTTCCACTCCAGGGTGTAGCCGCCGGACCGGGCGAGCTCCCGCTCTCCGCGGACCAGTTCCACGACCTCGCCATCCACCAGGTCGGCGAAGACGATCCGGCACTCCGAGCCATCCGCCGAGTACTCGCGCACCAGGTCGGCGTGACCGGCGGCGACACCGCTCGCGCGCCGCAGCGCGTCGAGTTCCGCCAGAACCTCGGTTTTGACTGCTTCGTTCATGTCGGTCCTTCCTCGTCAGACGCCCGGGCCAGGCCTTGCTCGGGTGTGCATGAAGTCGTCGCTGACGTGCGTGTAGATGGCCGTGGAACTGTCGCAGTCGTGACCGACTCGCTGCTGGACTATCTTGAGTCCGGGCTGGCTTCGCGCCTGCGACCTTGATGTTTGCGTTGAGGACGCTGTTGTCGAGGTGGAGATTGCAGCGGCGTTCTCGTAGCACATGTCCGACTGATCGTTATCAGGGTAAGACGCGCTGTTGCGGTTCCTGATGAGGTGGTTCATCTCCATGCGGCTGGTGCTGGGGTTCACGAGGGTGGGGGTCCTGACGCGTGACGGGGCCGGCCGAGTTCCTGATCGCGTTCGCGGGCCGCAGCCTCCTTCTGAGCGCGGTAGCGGTGGACTGCAGGCTGGTCGTCGATGTGTTCGGCAGCCGCGATTGCGGCGTCGAGGACTCCGTCCATCCAGAGTCGAGGAATCCCGTGCAGGTCCGGCTCGCTGACGGCGAGCAGTCGGTGGGCTGTTGAGTCGTCGGGAGCGATCGGGACGAGGAGGAAGCACTCCTTGACGAAGTGCCGCCATATTCCCTGGTCCAAGCCGTGCTTGCGGGGAGGAAGGCAGCGCTGGGCCTCCTGAAGTGTTTGCCATGCGCCCGCATAGTCGTCGGTTCGGCGTTGCAGCCGAGCCAGGGTGAGCAGTGTGCTGACCCTGGCTCCTGACCACGACGAATCACTGATCGCGACGGCTTCTTTCTGTACTTCCACGGCTTCGGTGAGGTAGCCGAGCTGAGCGAGGTGGAACTGCAGTGTGTTGAGCGTGTCGTCGGTTCGGGGCTCACCTGCCGCCCACTCGGTTATGAAGAGGCGGGACGCCTCGCGCTCGCCGAGACGCGCGGCGTGGTGGGCCCACGATGTGAGTCCTTCGTCTGCCGGATCGGAAGGGAATCGTGTGCGTTGCCGGTCCAGCCACTCCTCGACGGCGGCATCGGTATGCCGGGCCGAGGTGATGTCACCCAGGATGCGTTCGCGGTCGGGGTGGGAGCTGGCTCGCACCGTCTCCGTGGCGACGGCGATACCTGTGGTGAGGAGATGGTAGAGGTGGTAGCCCAGCGCCGTATCGAAGCTGATGTTCTTGGCGTCCCAGTGCAGCCACAGGTCCTCCACCTGCCGGTGTTCGGCGACCAGGAATCCCGCCAGTGTCAGGTCGGGGGCCATGCCCCAGGGGACGGCCTCGCGGTAGTAAGTGATCTGCTGCTGGAGGAGGAAACGCAGGAACGTCAGGTCCTGGGGGCGGCGGTCGTATTGCAGTGCCCACAGAACTGCGAAGCGGGCGGCTCTGTTGCGGTCGGCCATGGGACCCTCGGCGGTGATCTGAGCGCAGTAGGCCAGGTCGGCCCACGTCGCCGGGTCCTGCCGTGCTCGTTCGAGAGCGCTTCTGGGTCCCCGCAGGAGACGGTCCTGCTCTTCGGCGGTATTCATCGTCTTCCCTTCGCTTGTCTTTCGTGATTCTGTCTGCTCGTTGCTCGCCCAGTGCGCCGACGAGTTGGTCGCGGAGGCGCCGGTTCTCCTCGGTGAGTTGCCGGAAATGCCAGCCCTCTGGCCAACGCGCGTAGACCCCGGCACTATCTCGGTGCACGATCTGCCCCACCGCGCACCACCTGCACAGTCACCTCACATGGCACACGACTCTTCGCAGGAGGTTTCACGTGAAACATCTCAAAGCGGTCGTCAGCGTTCGGATCCGCTCGATCCTGACCGCGCTCGCACTCGTCGTCGCTCCCGGCGCCGTCGTGATCGGAGCGGCGGGCGACGCCTTCGCCGTCACCAAGATCAGTCACTCCACCGCCACGTCGATGTTCCGCCAGGTCGGCATCACCTGGTCGTCCTCGGGTGGCTGCTCCAGCCGCAACAACCCGACCTGCACGTCATTCGAGCAGCTCAACCTCTCCACGGCCCAGGGTGCCCAGACTCTGAAGCGGGCCAGCGGCTGCGCGCTGAACATCACCGGCGGCACGGAGACCGGGCACGCCTCCGGCACGTACTCGCACTGGAACGGCTACAAGCTGGACTTCAGCAAGTACACCTGCCTCGGCAACTACATCAAGAACACCTTCTCCTACATCGGCGTGCGCGGCGACGGGTCCCCGCAATGGCGGTCCGCTTCCGGCAACGTCTACGCCGACGAGGGCAACCACTGGGACGTCACCTACTACAACTGCGGCGGCTGCTGAGCACGTACCGCGGACAGCATGCGTGAACTCCGGCTTCATGGGCCGGGGTTCACACGTCCGCAGTGCGTGCGGACGAAGAACTACTTCAGTGCGACGGCGTCCCCGGTCGAGACGACCCGTGTCGTCGTGGTCGTTCCGGGGAGGTACCAGCGCCAACTGCCGGCCGAGGTCGCCGTCGCAGTGGTGCTGAGGCTGCCGGTGCTGTTGGTCCTCACCGGATGGACGGTGCTGTCGTGCGCGGCACTGGCCCTGGCTGATGGTGAGCTTCGCACGCTTGGCGACCGGCTCGGTGACGACCGGCGCCCACGCCCAGTTTCAGGAGGTCCAGCACCTCCGCCTGGAGTGAGACGTGCGCCCGCAGGTCCTGGACCGCCAGGTCGATCTCGTCGACCTGGGGCTTGAGGACATCGAGGACGTCGGCGCCGTGCTCCTCGTACAGCGAGGACTCCTCGACGGGGATTCCGTCGTCTCGGCGTCGTCCTGCACCCCTGCGCCTCCATCAGCCCGACGGACCCTGCAAGTCTCTCAGTAGGCCGCATTTCGGCCCTATCGGAATGTCAGGAGTCCTGGATGCGCGGGAAGGGCTGTTCCGCCTCCAGTTCGTACGCGATCTCCAGCAGTTGGCGTTCGCTTCCGGGGCGGCCGGAGAACATGACGCCGACGGGGAGTCCGCCGTCCGTCAGGCCCGGGGACGGAACCGAGACCGAGGGGGTGCCGACGACGTTGCTGACCGGCGTGAAGGCGACGTACGCGAGGATGCGCTCGATCAGGGTCGCGTAGGGGACAACAGGGCTGAGGTGTCCGATCGGCGGTGTGGTGTGGGCGAGCACCGGTGAGAGGACGAGGTCGAGCCCGCGGAAGGCGGCCGCATACGCCTCCTTCGTACGCTTCAGCCGTCGCAGGACGCCCGGAGTGTGCCGCCAGTCGCGCAGGTACGTCTCACGCAGCCCCCGGCTGAGGCCGTCCATGCGCTGGCGGTCGAAGTCGGCGCCGAGGGTGCGGCCCGTGACGCCGAGGAGGAACGCCAGAAGGCCCCAGAAGGTGAGGAAGTCGTCGGTGAAGCGGGGGTCGATGGCCAGTTCCACCGGCTCCACGGTGTGGCCGAGCCGCTCGAGTGTGGTCACGGTCCGGGTGACGGCCGCCCGTGTGGCGGTGTCCGAACGGACTCCGTTCGGCGAGTCCAAGAGCAAGCCAATGCGCAACCGCCGCTCCGAGGGGCCCTCGACCAGGCCTACGGGAGGCAGTTTCGGATTGCGCCAGTACGTCTCGGCGCCAGCCAAGAACGCGGCGGCGTCCCGCACGGAACGGCTCACGACGCCGTCGGTGACGATGTCCAGCGGCAGTTGACGGCTCTGTGCGTTCGCCACGACGCGGCCCCGGGACGGCTTGAGTCCGACCAGGCCGCAACAGGCGGCGGGGATGCGGATCGAGCCGCCGCCGTCGTTGGCGTGCGCGATCGGCACCGCTCCTGCGGCCACGAGCGCGGCGCTGCCGCCGGAGGATCCGCCCGCCGAGTAGCCGGTGTTCCAGGGGTTGCGGACGGGTTCGGCGCCGTCGTACTCGGTGGTCGGACTGAAGCCGAACTCCGGCAGCCGGGTCTTGCCCAGTACGGTGACGCCGGTGCTCAGGAACTGACGGGCAAAGGGCGCGTGGCGGCGGGCGGCCCTCGGCGTGAAGGCCGCGCTGCCGTGGCCGGTGGGCAGAGCCAGGTAGTCGGTGTTGTCCTTGACGAAGGTCGGCACACCAGCGAAGGCGCCGCCCGCCGCGGCCGGTTCGGCCGGGGGGTCGATGCGCAGCTGGACCGCGTTGAGCTGCGCGTCGGCCGCTGCCACCCGCTCGGCCGCGTCCCGGGCGACCTCCGCGGCACTCACCTCATTCCGGCGGATCGCCTCGGCTAGCCCCACGGCGTCATGGTCTCCCAGAGCGTCGTCGCGGAAGGCGTGCACCGTGGTCCGTTCGTCGAAAGTCGTCACCGCTGCTTCGGCCCCCGGTCGTGTGGACGGTTTCGCTCATCGTCTCTTACCTGCGAGTAACACGCGAGGACTTCGCCCGGATCGGCGCCGGCCCCGACGGCTGCAGCGCTGGGGCATGTTCTTCCGGATCATGGTGCCGCTGATGAGGCCAGGACTGACCACGCAGGCATCTTCACCTTCCTGCTCTCCTTCCAGGTGTACGCCATGCGCTCGTCCTTAGGGACGTGAACACCCAGACGGCCTCGGTGTTCCTCGCCTCGCAGATCGGGCGGACCGCAGAAAGATGCCAACGATGCTGAGTCCGGCCAGGTGGATGGTCGCGGTCTTCTCGTAGCGAAACTGCCTAGTCGTGGAAGGCCGTGGTCGACTCGAGTGGAGCCCGCTCGGTCTTCACCCGATTCACCGGCGCCGCCTCGTCGGCATACCCGAAGGAGATGCCGACGAGCAGCTTCCCTCCAGTGACGCCGAGTTCGGCGCGGACGGTGTCGGCGTAGAAGCTCAACAGTCCCTGCGGGCAACTGTCCACGCCGTACGCGGTCATTGCCAGGAGCAGTGTCTGCATGTAGGCGCCGACATCCGCGGCCAGCCGGGCCTCTCCGTCACCGTGGACGAAGAGGAACGCCGCGTGCGGCGCGCCGTAGAAGCGCAGGCTTTCCGAGTCGTAGGCCGCACGTGCCGTGTGATCATCGGGGCCGATGCCCAGTGCCCCGTACAGTTCGGCACCGAACGCCGCCCGACGTGTCTGGTGCACCTGCGCGTACATCCCTTCGGAATACGGGAAGTCCACCGAGGTGCGCCGTTCGGCGTGGGCCGTCTGCAGGGCACCGGCCAGGCGCTGACGTGCCGCGCCGCTCACCACCTGCACCTGCCACGGTTGTGCGTTGGAGTTGGACGGCGCGGTGCCGGCCAGCGAGAAGATCCTGCGCATCGTGTCCTCGGGGACGGGTTCCGGACGGAACGCGCGGGTCGCGTGACGGCCGCGTATCAGCTTCTCCGCGCAGCTGCTCAGCTCAGTGGGGACGGACCTGCTCATGGGACTCCTTGATGACGAACGAGTTCGTGTAAACGATGTCGTTTACATATGGAGGTCACCATAACGCGGCATGCCGACCGAAGTAAACGAGTGCGTATACTTGCTCCATGAACACGACGGCGAGTTCGACGGCCACGGCCTCCCAGCGGCGAGGGCGCGGCGGGCGGGAGCGCATCCTGGCCGCCGCCGCCCGGCTGTTCGCGACCCAGGGCATCAGCGCGACCGGCATGGAACAGGTCGCCGAGAAGGCGCCGGTGTCCAAACGGACGCTCTACGCGCACTTTCGAACCAAGAACGATCTGGTCATCGCCCACTTGCAGGGCCTCGCGTTGTCGGGGGCCACCCTGGAAGGCGTGCTGACCCGCGAGGACATCCCTCCGCGTGACCGGATCCGCAGGTTGTTCGACCAGCCGGTGGCGGACGCGGCTCCGGTGCGCGGGTGTCCGTTCATCGATGCCGCCGCGGAGTTCCCCGACCCGGAGAGCGCGGTGCACTCCTACGCCCGGGAGCAGAAGCTGCGCATGGTGCGACTGATCGTCGCGCTGGTGACGGAGATGGGCTGCCGCGAACCACTCACACTCGCCGAGCAACTGGCCACCCTCGCGGACGGGGCGGCCAGCCGTGCCATGGTGCTGGACGAAGCGGACTACGGCCGACACGCGCGGGCGGCGGCGGAAGTCCTCCTCGATCAGGCTCTGCCGGGAGAGGCGGAAAAGGGCTGACGAGGAAGACGTCGGGCAGACGCCGTCGAGAGGCTGGAGGCGCGCCGGCGACCCGAACGACGGCAGGTGTTCGTTCAACGGGCCGTGCTCGGTTCACCGGCGGGCACCGACAGCGTCGGGCCGCGCGGGGATACGGCCCGACGCACGCTCGGCGTTCTTCACCCGCTGCAGCAGGCGTGCCGTGCCTCCTCCACGTATGCGTGCCCGTGCCACCAGAAGGCGCTGTTGGACGGGTGGTCGGGCACGGGAGGCAGCACGGTGCCGCCCCCGTCCGGCTTCCGGAAGCCGGACGCCGGGGCCTCGGAGAACGGCTGCATCAGCGAGTCGACGGTGTGCGCGATGCCGGACACGAGCACCTGTTCGACGTTGGCGGCGTCCTTGATGTCGGTGAAGGGATCACCGTCGACGACGGCGAGGTCGGCGTACATGCCGGGTGCGATCCGGCCGAGATCTTCGTGCAGGGTCTCGCCCGCCAGGCTGGTCGCGGTCGTCAGGGCCTCGTACGGGGTGAACCCGTAGGTGACCATGGCACGCAGGTTCATGTGCAGGCTGACTGCCGCGTGGTCGATCGGGGCGTCGGTGCCGGTGACGATCCGGCCTCCCCTGCGGAAGATGTCGAGGGCCTGCCGGACCTGCGCCCGGAGGTTCGCACGCCGTGCGCTCTGGTCGGTCCGGCTCGCGGCGTCGGCGCTCTCCCGGAGGGCGGCCATCCGCCACGGCGGATTCAGTGTCCGCACCCGGCGGTCCTCGACCAGGGACTTGTCCTCCCGGTACAGGGTGGTCGAACCGAAGAGGGTCGGTGTGCGGGCCATGTCCGACGCGACGAAGAGATCGGTGACGTCGGAGTAGCCCGTTCCGAGCGGTGTCACCGTGCGCGAGTAGCCGAAGCGGTTCGTCGCGCCCGTGTGCTCCATCGCGTCTCCGCCGAAGGCCATCGCCGGGTAGTGGTAGTGCGACGTGACGGGGATCCCGACGCCGTGCGCGAAGGCGACCACGCGCTTGTGCCACATGACCGGCAGGCGGACGTAGCACTTCATGAGGTCGTACTCCAGGCTCTTCGCGCGCTCCAGTTCGAGCTTCAGTTGGGCGTCGCTGAACGTGGGGCGCATGAAGTTGTAGTAGATGCGCGGCCCGTCGACCGCCTCACCCGTCGCGAAGTACCTGGGCGCGATCCGGGCGCCGGACCGGGTGGCCTCGCGCTCTTCGACCATGTGGTAAGCGGGGCTGCCCGGGGATCTCGTGGTGGTCACGCCCAGGGAGAGCCAGAGCCGTCCCTGCCGGTCGCCGTAGGCGTAGCCCTGCATTTCCCGGTGGTGGTGCATGTCGATGAGTCCGGGCATCACCAGCCGGTCGCGCGCGTCGATGCGTTTGCCCGCCCGGCCGTCGGTGTGCGGCTCCACGGCCCTGATGCGGTGTCCTTCGACCACGATGTCGACATCGCGCCGGAGCTCCTGGCGCAGGCCGTCCCACATTCGGCCCGCGTGGACCACGGTGCGCGCCGGCGGCCGGACGGCGGTCCACGTCAGGGGCACGGCGACCGTGCGGGGGCGCCCGCCGTCCGCCGGCACGAGGCGGAGCCTGCCGTTGTTGAGGTACAGGAGGTGCGTCGAGTCGCCGCTCCATGACGGTGCGTCGGTCACTTCGCCGGTGATCTGCCGGGGTTCAGCGACCGGCGTTCCGTCCGTGGCGACGTCCACGGTGTGCAGGACGCTGGCGACCGCGAACGCCATGCGCCTGCCGTCGGGTGACCAGACCGGCCCGTCGTCTCCCCTGGTCTGGATCGAGCGGCCGGCCACGGCCTCGACGTATCTGCCCCGCCCGGTGGTCCTGTTGACGAGCAGGATCTGGCTCAGCCCTTCGCGGAACCGGGCCGAGTACGGTTTCACCGCTGCCAGGGCGATCGTTTCGCCGTCGGGGGACCAGGTGGGTCTTCCGGGCTCGAACGTCGCGGTGAAGACCTGGCGCACGTCTCCGCTCGCCACGTCGGCGGTCCACAGCGCGCCGTCCTGGTCCAGGAAGGCGATCTCCTTTCCGCTGGGCGACCATGCCGCCGACAGCGCCGCCCTGGTACCGAGGTCGGTCAGTTGCCGGTCCCGGCCCGTGTCCAGATCCCTGATCCAGATGTCGAGCGTCCCGCCACGGTCCGTCGAGTAGGCCAGCTGCTTCCCGTCGGGCGACCAGGCGGGGTCGCACTTCCACCAGTGGTCGCGGGTCAGGGGCTGCGGCGCACGGCCGATCTTCATGACGTAGATGTCATTGAGTGCCCGGAAGGCGATGTGCTCTCCGTCGGGGGACAGCACCGGGCTCCCGATTCCGCGCACGGGCCGCGGCCCGGTGCTCTCGAAGTCGGACCGGCGCCTGGTGTACCTCGGCCTGCGGGTCGTGACGGCGGCGGAAAAGCCGATGGTCCGGGTGCCTGGGCCGTGGAGTGACCGTACGTGGATCCGGCCGTCCGCGGTGTAGAGGAAGCGTTCGCGATCGAGCCAGGACACCCTGAACGGGAACGCTTCCTGGTCGTCCACCAGGGGTGTGTCACCGGTCATCAGGTGGCAGCGCCCGTCATAGGTGAGGTGGTGGACCAGGCCGGCGCCGTCCGGAGTCCATTCCGGCTGGTGGATCACCTGGCCCGCGGGCACGGTGACACGGGTGCTGCGCCGGCCGGTGGTGCGGTCCACGGCCTCGATACGGGTGTTGTCCACCACGAAGGCCACCCGGTTGCCGTCCGGCGACCAGGCCGGCTCGTACTCCTCACCGGGGCCGTCGGAGAGTACGCCGATCCGTCCGCTGCCGATGTCGTACGTGTGGATCGCGTAACTGCCCGACGCGTCGCCCGAGAAGACGATCGAGCGCCCGTCCGGCGACCAGCGAGGCTCCCGGTGGTCGAAGGGGCCCTCGGTCAACTGGCGCAGCCCACCGCCGTCGGGCCGTACGGTCCAGAGGTTGAAGACCCCGTCACGGTAGGACTGGAAGACCAACCGGCCGCTGTCCGGGGACCAGTCGGGCTGCGCGATGTCGAACAGGTCGCTGGTCAGCCGCCGCGCGGGCCCACCCGACGCCGGCATCACCCACAGCACTCCCAGGAGGTCGAGGGCGATCCACCGGCCGTCGGGCGAGACCCGTGCCCCGAACGTGGTACCCGCGCCCAGCCGCAGGTTGCCCGTGCCGCTGGTGCCGGGACCGGCCGCGACGGCACTCGGCCCGGCCAACGACGTCAGCGCCACCGCGGCGCCGGCGCCTGCCAGGAAGCCGCGGCGGGACACCGGCGACGCCTTCACCCGTCGGCCGGACTCGGCTTGTTCCGGTGATGCCGCAGAAAACGCTTCGTTCACAGCACATCCCTTCAGCCGCACGAGGCGCCCGCCACCGGGCGCCTCCTTCATGAGTTGCTATGCCCGGTCGAGGGGCTGCGGGAGTCCCTGCTTTTTGGTGCCGCTGGGTGGGCACGAGGGTTCGCGGCCTCCAAATGGACGTTGCGAGCGGCGGTTGGCGCGGAGCTCCAGCGAAGTTGGGACGTGCCCCGGCATGCGTCGCCGGGGCACCCGGCTTCAGTCCGCGTGCCCCGACGCCTTTCCCCTCGGCAGCAGCATCCCTGCGGGTTCCCTTCGCGGTGGAGCGACCGGGCGGTGACGTGAACACACGGGCCGGCGGCCGGACCTCGGCTGCCCGGCCCGCAGCGGCCGCGGATCCTGGGGACGGAGCAGCGGTGTACTCGTCACCGGCGTTGGCTGACCGTGTTCGGCAAGTGCCCACGGGCTGCCGGCCGTTCATGCACTTCGTCGTGCCGGGCCTCTTGGCGAAATCGCCCGCCGGCGGCGTGATGCTCTGTGCGTCCTGCCCTGGTGCGCACTCCCCCTGTGGCTGCGTCGCCGTTCCGCCCGCCGCTCGACACCACAGGACGGCGCCGGACGGCGATCAGGTCGGATGTCGAGCATGAAAGCGAAGCAGCCGCAGGGCATGACAACTGGCACCCTTTCACCGAGGTGCAGCGCCGCGTTCCCCGGTGACAACACGGCCGTCTTTGTGAACGTCAGGCGGACCGCCGTAGCCCGAGATCAGTCCGCGTACATGAAGATCAGGCACAGAGCCGCGAACGGCACGACGGACGCGCCGAGCAGCGTCAGCGCCGCCGGGACGGCGGCCGTCAGTGGCTCCCTGCTCTTGCGCCGGCCCGAGCGGAACACCGCGCAGGCCAGGATGAGCGGCAGCGTCACGAGGGCGAGGAAGATCACCGGAGTCAAGAACCGGCTGAACGCGGTGGTACCGGTGCCGGTGGCCAGATGCCAAGTGGTCGTACCGAAGACCACTGTCGGGCCGGCCAGCAGGCCGAACGAGAGGGCCGACGCCACGGCGACGGTCAGCCCTTCGGTCAGCCGCTCGGCACGCGTACGCTCCCGGCGCACTTCCGTTGTCCCACTGTCCCCCACGCCCGTTCCCCCAGCTGTCGCAGTGCGGTGTCGCCAGCGCTCCGGAGAGCCGCTCAGCCTGTGACCAGCGGAAAGCGACAGCTCCAAGGCCCAAGGCTGCAGACACGAATGATCTCACGGCTGCTACCCATGCGTCGGAGTCCTCCACTCCCTCATTCGAATTGAGTTGCGCTCGGTCGGCAGCCCTTCCGCGATGTGCCTCGCACTCGCTGGGCAATGCGCTGCCCTCGCGCCCGGGGCCGCACCGTCACGCGTTCATGCGACGCCGCTCCTGAGGTTTCGGATCGATGTTCTGGCGGGGCCGGGCCGAGTCCGCTCTCGGCGGCGAAACCGTCGAGCAAGCTGGGCTGGTGCTGCATACGTTCGAGAAGGTGCGGGCCAGCGCGGCGAGTGCGTCGAGGCTGCGCGGCCCAGGCTGTGGGCTCGGCGTCGCCCGTAAGACCGAGGAGACGCACTCCGGCGAGTTCGAGAAAGTGACCCACCATGCCGGCCGAGCGGACCTGTTCGCCTTCCGTGGGCCGAGAAGTGAGGGGGACGTCAGCTTGCGGGGGCGGTGACGGCCCGGCCTCGGCGGCACTTCACTTCTCCTCGTCGCCGGCGGCGGGAGCGGCACGGGAGCCGGGCAGGCGGGCGAGGACGGCCTGGAGCGGGCGGATCATACGGAGCGTCCAGGCGACGCGCCGCTGCTCCTCTGTCTCCGGGCCTGTGCCGATAACCGTGGTGAGTTCGCCGAGCAGCCGCAGGGCTCCGGCGAGCAGGCGGGGGCTCGGGCGGTGGGCGAGGACAGTGGTGAGCTGACGGGACAGGTGAGGCCACTGCTGCTGCCAGGAGAGCAGCGCGCAGAGCCGGGCGGCTGCGGTGAGGGCCTCGCGCTGGGTGGGCAGGTGGGCGGTGATCAGCTCAACGAGGGGGCGGGCGAGGGACTGTTCCGCGGTCGCCGCCGGTACCGCGAGCTGGATCTTGAAGCCCTGGGTGAAGGAGTTCACGGCGTCGTCGGGTCGGCCGTCGTACACCTGGGTCATGCCCCGCCCGATGTACGCCCACGGATACTCGGCTTCGCGGGTGAGCGCTCTGTCGAAGCAACGCTCGGCGTGCTCGAGGTCCCCGGCTTCCCAGAACAGCCAGCCCTGCTGGGCGAAGACCGTCGCATCGGGTTCCGCAACGCTGCGGAGTGCGTGCCGGAGGCACTCCTGGGCCTCGTCCGCGCGTCCGAGCCCGTGCAGGGCCCAGGCACGCAGCGAGAACGGAAAGGAACTGGTGAGCAGCTCCGCCGGGACCGGATCCACGAGTGCACGGTCGATCTCGCGCAGGCACTCTTCCCGGCGGCCGACGTCGCGCAGCCGGTCCGCCAGATGTACCCGGTACCAGAGCGTGGACGGGGACAGTTCCACTGCTCGTTCCATCGCGAGGACCGCCTCGTCGTGTCTCAGCAGCCTGGAAAGGCAGCTCGACCGGTCGGCATGGGCGGCGGCCTGGTCCGGCTGGACCTGGATGGACCGGTCCAGGTCGGCGAGTGCTCGTTCGTGGTCCCCCGTGCTCGCGTACGCGTGGGCCCGCAGGTACCAGGTGAGCCCCAGCCCCTGGTCGAGCTCGATCGCATGGTCGAAGTCGGCGAGAGCACGTTCCCAGTCCTCCTGCCAGAGGTGGGTCTGTCCCCTGAACACGACCGGCCACGGGTCTTCCGGGTCCACCCTCATGGCTTCGCCGAAGTCGGCGAGGGCCTGGTCGTAACGGTCCGCGTCGCGGTGGGCCAGGCCGCGTGCGTAGCGGGCCTCGGCGTTCTCCGGGTCCAGGGACACCGCCGCGTCGAAGTCGGCAAGCGCCTCACCGGACCGTTCCGCATCACGGTGGAGACGGCCGCGGGCGAGCCGGGCGGCCGCCTGGCCTGCCGGGTCCAGCCCGGGGTGGCTGAGCAGGGCATCGAGTACGGGCAGGGTGTCGCCGTCGTCACCGCGTACGCTCGCCTGCAGTCGGCCGGCCCAGGTCGCCACGTCGGTGCGGCCGCTGTCGTGTCCCGCCTGTTCGAGCATCTTCAGCCAGCTCCGCGCCGTGACCGGACCACGGCGGGCGAACTCCGCCAGGGCCGCGAGGACATCGTTCAGTTTCTGGTGCGGGGCCAGGCACAGCAGGTGGTAGTGCTCGTTGAGCAGGTGTGAGAACCACGGTTCGAACGCGGCGTCCTGCTCGGTGCGTGCCCGCAGCGCGGCGTGGAACTCGGCCAGGGCCTCGTGCGCAGCCCGCCACTCGCTCGGTGACTGGGTACGCCGCAGCCGCACCATCGGCGCACGCACCACCTCGTGGTAGCGACAGCGGCCGGCCCGGTCCGTGACGAACGCCAGCGTCCTTATCCAGGAAAAGCGGTTCCTCGCTGCCTCCGGGACGACCGCGCGGAAGACGTCCTCGTCGAACTCCAGCGGCAGGGCGCAGGCAAGCGCCGCGGCCCGCAGTTCGTCTTCCGCCACCCATTTGAGGAACAGCTCGACCGCGGTGTGGGCGGGGTCGTCGACATGTTCGGCGGAACCCGGCCGCCCCTGGGCGAGCATGTGGACGAGGACCGGAAGCCGCCCGGACATCCTCAGGATGACCTCGACCACCGGTTCCTCGGTGATGCCCTGACCCGTCAGCAAAGCACGGGCCTCCTGCTCGGTGAACACCTCCAGCGGCACCTCGGTGATCAGGTCGCGCCCGCCGTTCCACACACGCGGATCGAGTTCGCCCTGGCCCGCCAGGACGACCTGGATGTTGGAGGGCAGATCGACGGAGGTTTCCCCGCAGGCCAGTCCGTACAACCAGGAGTCCAGGGCCGGGCCGGTCCGTTCGTACACATCGAAGAACAGCACCACCCACGGCCGTTGGGCGGCGATCGCGGCGAGGTCCTCCAAGAACACCGGAGTCAGCAGCGCGACCGGGTCCTCGGCCAGCTCGGCCGCCGCGGCCGCCCGGCCCCGTCCACCCACGGCGGTCCGTATCCGGTCGGTCCCCAGCGCGAGCTGCGCCGGATCCACGGCACCGGCGACCGCACCGACCACCGGCACCATGCCGAGCCCGATCAGCCCCGCCTGCGCGGCCAGCGAACTCCCCACCGACGGCTGAGCCGCCCCCGCTCCCGGCCCGTCCTGGGCCGCCGCCTGGGCGAGCAGCGCCACCCGGGCCTCGTTCACCCGCTGCCGCAGCCGCTCCGCCTGCTTGTCGAACCGGCGCATCTCACAGCCCTGTGCGGCAAGCCGCGCGCTGATGGCTTCCATCACTTCCAACGGCCCGTGTACGGCGTCGTCGAGATACACCGTCACCGCCCCGGCCTCGGCGGCCACGCTCTCCCACTGCCGCACCAGCGTGCTCTTGCCGACCCCCGCGTTGCCGTGCACATGGAACAGGAACCCGTACGCCGGATCCTCCGCCGACCGCCCGAAGTTCGCCCGGAACGCGTCCAGCTCGCCGCGCCGCCCCACGAAACTGCTCCGCCGGCGCCGCCTGATCAGCTCCCGCCGCGACACGACCTGCCGGGCCATACGCACCCTCCGCGTCCCTCACTGCGCTGCCGGACCGGACAGCGCAGAAGCCCACGATGCCCCACGGGCCGCGTACAGGGCTACGGACAGGTTCAGCCGTACGCCCCTGGAGAGGGGCGAGTCGTGGAGCGGCGGGAAGCCAGGACCCGGGCCCCGGTCATCGCGTCGGCCACGCCCTGGTAGGCCGGGCGGTGGGGCGACCATGACGAGCGCCCGCAGCGCGTGTCCTGCATCTATCGGGATCGCCGTCGGCTGTCAAGTCCCGAATGTCAGCGGCGTGACGTGATGCGTCGGCCAGGGCTTACTTGAGACACGGGCCCACGCAGAGCAGCCGGCCCACCCGCTACGACAGGGCCGTTCGGCAAGCCCCACGATCTTTCCTGCTGGAGGACACCCCCATGCACCGCATCTTCTCGGCGCAGCGCCTCGTGCTGGCCACCGCCTCGACCGCCCTGGCCGCGGGAGGTGTGCTGATACCCACCAGTGCGTCCGCCGCTCCGGCGACGCCGCACGCCGGCAGCGTGACCGCGACTGCGGCCGACCACGGTGGCCACGGCAAGCACAAGAAGAACAGCCAGGGCAAACACAAGCAGGACGGCAAGTACAACAAGGGTGGCAAGAACAGCAAGAACAATCGTTACGGTGGCGCCAAGAACGGCAACAACAATGGGCCCGTCACGATCATCGTCATCGGGAACAACAACACGGTCAACGGTAACGGTAACGGCAATGGGAACGGTAATCTTCTGACCTGACTTCTGCGGGCAGCATCGAGTTCACGGCCTGGCCGGACGGCAACGTCCAGCCAGGCCGTCGCCGTGGGCGGGAGCAGTGCGCCCTTGTCGTACCAGACTTTTAGACGGCGTCTTCGGTCCCGTCAAGTCCCGAGTCCTCGGAGCATGACGATGCTGTTCCGGTCGGGCCTAATGGAAGTACGGCCTCACCGGAAAGGAAATGAGACCACACCGAGGGAGAGAAATCCTCGTAGAGAATTCTTCCTTTCTCACGACCTCGGATTTGGGGCCGGTAAAAATCCCCCTTACAGAAGGAGAAGTCCCATGATTCGCAACATTCACACCCGTGGCGCCCGTACTCGTAAGGACGGCACGTCCAAGCGGCGGGGCTACCGCTTCGCGATGGTGTTCGCCTCGGCTGCCGTGGTCACCGGGGGCGTCGCCCTTCCGGCGTCCGCCGCGACGGCGGCTCCGAGTCATTCCACGGTCGCCAGTGCGGTCACGGGTGGTGGTTCCGGTGGGGCCGGGGGCGGCAGTGTCTTCGGCAACGGCGGCGCGGGTGGCGCGGGCGGCAGCAGCGTCTTCGGCGGCGGGGGCGGTGGCGGCGGCGGTGGCGGCAGTGTCTTCGGCAACGGCGGCACGGGCGGCGCGGGCGGCAGCAGCGTCTTCGGCAACGGCGGCACCGGGGGCTCCGGCGGCGGCAGCATCTTCGGTGACGGCGGTGCGGGTGGCCTCGGCGGCAGCAGCGTCTTCGGCAACGGCGGGGGCGGCGGCAACGGCGGCAACACCGTCTTCGGCGACGGCGGCGCCGGTGGCGCGGGCGGCACCAGCATCTTCGGCGACGGCGGCGCCGGCGGCCTCGGCGGCTTCAGCGTCTTCTGATCCCCCCCGGGGCCACCACGGCCCCCACCCGGAGCGGGGCGGGAGCCTTGGAGGCCTCCGCCCCGCTCCGTCTCTGGCAGCGTCCGCTCATCCTGGCGATGCCTTCGGCGGCTCAGGGGCGGGGAGCCCGGTCAGCCGGGTTGGTAATGAAATATCCTTGAGGGGGTCTTCCTATGCTCGCCGGGACTGCTACCGGGCGGTTCTGGAAGAGGGAGCGCCATGTCGGAGGAGTATGAGGCCGCCGGGCGTGTGATCGCCGGGCGTTACCGGCTGATGCGCCGGCTCGGGACGGGTGGCAGGGGTCGGGTGTGGCAGGCGTACGACCCCAATCTGCGGTGCGAGGTCGCGCTCAAGGAGATCGTCCTGCCGCCGGGCGTTCCGGAGGAGGAGGTGGGTGCGCGGATCACGAGGGCGCAGGGGGAGGCGCAGCACACGGCCCGGCTGCGTAACCATCCGCATGTGGTGACGGTGTACGACGTGGTGGAGTCGGGTGGTCTGCCGTGGATCGTCATGGAGTTCGTGCCGGGTGCGATGGATCTGGATGCGGTGGTGCGGGAGTGGGGGCCGCTGCCGCCCGCCGAGGTCGCCCGGATCGGGCTGGCGGTGTTGGATGCGCTGCGGGAGGGGCACCGGCTCGGCATCCTGCACCGGGACGTGAAGCCGGCCAACATCCTGGTGACCCGACCGGGCCCGCAGCTTTCCCATCCGGCGGAGGGCTGTCAGGTGCTGCTGATCGACTACGGCATCGCGCTGGAGCCGAGTTCCGGGGCGACCCGCCTGACCGCTCCCGCGGACTTCCTGGGGACGCCGGGTTACATGGCTCCGGAGCGGGCGCACGGGGAGCCGACCCCGGCCTGTGACCTGTTCTCGCTCGGCGCCACCTTGTACTTCGCACTCGAGGGGACCGGCCCGTTCGACCGGGACAGCCCGGTCACCACCCTGAGCGCGGTGCTGTCGGAGTTCCCCGCCCCGCCGCAGCGGGGCGGGGAGCTGACCCCGGTCCTGTTCGGGCTGCTGGCCAAGGACCCCGCACGGCGGATGGACGCCGCCGAGGCCTCCCGGCGGCTCGCCGCCGTCGCCGCTGCGCAGCCGTCGGCCGTCCCCGCGGGCGCGCCGCCGGCCGGGCCGGAGGAAGGGTGCGGCCCGAGGCCGCCGCGGCCCCGGGCCCCCCAGGCGTCCCCGCCGACCGAGCACCTGCCACCAGCCGAAGCAGCCCAAGCAGCCCAAGCAGCCCAAGCAGCCGAACCGGCCGAGTCGGAGGAAGCAGAAGAAGCGGAAGAAGCGGGCGAGCCGAAAAAGGCGGCGGAGGAGGCCCGGCGGGGGCGGCGTGTGCGGGTGCCCAGAGGCCGGCGGGGCGGGCTTCTTGCCGGGGTGGTGGCGGTGGTGCTGGCCGCGGGAGGCGCCGGTGTCTACCTGGCTCAGTCCGGTTCCCCAAGTCCGGACCGGGTGTCCTCGATCCGGGTCGGTGATTCCCCGCAGGGCATGGCGATGTCCCAGGACGGGCGTCGCAGCTACGTGACCAACTACGGCTCGGGTTCGGTGTCGGTGATCGACACCCTCACCAACCGCGCCGAGGACCAGTCCATCCGCGTCGGGAAGAACCCGCGGGACGTGGCGGTCTCCCCGGACCGGCGCCGGGTGTACGTGACCAACTACGGCTCGGAC
>NZ_JBITXB010000028.1:0-63352 GCF_044544295.1 Streptomyces sp. NPDC053750 | reverse complement strand
CCGGAGCCGCCGAGAAGTACGAGGTCCCGCACGAGGAGATCGACACCTGGAAACGGCAGTTCCTCGACGGCGACTGGCTCGCACTGTTCGCCCACACCGGCCACGACAAGGGGGAAGGCGCCTTCCCGTTCTGCCCCTGACGGACGGCCGCCCCTGTCGGCCCGTCCCCGTCCCGCGGATGCCCAGTGCCCGGACAGGCTCGGCTTGCTGTGTGTCAGTTGGTCAGCGACTTGCGGGGAAGATTGAGCAGGAATTCTCTTGGGACCTCGAAGGCAGAAGCCCCATCTCGACC
The DNA here is from genome assembly GCF_044544295.1 of Streptomyces sp. NPDC053750. Taxonomy (NCBI): domain Bacteria; kingdom Bacillati; phylum Actinomycetota; class Actinomycetes; order Kitasatosporales; family Streptomycetaceae; genus Streptomyces; species Streptomyces sp. NPDC053750. Next base: position 63,060 of record NZ_JBITXB010000028.1, on the reverse strand, counting down.
ACCCGGTCCGCGAAGTGCCGTACGACCGCACGGTCGTGGCAGATGAACAGGTAGCCCAGGCCGAGTTCGTCCTGGAGGTCGGAGAGCAGGTTCAGCACGCCGGCCCGCACGGAGGCGTCCAGCGCCGACACCGGTTCGTCGAGGACCAGCAGCCTCGGCCCGGAGGCCAGGGCACGGGCGATCCCGGCCCGTTGGCACTGGCCTCCGGAGAGTTCGTGCGGGCGCCGGTCCCCGTACGAGGGGTCGAGACCGACCCGGTCGAGCAGCTCGGCCACGCGGGTGGGTCCGTCGGAGCGGTGCCAGGCGCCCCGCACCTTGAGTGGCTCGGCCACCGCGTCGCGGATGCGGTGGCGGGGGTTGAGGGAGCCGTACGGGTCTTGGAAGACGGGTTGCATGCGCGGGCGCAGCGGACGCAGTTCGCGCTCCGTCAGGGTCGTCAGCTCCCGCCCCTCGAAGCGCACCGTCCCGCCGTCGGGCCGGCGCAGCTGGAGCACCGCGAGGGCCGTGGAGGACTTGCCGGAGCCGGAGGGGCCGTTGAGGGCGAGGGTCTCACCGGCCTCCAGCGTGAACGAGAGCCGGTCCACGGCGGTCACCGGACCGTAGCGGACGACGAGGTCGCGGACGTCCAGCAGGGGGTGGTTCACACGAACTCCCGGAGCGGGTCGGGCAGGTCATCGGTGTGGTGGCAGGCGACCAGGCGTCCGTCCACGGTCCGCGCCTCGGGCTCGTGGTCGCGGCACGGGTCGGTCGCCAGGGGACAGCGCGGCGCGAACGCGCAGCCCGGCCCCAGGCTGCCCGGCGCGGGCGGCGTGCCGGGGAGTGCCGGCAGCCGGCGGAGCCGGGGGCCGTCCTGCGGGAGCGAGGCCAGCAGGCCGGCGGTGTAGGGGGCACGCGGACGGGTCAGTACCGGCCGGGCCGAGCCGAGTTCGGCCGCCCGGCCCGCGTACATCACCATGACGCGGTCCGCGTGTTCCCGTACGACCTCCAGGTCGTGGGTGACGAGCACCAGCGCGGCGCCGACCGCCTCGCGCTGCTCTGCGAGCACCCGCAGCACCTGCTCGCGGCGCTCCTCGTCCAGCGCGGTGGTCGGTTCGTCGGCGACGACGACGTCGGGCTCGTTGACCGTCGCCATGGCGATCACCGCGCGCTGCCGCATGCCGCCCGAGTACTCGTGCGGGTAGGCCCGTGCCCGGCGCGCGGCGTCCGGGATGCCGACCCGGTCCAGCGCCGCCACGGCAAGGTCGCGCGCCCGGCCGCGGGACAGGCCCCGCACCGACCGTACGGCCGCGGCGAGCTGGTCGCCGACCGGGTGGACGGGGGAGAGGGCGGACAGGGCGTCCTGCGGCACGAGGGTGATCCGGCGCCCGCGTTCCGCGGCGAGGTCGGCGGAGCCCCGCAACCGGACGCTGCCGCCGGTGGTCGCGCCGCGCGGCACCATGCCGAGCAGCGCCCGGGCGGTGAGGGACTTGCCCGCGCCCGACTCCCCGACGACGGCGAACACCTCGCGGGCCCGGACGTCGAAGCTCAGTCCGCGGACCGCCTCGACGGGGCCGAACGCGACCCGCAGGTCACGCACCGACAGCAGTGCCTCGGACGACATGGGCGGTCTCCTTTCGTACGGTACGGAGGGTCGGGCGCCTCGCTCCCCGGCCCTGGGCGTACGCCGCCCCGGAAACGGCCAGCCCCGCCAGCAGGGCCAGCGCGGCGGCCGGAGCGAGGGCCGCCCAGGGAGCGCGTTCGATGTAGGCGCGGGACTCGTCGAGGAGCAGCCCCCACTCGGGGGTGGGTGGCTGGGCGCCCAGACCCAGGAAGCCCAGGGAGGCGAGGGCCAGGGCAATGCCGGGCAGTCGCAGCAGGGCGTGGCGTGCGACCGGAGCCGCGACGGACGGCAGGACGTGCCGGGTGAGGATCCACAGCGGCGGTGCGCCGATGGCGCGTTGAGCGGTCAGGAAGGCCGACGCCCGCACCTCCTGCACCAGCGCGGCCGCGTGCGCGGCCAGGGGTGGCCAGGAGATGAGCGCGACGGCGAGGGCCGCGCCGCCGGTGCCCGGCCCGGCCGCCGCCGCGACGAGGATGCCGACGATCACCGGCGGCAGAGCGTTGGCGATGTCCGCCGCACCCGCCGCGACGCCGGGCAGGAAGCCCAGTGCCAGCCCGGCCAGCAGGCTCAGCAGGCACACGGCCGCCGCCGTACCGACCGTGGAGGCGGCTCCGTGCCCGAGCCGGGCCAGCACGTCGCGGCCGAGCCCGTCGGTGCCCAGCGGGTACGCCCACGACGGCGGCGCCAGCCGGGCGGTGGTGTCCACCGCGTACGGGTCGCGCAGCAGGCCCCAGCCGATCGCCGTCAGCAGGACGACGGCGAGGACGACCGGGACCGCCGGGTGCGCCCGGACCGGGCGGGGCGGGGGCAGCGCGAGCCCGGCGTCGCGCAGGGCGGGCCCCAGCAGCCGGCGCCGTACGAGGGCGGCCAGCGCGCCGGTGACCAGGCCCAGCGCGAGGAGGGCGAGGACCGAGCCCTGGAGCAGCGGCAGGTCCTGCGACTTGGCGGCACCCAGCGCGGTGCGCCCGATGCCGGGCACCGCGAACACGGCCTCGACCGCCACCGCGCCGCCCGTCAGGCCCACGGCTACCATCCCGAACTGCGGGACCAGCGGCGGAAGCACGCGGCGCAGCGCGGCGGCCGAGATCAGGGCCCGGCTCACGCCCGCGCCCCGCCACAGCTCCACCCACCGTTCGTCCAGCACGGCGGGCAGCGCATCCGCGACGAGCCGGCCGAGCAGGCCGCCCGCCGGGACGCCGAGCGCGAGGGCGGGCAGGACCATGTACTCGGGTCCCTGCCAGCCCGACGTCGGCAGCCATCCGAGCCACACACCGCACACCAGCAGCGCCACGGTGGCGAGGAGGAACTCGGGCACCGCGGCGGCCATGGCGGCGAGTGCCCCGGCCGATCCCCGCCCGCGCACCAGTACGGGGGCCACCAGGGCCACGGCCAGCAGTACGGCCACGGTCAGCGCGGCAGCCATCAGGCCCAGCGACACCTGCAGTCCGGACACGACCGACGGCAGGATGCCCGTCCCCGACACCCACGAGGTGCCGAGGTCGCCCCGTACCAGTCCGGCCGCCCAGTCGCCGAGCAGGGAGAGCGGGCCGGCGTCCAGCCCCAGGTCCCGGCGGATCGCGGACAGCGCCTCCTCGGTCGGCTCCTGCTCGGCGGACCGGGCGCGCAGCACGGTCAGGGCCGGGTCGCGGCCGGAGAGCCAGGGCAGCAGTCCGACGGCGGCCAGCACGGCGCACAGCGAGACGGTGCGGGTCACCCCCGCTGCGTACGGCCTCACTTGACGTGGGTGTCGAGCGTGACCAGCTCCCGCTCGCGCGGGTCGTGGGCCGCGCCGACCATGTCGGCGGCGTCACCCTGGATCACGCGCTCGTGGAGCATCGGCACGGCCGCGTCGGTGGCGAGCACGGCGGCCTCGGCGTCGATGACCGCCTGCCTGCGGGCGTCACCCGTCGGCGTCGCACCCGCCTTGTGCAGGGCCTTGTCCACGGCCGGATCGGCGAGTTGGGAGATGTTGAAGGAGCCGTCCGAGGCGAAGTCGCTGTAGAGGTAGGCGGCCGGGTCGCCGGAGTCCAGGACGGTGGCCCGGGAGAGGATGAACGCGTCGAACGCGCCGGCCAGGGCATCCGACTCGATGTTGGCGTACTCGCGGACCTCCAGCTTCACCTGGAACCCCGCCTTCTTCAGCTGCTGTTGCAGCGCGGCGGCCACCTCGGGCAGTTCCGCCCGGTCCGTGAACGTGCCGATCGTGATGGTCCGGCCGTCCGGGTCGCCCGCCTTCGCCCGGCGCACCGGCTCGCGCAGTTCGGCCGCCCACGGGAGCGCGGGGCCGAGCAGTCCGTCGGCGACGTCCGCCCTGCCCTCGTACACGCCCTTCACGATCGACTCGGCGTCGATCGCCTCCCTGGCCGCGGCCCGCAGCGCGGGGTCCTTGAAGGCGCCCTTCTCCGTGTTGAGGTACAGGGTGTTGGTGCGCGGCATGGGTACCTCGGTGATCAGGTCCTCGTCCAGCAGCGCGGCCTGCGAGACGGGCACCGCCTCGACGATGTCGGCCTCGCCGCTGCGCAGGGCGGCGGCGCGTGCGGTGCCGTCCGGCACGAACGTGACGTCGATGCCGGGGGCCTTGGCCGTACCGCCCCAGTAGTCGTCGTAGCGGTCGAGGGCGGCGGAGGACGTGCCGTTGACGCGGGTCAGCTCGAAGGGGCCGGTGCCGGCGCCGACCGGGTTCACCGTCTTCCCCCGGTACGCCTTCGCCGCGAGGATCGACAGCTGCGGGGAGCTGAGCCGCTGCGGGACCAGGGGGTCCTCCTCGGCGGTGGTGACGACCACGGTGGCGGCGTCCACCGCCTTCACGGTCAGCTCGACACCGTCGAGGATGCGGGGCTTGGGGGAGGCGCCGGCCGCCCGGGTGAGGGAGCGGGCCACGGCCTCGGCGGTCAGCTCCGTGCCGTCGTGGAAGGTGACGCCCTCACGGAGGGTGAAGGTCCAGCTCCGGCCGGACTGCTTCCACCCGGTCGCCAGCGCGGGCTGGGCGTCGCCGTCCGCGTCCAGCTTCACGAGCGTCTCCGCCGTCGACCAACGGGACAGCTTGAAGGCGTCGTCGGAGAGCGGGGACAGGCCCGAACGCGGCGGCTGCATCATCGCGACGCGAACGCGCTCGCCGGCGTCGGTGCCGGTGGTCTCCGTGCCCGCGAAACAGCCGGTGAGCAGGACGGACGCGGCGAGAGCCGCCGGGAGGGGCAGAAGACGGGCTGGGACGCGCACGGGGTCACTCCGGGTAAAGGGCCGGTCAATGGTTGAGCGTGCGACGACCGTAGCACGATGACAATCATTTTCATGACCCGGTTCGGCGTCCGACCTGGGCACCTGGCGGAGGCAGGGGTTCGGCAGTGGTGCGGCAGTTGTCGCAGACGCCGGTCAGTTCCACGGTGTGCCGCTGCCGAGGGGGCTCAGCGAGCTCTCGCCCCGCCCTCCGCCTCGCAGCGCAGGCACCGTTCGAGGTGGGGGAAGGTGTGCAGACGCTCGGGGGGCGATCGCCTCGCCGCACCGCGCGCAGCGCCCGAAACCGCCGACGTCGGTCGCGTCGAGGCGAGACGGCGCCCCGATTGCTGACAGGTGCCGCGAGTGACGTGACGAACCGAGGGGCGGCGAGCGGATGGCGAGCGGACAAGGAGGCGCCCGGCGGCCGGAGCCCAAGAGCCGCGTGCACCTGGACGTGCGGGCCGGCACCGGTCTGGTGGGCGAGGAGCGCCTGGTCACGCTCGACGCCGAATGCGCACGGCTGGTCGGGCTCGGCGCGGTGCATGTGCGGACGCTGTTCGCCGACGAGGAGAACGAGCCGTGCATCGTGATGCAGGACGTCGAGGGCAACGAGTTCTGCCTCGACTGAGCGTTCCTCGGGGCGGCGAGGTGGGCGAGCGCCTCCGCTGAGCCTCGCGCGGCTCGCCGTCCGGTGCCCCTTCAGTCCCGCAGCAGGGCGAGCTGGTGCCCGACCGCCGCGGTGAGCCGCTGCTCGTCGTCCGTGGCGAGGAGGTCCAGCAGGGCGCCCCGCAGCACGGCCAGGGCCAGTGACCGGCGGGCGGCACCCTCCTCGCCGTGCCGTTCGGCCGGCGGCTGGCAGTCGGCCAGGACGCCGAGCCAGTCCTCCACCGTCGCACGGGCGAACCCGGCCCAGGCCCCGTCGGGCTGGACGAGGCTTCGTGTGTAAGCCTCGGCCCACAGGCGCAGCAGCGGACGGTGCTCCTTCGCGGCGAGCCACTCCCAGACGCGTTCCACGGCCGGCACGAGCCCGGCGGGCTGATCCGGCTGCCTGACCCGGCCCAGAAGTGCCAGTTCGTCGGTGCGGGCGCGCGACAGCAGCTCCCGCACGAGGCCGTCCTTGCTGCCGAAGAGGAAGAGCAGGACCCGTGGACTGGACCCGACGGCCTCGGCCAGCGGTCGCAGCGAGAGATCCGTCAGGCCGTGGGCTAGCGCGTACCGGTACGCGGCCTCGAGCAATTCGTTCCGCCGGGCGGACGGGGGTGGCGTTCCCTGGGGCATACCGCTAGTCTACTGAAACGAGTGTTTCAGTGAAAGAGCGATCAGGGTCAGGAGAACAGCGCATGTCGCGGCAGGATCACGAGCGCGTCGTCGTGCGCCGCGCCGACCGTCCCGGGGACCTGGGATGGGTGGTGATGGCCCACGGCGAGAACTACCACCGGCAGTTCGGCTGGGACACCGACTTCGAGGCCCTGGTCGCCAAGATCGTCGCCGATTACGGCGTCAAGCACGACCCGGCCCGCGAGGCGGCCTGGATCGCCGAACTCGACGGCCGGCGCGTGGGCTGCGTCTTCCTCGTCGGGGGCGACCAGCCGCGGGTGGCCAAGCTGCGGATCCTCCTCGTCACCCCGGAAGGCCGAGGTCTCCGGCTCGGGACGCGCCTGGTCGCGGAGTGCCTGGCCTTCGCCCGCGAGGCGGGGTACGGCCAGGTGACACTGTGGACCAACGACGTGCTGGAGTCGGCGCGCAGGATCTACCAGAGCTTCGGCTTCGTGCTCGTCGACGAGGAACGCCACCACAGTTTCGGCCACGATCTCGTCGGCCAGAACTGGACTCTCGACATGCACGTCGACAGCGAGCGGGCCTGACGTCACGTCATCGAGCCGGAGGGCTCGAGCCCCGGTTCAGGGACTCTGCCCCGATCAACGTCCGGAGTCTCCCGACCGTTTCCGCGGCACCGCGGCACGTCCGGCGACCGGTCGCCGGACGTGCGGCCGTGCATGGCTCAGATGAGGTCCTTCTTGTAGAAGATGCTGGAGCGTCGGTCGCCCTCCACTCCGGTGGCGAAGCCGATGAAGAGGCGGGACTCGCCGGCGTCGGTACGGTAGATCGCCAGGCCCTCGGGCTCGCGGTGGTGGAGGGTGGAGCCGGCCTTGGTGAGGACGGGGCCCTGTTTCACGGCACCCGTGTTGATGTCGACGCTGGTGACGTAGGAGTTGCCGTCACCGGTGGGGGAGCCGTCGCCGGGGTAGGCGTCGCCCGTCAGGTAGTACATGTAGGAGCCGTACAGGGTGTATCCCTGCGGAGTGCCGGGGATCGACGGCTGCTTGAAGTCGACCAGCGGCGTGCCGAAGCTGCGCGACTCGAAGGCGGACAGGGGGTACACGGCGATCCGCTTGCCGGCGCTGGTGTGGTAGCGCACGATCATGCGCCGGTAGACCGGGTCGACCGAGCAGGTGTACTCGGTGGCCCCGGAGATCGGACGGTAGGCGGCCGAGGCGGCCGGGGAGTTCCAACTGGCGTTGGCGGTGTAGCGGATGGGGGCGAGCGCGGTGCCGTACCCGTTCGTGTTCGCGGCGCACTCGATCCACAGCTCGGTCCCGGAACCGCTCGGCAGTGCGGCGAAGGCGACGCCGTGGCCGAAGCCGTTGAGGTGCATGTACGAGATGTAGTTCCCGTCGAAGTCCATCTTGTTGATGCACAGGTCACCGGCGGACTCGGGGCTTCCGCTGCGCTTGGTGGCCACGAACAGGAACTTGTTCACCCAGTCGAAGGCGAAGCTCTGCTGCACCCGCGGACCGTGCGTGTTCTTGGACCGGAACAGGTCGTACGACGGCTGCGTCAGATCGAACCGCTTGGTGGCGGTCACCGCGGCGGACGCGGTCTGCGCACCGGCACCGAGCCCGAGCGCGGCGAGCGAGGCGCCGGCGCCGACGCGTATGAGGTTGCGCCGGGACACGCGGGAGGCAGGGGTGTGTTGCATGGGGGGAACTCCAGTGCCATGGGCGGAAATCAGGAACACGTGATGCTACCCGTCCGCAGCGGCGCACGCCGTCCCGGAGGCGCGCGCCGTGGGCCGACGTCACGTCAGGTGGGGCACCGCACGGTGGGCCGCGTCGAATGCGTTCGGCCTCGCGGACAGGGAGACGGGGGTGGGCAGTTCGGGACGGCGCGGCATCCTGTAGTCACCGGAGACGCCCGAGTGCTTCCCGCAGGCGCCGTGCGTCGCGCAGTCGCTGTTCGTAGGTGGCGCCCAGGGCGAGCAGTACAAGACCGGCGAGTGCGGGAGGTGCCCAGCGGGGGAGGACGCCGACGACCTGGGCGATGTACGGGGCGAGTTCGTGCAGTGCCACCAGTGCGAGGACGCTCCCGCCCAGGACCAGCGGCGCCTGGAGCCGGAACCGCGCGCCCACCAACGTCACGGTGAGCGCGGCGGTGCCGAGCAGCAGGGGCCGCAGCCAGTGCGGTTCGCCCCACACCGCCAGCAGACTCGGCACCAGGGTGACGGACAGCCCCGCGGCGTACGCCGTCCAGGAGGAGGCCGACGGGTCGCGGCGCCGGTGCAGGTACCCGACGGCCAGCGCGGCGACGGTCACCGGCAGCGTGTAGGCCTCCGGCGTGGTGACGTCCCACGCCGCCAGACGCACCCAGGTGGCCGACAGGAACAGGGCGGCCGCCACATGGCCGGCCCAGCGTCGCTCCGGCCGGAGCGCGGTCCCGGCCGCGACGACCCCGCAGAGCGAGAGCACCGAGGCCAGTACCGGCAGATCCGTCACCGCGAGAGCGAGCGAGAGCAGCGCCGCGGCCGTACCCGCCCCCTCGACCGGGACGGTCGCGGCCGCGCCGCCCATGCGTGCTGCGACCAGGGCCGCGACGGCGGGCACCGCGAGGACCAGCAGCGCGGTGTGCTCCGGCTGCCAGTCGGCGGAGGCCCCGGTCGCGCAGGCCAGAGCCGTGGCGTAGCCGAGGGCGGCGGGCGCGGCGAACACGACGAGCCCCGAACGGGTGCCTGCAGCGCCGAACAGCACCGTCAGCGCCAGGAGTACAGCGATCGTCCCGGGCTCGGTGGCCAGCGAGAGGAAGGCGAGGACGGCGGACGTGACGAGGGCCAGCAGAACGGCCGTGAGGGCCGGCGCGGACGGCCCGCCCGCCACCCGACGGGCCCGCTCGGCGAAGGCCAGTGAGGCCGGGACCACGACACCCAGCACCACCAGCCCTGCCACGTGAGGCAGTTCGAGCACCACCGGGATCACGATGATGGCCGCCCACCTCAGGACGACCGCGCCCGTCCCGGCCGTCGGGCGCCACACCGCGCGGCGCTCGGCCACGGCCAGCACACCGGCCACGACAGCGAGGACGAGCGGCGCGGCAGCGGCGTAGGAAGGCCAGGCGGCGTTCGCGAACACGGCGTCCCGGGTGTCGAGCGGCATCCCCGACCAGGGTCGCTCGATCCACGCCACCGGACCGAGGAGCGTCCCGGCGACCAAGGGGAGCGCCCACAGCACCGCGAGGCCCTGGACGACCAGCGAAGCCCCGACCAAGCCCTGCCGCAGCGGCCGGGGGAGCGGCGTCTTCACAGCCGTCAGCAGGGTGATTCCGAGGGCCAGGCACCCGGGCACCGTCCACTCGCCGGGCAACGACGCGCGCAGCACCCCGCCGGCGCCCGCGACCAGGCACAGCCCTGCGGACAGGGCCGCGCACAGGGCGGCCTCCGGCTTCGGGGAGAACCGGGCGGCGGTCAGGGCGATCGCCGCGGCGAGGACCAGGAGCGCGGCAGCCCGTGCGGCCGCGCCCGGGCCGGGGGCGCTCCAGCAGAGCCACCCGGCCGACAGCACACCGACGGCCCCCGTGCCGCACGCACCGACGACGCCGATGACCCGCACCGGCGGGTGGGCCGACCGGAGCGACACGGCGGTGTCGGCCGCCGCGGTCACCAGAAGCACGGCAGTGAGCGCGTGCGGGCCCGCGTCGACGGCGAGCGCCCACAGCAGCAGCGGCAGGTGCGCGGTCACCACCGCGAGGGGGAGGGGGAGCCGGAGGACGACGCGCGCACCCGCACGTGCCCGGCTCCGCTCCGCCGCGAGACCGGTGGCCGACGGCGGCACCAGCAGGCCCGTCCCCGCACCGTAGGCGGCCCACGCGGCGGACAGGACGGCCGACGCGGCAGCCGCGTACCCGAGACCGCCGATGCCGCTGAACGCCACCTCGTGCAGGGCGTAGGCATCGAGCACGGTCAGGGCCATTCCCAGCGCCGCCACCGACTCGGCGGTCGAGCTCAAGCCTCGCCGCAGCAGCCCCACGGGCGCGGCCAGCGCACCCAGGGTCACCGCGCCCAGCACCAGCGCCCGTCCGGTGATGCCGAGGTGACCCCAGCCGACCAGGGTGAAGGCGATGGCGGCGATCGTCAGCAGCATGCCGCCGAGGAGCAGCAGCACGTTCTGCACGCCGGGCGCCGTGGCCTCCGGCCGGTCGGCCACCGTACCGGGAGCCCCGGGCCACACCGGGCGCGCCGGACCGGCGCCCGGCGCCGGCTGCGGTGCGGAAGCCGTACGAAGCGTATGGATCAGCCACTCGCGGCGCCGCAGCAGGACGGCACGGCGGGCGTCGAGCTGCCGCAACTCGGCGTCCAGGAAGCGCAGCTCCTCGGCCGGAGGCGGAATGTTCGTCATGACGGCGAGTGTGGCCCCCGCCACTTCGCGGCACATGGGCGCTCGTACTCAGTTCCTACTCATGTCCCGTGCCGTCCGGTCGTCGGGATGCGAACTCGCTCGCCCCGGGGCCGTCCGATGAGCGAGACTGACGCGCGATGAGTGAGCAATCATGCGGTGCTGAGGCCGACTTCCGGACGACGAGCGGCCGTGTGCGGGGCACCGGAGCCGGTGACGGTGTCACCGCGGTCCTGGGCATTCCGTACGCGGCGGCGCCTTTCGGCGCCCGCCGGTTCCGGGAACCGCAAGCGGCGCCGGCCTGGAGCGGAGTCCGCACCTGCACAGCCTTCGGCCCCATCGCGCCGCAGTCGGCCGAGCTGCCCGGAGCACCGGTCTGGCGCGCGGGCGACGAGGACATCCTCACGGTCAACGTATGGGTCCCCGACGGGGCGGAGGAGAGCGGGCTGCCGGTGTTCTTCTGGATCCACGGTGGGGCCTACACCTTCGGCTCGTCCGCCCAGCCCGACTTCGACGGGGCGGCCCTGGCCCGCGCCGGTCTGGTCGTGGTCAGCTGCAACTACCGGGTGGGCTTCGAGGGCTTCGGCCATGTGCCCGGGTTTCCCGACAACCGCGGACTGCTCGACCAGGCCGCGGCGCTGGGCTGGGTCCGGGAGAACATCGCGGCCTTCGGGGGCGACCCCGAGAACGTCACCGTCGCCGGGCACTCCTCGGGAGGAGGTTCGGTCGCCTGCCTGATGGCCATGGAGCAGACGCGGGGCCTGTTCCGGCGGGCCGTCGCCCACAGCGTGCCCAGCGACTTCTTCACGGTCGAGCTCGCCGCGGCGGTCACCGAGCGGATCGCGGCTCGGGCAGGGGTCGACCCGACGGCGGAGGGACTGCTCTCCGTGCCGCCGGCCGATCTGGTGGCTGCCGCCGACAAGGCTGCCGCGGACTGCGGAGCCGACCCCGCCGCGGCGGCCCACGCCTTCGATCCGGTGGTCTTCCAACCCGTCGTCGACGGTGAGGTGCTGCCCGTGGACCCGCTGCGCGCGGTCGCCACCGGAGTGGCGCGGGACGTGGACCTGCTGGTGTGCCACACGCTGGAGGAGTACTGGTTCCTGCACACGGTGGGAGCCGTGCGGGACGTCACCACCGAAGCCGAGCTGGCGGACTTCGCCGAGGCCATGGGCCTTCCGGCCCATCTGATCGACGGCTACCGCGCGCTGATGCCGGACGCCCCGGTGCTAGACCGCTACCTGGCGATCTCCGGCGACGCGCAGTTCGGTGAGTACACCACCCGCCTTGCCGAGCGGCACGCGCGGGCCGGAGGCCGGGCGTACCTGGCCCGCTTCGCCCGCAGGCGCGGAGAGGCCAGGCCCTGGCACACCGCGGACGTCCCCTTCGCCTTCGGCAACTTGGACGCCGTCGGCGCCGACTTCCTCATCGGCGGCTCCCCCGACGAACACGACCGCGCCCTGTCGCGCCGCATGCTCGCCTCCTGGGCCGACTTCGCGACCACCGGTGACCCGGGTTGGCCGGCGGTCACCTCGGACACCACACCGGTCAGGGTCTGGGCCGTCCCCGACGACCACCTGGACGCCGACGACACGTACGAGGCCCGCGTCCTGTGGAGCGACGTCCCGTTCGAGCCGATGCGGCCCGGGCCGGCGGCCGGTCCCCGTTCGCGTGGCCCTTCCGGCCGGTGAGGACGTCGACGCGGTCGTGTCCCGGCTCGGGGACGGGGGTGGCGTCGAACTGGGCCTGGCCGCCGTCGCGGTGAGGTGGGACGACCAGGCGGCGGGCGATTCTGTGGGCATCGGCCGAGCCGTGGTCGAGGCGGACCAGGTGCGGGCAGGCCGCCGGTAGGCTGCGGCGGTGCGCACGGTCGAGCTTCTTCTGGACGAGGCGGCGGAGCCGGCGGTCCTGGATGCCTGGCGGCGGCTGGCGGACGCGGGGCTGCCCAGTCAGGCGCGCCACCGCTCACCGACCAACAGACCGCACCTCACCCTGGCCGCCTGCCCGGAGCTGACTGCACCGATCCGCTGGGAGCTGACAGAGGTGGCCGCCGATCTGCCGCTGCCGGTGCGGTTCACCGGCGTGATCCGCTTCGAGAGGCCCACCTCGGTGCTGGCGTGGTCGCTGGAACTCGACTCCGCGCTGGCGGACTTGCACCGCCGGGTGTGGGAGGCGGTGGCCTCGGACAGCCCGCCGGAGACGCTCAGCCCGTTCCACAGCCCTGAGAGCTGGAACGCGCACATCACCCTCGGCCGTACCCGGCGCGCAGGCCGCCCGCGGAGTGTGCCCGTGCGCTCGCCGACGAGCCGAGGCGACACCTCGACGACACCCTGCGCTCCTGGGCCTTCCCGTACGTGTCCAGCCGGCAGCAGCCGATGACACGGCACACCGAAGCGGTCCGACTCAGGAGTCGGACCGCTTCGGTGCCGGCTGTTCGGATCAGCAGGTCCGGCCGGTGTACCACGCGCCGGAGACGTCGGAACTGGACCCCAGCCAGGTCACGCCCGGTCCCACGCACCGCTCGCTGTTCGGCCCCCAGTCATCGATCTCGATGACAATGCGTGAGCCGTCCGAGGTGCAGTGGTTGTAGTAGGCGTCGGAGGCGGTCGCGAAGTAGCCGCAGGGATCTGCTGCGGCCGTACCGGCACTCATGGTGACGGCGCCGACGGAGGCGAGACAGAGAGCGAGGGAACCAAGGGTCCCAGTCACGATACGACGAACACGCAAGACGAGCTCCAACCAGTAGAGGGACCGGTCGCCCGGACCGCTGGGCACCTGCCGATCCCTTGTCGAGACCCCTAGGTTCACAGCTGGGGACAGCCGTTCTGGGCCCCGGTGGCAGCGTTCACCCGGCGAATCGATTCACTGCTGCCCCGATCAGTTGATTCTCGCCAATTCGACGCGCATCGGGCTTGCGAAGCCCGAACGACCGGGAGACGCCCACCTCTTCGTCGCTCATCACGAGCGCGCCCGAGTCCTCGAAGATGTCGAGGACGGCGGTGTATTCGCGGGTGTGGAAGTAGCGGGACGCGGTGACTGGAGGTCCGACGTGAGGAAGTCGGGGGCCGGTGGCCACGAAGGTGTACGCGTCCTTCGGCCCGCGCGGGACGCTCCGGAGCCGGTCGAGGGCCAGGAGGCAACTCGATTTTGACCGCAAGGTCAAAAATGGTGTTACAGTGGCACCATGGGCAGGCCGAAGCAGTTCGATCCGGACGTGGCGGTGGAGCGCGCGATGGGAGTGTTCTGGCGCAAGGGGTATGCGGCGACGACGCCGCAGGACCTCGTGGACGAGATCGGCATCGGCAAGGGCAGTCTGTACAACACCTTCGGCAGCAAGCATGCCTTGTTCGAGCGGGCGCTCATGCGCTACCGCGATGCACAGGCCGCGTGGCTGGAGGCGCTTCTCGATCACCCCGGTTCGGCGAAGGATCGACTGCGGGGTGCGCTGGAGGCGCTGGTCGAGCTCGACCTGGGTGACCCGGATCGGCGCGGCTGCATGGCGGTCAACACCGCGGCCGAGTTGGCCACCTCGGACGCCGAGACGACGGACACGGTGCGCAAGATGTTCGCGCGTACGGAGAGTGCGTTCCGGGCGACCGTTGAGGAAGGCCAGCGGGCCGGCGAGATCGCCGGTGACCGCGACGCGGCGGCGACGGCCGCCTGGCTGCTCGCGACAGTGATCGGCATGCGGGTGCTGGCGAAGACCGCCGAGGATGCCACGCAGTTGAGGCGGGTCGTGGACGCGGCGATGGAGTCGCTCTAGTCCGACATCACCGGTCGGTGCCGTCCTTTTGTGCGGCCTGATTTTGTACCTATAAGTCAAATATTCTTGAGGAGTCTGACATGGAGCTCGATCTCGCAGGGAAGACCGCGGTCGTCACCGGGGCCAGTCGCGGCGTGGGACTCGCGATCACGCGGCAGCTCGTCGCCGAGGGGGTCCGCGTGGTGGGTGCGGCCCGCACGATCACGGCCGAGCTGAAGGAGGTCTGCGCCCATCCGGTCGCGGTCGACCTGAGCACGCCGGAAGGCGCCGAGGAGTTGGGGGCGCAGGCGCTCGTGGAACTCGGCGGCGTGGACATCCTGGTCAACAATCTGGGCGGTGGTGACACGTTCACCCTGAACGGATTCCTTGCGGCCGACGACGCCGTGTGGGCGCAGAGCTTCGAGGTCAACCTGTTCGGCACCGTCCGGGTCACCCGTCGGCTCCTGCCGAGCATCCTGGAGCGCCGCGGTTCGGTGGTGAACATCTCGTCGATGAGTGCACGCCTGCCGGGCACGGGCCCGATCGAGTACGGCGTCGCGAAGGCGGGTCTCAACGCGTTCGGCAAGGCACTGTCCGAGGAGTTCGGCCCCCAGGGTGTACGTGTGAACACCGTCTCTCCCGGTCCGACGCGTACCGGTATGTGGGAGGACGCCGACGGCTTCGGTGCCCGCCTCGCAGAAGCAAACGGTGTCGGGCACCGCGACTTCGTGGCGGGGGTGCCCGCGGCGATGGGTATGACCACTGGCCGCATGGTCGAGGCCGACGAGGTCGCGGCCGTCGTCGCGTTCCTCGTCTCGGACCGCGCGGCGAGCATTACCGGTGCTGATTACGTCGTCGACGGGGGCGGCATCAAGACCGTATGAGACGGCCGGCGCGCTGGGGCCCGCTGACCGCTGTCCGCCTGGGCTGGGCGGGCCGTGCCGTGTACTCCGGTCAGCAGGTGGCCCGGTAGGACAGCCGGGGCGGGAGATCCCGCCATCGGACGGGGATGAGGTCGCCCCCGGTGCGGTCGCAGACCTGGCGGAGCGCCCGGTCCGTGTCCAGATCCTCGCCGTGAGGTCGTTGCCCGCCGAGGCCAGCGTGTCGCCACCGGGCGCGAAGACGACCGAGGTGACCGTGTCCGGGTGGGCGGCGAGAGCTGCCCCGGCATCCTCCGGTACTTCGACGCGCTGCCGTCGCGGATGGCCGTCACGCCCTCGAACGCGGACGTGCGCGAGGCCTTCGGGCCGGTGGTCGGGTGCTGACCGGACGTCGTGGGTCGCCGCGGTGCGGCGACCGGGGCGATGTCACCCGTGTCACCCGCAGCGCTCCGGTGCTTCGTTCGCCTCGGGCACACGGCCCAGGGCCGGCCCCAGGACCGGTGCATGGCCGGCCAGGAAGTCCCACAGCTGGTCGGCGACCGGTCCGTGCGGCCGGTCGCGCCGGCGAGCTGCCGCGAGTTCCTCGACCACACCGGGGAAGTGCCGTCCGGCGATGGAAAGCAGGGTTCCGTCACGCAACTCGGTCTCGATCATGAAGCGCGGCAGGTGTCCCCACGCCATGCCGTGCACGATCAGTTCCTTCTTCATGAGGTGGTCCGGAACGGAGCTCCGGGGCGCGCCCTCGACGAGGAAGTGGCCTTGCTCGGACGGGTGCTGCGCCGAGTCCCGCACTATGCACTGGGTGAAGGCCTGCATCCGCTGCGGTGTGATGTCGGTGTCCGGAGCGAAGGGCAGGAAACCGGGCGCCACGACGGGCACCAGCGCGACGCGGCCGAGGTCGATCCACTCCATCCGCACGTCGCTCTTGGGGACGCGGTGCACGATGAGGTCGGCATCGTCCTCCAGCAGCCGCTCCCAGGGGCCGGTGACCGTCTCGAACTGCAGGTGCAGTCGTGTCTGCGGGCACTGCGCGAAGAAGCGGCTGAGCAACTCCAACACCGGTGGAAGCGGGCACAGGTCCCCGAGTACCACGCGCAGTTCGGCCTCCTCACCCATCGCCAACTGTGCGGCGTAGGTCTGCAGTTCCTCGGCCTCGTGCAGCAGGAGGCGCACCTTGCGGTGGAAGGCGTGCCCCGCCTCGGTGAGCCGAACCCGGTAGCCCGAGCGATCCAGCAGTTCCAGGCCCAGCTGCCGCTCCAGTTTGGCGACTGCCGCGAACACAGAAGGGTGCGAGCGGTGCAGCCGCCCGGCGGCCGCCTGGAAGCCGCCGTGGAGCACAACGGCGTTGAAGCACTGCAACTCGTGGAGCGTGAAGTTCGACATTGTCCGCACAACCTACAAGGCTGTTCCGGTCTTTGTAATAGAACTCTGCAGGAGGCGTCCATAGGCTGAGCACACACCGCTGGATCACTGGAGTTGACATGACTTCTCAGACCCCTACCGCCACCGTCACCACCGGCGACGGCGTCCGCATCGCCTACCGCTTCGACGGTGACGAGAACAAGCCGGTGCTGTTGCTCTCCAACTCCATCGGTACCGACCTCCACATGTGGGACGGCCAGGTGCCGGCTCTGACCGAGCACTTCCGGCTGCTGCGCTACGACGCTCGCGGCCACGGCGCATCCGATGTCCCGAGCGGTCCGTATTCCCTGGAACGGCTGGGGCGCGACGTGGTGGAACTGCTGGACGCCCTGGGCCTGCAGCGGGTGCACGTGCTCGGTTTGTCCCTGGGGGGAATCGTCGCGCAGTGGTTGGGGATCCACGTTCCGGAGCGCGTCGACCGCCTGGTGCTCTCCAACACCGCCGCGTACCTCGGCCCGGCGAAACAGTGGGACGGACCGATCGCCGAACTGCTGGAAGCCCCCGACATGCAGGTCACCGCGGAGAGGTTCCTGCGCAACTGGTTCCCGGACCGCATGCTGCGCGGCGACGACCAGGTGGTCGAGGGCTTCCGCCGCACCCTGCTCGCCACGCGGCGCGAGGGCGTGGCGGGGAGTTGGGCCGCGGTGCGCGACTACGACCTGCGCCGCACGGCCACACTCATCCCCAACCCGACGCTGGTCATCGCGGGCGAGCACGACACCGTCACGTCCGCCGAGCACGGGAAGGAGCTCGCCGCGACCGTCCCCGGTGCGCGGTTCACCGTTCTGCCCACGGTGCACATGGCGAACGTCGAAGGGCAGGCGGAGTTCCTGGACACCGTGGTGGCCTTCCTCACCGAGCAGCCCTGACGGCTACTGCGTCATGGCCGGCCCGCGTGCTCACGTCACCGCCCGCTCTGCAGTGCCGTCCAGGTTGCCGTGCCCACAATGCCGTCGGCTGTCAGCGCCCGGCTGCTCTGGTAGTCCCGGACCGCCTGGGCGGTGCCGGAGCCGAACATGCCGTCGATGCCCACGGTCCGGCTCAGCGCGGCCGTCAGCGAGCGCTGGAGCCGTCTCACGTCGGCGCCGGAGGAGCCCTCCCGCAGGACGGGTTTCGTGCCGGCCGAGAGCAGCGCCGTCCAGGTCTGTCGGCCGACGACCCCGTCGGCCGACAGACCACGGGCGCTCTGGAAGGCCTTCACGGCGGTCACCGTCCTGGTACCGAACACTCCGTCCGCGGTACCCGCCGAGAATCCCTGCGCGTTGAGCAGCGTCTGGGCCGCGGTGACCTGAGGGCCGGTCGATCCGCTGCGGAGCGTGTCGTAGGACGGGAAGTCGAGGTTGGCGGTCCCGCCGCCACTGCCACCGACGAGCTGCATGTAGTAGGACCAGTTCCAGTTCGGTCCCGGGTCGGTGTGGTCGTTGTTCGGGACCTCGGAGTGCCCGACGATGTGGGCGCGGTCCTTGGGGATGCCGTACTTGTCGGCCAGGTGACGGGTGAGGGCGGCGGACGACCGGTACATCGCGTCGGTGAACCAGGCGGGGTTGTCGACGTACCCTTCGTGCTCGATGCCGACGCTGTAGGGATTGCCCGAGCGCGCGTGGTAGGCGGTGTCCTTGTCGCGCACGGTCTGGGTGACCTGCCCGTCGGACGAGCGGATCACGTAGTGCGCGCTGACGTTCGAGTCCGGGTTCTGGAACCAGCTGATGGACCCGGCGTACGAACCCTGGGTGACATGGACGACGATGGCGGAGATCGCCGAGGTGCGGCCCACGGTGTAGTTTCCGCTGTTCGCCGGTGCCCACAACGCGGGCGGGTAGTCGGTGCTCAGCGTGCCTGCGGCGGCGGAGCCCCCCTCGTCCAGGGCGGGCACGTCCGCGTAACGGCCGCGGTCGGGGCGCACGGCGCGTGGACGCAGGGTGACGGCCTCGCCCGCGGTCGTGGTGGCGCGGACGCCGTGCGCGAGGAAGTCGTAGACGGAGTCCGCGTAGAGGCGGGCCGTGCTCTCGTTCCTGCTGCCGCTGTACTCGGCCACCACCGGATACCAGGCACCGGCGTCGTCGCGGTCGTCCGCGTCGAGCCCGAGCCGGTCGGCGTACGATCGCAGGACGGCGGCCGCGCCGCGGATGTTGGCTGCGGTGTCGTGCCGCAGCGCGGTCGGTGTCTCGCCCGTCAGCTCCGCGGCTCGCTCCAGAGTGTGCGAGCGGGGGTTGCTGACCAGGTGCATCATCCCGTACCCGTTCGCGTGACTGGGCCGGCCCCCGTGGGGGTCGAGCCGGCTCTCGCCGTACCCGATCGCCACGAGCAGGTCGCGGGGGACGTCGAACTCAGCCCCGGCCCGCGCGAAGGAGTGGCTGACGGTGTCGTGTGCCGCGGTTGCCGCGGTTGCGGATGGTCCGGCCGTGCCCGTGGACAGGACAGCGAAGGCAGTACCGAGTACGAGTGCTGTCGTGCGTGTCCGTGATCGCGGGTGTCGGTGCATTCGGTTGTCGTCTCCTCGGGTGCAGTCGTGTCGGACGGGCGTCGCTCGGCGGTACGGCAGGTCTCCGACGGGACGTTCGAGTGCGCTGGTGGAGTACTTCGACCAATCTTTCATGGGCATGCCAATACGGGTAGAGCGCCGCGTGACGGACGTGCGGCGAGCGGCGAACTGTGCGGCCGAGCGCAGCGCTCCCACTCGACCGAGCCTCGGTCAACACAGGCTCGTAGTCTGCAAGTTGTTTCTGAATTTTCTGACAGACCTTGCAGGCCTGTGATCGGGACTGGTTAAGTCTGGTTCGACCCGAGTGAGTCCGACGACGGGAGTGCCGTCCCATGCGTCCCTTGCCCCAACCGTCATCCGACCCCGCAGCCCAGCCTCTCGGCGGCGTCGGTCTGCTGTTGCTGCGCAGGCTCGCCGAGGCCCAGGTCATGGGACGGGTGCCGTCCGTGGTGGGCTGTGCCCTCATCGACGGACGGACGGCGTGGACCGGGGCACGAGGTCGCGTGGGGGACGCACCGCCGACCCTGGACACGCGCTACCGCATCGGTTCCCTGACGAAGTCCTTCACCGCGGTTCTCGTGATGCGGCTGCGGGACCTGGGTGAGCTGCGGACCGACGAGCCGCTCGACCGGTACCTTCCGGGCACGGCCGCCGGGGACCGCACTTTGGAGCAACTGCTCGGCCACACCTCCGGGCTGGCCGCCATGACGCCCGGTTGCGAGTGGCCGTACAGCGGAGTGGGGCCGGCCGACCCACTGCCCTCCGCGGCGGGGGTGCTGTGTGCCGCGGGGGAGCGGTTCCAGTACTCGAACATCGGCTACGCCCTGCTGGGCGCCGCGATCGAGCGGGTGCGTCAGCAGCCCTGGGAGGACGTGCTGGCGAGGGAGGTACTCGCTCCGCTGGGGCTGCGGTGCACCGGCACGGCTGCCGGCGTCGACGCGGCCACGGGCTGGAGTGTGCACCCGTGGGCGCCGACACTCGTCGCCGAGGAGGTCGGGGACGCTCGCGCCATGGCGGCGGCCGGCGCGCTGTGGTCCACCCCCGCGGACCTGGCCCGATGGGCGGAGTTCCTGCTGGGGGACGGTGCCGATGTGCTCCACCCGGACACGCTGGCCGAGATGGCCGAGCCGAGTCGGCTGTCCGGTCGCGACGGCGAACCAGGATCGGGTTTCGGGCTCGGGCTGCAGGCGGTGCGACACCAGGGGCGCACCCTCGTAGGACACCCCGGGGGCATACCGGGATACCTGGCGACGATCTGGGTGGACCGTGGGCGGGGCACGGGAGCCGTGGTCGTCGGCAACGCCAGCACCGGGCTCAGCCCGAGCCGTGCCCTGGATATCCTGGACATCGTGGGGGAGCAGACGGCCCCGCTGCCCGAGGAGTGGACACCGCAGGACCTGCCGGGCGACCTGCTCGGACTGGCCGGCTACTGGTACCAGGGACCACGTCCGCACGCCGTCCAACTGGAGCCGGACGGTGAACTGCTGCTGCAGCCGATGAGCACCCGCACCAAGCCGTCCCGGTTCCGGGCACCGGCCAGCCGGTTCGGCCGGACCCCGCAGGGCGGCCTCACCGGCCTGGACGGCGCCTATGCCGGCGAAGAGCTCAGAGTGCGGCGCGATCCCGAGGGCCGGCCGGTCGCCCTGGAGCTCGCCGGTGCCCGCTTCACCCGTGACCCCGGGCCCGTCCCGGACCCGGCCCCGGAGCTCCGCCGGGATGCGGCTGCGCACACGGCCTCGCGGACGACATCCGGGGCGGCCGGCCGGCCCGGACGGATTCGGTGAACTCGTCCACGAGCTTTCGCGCACCGGCCACGACCCCGTCGGCGGGGGCGATGTCGAGCAGGCCCGGCAGTGACGCACTGGTCAGACAGGCGTTGGCCGGCCGGGAGGCATAGCGGGTCCGTGCCTTGGGCACCGGGACCACCAACCGCCGGGGTGCGCCGAGCACCTCGGCGATCGTCGTCGCCCACTCGGCGCGCGTGACACGGTCGGGCCCCCCGAGGTGGAGGACCGCGGGGAGCGGCGCGTGCGCGGCGAGGACGGCGGCAGTGACCCGAGCGACGTCGTCGACGGCGACCGGAGTCGTCCAGTGGTCGGAGGGCGCCTGCACCGGCTCGCCGCGCCGCAGACGGTGGGCGCACACCGCGAAGAAGTTGAGCCACTTTCCCGCGTCCTCCGGCTCATGGCCGTAGACGAGGCTCACCCGCAGCGCCACCGCGTCCGTCGCCCTGTCCAGCAGGACCTGCTCGGCGCGGAGCTTGGCGCGGCCGTAGGCGTTCGCCGGACGGACCGGTGAGGACTCGGAGTTGAGCGGCGCCGTGCCGTCGAAGACGTTGTCCGTGGAGATGAGCACGATGCGCGCGTCCGGCGCCAGCGACGCGATGTTGTCCGCGACCGCCGTATGAGCTCGCACCGCCTCCGCCGGATGCGCCTCGCACCAGGTCACGTCGGACGGGCCGTGCACCAGGACGATCCGGTCGGGACGCAGCCGGTGCAGAAGCCGCCCGCACGCCCCCCGGTCGGTGGCGTCCAGGGGCGACCAGCCGGCTCCGTACGTCGCGGGCGAGGTGGCCGGCCGGCCGCGTGAGGCCAGCGTGACCCGGCTCCCGGCACGGGCGAGATGCCGGGCGATGCCGGTGCCGACGAAACCGCTGCCGATCACGAGTGCGCCGCTCATCGGACCACCTGCTCGGCAGGGGCGGGCAGGCGGGCGCCGAGCAGACGGCCCACGCCGATCAGGCCGTGGTCGTCGTCCGAGGCACCGAGTGAGACCATCGCGTCGACGGCGTCCGCGTCGAGACCGAAGCAGCCCAGGCGCGTCAACTCGGACACCAGGAGCTGCCGGTAGCGTTCCCCGACGGCCAGTGCGAAGCCGCCCATCAGGATGTAGCGGCAGATGCCGATCGACGTGAAGACCGATGTGATCGCCTGGGCGAGCGGGGTCACCGTCGTGCGCAGCACGGCCGTCGTGAACGGGTCGCCCGCCCGGACGGCCGAGGCGACCGCGTGGTTGTCGACCCGCTCGGGTCGGCCCTGGCCGGCCGCGGCCAGGAGCGAGGCGGCGAATCCGGCCCCGTCGGCCACCGCGGCCCGACGGACGGCGGCCAGGACCCCGCGGCCCGAGGCGATCGCCCCGAGGTGGCCGCGCCCCCCGCAGTCGCACAACGGGGCGCCGGGAGAGGTGTCGTACGTCCAGTGCCCCAGTTCACCGCCGTGACCGTCGGCGTCGAGAAGGACTTCGCCGCCCCGGAAGACCTTGTTGCCGATGCCGGAGCTGATGGTGATGAGGCAGAACGGCTGCTCCTCGGTGTCCGCGTAGCGCCAGGCCGCGGCCGTCAGGTCGTTGACCACCGTCACCGGGACGCCCAGGCGTTCGGTGAGCAGCCCGCCGAGCGGCAGTGGTTCACCCCGGCCGCCCCACACCGTGGGTGCCGCCAGGACCAGGCCCCCCGCGGTGATCGGTCCGGCGAAGGCGACCCCGACGGCCCGCGGCGCGCCCCCGTGCGCCTCCACCTCACGCGCGAGCTGCTCGACGACGCGCTGCTGCAGCACGGGCACGGGGGCGTCGGGGTCGCGGGCCATGCCGTCGACCGGCATGCGCAGTGTCCGGGACAGGGTGCCCGTGGTCGGATCGTAGTCGGCGATCCGCAAGGTGGTGCCCCCTACGTCCAGGACCGTGAACGGGGGGTGCGGTACGGAGGGACTCACGAGCAGGCCTCCTCTGCCTCGTGTTCCTGCGGCTCCTCGAAGACGAGGAGCCGCAGGTCCTCCGAGCCGTCGTTGACGAGCCCGTGCTCACCGAACGGGCGGTTGACGATCACATCGCCCGCAGCGACCCGGAACTCCTGGCCGTCCCGGAACATCACCCCGGCGCCGTCGAGGACGATGTACGTCTCCTGGTCCGCTCCGTGCCGGTGCCGGCCGATCGACGTGCCGGGCGGCAGCACGGCCACATCGACGAACTCGGCCCCCCGGCCGCCGGACCGGCGGGCGAAGACCCGGTGGGCGAGGATCGTGCCGACGCCGCCGTGGTCGTGCTCCTTGGGCGTGAACAGTGCGCTCAGATTGCGCACCGCCTCCCGCTTCGTCGTCTCGGACACCTTCGTCGTCTCGGACCTCTTCGTCGTCTCAGACATCCAGGCGCTCGCCGTCCCGCGCGAGCGCGTCCAGGGCTGTACGCAGCAGCGACTCGGGTACGTCCGCCAGCTCGTCGACGAACGTCGCCTTGCCCGGCGCCGTCGGCACGACCAGGTGCAGCCTGCGCCCGCGTCGCTCCCACGAGGCCCGCAAGGCGTGGCTCATCAGTTCCGGTGTGCAGGTGCGGGCGTCGTGTACGGGCAGGCCGATGCGCCGCAGCAGTCGCACGATCCGCTCACAGGTGTCCGCGTCCGTCAGGCCCAGCAGCCGCGCGATGTGCGCTGACAGGGCCATGTCCACGGCAACGGCCTCACCGTGTTCCAAACGGTGGTCGCCGGCCGTCTCGATGACCGGGCTGAAGGTGTGCCCGAAGTCCACGAGACGGGCCAGCTGGTGCTCACGCAGGTTGGGGCAGAGCTCGTCCATCATCAGACGCATCGAGGTGCGCAGTACGTACCTCTCCAACCGGCCGTCGGCACCGGACGGAGTGAGGAAGACGTCCGGGTGTTCCTCCAGCGTGTGCAGCAGCTGCTCGTCGAGTATCACGGCCATCTTCACGATCTCCGCGAGCCCGCAGCGGATCTCGCGCGGTGGCAGCGTGGCAAGGAGCGCGGGGTCGTTGAGGGAAGCGTGGGCGGGGTGGTAAGCGCCGAACATGTTCTTCGTGCGCAGGGCGTTGACGCCCGTCTTCACCCCGACGCCGACGTCGACCTGCCCCACCAGCGTGGTGTTGACCTTGACATAGCGGATGCCGCGCGCGTACATCGACGCGGCGAAGCCGACGACGTCCGCGACGATCCCGCCGCCGACCGCCAGCATCACACCGTGCCGGTCGATCCCGTCGGCCTTGGCCGTGGCGCAGACCTGTTCGGCGGCCGCGAGCGTCTTGTGGTGCTCGCCGGTGCGCATCGTGTGGAGGCTCCAACTGCCGGACTCCAGACGGCCGGTGAGATAGGCACGCAGCCGGTCGCCGTAGAGCCGGTCGACGGTCGGGCTGACGAAGGCGACGACCCTGCGGCCCGCGAGAGCGCGCGCGAGGAGCGGATTCTCCTGGTCGAACACGCCGTGGGTGAGGTCCACCCGGTAGGCGGTGCCGTCGGGCGCCAGCAGGTCGAAGCCGGCGGCGTCCTCTCGCACACCCGGCTCCACCGGGGCAAGAACCTGGCCTGACATCTTTCTCCTCGCTCAGTGAACTCGTGAAGTACGGGGATTTCGGAAAGGACCGGAAAGGGGTGGAGCGGTGGGGGAGCCCGCGAACAGCCGGGTGACCCTTCGTAGGAGCGGATGGTCCGGCAGGTCCTCGAGTGCCACCGGACGTCCTGCGGCGTCGGCCACCGGGAGCCGCCAGTTGGGGTGCACCGTGGTCGTCCCCGGCAGGTTCTGCGGTCTGCGGTCCCCCGTGGCGTCCGGCAGCCACACGCCCAGCAGTCGTGCCGGGGTGCGGACCAGGAACGCGTGGAGGGCGAGGAGGGCGGCGTCCGGATCGGCTTCGGCGTCATCGCCCTGCAGCAGGCCGAGTCGGACCAGCTCGGCGAGCCACCCGTCGCGCTCGTCCGCGGCCTCGGCCTTCTCCTGCGACTCCGGCCGTGTCAACAGACCGAGCTCTGCTCGCAGTTCGACGTGCTCGCCGCTCAGCCACGCCGCTGTGGTGGGCAGGTCGTGCGTGGTGAGGGTGGCCAGGCAGTCCGTACGCCACTGCTCGGGCGGCAGCGGTCCGTGGCGCCCCTCGGACCCGCCGAGGTACTCGAAGCGCTGGACGGACGTGCCGAGCACGCCGCGCTCCGCCAGGTACTCGCGGACGCCGGACTCCACGGTGCCGAGGTCCTCGCCGATGACGGCGGCCCCGGCGCGGTGCGCCTCCAGCATCAGGGTGCCCACCAGGGCGTCGGCGTCGTAGCGGACGTACGTGCCCTCGCTCGGCGGGCGGCCCTCCGGGACCCACCACAGCCGGAACAGCCCCATGACGTGGTCGACGCGGAGCGCCCCCGCATGCCGCAGCCCCGCGCGCAGCAGCCCCGCGACAGGGCGGTACCCGTCGGCCGCGAGGGCGTCGGGCCGCCACGGCGGCTGCTGCCAGTCCTGACCGTGCGGGTTGAAGTCGTCCGGGGGCGCGCCGACGCTCATGCCGGCCGCCAGGAAGGGCTGGTACGCCCATGCGTCCGCCCCGTGCGGGGAGACGCCGACGGCGAGATCGTGCACGAGCCCGATCGGCATGCCGGCCGTCACCGCCCTGTGCTGCGCGGCGGCGAGCTGCTCGTCCGTCAGCCAGGCGAGCCACCGGTGGAAGGTGACGGCGTCGGCTAGTTCGGCGCGGGCCCGGGACACCGCTCCCGAGCGCGGGTCGCGAAGGTCGGCCGGCCACTGGTGCCACGCGCTGCCGTGCACGTCGGCCAGCGCGCACCAGGTGGCGAAGTCGGTCAGGTCGTCGCCCTCACGGCGGACGAAGGCGGCGAAGGACGCCGCCCGGCCGGGGGCGAGGGGCACCGCCTCGTGGATGCGGCGCAGTGCGGTGAGCTTCAGGGCGCGAACGGTCTCCCGGTCGATCAGGGAGCCCCCCTCGAGCACCATGTCGTTGAGCGCACGGGCTCGCGTCGCACAGACGTCGACCTCGTCCCGCGCCGCGCCGTCCAGATACGCGTACTCGGGGACCGCCTCCACGCGCAGATGCAGCGGATCGGGGAACCGTCGCGAGCTGGGCCGGTACGGCGACGGGTCGATCAGCGGCCCCGGCTCTACGGCGTGCAGCGGTCCCAACTGGACGAATCCCGCATTCAGTTGACGCCCCGACCACTCGGCGAGCTCCGCCAGGTCGGCCAGGTCGCCCATGCCCCACGAGCGGCGCGACAGCGCGGAGTACAGCTGGACGAGAAAGCCCCAGTGCCGGCCCTCGGGCGTGTGCAGCCGTCGGGGCGTGACGAGCAGCGGGGCGTCGGCGTCCTGGCCGCCGGGGGTCCGGACACGGAGGGTGTGCAGCCCCACCGGGAGCGCATCGCCGAGCGCGATCGTGCCGCCACCGTGCTCCAGGTCCACGACGGCGCTGGTGCCGCGCGGCAGTCCGAGCGCGTCGAGCCGTACCCTCTCGGACTGCCGCACCACGACGTACGGGGGTAGCGGCCGAGCCGTGCGCCCGAGGTGGTGCGCGTCTAGGGACGCGCGCACCGCGGCGGGAGTGGAGGCATCCACTCCGCATGCCGCGAGGACGGCCACCAGGGTGTCGGGTGCCACCTCGACGCGGGCGCCGCGGTCCGTCGTGTACGCGCTGGCCACCCCGTGGGCGTGGGCGAGCCGGGCAAGGGCGTCGGGCGCGGACGCCGGCACGGTCGTGGCGGCCGTGGTCTCTCCGCCGCAGGTCATGCCGGCTCCTCTCGGTAGGTGAAGATGCGCTCGAGGACCGCCGCCACTCCGTCCTCCTCGTTGCCGGGGGCGACCTCGTCGGCGACCGCGCGCAGGGCGGGGTGGGCGTTGGCGACGGCCACGCCGTGGGCGGCCCAGTCGAGCAGGGGGATGTCGTTGGGCATGTCACCGAAGGCGACGGTGTCCGCGCCGGTGCACCCGAGCAGGCGTGCGGCACGTTCGATCCCGGCACCCTTGGTGATGCCCGGAGGGAGGACTTCCACCATGCCCTTCACGGAGTGCACGACGGTGGCCTGGTCACCGCACAAGTCCTGCGTGAGGGCGGCCAGCTGGTCCTCCGGCACGTCGGGGTGGTGCAGGATCAGCTTGTCGACGGGGGAGTCCCACAGCAGGGCCCGGTCCGCGGTCACGTCCCAGCCGTGCCGAACCCGTTCTCCGAACCCCTCGGTCACTTTGAACCGGCTCTCCGGCGGCGCCGTCACCACGCCCAGCTCGACGGGGCCCAGCGCCTCCTCCACCCGTGCGACCACCTGGCGCGCGACGGTCCGGCCGAGCGAGGCCGAGGACAGCAGTCGCCTTGACGCGGCGTCGTAGAGCTGAGCGCCCTGCCCGCACACGGCGAGTCCGCGGTAGCCGAGAGCCTCGAGGACGTGCGCGCAGGCGGCGGCGGGGCGGCCGGTGACCACCAGGTGATGGGCCCCGGCGTCGGCGACGGCCGCGAGCGCGGCGCGGGTACGCGGAGAGACGGTCAGATCGTCGCGCAGCAGCGTGCCGTCGAGGTCGGTGGCGACCAGTCGGAACGGTGGCCGGTGCAGCGGCAGCGCGTCCCAGGCGACGCGGTCCGAGTCCAGCGTGAGCATGGCGATCAGCTCCTTCCCCACCGGGCGGGCGTCGAGAACGCCCCGGAACGCCCCTGGAGACTTCCCCTGGTCGCGGCCGAGCGGGTGGAGCACGACGCCGGTGTCACCGGGGACGGGTTCGTCCGACGCGAGGGCTTCTGCGGCGCTCTCACCGGCGACCGACGGCGAGGCGTGACCCCCGCCTCCCTTCACCACGACCTCCACCCGTTCGA
This sequence comes from Streptomyces sp. NPDC053750, assembly GCF_044544295.1. Classification (NCBI taxonomy): domain Bacteria; kingdom Bacillati; phylum Actinomycetota; class Actinomycetes; order Kitasatosporales; family Streptomycetaceae; genus Streptomyces; species Streptomyces sp. NPDC053750. The sequence goes on along the minus strand of NZ_JBITXB010000028.1, from coordinate 35,492 downwards.
CCAGGTCGTGCCGGTATGTCACGTCCCACCGGCCGTCCGGCGTCCGCTGCGCCCGCCCCCGGCCGTGCACCCGGTCGGCCAGGTCCGGACGGCAGGCAAGGACCGCGGTGCGCAGAGCGGTGGCGAAGTCCGCTCGCTGCCACGCCGCATCGAAGAGACGCTCGAACGTGGCCTGATCCGCCGGGCGGCCGGCCGCGCGTTCGTACGCGTCGAGGTTTCCCAGGGTGAGGGCGGCCGCCCGGATCTCGTCGGCGTGGTGCTGCCAGGCGGCAGCGGGCAGCGTGTCGAACCAGCCGTTCGTGAGGGCCTCACCTGTCGGGTACGCCGGGGCCCGGTCCCGTATGAGGTCCTCGAAGGCGTCGAGGCGGGTGCGAGCAGCGCGGTCCCATGTGAACTGCCGGGCGGTGCTGCTCGCGGTGGCGGACAGACGCGCATACGTGTCGTCGGTGCCGGCGGTGTACCCGTCGAAGACGTGCGCCGCCGTGCGGAGGGACGTGGCGAGCTGCCGGGCCATGGCGGGGTCGTCGTCGCGGAACGAGCTGCGCACCGCGAACCCCGTCGCCTCGGGGTGACCGGTCGGCAGGCTGTGCCGGAAGTGCCGGGTGACCTCCTGATCGGTGGCGATCGGCACTGCTCCGCACGCCATCGCCTCGGCCTGCGCGATGAGGAAGCCGTCCAGCTCGTACTTCGACGGGTAGACGCAGAAGTCGGCGCAGGCCGCCTCCTCGAACAGGGTGTCCTCGTCGACCAGGTCCCAGGCGAGCCGCAATCGGCCGGGGTGGCGGTCGGCGACCGACTGGAAGTACGCGTTCGCCGGGGCGCCGTCCGTGGTGGCGCACCGGATCAGGAAGCCGGCGTCCAGCCCGCCGTCCAGCACCTCCTCCACTGCTCGCATCAGCTCCAACTGGCCCTTGTGGTGCACCGCGTAGCGCGCCGCGTGGTAGAAGACGGGCCGCGCCGGGTCGAGGCCGAGGGCGCCCAGCACCCGCTCCCGGTCCACGGCGGCGGCGTCCCGGGCCAGCCAGGAATCGGTGACCCCGCAGCCGCCGGCGAGCAGTCGCCCGGCACGGCGCCGCAGCAGCGCGGCCACCGGCAGCGTCTCGAAGAGCGCCTCCAAGGGCGTGTCCCGGAACGTGCTGTAGTACGTCCGCTGCCCCGACGACACGAAATCGACCAGGTCGGCATGGGCGGCGATCAAGGGGAACAGGCCGACATGATCCGGTCCGTACTCGAGGTGCATCCGTGTGCCGGCGAGGGCACGCCCCCACACCGCACGCGCCGAGTCCTCGGCAGGTGGCGGAGCGTCAAGGGCATCCAGGTCCACACCGGCGACATCGACGTCGAACAGCCTCAGCAGGCGCTCCACCTGCGGCCGGTACACCTTCTGCCCGATCGGAGCGTTGGCGGCGACCGTGCTCACCGTGCGCAGCGACGGGTCGTGCGCGAGGACCGGCGGCAGGAGGTAGTGGTAGGCGGGCTCGAAGGCGTGCACCACGGCCGGCTCGCTCCCGGAGCGCAGATGTTCCTGAACGAAGCGCAGCCCCTCGACCTGGAACACCAGCGGCTTGAAGTGGACGGCCAGGTCGCGGCCCTCCGCGCCCGGCGGCGGATACAGCCGGTCGGGCAGCAGATCCAGCGACGCGTTGGACAGGAAGTACACGTCCACGCCGTCAAGCCGCAGCCGGTGCGCCGAGGTCGTCACCTCCACGGATATCTCGGACGGATGGTCCGCCCAGACCTTCGGGTCGAGTACGAGGGGCACGGTGCGCGTGCGGGTGAGGGCGGGCAGGTCCTCCAGGGCATGGGTCGCCCGCAGCCGATCCAGATGTCCGTGGGCGGGCGTGACCACCGAGACCCGGTGGCCCTGCGCGGCGTACCGCCTCGAGAGCTGCCACACCAGCGGGGACAGCCCGCCGCGCATCAGCAGCTGATCGAAGCCACCGCACTCGAAGGAGAAGGAGATGATGTGCACGTCGGTGATGTCCCGTTTCTCGTTCAGTCGCCGACCGTCAGGTGCCGGCCGGCGTGGTGCGCACAGCCCGCCTGCAGCCCGGCCCGGTCGATGAACTCGGTGTGCGTCCCCGGGCTCGTGCACGCGAACGCACCGGACACTGCCCCCGCGAGGACGCACTCGTCGACCGGTCGCCCCCGCCCGAGCGCGTACAGAAAGGCGCTGACGAACGCGTCTCCGGCGCCGTTGCTGTCGACGACGGGACGCTCGGGCCGTACGGCGGGGAAATGCCGCGGCTTCGCGTCGCCGCGTTCCAGGACATGGCACCCGGCCGCTCCGTCGGTGGCGACGACCACGCGCGCGCGGCCCTGCTCGACGATGGAGCGCAGTACGTCCTCGAGGCGGTCGTGGATCGCGGCGGCGCTCAGGAACACGTAGTCGGAGGCGAGCGCGTAGTGCCGGTGGTGCGGATTCAGGCCGTCCCAGTCGTGCAGGTCGGTGGAGCTGGGAATGCCGAGGCGGTGGATGTCGGTGTACATGTCCGCGGTGACACCGGTGATGGACACGTGGACGTGCCGTGACCGTTCGAGAAGCGGCAGGTAGAAGTCGCGCGGCAGTCGCAGGTCGGCCGGGTGCCGGCCGTCGTAGAAGGAGAAGCGGCGGCCCTGCTCGTCGACCAGGTTGACGCCGCGCGGTGTGCCGTGCGGGGAGACGACGTGACTGAAGTCGAGGCCGACGTCGGCGTAGGTGGCCAGGATCTGCTGCCCCTGGATGTCGGCGCCGAGGAAGTCGATGAACTTGGTCGCGAGGCCCAGGGCGTGGGCGCCGCGCGCGACGCCGTTGCCGGTGTGGGCGACATAGTCGTGCACCGGCGGCACGAACACCGAGTCGCCGGCCGGCACCCGGAGCTCCGGCACCCGCACGATCGTGTCCATGCCGGCGCCGCCCGCCACCAGAAGGTCGTACCCGTCGCCGCGCGCGCCGGTGTTCGTGTCGTTCATGTCCTTGCTCATGTCAGTGCTCCTTCGGTCTGTGCCAGTGGCACGTGCTGGACGGCCCCGTTCTCCAGGACCACCGACGAGTCGATGTCGGCGCCAGGGGGAACGACGGCGCCGGGGAGTACGACACTGCGGTTCACCCGCGCCCCCGCCCCGACCCGGACGCCGGGGAAGAGCACGCTGCGCTCCACCCGCCCCTCGTTCACCAGATCCCGCGGCACCCACGAGGAGCGCACACCGAGCGAGTCGGCCACCCAGCCGCGCCGCACCCCGGGCCGCACCGTCCACGGCATCCGGTCCACCGGAAGGCCGCCGCCCGGATCGTCCGCCAGCGCCAGATGCGCCCGGTGATAGCGCTCGACGGTGCCGATGTCGGCCCAGTGGTCGCGCACCTCGTAGCCCCGGACGTCCTCCCCCGCGGCGAGCATCGCCGGGATGACGTCACGGCTGATGTCGTGCTGCCAGTCGGTGCCGTCGAGGCGTTCCAGACAGCGGTGCAGCGCAGCGGCGTCGAAGACGCAGAACGCCGCGAACACCAGGTCGGAGGTGGGCGTGTCGGGCTTCTCCACGAACCGGGTCAGACGTCCGTGCGCATCGAAGTCGACCATCCCGAAGAGGTGCACCCAGCGACGCTCGATGCGCTGGTAGGCGACAGTGAGCGCGGCGCCGGACGCCCGGTGCTTGGCGATCAGCTCCCCGTAGTCGAAGCGGTAGACGTGGTCGGCGTGCAGGACGAGTACCTGCTCGGTCCCCGAGCCGAAGATGTACGGCGCCTTGCGGATGAGCGCGTCGGCCGTGCCCCGCTCCGGCTCACCGGAGCGGGCCGGAAGGCGGACCGGCAGGCGACCGGGGCCCGCGTTGCGGTAGGCGTCGTCGTAGGGACCGAAGTGCACCCGCAGCCCCGGCTGCGCGTGCCACACCCGGTGCAGGTCGTCCATGAGCTGCCGCTCCTCGTACTGGGACAGCAGCAGTACCTCGCCCAGGCCCGACGTCCGCGCGTTGGCGAGGCTGAAGTCGATGAGCCGGCAAGCGCCCCCGTAAGGGATCAGTGGCTTGAGGCGGCCGGTGCCCAGCGGGCCCATGCGCCTGCCCTCGCCGCCCGCGAGCAGGACGGCGCGTACCGTCGTCCGCTCAGCCATGCCGCACCTCGTCCCAGGTCACGCGTCCCGACTCGAGGGTGAGCAGCAGCAGGTCGCCGGGGGCGGGCAGCGGGCCGGAGAAGACGCCGGGCGCGGTTCGTTCCAGCGTGCGCACGTGGGGCAGGGCCCGGACACCGCCGGCTCCGTCGGCCGGCGACACGACCTCGACGCGGGCGGCGTGCGGCAGCCGGTACACCAGGTGGCGGTTGCCGGGGTCGAGCTGGGCGCGTTCACGCAGCCGTGCCAGGTCGTCGGTCGCGACCGCGCCCGGTCTGCGTGCGACGGTGCGCTCGCAGGCGGCGAAGTCGGCGCGGGCCCATGCAGCGGCGAACAGTCGCCGGGCCGCCGCGTCGTCCAGCGGCGCGCAGCGCTCGTACGCGTCCACGTCGCCGAGGGCCACAGCCGCCTCCGCGGTGTGTCCGTCGTCGTCCAGCAGGTCGAACCAGCCCTGCCGCACAGCCAGGTCGGCATCGAGGCGGGCGGGCTCCCCCCGCCACAGTCGGGTGAACGCCGCCAGGTGCAGGTCTGCGCAGTGCCCCCAGGTGAAGCCCCGGGCCACGGCGGACGCCCGCCCGGCCAGCTCCCGGTACCCCTCGGGGTCGTCGCGCCACAGGTCGACTGCCTGCCGGATGCGTTCGGTGAGTGCCGTGACGAGCAGCTCGTCGTCCTCGGCGAAGGAGCGGTTCACGGCGAACCCGGTCGTCGTGTCCGGCCTGTCCGCGTGGCGGAAGTGCTCCATGCCGCGTTGGTCGGTGGCGATCGGCACCGAGCCCACGGCCATGGCCTCGCCCTGCGCGATCAGGAACGTGTCCATCTCGAACTTCGAGGGGAACAGGCAGAAGTCGGACGCCGCCGCGTACCCGAACACCTGCCGCTCGGGAACCCGCTCCCACTCCAGGTGCAGTCGCCCGGCACGGCGTGCGGCGACTTCGTGGAAGAGCGGGTCGTCGATGCCGCTGCCGGAGATGCAGCGCACGATGAAGTTGGCCTCGAGCCCCTGGCCCAGTACCCGGTCGACGGCGCGGATCAGCTCCAACTGGCCCTTGTGGTGGACCGCGTAGCGTGCGTTGTGGAAGAACGTGGGCAGGGAGGGGTCCAGGCCGAGTTCTTTGAGCACCGCTGCCCGGTCGACCTCGGCCGGATCCCAGGCCAGCCACTGGTCGGAGATCGCACAGCCGCCGACGAACATCTTGTGCGCGTTGCGGCGTACCACGTCGGCCATCGGCAGCCGTCGGAACAGTTCCTCGAACGGGGTGTCCCGGAATCCCGCGTAGAAGTCGAGCTGGCCGGGGGAGAGGAAGTCGATCAGGTCGGCGTGCTCGGCGGTCAGTTCGTAGACGGCGATGTTGTCCGGGCCGTACTCGTAGTGCAGATGGGTGCGTTGCTGGTACTGGACCATGGCCGGCGGGGCGTCCGCGACCGACTTCTCGACGGGCCGGGGAGCGGAGCCACCGAGGAGCCCGAGCAGCCGGCGCACCTCGGGCCCGTACACCTTCTTCGCGATGGGCATGTTGCTCTGCACATTGCTGACGACGAGCTTGGTCGGGTCGTCGCGCAGGGCCGCGGGCAGCAGGTAGTGGTAGTACGGTTCGTGCGCGTGCACCAGCGCCTTCTCGTCACCGAACCAGGCGCGCAGGAACCGCACCGCGTCGACCTGGAACACCAAGGGCTTGAAGAAGACGAGGTCACGGCCCTTGCTGTGGTACGGCGGATAGAACGTGTCCGGCAGCCGGTTCAGCCACTCGTTGGCGAGGAAGTACAGGTCCACGCCCTCGAGCCGGATGCGGTGCGCGGTCGTGGTGAGCGCCAGCTCGGCCTCGGCGGGAAACTCCTGCCACACGGTCGGGTCGAGGGGGACGGGCAGCGTGTACGTGTCCTCGTACGGCAGGTCCTCCACGTCGTACCGGGTGCGCAGGTCGTCGAGCCGGCCGTGCGCCGGGGTCACGATGGACACCCGGTGGCCGCGTGCGGCGAACGTCTTCGACAGGTTCCACAGATAGACGGAGGTGCCGCCCTGGATGAAGGTGTGGTCGAAGCCGCAGCATTCGAAGTACGTCTCGATGATGTGCATACGCGGTTCCAAGGTCGGTCACTTCCTCGCGAAGGGGGCGGACGGCACAAGGGCGCGGGCGTGACGCAGGTCGATCGCCGCGTGGTAGGGGCGTGCATGGGCCTGGTTGTAGGCCAGTTCGTGGAGCAGCCTGCGCAGGTAGAGCAGACGCCGCAGAGGGTCGCCCGGCGGGTGATCGGAAGCGGCGCCCAGCAGCAGCCGTAGCACGCGACTGCGCCAGGCGTCGGCGGCTTCGAAGACCCGCCGAACCACCACCCGCCGCTCCTCGGACCAGTGCGGGGCACCGTGCAGGGCGGCGAGCATGGTCTCCAGCGAGTCGACGCCGAGACGTCGCGCGCTTTCGAACGCCGCCTCGTCGGCCGCGAAGTACTGCAGTGCGCGTTCGAGGGCCACGAGGTCCTGCAGCGGGGACTGTTCCGCCCAGCGCGGGTCGTCGGGGGAGAGCGCGGGCGTGGACAGGTCGAGCACCGTCATGCGCCACCCGGCGCCGGGGTGTTCGCCGGTCGCGCAGAGCAGATGGGACAGATGGAGATCGCCGTGACAGGGTCGGGCCTCGGGGGGTGGTGCACCGTCGAACACCTTTTCCAGGTCGTCGAGTTCGGCGCGCAGCACGGCGAAGGCCGCCTCGTGGTCCGTCCTCGGCAGGGCCAGTGCGTCTGCGCGCCCGTCGAGCTCGTCGACTCGCCCCGCCGCGTCGGCCAGCGCTTCCCGCACCGGGTAGCGGGATGCCCCGCCCAGCTGCTGCGCCAGGTCCCGGTGGAAGCCGCGCAGAAACTCCCCGGCCGTGTGCAGCGCTCCTTCCAGCGGCAGCAGGTGTGCGTGAACGACCCCGTCGGGTGACCCGGTGCCTGTCACCCGCGACCACATCGAGCGCAGGTTGGCCCGCAGCGGCACGTCGATGCCCTCGCCCTCCACGTACCTGTAGACGACGCCGAGGGGGTGACGGGCGGTGCCGGACGGGTCGACGTACGCGTAGTCGCCCATCCACTGCGGGGTGCGTCCGGTTCCACTCATCCGGCGCAGCAGTTCCGGCTCGTGGATCGGCTCGTCCAGCCGGCGGTACGTCTTGTGGATGCACGCGGTGTCCGCGACGTCCACCAGCGAGAGAGCGTTGGAGGACCAGCCCTGCTCGAAGGGAAGGCGCCGCACCTCGGCAGGGCCCCGGCCGGGGCCGCGGAACTCGATGGTGCCGCCGCGCGCGGTGGGAAGCCGGCCGCCGGTCAGGGCACGGGTGACGAGGGCGACGTCGAACGTGTCACTTCCGTGCGCTTCCTCGAACCGGCCGGCGTCACCCGGACCGTCCGCGTCGTCCGCGCGAACCGGAACGAAGAACCGCCTGCCGGCCGCGGGGCCGCCGACCGCCGCCACGATCAGCAGCAGTGTCGTCCCGTCCAGCACGGCGTGGTCGACGCGTTCGTAGCGCTCGGCGGCACGTGCGTCCTCCGGCATCCAGGGGGCGGTGCGGAGCAGCACGTCCAGGCGCGCGTCCGCTGTGGCGGGGATCATCTGCTCTCAACTCCCGGTCGGTTCATGGATGTGCAGGCCGCGCCGCCAGACCGCGAGCGCGAGGGCGAGCGCCCCGGCCGTCACCACCGGCAGCCACACCACCAGCCCCGTCTCACCGGTGAGGAGATAGGCGCACGGCACGTACGAGGTGAAGGCGAACGGCAGCACCCAGGTCAGCAGGGCGCGCAGGCTCGGGTGGTAGATGTCGAGGGGGTAGGCCGCGAACTCGGAGACCTGACTGGCCGCGTACATCGCCGGCAGGCTGGTGACCGTCCAGAACGACAGCGAGGCGAACAGCAGCTTCACCGCGGTGTGGATCAGAGCCCCGCACACCACGAGCAGCGGGGACAGCGCCCACTGGAGGGCGGTCAGCTCCAGGTCGAGGTGCGATCCGGACCAGCACACCAGGACGACGCCGACGATCAGCTCGCCGAAACCGTCGGGATGGAAGAAGCGCTCGGACAACAGCGAGAACAGCGGGCTGACCGGCCGCACCAGATGCCGGTAGAACTCACCGCGCTGCACCAGCTTGCGTCCCAGTTCCCACAGCTGGTCGGTGAAGAGGTGGTCGAGGCCGCGCGGCAGCAGGGAGAAACCGAGCAGGAACACCACCTCGTGGTACGACCAGCCGCCCACCACCGGCACGTGCCGGAACACCAGACCGACCACGGCCGTCTGCACTCCGACCCTCACCAGGAACGCCCCCGCGCCCAGCAGGAAGTCCATCCGGTACGCGGTGAGCCGATGCAGGCCGACCCCGCCCAGGAACCAGGACAGACGCGCGTACCGGGCCACGGTGCGCAGGGCACTCATCCGCCCAGCACCTCCAGCCGGCCCAGGGCCGCCCGCCACAGCACGGCCGACGCCGCCCCGAGCCCCACGACCCACCCCGCCTGCTGAGCCAGTACGGTGAGGGCTCCGGCCGCGCCGTCGTACCGTCCGAGCAGCAGCGTCAGCGGGCCGTCGACCATGCCCCGGAACGGCAGCGCGTGGGCGAGCGTGGCCAGTGGCCCGGGCATCAGCGCGATCGGCACCAGCTGTCCGGCGAAGAAGGCGACCACGCTCTGCTTGACCATGCGCACGCCCCAGGTGTTGGTGGTGACGAACCCGGTCATGCCGGTGAGCAGGTTGACGCAGAACGCGATGAGGACGGACAGCACGGTGGACACCGCGAACAGGGCGATGTCGCCGGGGCGCGGCACCGTGAGGGGCACCAGAAACGCGAAGAGGACCAGGACGGGCACCCCCACGAGCACGGCGTTGGCCCCGACCACCGGCAGACAGGCGAAGAAGCGCACCAGGGGATAGCTGACCGGCCGTACGAGCATGACCGCGACGTCACCGCGGTACACCTCGGCGGCGACCTCGTCGTCCACCCGGTTGGTGTGCAGCACCTGAAGCACCTGGGCGACCAGGAGGTACGTGGTGATGCCCGTGAGAGTGAACCCGCCCGGGCCTCCGCTCGCCGGTGCGTCCGCGTACACGGCACGCCACAGGAACACGGTGACGGCGGCGCCGGCCGCCGCGGTCACGCCCGTGATCACGAACATCGAGCGGTACTGCAGCAGCGACTGCAGCCCACCGGTCGCGAACGGGACATAGGCGCGCACGGGCGCCCCTGACGACCGCTTCATACGGCGCCCACCTCGGCGGAGGAAGCCGCGGTCTGCCGCCCGCCGTAGATCTGGCGCAGGACGTCCTCCAGATCCGGCTCGGGCGCGTAACAGTCGGCCAGGTCGAACCGCTCGAGGAGGAACGCCAGCACCTGTTTCGAAGTGAACTCGCCCGTCGGATAGTCCACGTGGATGCGTCCGCCGTCGGCAGGCACGGCCCGCACACCCGGCAGACCACGCTCGACGATCGCGCAGACGGCGTCGACCGCGAGGTGGTCACGGTGGTCGAAGAGGACCGAACGACGGTCGGCCGAGCGCAACAGGTCCTGGATGCTGCCCTGGTGCACCACGCGGCCCCGGTCCACGACCAGGGCCGCGTCGCAGATCGCGGCGATGTCGGCGATGTCATGGCTGGTCAGCACGACGGTGGTGCCCAGTTCACGGTGCGCGCGGTTGACGAGCTCGCGGACTGCCTCCTTGAGCACCATGTCGAGGCCGATGGTGGGCTCGTCCCAGAACACGACGGCCGGATCGTGCAGCAGGCTCGCTGCGATCTCCGCGCGCATCCGCTGCCCGAGGCTGAGCTGTCGGACCGGGGTCGAGCCGAGCGCGTCGATGTCGAGGAGCTCGCGGTACAGGGCGAGGTTGCGCCGGTAGACGTGGTCGGGGACATCGTAGATCCGCCGCAGGATGCGGAACGAGTCCGGCACCGACAGGTCCCACCACAGCTGGCTGCGCTGGCCGAAGACCACCCCGATGTTGCGTGCGTTGCGCTGCCGGTGCCGGTACGGCTCGATGCCCCGCACCCGGCAGTAGCCCGAGGTGGGCGTCATGATCCCGGTCAGCATCTTGATGGTCGTGGACTTCCCGGCGCCGTTGGCGCCGATGTACGCCGTGCGCGAGGCCGCGGGGATCTCGAAGGACACGCCGTCCACGGCGCGCACCAGCCGGTGCTTGCGCGTGAAGAGGGTGGCGAGGGACCCGGCGAGACCGGGTCGCCGCTCGGGGATCTTGAACTCCTTGACCATCTCGTGTGCGACGATCACCCGGCCACCGCCGACTCGATGGCCTTCGCCAGCAGCTCGACGCCCTCGTCGAGCAACGCTTCGTCGATGGTGAAGGGCGGTGCGATCCGCAGCACGTGACCGCCGAGCGCGACCCGGAGGCCCAGATCGAGCGCGGTCGTGTACACGGCGCGGGCGAGGCCGGGCGAGGGGGCCCGGGTGGCACGGTCGGTCACGAACTCCAGGCCCCACAGCAGCCCCAGGCCACGGACCTGTCCGACCTGCTCGAACCGGTCGTGCAGCGCGCCGAGCCGTTCGGCGAGCATCTCCCCGAGTCTGCCCACCTGCTCGACGAGCCGGTCCCGCTCGATGACCTCGAGCGTGGCGCGCGCCGCCGCGATCCCGAGCGGATTGCTCGCGTACGTGGAGGCGTACGCGCCCGGTGTTGCCGCCGCCGGATCGTGCAGCAGGTCGTGGCGTCCGGCGAGCACGGCGAAGGGGAAGCCGTTGGCCATGCCCTTCGACATGGCCACCAGATCGGGTTCCACACCGATGAGCTCACTCGCCAGGAAGGCGCCGGTGCGCCCGCCGCCGGTGAGCACCTCGTCGGCGACGAGCAGCACGCCCTTCGCGCGACAGGCGTCGGCGATCTGCTCCCAGTAACCCGGTGGCGGCACGATGACGCCGGCCGCGCCCAGCACGGGCTCGAAGACGAGGGCCGAGGTGTTCGGCTTGTCGACTATGTGCCGCCGCACCAGTGCGGCGCATCGCACCCCGCACGACGGGTACTCCAGGCCGAGGGGGCAGCGGTAGCAGTAGGGCGCGTAGCCGAGGACGCTGTTGCCCGCGAACGACTGGTGCCCGATGTCCCAGTGGACGAGCATCCGTGCGCCCATGGTCTTGCCGTGGAAGCCGTGTCGCAGGGCGCCGATGCGGTTGCGCCCCGGGGGTGCGGTCGCCTGGACGACGCGCAGCGCGGCCTCGACGACCTCCGCGCCGGTGGAGAACAGGGCGTAGGTGTCGAGGTGTTCAGGCAACAGCCGGGCCAGGGTGTCCAGAAGGCGGGCACGTTCCGGGGTTGCCGTGTCATGCACGTTCCACAGGCGCCCGGCCTGCGCCGTGAGCGCGTCGACGACCTCGGGATGCGAGTGCCCCAGCGACTGCGTGAGGGTGCCGGCGGCGAAGTCCAGGTACTGGTTGCCGTCGAGGTCGGTCAGCACGGGGCCGCGGCCCTCGGCGAAGACGCGCCGACCCGCGGTGGCCTCCTCCGATGCCCCCGGCGCCAGACGCGATTCCTCCCGCTCCAGCTGGTCCAGCTGGTGGTGCTGGTGCCTCACTACTGCTCCTTCCGGCGCGGACTCCGGTAATTGGCAAGGGTGTTGGGCGGTGCGGGAGTCGAGTCAAACACTGCGGCGACAAGCGAAGCAAGCATTTGCTGAAAGTTTCAGACTGAGCTTGCGAAAGGAGTTCGGCCTCTGCTTGAGTCGAGACGGTCCGCTCACCGAGCAGGACCATGGAGGAGACCATGGAGGAGTCCGTGCGACCGCATCCACCACACCCCCCGTTCCGCCGGAGGCCCGCGTGAAGGCCCTGCTCCTGGCGGGCGGGACCGGCAGCAGATTGCGTCCCTTCACCCATACCGGCGCCAAGCAGCTCCTGCCGATCGCCAACCGGCCCGTGCTCTTCTACGCGCTGGAGGCGCTGGCCGCCGCCGGCATCACCGAGACGGGGATCGTCGTCGGCGCGCACGAGCAGGAGATCCGACGCGCGGCGGGCGACGGGTCGGCCTTCGGCCTGCGCCTCACCTACCTCTACCAGGACCGCCCGCTCGGGCTCGCCCACGCGGTGCACATCGCCCGCGACTTCCTGGGCGACGACGACTTCGTGCTCTACCTCGGGGACAACTACCTGTCCGAGGGCGTCACCGCGTTCGTCGACCGCGCGCGACAGCAGACGGCCTCTGCCCGGCTGCTGTTGACCCGGGTGGCCGATCCCTCGGCCTTCGGCGTGGCCGAACTCGACGACGCGGACGGCACGGTGCTGAACCTGGAGGAGAAGCCCGAGCATCCGCGCAGCGACCTTGCCCTCGTCGGCGTCTACGCCTTCACGCCCGACATCCACGAAGCGGTGCGCGCGATCACTCCGTCCGCGAGGGGAGAGCTGGAGATCACCCACGCCGTCCAGTGGATGATCGACCGTGGTCTCACCGTCCGCGCCGAGACCACGACGGCACCCTGGCGTGACACGGGCAGTGTCGACGACATGCTGGAGGCCAATCGGCACGTCCTGGACCGCCTGGCCGGCGGCATCGAGGGCAAGGTCGACGCGGACAGTGTCGTGCGTGGCCGCGTCCTCGTCGCCGAGGGAGCGGTGGTGCGCGGTTCCCGCATCACCGGCCCGGTCATCATCGGCGCGGGCACCGTCGTCACCGATTCGAGCATCGGCCCCTACACGGCGGTCGCCGAGGACTGCAGCATCGAGGACAGCGCCATCGCGCATTCGGTGCTGCTGCCGGGCGCCCGGATCGCTGGTGCCCCCCGCATCGAGGACTCCCTCATCGGCCGCGGCGCGACGGTCGTCTCCGGCCCCCGGCTCTCGCGCTCCCACCGCCTGGTCGTCGGCGACCACAGCAAGGTCCATCTGACCTCGTAGTTTCCCCTTCCCGCAGGACAAGGTGCCACGCGCTCATGACCCGCCACATCCTCGTCACCGGCGGAGCCGGATTCATCGGCTCCGCGTACGTCCGTGCACTGCTGGGTCCGACCGGACCTCCCGGGGTCGCGGTGACCGTGCTCGACGCCCTCACCTACGCCGGGAGCCTCGCCCGGCTGGACTCCGTCACCGGCGACGCCCGGCTGACGTTCGTGCACGGCGACGTGTGCGACGCGCGACTGGTGGAGCGGCTCGCCGCCCACCACGACGACATCGTGCACTTCGCCGCGGAGTCGCACGTCGATCGCTCGATCGAGTCCGGCACCGCCTTCGCCCGCACCAACGTCCTCGGCACGCAGACCCTTCTGGACGCGGCGCTCCGGCACGGCATCCGCACGTTCGTCCAGGTCTCCACCGACGAGGTCTACGGGGACCTGCCGACCGGCGCCGCCACGGAGGAGTCGCCACTGAACCCCAACTCGCCCTATGCGGCGTCGAAAGCGGCCGCCGACCACCTGGCGCTGGCCCATCACCGCACCCACGGTCTCGACGTCCGTGTGACGCGCTGCTCCAACAACTTCGGTCCCTACCAGCACCCCGAGAAGCTGATCCCGCGCTTTCTCGCCACACTGCTCAGCGGCGGCGCCGTACCGGTGTACGGGGACGGTCTGCAGATCCGGGACTGGCTCCACGTCGACGACCACGTGCGCGGTATCGAACTGGTCCGCACGGCAGGGCACCCCGGTCGCGTCTACAACATCGGCGGCGGCACGTCCCTGACCAACCTCGACCTGACCCACAAGCTGCTCGAGCTGTGCGGTGCGGACCGCAGCCGCATCGAGCACGTCGAGGACCGCAAGGGCCACGACCGCCGTTACGCGGTGGACCACACCCGCATCACGCGGGAGCTGGGCTACCGGCCCTCCTACGACTTCGAACAGGCACTCCTCGGCACAGCCGACTGGTACCGAGAGCACACCCGCTGGTGGCAACCGCTCCACCGGGTGGCCCTCTGAAGGCCTGATGCTGCAGGCCCGCCCCGGGCTCTGGCTCTGGCTCCGGCCCGGGGCCGGGCGCGTGGGGCCCGGCGCTGCCAGGCCCCCGGCCCCGGGCCGGAAGCGTGGTTGAACGTAACACTGACGGAACACTTGCGTAAGTACTTGCAACGAGAAAACTCCTGCTTCGCCGGCAAGTTGAGAGGAACGTGACTCAAGGGTTGACCGCGGACGGCGTGCCTCGTACGGTCGGCCCGCAACAACTTGCAGCAAGATTCACCCGGGATTCATCGAGTCAGTCCCCCTCACCAGCCTCACGGGCATGGCGCGTTGCCCTTCGACCCAGGAGGAACCCATGGCCAGAAAGTCCGTGCCTGCTGCGCTCGCCGTCCTGGCGGGAGTTGCCGCCGCCGTCACCGTCCCGGCCCCGGCGCAGGCGGCGCCGCCCGGTACGAAGGACGTCACCGCGGTGATGTTCGAATGGAACTTCGCGTCGGTGGCCAGGGAGTGCACCGACACGCTCGGCCCGGCCGGCTACGGCTACGTTCAGGTGTCCCCGCCCAACGAGCGTGTGCAGGGGAGCCAGTGGTGGACCGCCTACCAGCCCGTCAGCTACAAGATCGCCACCAGGCTCGGCGACCGTGCCGCGTTCAAGAGCATGATCGAGACCTGTCACGCAGCCGGCGTGAAGGTGGTCGTCGACACCGTCATCAACCACATGGCCAACTCCTCCGGCACGGGCTCCGGCGGCTCCCAGTACAGCAAGTACGACTACCCGGGCCTCTACTCGGGCGCGGACATGGACGACTGCCGCACCGACATCACCGACTACCGGGACCGCTCGAACGTCCAGCGCTGTGAGATGGGCGGCCTGCCCGACCTCGACACCGGCGAGGAGTACGTACGCGGGCGGATCGCCGCCTACCTGAACGACCTGCTCTCCCTGGGCGTCGACGGCTTCCGCGTGGACGCGGCCAAGCACATCGCCGTCGAGGACATCCAGAACATCAGGTCACGGCTGACCAACCCGAACGCCTACATGAAGCTGGAGACGATCGGTGCCCCCGGCGAGGCCGTCCAGCCCGGTGAGTACACCGGCGTCGGCGACCCTCAGGAGTTCACCTACGCCTACGACCTCAAGCGGACCTTCAGCGGTGGGAAGCTCACCCATCTGAAGAACTTCGGTGAGCCGTGGGGCTACCTGTCCGGCGACAAGGCGGCCGTCTTCGTCACCAACCACGACACCGAACGCAACGGTGGCTCCCTCACCTACAAGGACGGGTCCACCTACACGCTGGCCCAGGTCTTCTCCCTGGCCTGGCCCTACGGCGCACCGGACGTGCATTCCGGATACGAGTTCGGCGACACAGCGGCCGGCGGCCCGAACGGCGGCCAGGTGAACGCCTGCTACACCGACGGCTGGAAGTGCCAGCACGCCTGGCGCGAGGTCGCGAGCATGGTCGCCTGGCGCAACACCGCGCGCGGCCAGGGCGTCACCGACTGGTGGGACAACGGCAACAACCAGATCGCTTTCGGTCGCGGAGCCAAGGCGTACGTCGCGATCAACCACGAGGGCTCGACGCTGACCCGCACTTTCCAGACGTCGCTCCCCGCAGGGGACTACTGTGACGTGCAGAGCGGAAGTGCCGTCACGGTCGATTCCGAAGGCCGGTTCACCGCCACCTTGGGCGCCAACACCGCGCTCGCCCTGCATGTCGGAGCCAAGACCTGCGGCAGTGGGGGAGGCGGTCCGACCGACCCCGCCACCGGCGCCTCCTTCAGCGTCAGCGCCACGACCAACTGGGGCGAGAACATCTACGTCACCGGCAACAAGGCCCCCTTGGGCAACTGGAACCCGGACAACGCCCTGAAGCTCGACCCGGCCGCCTACCCCGTCTGGAAGCTGGACGTCGCGCTGCCCGCCGGGACCTCCTTCGCGTACAAGTACCTGCGCAAGGACGCGAACGGCAACGTCACCTGGGAGAGCGGCGCCAACCGCACCGCGACCGTCTCCTCCTCGGGGGCCGTCCTGCTGAGCGACACCTGGCGCAACTGACCCGCACGCCGCACCGATGAAGACCGCCCGGTGCCCGGCCCGCCTCCGGGCGCCGGGCGGTCGCCACCGCATCAGGATCCGAACCGATCGCTCACAGACGAGGAGCACCCCCGCGTGACCGGCCCCCTGAGCTCTCTGCGGAGACCCGCCCTCACCACGACCCTCGCGGCCCTCGTGGCGACGGCACTGCCCGTCACCGGCCACGCGGCACCATCCACCGGGGCGGCCCCACGGCCACCGTCCGACGCCTGGCTCGCGGCACAGCCCGCCCGGCCCTCCGTGAGCCGCGAGCAGTTCTACCTCCTCATGCCGGATCGCTTCGCGAACGGCGATGCCTCCAACGACAGGGGCGGCCTGAGCGGAGACCGCTCCACCACCGGCTTCGATCCGACCGACAAGGACTACTACCAGGGCGGCGACCTCAAGGGCCTGTTACACAGGCTCGACTACATCAAAGGCCTGGGCACCACCGCCATCTGGCTCACGCCCATCTTCCGCAACAAGACGGTCCAGGTCCTCGGCGGCAGGCAGACCGCCTCCTACCACGGCTACGCAGTCACCGACTTCACCGGCGTCGACCCGCACTTCGGCACGGACCAGGACCTCAAGAACCTGATCGCCAAGGCCCATGACAAGGGCATGAAGGTCTACTTCGACGTCATCACCAACCACACCGCCGACACGGTCGACTACGCGGAGGAGAAGTACGGCTACCGCAGCAAGGGCGCCTACCCCTACCTCGACACCGAGGGCCGCCCCTTCGACGACAGCCGCGGCATGGCGAAGGTCGACACGGACTCCCCGCCGTACACGCCGCGGAACACCGGCGAGATGACGCCGGCCTGGCTGAACGACCCGACGATGTACCACAACCGCGGTGACTCCACGTTCGCCGGCGAGAGCGCCCTCTACGGCGACTTCTACGGCATGGACGACCTGTGGACCGAGCGGCCCGAGGTCGTCGAGGGCATGGAGAAGATCTACGAGAAGTGGGTCGAGGACTACGACGTCGACGGCTTCCGGGTCGACACCGCGAAGAACGTGAACATGGAGTTCTGGACCCAGTGGGCCACCGCCCTCGACGAGTACGCGGCGAAGCAGGGCCGCGAGGACTTCTTCCTGTTCGCGGAGGCCTTCTCCGCCGATCCGGCCATCACCGCCCCGTACGTCACGCAGGGGCGCCTGGACGGCACCCTCGACTTCCCCCTGCAGTCCGCGGTGCGCAACTTCGCCTCACGCGGCGCACCTGCGAGTGACCTGGCCAACGTGTTCGCACAGGACCATCGCTACACCACGGACAAGACGAACGCCTACAGTCAGGTCACCTTCCTCGGCAGCCATGACATGGGCCGGATCGGTTCGTTCATCGCGTCCGACCATCCGAGGGCCGGTGACGCGGAACTGCTGCGTCGGGACCGTCTGGCTCACGAGGTGATGTTCCTCTCCCGCGGCAATCCGGTGATCTACTCCGGCGACGAGCAGGGCTTCACCGGCTCCGGCGACGATGTCTTCGGACGGCAGACGATGTTCGCGTCGAGGGTTCCGGAGTATCTGGACGACGACGAGATCGGTACGGGTCGTACGCACGCGAGTGATGCGTATGACGCCGGGCATCCGCTGTACGAGTCGATCGCGGAGCTGTCCAAGCTGCGCAGGGAGCACCCGGCGCTGTCGGACGGTGTGCAGAAGGAGTTGTACGCGAAGGGGTCGGTGTACGCGTTCTCCCGTGTCGGTGACGGCCGTGAGTACGTGGTCGCGGTGAACAACGCGAGTGAGCCGAAGACGGTCGAGCTGGCGGTCGAGTCCAGGAAGTCCGACAAGTTCAGGGTTATTTACGGTGGATCGGGCAAGGAGCGGGCGGTGAACGGCCGCCTCGAGGTGACCGTTCCCGCGATGTCCTCACTGGTGTTGCGGGCGCAGGACAAGTTGCCGGCCCCGGCGGTCGAGCCGAGCGTCTCGCTGGAGGTTCCGGAGGCGGGCGCGACGGGGACGGTCACGCTCACGGCGGACCCGGGTGGCACGTCGGGTGCCCGCGTGGTCTTCGCCGCCCAGATCGGTAACGGCACGTGGCGCACGCTGGGTACCGCCGACCACGCTCCGTACAAGGTCACCCAGAACATCCCCGACACCGTGGCCGCCGGGACCGCACTGCGCTACAAGGCAGTCGTCGTGGACCGTGCCGGCCACACCGCCGGCACCACGGCCTCGACGACTGCTGGTGCGACCCCCGCCCCGCACAAACCCCGAGCCGAACGCCGTCACGCAGTCGTGCACCACCGACGGGCCGACGGTGACTACACCGGGCTGGCCCTGCGCACGGCAGACGGAACCACCGCCGAGTTCTCCGGCCGCGACGCGTACGGCGCCTTTGCCTGGCTGACACCGGACCAGGGAGCCGGTGACGTCCGCTTCACCGTCGAACGCGACGGGGTACCCGAAGGCCCCTCCCGAGTACTGGACTTCACCGCTGCGAGCGAGGTGTGGACGAGTGAGGGCTCCGAAGCGGTGGACACCAGCCGACCCGCCGGCGCCTACCCGCCACAGGACACGACCAAGGCCGTCATCCACTACCACCGCCCCGACGGCGACTACGACGGATGGGGACTGCACACCTGGACCGGCGCAGCGGACCCCTCCGACTGGAACGTGCCGGTCCAACCGGTGCGCCGTGACGCCTACGGACTTGTCTTCGAAGTGCCCGTCAAGGAGGGCGCCGGCTCCCTCAGCTACGTCCTCCACAAGAACGAGGAGAAGGACGTTCCGGGCGACGAGGCACTCGACTTCTCCCTGTACGGCCACGAGGTGTGGCGCCTCGCGGGCGATGCGGCCTATCTGACACCGTCGCTCAGCGGCTCCTTCCCCCTCGATCTCGACCCTGCGGCCGCCTCGGCCACCTGGATCGACGAGAACACCGTCGCCTGGCACGGCACCGGCGCGGGCGTGGCCAGCCAGCAGCTCGTGTATGCCACCGGCGGGGGTGTCCGCATCCGGGACGGCGCCCTGTCCGACGAGGGACAGTGGCTGCGTCTGGTGCCCACCGAACTGACAGCGGCGCAACGGGCGGCGAACCCCGGGCTCGCCGACGCCACCGCGTACGCGATCGATCCACGCGACCGCGACCGCATCCCCGAGGCACGCCGAGCCGAGCAACTCCTGGCCACCCAACGTGCGGACAACGGCGCCCTGCTGGGGGCGACGGCCGTAAGGACACAGAGCAGCCGGCAGCCCCAGTAATGCGATCACGTCCAGAAGGGCAGAACAAGGTGAACCGAAGAAGGGGCGCGCACAGCGCGTCACGGAAGACAACCGTTGCGGCGGCCGTCGGCGCGCTGCTCGCAACGGTGCTGCACACGGCCACGTCCGCCTCGGCGGCTCCGGCCCCGCCCAAGCCACCCTCCGACGCGAAACTCGCCGCGGAGCCCGCACGCCACGACGTGACCCGGGAGCAGTTCTACTTCGTCCTGCCCGACCGGTTCGCCAACGGGGACGCCCGCAACGACAGGGGCGGCCTCAGCGGCGGCCGCACGTCCACCGGCTACGACCCGACGGACAAGGGTTTCTACCAGGGAGGCGACCTCAAGGGCATATCCAAGCGGCTCGACTACATCAAGGGCCTCGGCACCACCGCGATTTGGATGGCGCCGATCTTCAAGAACAAGCCAGTGCAGGGCAATGGCGAAAGCGCCGGCTACCACGGCTACTGGATCACCGACTTCACCCAGGTCGACCCACATTTCGGCACCAACCAGGACCTCAAGAACCTGATCGCCAAGGCGCATGACAAGGGGATGAAGGTCTACTTCGACGTCATCACCAACCACACCGCGGACGTCGTCGGCAACACCGAGAACAAGCACGAGTACCGCAGCAAGGGTGCCTACCCCTACCTCGACACCGAGGGCCGTCCCTTCGACGACACCCGGAATCCCGACCGCAGGGTCGACGCCGACTCCTTCCCGTACACGCCCGACATACCGGTCGACGAGAAGAACGCCAAGACCCCGGCCTGGCTGAACGACCCGACGATGTACCACAACCGCGGCGACTCCACCTTCGTCGGCGAGAGCGGGCTCCACGGCGACCACACCGGTCTCGACGACCTGTGGACCGAGCGGCCCGAGGTCGTCGAGGGCATGGAGAAGATCTACCAGCGGTGGGTCAAGGACTTCGACATCGACGGCTTCCGCGTGGACACCGTCCGCAACGTCGACATGGCCTTCTGGACCCAGTGGGCCACCGCCCTCGACGCCTACGCCGCCAAGCGCGGCCGCGACGACTTCTTCATCTTCGGCGAGACGCTCTCCGCCGACCCGTCCGTCATCGCCCCCTACATCACCGAGGGCCGTCTCGACGCCACCCTCGACTTCCCGCTGCAGAACGCCATCCGTGGCTACGCCTCACAGGGAGGCGACGCGTCCGGCCTGGCGAACGTCCTGGCGCAGGACTACCGCT
This sequence comes from Streptomyces sp. NPDC053750, assembly GCF_044544295.1. Lineage (NCBI taxonomy): Bacteria > Bacillati > Actinomycetota > Actinomycetes > Kitasatosporales > Streptomycetaceae > Streptomyces > Streptomyces sp. NPDC053750. The sequence continues at coordinate 15,055 of NZ_JBITXB010000028.1, read as the reverse complement.
ACAGCACCGACAAGGCCAACGCCTACAACGAGGTCACCTTCCTCGGCAACCACGACATGGGCCGGATCGGTTCGTTCATCGCGTCCGACAATCCGAACGCAGGTGACGCGGAACTGCTGCGTCGGGACCGACTGGCTCACGAGGTGATGTTCCTCTCCCGCGGCAATCCGGTGATCTACTCCGGCGACGAGCAGGGCTTCACCGGTGCCGGCGGCGACAAGGACGCCCGGCAGACGATGTTCGCGTCGAGGGTTCCGGAGTATCTGGACGACGACGAGATCGGTACGGGTCGTACGCATGCGAGTGATGCGTATGACGCGGGACATCCGCTGTACGAGTCGATCGCGGAGCTGTCCAAGCTGCGCAGGGAGCACCCGGCGCTGTCGGACGGTGTGCAGAAGGAGTTGTACGCGAAGGGGTCGGTGTACGCGTTCTCCCGTGTCGGTGACGGCCGTGAGTACGTGGTCGCGGTGAACAACGCGAGTGAGCCGAAGACGGTCGAGCTGGCGGTCGAGTCCGGGAAGCCGGGAAGGAAGTCCGGTAAGTTCCGAACCATTTACGGTGGATCGGGCAAGGAGCGGGCGGTGAACGGCCGCCTCGAGGTGACCGTTCCCGCGATGTCCTCACTGGTGTTGCGGGCCCAGGACAAGTTGCCGGCCCCGGCGGTCGAGCCGAGCGTCTCGCTGGAGGTTCCGGAGGCGGGCGCGACGGGGACGGTCACGCTCACGGCGGACCCGGGTGACACGTCGGGTGCCCGCGTGGTCTTCGCCGCCCAGATAGGCAACGGCACGTGGCGCACGCTCGGTACCGCCGACCACGCTCCGTACAAGATCACACAGAACATCCCCGACACCGTGGCCGCCGGGACCGCACTGCGCTACAAGGCAGTCGTCGTGGACCGTGCCGGACACACCGCCGGCACCCTCGCCGGCACCACGGCGGGGCAGTCCCCGGCACCGGAGAAGCCCAGCGTGATGGACCGTCCCTACGCGGTCGTCCACTACAAGCGGGCAGACGGTGACTACGACGATGTCACGCTCAAGTCCGACATCGGGTCGGGCGCGTTCGTCGGCCGGGACTCCTACGGTGCGTTCGCCTGGGTCGAAGTCCCCGACGGCGCGGACTCGGTGACGTACACGATCGAGAAGTCCGGTACGGCCGACGGCGGTGAGCGCACCGTCGACCTGGCGAAGACCGGTGAGGTCTGGGTCGAGCAGGGCAAGGCCGGCCAGCAGACCACGAAACCCGACGGCGTGTACCCGATCCCGGACAGGACCCGGGCGATCATCCACGTCCACCGCGCCGACGGCGACTACGACGGATGGGGACTGCACACCTGGACCGGCGCCGCGAACGAGACCGAGTGGAGCAAGCCGCTGCAGCCCACCGGCAAGGACGCCTACGGCGTCACCTTCGAGGTGCCCCTCAAGAGCGGCGCGACCACGCTGAGCTACATCCTGCACAAGGGAGACGAGAAGGACATCCCCAGCGACCGCTCCCTGGACCTGTCCATGTACGGGAACGAGGTCTGGCTGAACGCCGGGGAGAAGGACTACCTGGTGCCGTCGGTGGGTTCGGCCCCCGACCTGGACGTCACCCAGGCCAAGGCGCAGTGGCTCGACGCCGACACCGTGGCCCTTCCTGCCTCCGTGAGCGCCAGGACAGCCGCGTCGACGCAGCTGGTGTACGCAAAGGACGGCGGCATCACCGTCGAGGACGGCGCGCTGAGCAGCGAGGGCCGTTGGCTGCGGCTGCTGCCGTCGACGTTGTCGGACGCGCTGAAGGCGAAGTACCCGCACCTGACGGAGTACGCCGTGTTCACCGTCGACCCGCGTGACCGGGACCGGGTACGGGAGGCGTTGACCGGGCAGATCGTGCTCACCCAGCGCCTCACCAACGGCGCACTCGCCACCGCCACGGGCGTCCGGGTCCAGGGCGTCCTGGACGCCCTGCACGCCACCGGCGTCCGGTCAGCCACCGGCCCGGAGTCGGGCTGATGGCGAGGGGCGATCGCCTCGCGAGTGCCGGGGCATGGCGGACGAGCTCGTCTCCGCAGAGGTCGTCCTCCGGCTCGGCAGTGCCGTCCTCGTGGACGATCGCCCTCACGTGCTCCGTTGCGCCGCGGCAGTCGGGGCAGGGTCGGTGTGCCCTCGCTGGAGACGGGTGAGGAGGTCGGAGGTCTTCGCTGGGGCGACGGACTCGTTCAGTGCGGTCATGAGGCCGACCAGCGGGCCGGCCTCGGCGGACTCGGGTGGGGCGGACGGTGCCCGGTGCTCCCGCTTCGGCGCCGGCGAACTGTCGCTCTCTTCGTCGGAGAGTATCGCCCCGCGCCGGACCCGGAGCAGGCCCAGGCGTCCCCGGCCCGACCAGGCGTCGCGTTCACGTTCAGCGGGTAGCCCTGCCCGCGTCGTACGGCACTTCCGGCATCGACCCACCGCTGGACTTGGAAGCAGACGGAACGTCCCTCGGCACGCACGCTGTACCTCCACCCGGCGACCGACTGACCGGCCTTGATGCGGAGGGTCGTGGGGAACTCCGCCGCGTTCCGGTGCTGAGGCTGGTCACGGGCTCGACGGCCTGTCCGGCGTGTACCGCGCGATGAGCGCTGCCACCCCGTCCAGCACGACCCCGAGTCCGAATTCGAAGTCGGCGTCCGGCTCGTCCGCCTGGTTCAAAACGCCGGATTCGAGGACGCGTGTGACGGCCGGGTGGCACTCGGGGTCGGTGAGGGCAGCGAGGGTGCGCTGGTAGCGGCGCATGGCCTCGTCCGGGGTGCGTCCGCTTGCTGTGTGCGCGGCGTCCAGGTCGGACATCAGCATGGCCTCGTTGCGCACGTAGCCGCTGACCAGCATGATCACGCCGAGTTTGCTGCCCTCGTCGAGCCCGGTGCCGTCGAGGGTTGTGAGGCCGTACTCCATCCACGCCACCGACTGCGGGCTCGCGGGCGGCCCGGAGACCGGGACTCGCAGGAGCCACAGGTTCTCGTGGAAGAACGCGCGTTGCGCCCGCGCCCAGCGGGTCAGTCCCGGGCGCCACCCGGCCCCGTCGGGCAGCGGTTCGGGGGGTGCGGGTGTGACCGCCTCTTGCATCAGGATGTACAGCTCGTCCTTGGCGCCGACGTACCGGTAGAGCGACATCGGGGAGACGCCGAGCTCCTTGGCGACGCGCCCCATCGACACCGCCCCGATTCCCTCGGCGGCCGCGACGCCCACCGCTGCGGCCACGATGCGCTCGAGGCTGAGGGTCGGCCTCGGTCCCTTCGAGGGGCGGGGCTTGAAGCCCCAGGCCGTCGCGAGGCTCGCGGGCAGGCCGGTGTCCTCGTTCGATGCCATCCGCGTCGCCTCCCTCTGCGTGTCCGCGGCCGTTCTCCGGGCCGCGGCTTGACGCACATCGTAGTTCTGCGTAACCCTTACACGGTAATGCGTATGGTTTACGCAGTAACCCTTCATGGAGGTGAGGCCATGCCCGACGCATCCGCCATCGAGGCCGTCGGCCTACGCAAGACCTACGGAAACGTCGAAGTCCTGCGTGGCCTCGACCTGACGGTGCCACGCGGTACCGTGCACGCCCTGCTCGGTCCGAACGGCGCCGGCAAGACCACCACCGTGCGCATCCTGGCCACGCTCACCGAAGCCGACGCGGGCACGGCCAGGGTTGCCGGGCACGACCTGCGCACGGAGCGGGCCCGAGCCCGCCGCGCAATCAGCCTCACCGGCCAGTTCGCGGCGGTGGACGAGATGCAGACCGGCGCGGAGAACCTGCGGATGGTGGCCCGACTCACCCGCACTCACGGCGGCGCCCGCACCTCCCGCGCCGCCGCACGCGCCCGGGCCACCGAACTCCTCGAGCGATTCGACCTCACCGGTGCCGCCGACCGCCTGGTCAAGACGTACTCAGGAGGCATGCGGCGGCGCCTCGACCTCGCAGCGTCCCTGGTCGGCAACCCCGAAGTGATCTTCCTGGACGAGCCGACAACGGGCCTCGACCCGCGGAGCCGCCAGGAGCTGTGGAACGTGGTGCGCGAGCTGTCGGCACGGGGCACCACGGTCTTCCTCACCACCCAGTACTTGGAGGAGGCCGACCGGTTGGCGGACCGTATCGCCGTACTGCACGGCGGTGAGCTGGTCGCCGAGGGTACCTCCGAGGGACTGAAACGGCGCGTCGCGGGCCACCGCCTCGATGTCGTCCTGACCGACCCGGCCGCCTATCTGCGCCTGGCGTCACAAGCGGTGTACAGCGAGCCCGAGACCCGTACCCTGGGCTTCCCCACCGACGGCGGCGCCCCTCATGTGCGGGCGCTGCTCGACGCACTGGACCCCGAGGGCACCTCCATCGAACGGTTCTCGCTGCACACGGCCACCCTCGACGATGTCTTCCTGACCCTCACGAAACCCGCGCGCCAGGAGCCCAGCCATGTCTGACGCACTCATCATGACCGGCCGCTCCGTCCGGCTCAGCCGCCGCAACGTCGACGCACTGATGATGGCCATGGCGCTCCCGGTGATGCTGCTCCTGATCTTCGTCTACTTCTTCGGTGGAGCGATCAACACCGGTACGGAGTACGTCACTTACGTCGTCCCCGGCGTCCTGTTGCTGTGCGCCGGCTTCGGCTCCGCCAGCACCGCGGTGGCTGTCACCGAGGACCTCAAGGGCGGCATCATCGACCGCTTCCGGTCCCTCGACATCGGAGGAACGCCCATCCTGACGGGCCACGTCCTCGCCTCCACGGCGCGGAACCTGATCGCCACCGCCCTGGTCTTCGCGCTCGCCTTCGCGATCGGCTTCCGCCCCTCGGCGGGCCCGGGCGGCTGGCTCGCCGCGATCGGCCTCCTCGTCGCCTACATCGCGGCGCTCTCCTGGTTGTCCGCCGCGGTGGGCCTGCTCGTCAAGTCTCCCGAGGCGGCTGGGGGTTTCACCTTCTTCGTGAGCTTCCTGCCGTACCCGAGCAGCGCTTTCGTTCCGACCGACACCATGCCGTCGTGGCTCCAGGGCTTCGCCGCCAACCAGCCCGTCACCCATGTCATCGAAGCGGCGCGCGGACTGCTGCTCGGGCAGCCGGTGGGCTCGACGGGGTGGGTGGCACTCGCCTGGTGCACGGGCATCCTCGCAGCCTCGGTGGCTGCCTCGGGAGCGCTGTTCAAGCGACGTACTGCTCACTGAGCCCTTTCGGGGTGCTCTGGGCGGACAGTGTCGCGGTGCCGAAGGGGAGTCGTTGCAGGATGCGGGTCAGAAGATCGGGGTCGCGAGGCTCTCCCACGAGGTCCCCAAGGACCTCATCCCCTTCGACAGGCTCGGCGAATTCTTCACCAAGCACCTGGGTGCGCCATCGCAGTGTGAGTGGCGTGGTTCACTCAGCATCACAGACGTCGTGCGAGGAAGACGAACTCCTTTCCCGGCCGGTCTGGTGCATCGCGGACTTCCTCCACCACGAAGGCGTGCGCTCCCAGGTCCTGCTCGACCTCTTCCTGTTCGCGGAAGCGCAACGTCGAATCGGACGTCAGCACCTTTCCGTCCGCGGCGAACACGTACGTCCAGCGGAACGTCACCAGCGGCAGGCGGACATCGGTCAGTTGGATCCAGCTCTCGACGAAGCCGACGCCTGGGATCTCCGTCACGCCGTATGAGTCTTCACGGGTCCACTTCTCCCAGGCGCGGCCGGTGGGGTCGCGGGTCTCGAAGACGAGATGCCCGCCGGGCCGCAGCGCATCGTGGGCCTGCTGCAGCGTCTTCTGCCATGTTCGCGGATCGGCAATGGCCTGGGCGACGTTCGCTGTCATCGTCGCGAGGTCGACCTGAAGGGGCGGGAGGACTGTGGCATCGCCGCAGATCCAGCGCACTCGCTCGCTGCCGGGCTTGGCCCGGGCCACATCGATGGACGCCCGGGCGGGATCGACTCCGGTGACCTCGATCCCGCGATCGGCCAGCAGGAGCGCGAAGACTCCCGTTCCGCAGCCGATGTCCAGCACGCTGCGCGCCTCGAGCTCTTGTGCCATCCCGAGGTAGGCGTCGAGGTCGCCGCGGTCGGGGTCGAGCGGGTCATAGATCGCGGCGAGCCGTGGATGTCCGAAGCACTCGTCAGCCATGCGGCCGACCGTAGGCGGAGCCGGGCCCAGGAGCTACTGGGTTTCGCGACGAGATGCACGAGGCCTTCCTGGCCTTCGCTGCCGGCCTCATCACACACCTCCACATCCAACGCCTTTGTCAGGATGTCTGCGTCTCGACGGTACGTGTGGTGAGGTCCTCGTCCGTGATGGAGCGGACCACCCGACAAGGCGTTCCCACTGCAACGGTCATGGGGGGAATGCTGCGGCTGACGACGCTACCGGCGCCGATGACCGACCCGTATCCGATACGGACACCGGGCAGAACCACCGCGTTGCTGCCGATCCACACCTTGTCCTCGATCACGATCGGTTCCGAGAACCGTCCGAAATCAGCGCGGCGTGAGGGATGAACGGGGTGTCCCGTCGTAGTCAGCGTCACGCTGGGCGCGATCATGACACCGTCGCCTATGCGAATCCCGACGTCGTCAACGAAGGTGAGGTTGACGTTTCCGAAGAAGTCGTCACCGATGTGGACGTTGCTGCCGAACCCGGCGTGGAACGGTGGCAGGAGCACCGTTCGTTCACCGACGGACCCGAAGATCATGGCGAGCAGTGATCGCCGCTTCTCCAATTCGCTCGGGGGAGTGTGGTTGTACTCGAAGATCTGCTCGGTGCGGCGCCCAGGCGCCTGGAAGGCCGCTTCCGACTCTGTATAGACAAGTCCCTTGGCAATCCGGGCCAGAACCTCTTCCTTGCGCACATGCGTCATGGCGCAACGCTCCCATGGCACACCGCCGGGACGCCATGATCTTTTTGGACTGTGTCAGTCAGTGTGAATCTGGCTGCCATGGCGGACAGTTCCAGCCCTTGAGCTGGACGGCATGGGTGCAAGCAAGGCGTCCAGGCGGGCGCGGCCGGCCCTTCGCCGGCTCCGCGCCGGCTGGGCGAAGTGCTTCTCGCTCAGCCTCGGCAATGACGCCGGTCCCTGTGACCGTAGAATCGCCGACCGCCCTCGCCGCGAGTTCGACCTCAGTAGCCACGCAACTCCTTGAGATGTTCGAGGTCGTCGTGCACCGACTCGCGCTCCTGGTCGGTCAGGTGGACAGCGGCGGCCTTGGCTTGCGCGGACGCCGCGGTCTCCTCGTCACCGAGGCGCCCGGCGACATCCGCACGCAGCACGAGAAGGCGAAGCAACTGCACCGACGTGGGTCGCTCGTCCTCGATGCGCAACACCCGGTCGATGACCTTCGCTGCGCCTGCCGGGTCATCCCTCGAGTCCGCGAGAAGGGCGGCGTGATGCAGAGCGCGGAGGAAGGTCTCCTTGGGCGCAGGCCGGTGGTGGTGGTTCTGGCTTGTCCGCTGCCCGATCCGCAGGCAGTTGCCACCCGGATCGGTCACAAGGAACTGCCGTACACCGTGTGACGTGTCCTTGAGCGCCCCTATGCGCGGCAGCCCGCGGGTCGGGACTCTGCCGTACGCCGCCTTGAGCCTGGTCCGGAAGGCCTCGTGGAGCCCATCGACGTCATCGGTTTCGATGTAGCACGTGCTGTAGGACTCGGTTGGTTCATACCCCTTCATTCCGAAGAAGTGAAGATGGATGCCGCCGCGTGCCACGACCGCGTACGGATTGGGGCTCTTCTGCTGGAAGGTCACCTCGAACCCGAGGGTGCCGTAGAAGTCGAGAACAGGCTGGATGGCGGGGCACGGCAGGATCGGAACGGTCTTTTCACCCATGACTTCAGTCTAATCAAATTTGAATAGCGGGGGGCACGGTTTTGGGCCCGAACCACCCGGAAGATCAAGTCACTGACGTGGCGGAGGCGCAGCCCGTGTGCGTCGGCCCAGGCCTGCAGCCTGCGCCTGGCACGTCATGCCCGCGCCGAAGCCCAGTGCCTACTTCCCGAGCTCACCCAGGGTGGGCCGGCCGGTGGTCTCCTGAGCGGTGCCGTGCGGTTCGGCGAAGGGAGTGAAGCGGGCGGGCGGGTGGTCGATGGGCAGGCTGGGGCGCCAGGCGGTGAGGATCTGGGCGCTGCACTCGAACAGGTCCGATGGCAGCGAGTCCAGCGGCCACCACCGCCAGTCGCCGACCCGCTCGCCCGGCTGGTCGGCGGGCTCGCCGTGCCACCGCGTGACGAGTGCGCCGAACGTGATGCGGACGACGTCGCCGACCTGGTCCAGGAGCATGCCCAGCAGGCACACGTCGTCCGGGTCCGCGTGCAGGCCTGTTTCCTCGGCCAGTTCGCGCACGACCGTCTCCTTCAGCGACTCGCCCGGCTCCACCGTGCCGCCGGGCAGTTCGACGGTCCCCCGCTGGTGGCGGCCGAGCAGCAGACCCTGCGGTCCGACCAGTACCGCGCCGACCCCGGCCGCCGCCTGTGCGACGGGCGGCCGGGTCGTACGCGGACGAGAGGTGATCCGGGCCGGCCTGCGGATCTGGAAGAGCCGGTAGGAGGCCTGGTTGCCGGCCTCGGGCGCGTCCAGCACGGTGATCTCCTCGGTGTGCAGCCCGTACCGCGTGAGCAGGTCCGTCCACAGTTCGGTGGTGAGCACCCACATGTGCCCGGTCAGCTCGCCGCCGCCGGCCAGGCGAAGGACCTCCGGGCGGGGCCTCACCTCCGAAAAAGGCCCGTCTCCGGACGAGTTGGTGTGCAGCACGGTGAAGTACAGCCGTCCGCCGGGCCTGAGGGCCGCCGCCAGGGCCGGCAGCAGTCGGTGCGGGTCGATGAAGTGGACGGCGGACAGGGAGTAGATCACGTCGTACGGCGTCGAAGTACGCAGATGCCCGACGGCGTCGGCCTGGACCAATCGCAGACCCGGCAGGTCGCCGTAGCGCGCCCGTGCGCGCTCGATCTGAGTCGGGGAGAGGTCGACGGCGTCCACGGTGGCGTGTTGGGTGCGCGCGAGGTGGGCGGCGTGCCGGGCCGGGCCGCAGCCCAGGTCGAGCACGCGCAGGCCCTTCAGGTCACCGAGGAGCGCGTCCCCCGGCCCGGTTCCCGCCGGACCCCAGGCGATCTCGTCCACCTCGGGCAGGGGAGTGGCCCGGTCGAGGTGGTGTGCTCCGTAGGCGTGCCACGTCGCGGCGTTGACCTGTTCGGCATCGGCCGTACCGGGTGTGTCGGGTGCCGTCATCGCGTCCCCTCCTTGGGCTCGTCGTCGAGCCGCCTCGTCACATTGTCCCGCTCGCCGGACCCGCATTCGACCAGGGGACGCCCGCAGGCCGACCTGGGCAGAGCCACGCCACCGGGTAGCGTTCTCGGGTGCCTCCGCACGCCCTTGTGGGCCGTTCGGCAGCGGCCGATCATGTGCCCATGCCGCTTCGCCCACAGCAGTCGAGTCGCCTCCGTGGTCCGGGAGGTGAGGACGGTTCGGCTGGAGAGGTTGGTCCGCATGCGAGATCTCCACCTTCCGCCTCTTCGGCGGGCCGCCGATCTGGCCGTCGGCCCGATGATCCGCCCCTCCTCATCGCGCTGGACATCCGCCTTGCACGCTGTCGACGGATGGCGCAACGGTTCCGCGAAACGCCGTGAGGCTACTCAACTTACGGCTTCCGCCCCACAGATACGCTGACGTCTGCTGCCCTGCCCCGCCCGCGGCGGGTTGGCTGCTGAGTATGCCGACCGTACGGCACGCTTACGCGTGTGCGCAGATGTCGGTGGAGCGGGGTCAGCCAGGGAGGGGCGTTGTTCACGCTGTACGCCATCATCGGCGCATGACCGCTGCTTCCTCAGGCCGCCGCGTCGTCCCGCTGGCGTTCGAGGGTGGGCCGGAGCGCGATCGTGGTGACGAAGAACGTGCAGGACTGGCAGATCGACTCGAAGTGGCAGCCCATCTCGACGGGGGCGACCGCAGTATCCGTCGCCGAGAATCCGGCGGTGCACCTCCCGGCGGAGCTTGGCCATCGCCGTCCCCGCGGCGTCGGCCGGCAGCCGGGAACAGGCGGTCCGGCCGGCATGGTTGCATCGACTGAGGGACCGGCGCCGCACGGGCGGGGAACACGGAGACCAGAGGGTCGTCCGCCCCACCGGGATCCGGGCCCAGGAGCGGCACGCCCGCCGCTCAGTCGGACCAAGACGATTTTTGCAGGAGGACTGTTTCATGACCGACCGGCCCTTGACGCTCATGGCAGTACACGCCCACCCCGACGACGAGGCCACCGGAACCGGAGGGGTTCTCGCGCGGTACGCGGCGGAAGGCATCCGCACGGTTCTGGTGACGTGTACCGACGGCGGTTGCGGTGACGGACCGGGGGGTGTCAAGCCGGGCGATCCCGGGCACGATCCGGCGGCGGTCGCCCTGATGCGCCGTCAGGAACTCGAGGCGAGCTGTGACGTCCTCAAGGTCAGCGATCTGGAGATGCTGGACTATGCCGACTCCGGGATGATGGGCTGGCCGAGCAACGACGCCCCCGGATCCTTCTGGCAGACCCCCGTGGAGGAAGGCGCGTCCCGACTCGCGGAACTCATGCGGCACTACCGACCTGATGTGGTCGTCACTTACGACGAGAACGGCTTCTATGGCCATCCCGACCACATCCAGGCCCACCGCATCACGATGGCGGCGCTGGAGATGACCGCGCTGACACCGAAGGTGTACTGGACCACGATGCCCCGCTCGGGGATGCAGCGGTTCGGGGAGATCATGCGCGAGTTTCATCCGGACATGCCGGAGCCGGATCCTGCCGAGGCCGCCGTGATGGCCGAGATCGGACTCCCCGACGATGAGATCACCACGTGGGTGGACACCACCGCGTTCAGCGGCCAGAAGTTCGACGCGCTGGCCGCGCACGCCAGTCAGGGGGAGAACATCTTCTTCCTCAGGATGGGCAAGGAGAGGTTCGGCGAGTTGATGGGCATGGAGACCTTCGTACGTGTCCAGGACGCCACCGGCGCGGCCGTACCCGAGAACGATCTCTTCGCCGGACTGCGCTGATCCACCCGGAGGGGAGGTCAGGAAAGCCCATCGGCCGCACGGCGCCCTCGAGCGCGTCAAGCCGATTGGGCCCTGTCCGGTGGATCATGAGGCGGCCATGAGGTCCGACCGTCTCAGTCGGCGTTTCCACCGCCGGGACACCTGGTGGAGGAGGTACCGCGGCTGCCTGCTGGCGCGCTGACTCGTCACGGGCGGCACTGTTTCCGGGAGGGCCGGTGCCGGTGGGCCGTGTGTGACGGCGGGTGCCGGCCCTGTCGTCGTTCGGTCTCCTGTCGGCTTGGTGGAATGCACGTGCCGGATGGCCGTGCGGGGCGAAAGCCCCTGGCGGGCCCCGGGTCACGGCGGTCGCCGGGGGAGCGATGCTCTGGGGGCCGGGAGAGTCCTGCGTGGTGTGTGAGGGGGGAAGGGCCTGCGGAGAGCCTCGAATGTCATGGAATGTCCCAATGGTGTGACAGGTTCTTCGTGGTCGTTGACCGGTCGTGACCGGCCTTCCACGCTGGTGGGTAAGGAGCTCATCCACTTCTGGAAGGAGATCGTCATGACGGCAGGCATCCGCAGGTGTGTCCGGCATCTCGCCGGTGCGTCGTGTGCTGCTGCGCTGCTCGCCGCGGCGGTGGGCGTGGCCGGCGCCGAGGCGGCGCCTCAGACCACGAAGGCTGCGGCGCAGTCGTTGAGCGCGGCACCGCAGGAGCCCTGTACGGGCAATCACATCGAGGGCGGCTCGCTCGTGTGGGATCCGCCGGGCTGTACCCCGCCCTGACGTGAGGCACCCGCTCCTGGCCTCGTGTGCGCTGACCCGTCCGCTGTGCTCCTGTGCCGGCAGGGGAGTCCGGCCGCATGGCTGCTGAGCCGGTGGGGCGTGCCGACCGGGAGCGCCGGGTCCCGGTTGCTGCCCGCGGGCAGCCGGTGGCTGGGTCGTCACTGGCGTGGCCTGCGCCCGGCACCGGGGTGTGGGCCGTGCGGGTGCCGCGTGTCCGGGCCGGTCAGTCGTGCGGGAGGGGGAGGTTTCCGTTCCCGGCGGGTGGCGGTGCTGCGGGGCCCGGTGCCTGGGGTGGGCGCAGTGCTGCCGCGTCGGAGGTTTTCGGGAAGGGGATGACCGATACGGAGTCCGAGACGAAGTTGGAGACCTGGAGCTGGCGCCGGTCCGGGGAGACCGCCACTTCCAGGGGGCCGCGGCCGACGCGGATGGTGCGGTCCACCTTGTCCGTGCGGGTGTCGATCACCGATACCGTGCCTTCGTAGTTGTTGGCGACGTAGGCCTGGCGCCCGTCGGGGGAGACTGCCACACCTCGCGGGCCGCGGCCGACGCGGATGGTGTGGTCCGTCTTGTCCGTGCGGGTGTCGATCACCGATACGGAGTCGGAGTAGTTGTTGGTCACGTACGCCCGGTTCCCGTCGGGGGAGACCGCGACTCCGAGGGGGGCCTTGCCGACGCGGATGGTGTGGTCCGCTTTGCCCGCCGCGGTGTCGATCACGGATACGGAGTCGGAGCCGTAGTTGGCGACGTAGGCCCGGCGTCCGTCCGGGGAGACCGCCACTCCTTCCGGGTCCTTGCCGACGCGGATGGTGCGGTCGGCCTTGTTCGTCTGGGTGTCGATCACCGCCACCGAACCCGGTACCGAGCCGGTGCGGCTCAGGGTCACGTACACCCAGCGTCCGTCCCGGGAGACCGTCACCCCCACCGGGGTGGAGCCGACGGTGATGGTGCGGTCCACGCGGTTGGTGAGGGTGTCGATCACCGACACGGAGTCCGAGCCGTAGTTGGTCACGTACACCCGGCGCCGGTCCGGGGAGACCGCCACGTCCCGCGGGTTCTTCCCGACGCGGATGGACTGGTCCTCGGTGCGGTTGGTGTGGGTGTCGATGACCGACACCGAACCCGAGCCGTAGTTGGTCACGTAGCTGCGGCGCCCGTCCTGGGACATCGCCATGCCCTGCGGGGAGTCGCCGACCGGGATCGAGGACACGGGGGCGGGGCCCGGGGAGCCGGACTGGGTCAGGTAGACGCCGGCGCCTCCCGCGGCCAGCACTGCTGCCGCCGCCGCTCCCGCAAGGAGCCGGGCCCGCCGGCCCCTGGGCACCGGCAGCCGCCGCCGCGGGCGGGCCTCGTCACCGGTGCGCGGCAGCGGTCCCCGGGACGGGCCGGCCGGCGCCCCGGCCGCCTCCTCCGCTCCGGCGGCCTCCTCCGGTCCGGTTGGTTCGGCTGCTTCCTCCCGTTCGGCTGCTTCGGCTGGTTCGGCCGGTGGCAGGTACTCGGTCGGCGGGGACGGCTCCGGGTGCCGGGGCCGCGGTGGTTTCGTGCCGGCTGCTTCCTCGGGCCCGGCCGGCTGTGCGCCCGCGGGGACGGCCGGTGTCGGTGCAGCGGCGGGAGCGGGCCGGGCGGCGATGGCGGCGAGCCGCCGGGAGGCCTCGGCGGCGTCCATCCGCTGTGCGGGGTCCTTGGCCAGCAGCCCGAACAGGACCGGTGTCAGTTCCCCGGCCCGGCGCGGCGGGGCGGGGAACTCCGACAGCACCGCGCTCAGGGTGGTGACGGGGCAGTCGCGGTCGAAGGGACCGGTCCCCTCGAGCGCGAAGTACAAGGTGGCGCCGAGCGAGAACAGGTCGCAGGCCGGGGTGGGCTCGCCGTGGGCCCGTTCCGGGGCCATGTAGCCCGGCGTCCCCAGGAAGTCCGCGGGGGCGGTCAGGCGGGTCGCCCCGGAACTCGGCTCCAGCGCGATGCCGTAGTCGATCAGCAGCACCTGACAGCCCTCCGCCGGGTGGGAGAGCTGCGGGCCGGGCCGGGTCACCAGGATGTTGGCCGGTTTCACGTCCCGGTGCAGGATGCCGAGCCGGTGGCCCTCCTGCAGGGCGTCCAGGACCGCCAGCCCGATCCGGGCGACCTCGGCGGGCGGCAGCGGCCCCCACTCCCGCACCACCGCATCCAGATCCATCGCGCCGGGAACGAACTCCATGACGATCCACGGCAGACCGCCCGACTCCACCACGTCGTACACCGTCACCACATGCGGATGGTTGCGCAGCCGGGCCGTGTGCTGCGCCTCGCCCTGCGCCCTCGTGATCCGGGCACCCACCTCGTCGTCGGGCACGCCTGGCGGCAGGACGATCTCCTTGAGCGCGACCTCGCACCGCAGATTGGGGTCGTACGCCTGCCACACCCGACCCCTGCCGCCCGTGCCGAGCCGGCGCATCAGCCGGTAACGCCCGGCGATCACACGCCCGGCGGCCTCGTACTCTTCCGTCATGGCGCTCCCTCTGCCAGGACGGCCCGGTAGCGGTCCCGGCGAGCGTAGGAAGGCCCCCCTCCAGGATATTTCATACCGGCTCCGAAGAACGGCCGGCCGCCCGGGCGGCCACAGCCCGCGGACGTTGCGTCCCCCGCCCGGGCCCCAGCACAGCGCACCCCGGATACCCCGCGCCGCCGATGCCTCGGTCGGCCTCGGACACGGCCTGGGCAGCACGGCCGTCCGCCGCCCGCCCGGGCCGGCCCTCGCGCGGGCCGAGCGCGCGAAGTCCCCCGGTCGCCGGGCCGGCGACCGGGGCGCAGGCGGGTGAGCCGGGCACCTCGCCGAGCCACGGACGGAAGAACCGTGAACCGGTGCAGCTGGGCGAGGACATGCCGGGGATCTCCGGCTCCCGTCACCCGGCGTGACCGGATGCCTCCGACACGCTCCCGGCTGTACTGCCCTCGACGCCCCCTCCCGCCAAAGCGGGTCCCCCCGGCCGGCGGAGCCCTGCGCCCGGCGGCCTGGTGAAGGGATAGGACCACCGCGGGGTGGGGGCCGGTGCCCGGGGGGACGCCGCGGGGCAGGGGGGCCGCCCGGGGCGAACACCGCCCGGGCGGCCCGCAGGGGCCGGCGCGTGAGCACCGAGGGCCCCGCCGCTGAACGTGTGCCGTCCCCGGGCCCGGTCTTCAGCCTCGCGGTCTGCGGGCGCCGGCGCCGGTCAGGGGCAGAACGGGAAGGCGCCTTCCCCCTTGTCGTGGCCGTCGTGGGCGAACAGTGCGAGCCAGTCGCCGTCGAGGAACTGCCGTTTCCAGGTGTCGATCTCCTCGTGCGGGACCTCGTACTTCTCGGCGGCTCCGG
>NZ_JBITXB010000027.1:0-65097 GCF_044544295.1 Streptomyces sp. NPDC053750 | reverse complement strand
ACGGGGGAGGAGGCGCTGGCGCGTGCCTTCGACCTGGTGCGTCAGATCCAGAAGACGCCGATCGTGGTCAACGACTCGCGCGGTTTCTTCACCTCCCGGATCATCGGCCACTTCATCAACGAGGGTGTCGCGATGGTCGGCGAGGGCATCGAGCCCGCGTCCGTCGAGCAGGCCGCGGCCCAGGCCGGCTACCCGGCCAAGGTCCTCAACCTGATGGACGAGCTGACCCTCACCCTCCCGCGGAAGATCCGCAACGAGACGAAGAGGGCCGTGGAGGAGGCGGGCGGCACCTGGACCGCGCACCCCGCCGAGGCCGTCATCGACCGCATGGTCGACGAGTTCCAGCGCCCCGGCCGCAGCGGCGGCGCCGGCTTCTACGAGTACGGCGAGGACGGCAAGCGGGCCGGCCTGTGGCCCGGGCTGCGCGAGCACTTCACCAAGCCGGGCCACGAGATCCCCTTCAAGGACATGCAGGAGCGCATGCTCTTCTCGGAGGCACTCGACACGGTGCGGCTCCTGGAGGAGGGCGTCCTGACCTCCGTCGCCGACGCCAACATCGGCTCCATCTTCGGCATCGGCTTCCCCGGCTGGACCGGCGGCATCCTCCAGTACATCAACGGCTACGAGGGCGGCCTGCCCGGCTTCGTCGCCCGCGCCCGCGAACTCGCCGACCGCTACGGCGAGCGCTTCACGCCGCCCGCGCTGCTGGTGGAGAAGGCGGACAAGGGGGAGGTCTTCACCGACGGCCGCTGAGCCGCCGGATCACTCGCCGACCTCCTCGTCGAGCCACTCCCGCAGCTCCTGGCGCAGCGACCGCTGGAACGTGGTCAGCAGCGCCTGCACCACGAGCGGGTGCATGTGGGCGGACAGGGACCGCACGTCCCGCGCGTCGCGTTCGGCGACCGCGTCGCGCAGCAGTCGCGACAGGTCGCGCGCAGCGGCGCGGGAGTGCCCGAGGAGGGCCGTGCGGGCGGCGAGGACCGTCTCGGGGGAGAAGGGCACGTCGAGCAGCTCGACGCCGAGCCTCAGCAGCCCGGCGTCGACGCGGTAGACGTCTTCGTCCTCGTCTCCGTCTTTGTCCCGCGTGACGACGTCCATCGCCGCGAGCCGGTCCACGTCGTCGTCCGTCAGCGGTCGGCCCGCCCGCCGGACCAGCTCCTCGCGGGTGACGCGCTCCACCGTCTCCGGTGCCCAGGAGGCCACCACCGCGCGGTGCAGCGCGAGGTCGTGGGCGCTCAGGTCGGGCGGCAGCTGCTTCAGGTACCGCTCGATCGCGGCCAGCGTCATGCCCTGGTGCTGCAACTCCTCGATCAGCGCCAGCCGGGCCAGGTGCTCCCCGCCGTAGTGCCCCACCCGGCGCGGGCCGATCACGGGCGGCGGCAGCAGTCCCTTGGTGCCGTAGAAGCGGACCGTGCGCACCGTGACGCCGGCCCGCGCGGCCAGCTCGTCGATCGTGAGGGTCGGCTCCTCGGTGTCGGTCGTCGTCATGTGCAGCAGTATCGCTGTCCCACCATTGCTGTGACACCTCTCGTGTCGCCTTCTGTGTCGCCTTCTGTGTCGCCTTTTGTGCAGCACATGGAGAGGGCCGACGGATCCTGTGACAAGTCACGCTGTGTGACATGAGCCATCGCATGGGAACGCAGCGTCGTGGGAAGGTGCTGCCTCGGTCTGTGCCGCGAGGGTGGTGCGGGCCTTGTCACTGTACGGACGACCTGGGCGTATCCCGCCCGGGCGCACCAGAGAGTGGAACCACCCGTGAGCAAGGATGCCGTCGCCACGGCACAGGCCGCCGCCCACCCCCAGGCGGCCGCACAACCCGCAGACGCGGGTGACGCCGGCTACAGCAAGGACCTCAAGGCCCGCCACGTCAACATGATCGCCATCGGCGGAGCGATCGGCACCGGTCTCTTCCTCGGCGCCGGCGGGCGCCTGCGCGACGCCGGACCGGCGCTCGCCATCGCCTACCTCGTCTGCGGAGTCTTCGCCTTCTTCGTCGTCAGGGCGCTCGGTGAGCTCGTGCTCTACCGGCCCTCCTCCGGGTCCTTCGTGTCGTACGCGCGTGAGTTCCTCGGTGAGAAGGGCGCCTACGTCGCCGGCTGGATGTACTTCCTGAACTGGTCGACGACCGGCATCGCCGACATCACCGCGATCGCGCTGTACACGCACTACTGGAGCATGTTCACGAGCATCCCCCAATGGGTGCTCGCCCTGATCGCCCTCGCGGTGGTCCTGGCCGTGAACCTCATCTCGGTGAAGATCTTCGGCGAGATGGAGTTCTGGTTCGCGATCATCAAGGTCGCCACGCTCGTCGGCTTCATGCTGATCGGCATCTTCCTGCTGGCCACCCAGCACGACGTGGGCGGTCACACCCCGGGCATGAGCATGATCACCGATCATGGAGGCATCCTCCCGCACGGCGTGATGCCCGTCGTCCTCGTCATGCAGGGCGTGATCTTCGCGTACGCCGCCCTGGAGCTGGTCGGCGTCGCCGCCGGCGAGACCGCCGAGCCGGAGAAGGTCGTCCCGCGCGCGGTGAACTCGATCATGTGGCGCGTCGCCCTCTTCTACGTCGGCTCCGTCGTCCTGCTGGCCCTGCTGCTGCCCAGCTCGGTCTACTCCGGCGACCAGAGTCCCTTCGTCACCGTCCTGTCCAAGATCGGTGTCCCCGCGGCCGGTGACGTGATGAACCTCGTGGTCCTCACGGCGGCCATGTCGTCCCTGAACTCGGGCCTGTACTCCACCGGCCGCATCCTGCGCTCCATGGCGATGGCGGGCTCCGCGCCCAGGTTCACCGGCGTGATGAGCCGCAGCCAGGTGCCCTACGGCGGCATCCTGCTGACCTGTGGCATCTGCGTCCTCGGCGTGGGCCTGAACTTCCTGGTGCCGAGCAAGGCCTTCGAGATCGTGCTGAACGTCGCCTCCCTCGGCATCATCAGCACCTGGGTGATCATCATGATCTGCCACCTGATCTTCGTGCGGAGGGCGCGTGCGGGACTGGTCGCCAGGCCGCACTTCCGCCTGCCGGGCAGCCCCGTCACGGAGATCGCCACGATCGCCTTCCTGCTGGCCTGTCTCGGCATGATGTGGAACGACCCCGAGGTGGGCCGCAAGACCCTGATGCTCGTCCCCGGGATCGCGGTGCTGCTGGTCGCCGGCTGGTTCGGCGTCCGCCGCCGGGTGGCGCGGAACGCCGAGCAGGAGCTGTCCGGGCTGACGAAGGAGTAGCAGCCCGGGACCACTGTCAGTGGTGACCCGTACGGTGGCGTCATGTCGGAGATCAGGTATGTCCGGGGCGACGCCACCGTTCCGTCGGTCAAGGGCGTCAAGGTGATCGCCCATGTCTGCAACGACCTCGGCGGCTGGGGCAAGGGCTTCGTCCTGGCCGTATCCCGCCGCTGGCCGGAGCCGGAGGCGGCCTACCGCGCCTGGCACCGCGACCGCGCGTCGAACGACTTCGGGCTGGGCGCCGTCCAGTACGTCCAGGTCGAGCCGTACGTCTGGGTGGCCAACATGATCGGCCAGCGCGGCGTCAGAACCGGCAGCAAGGGCGCCCCCGTCCGCTACGAGGCGATCGACACGGCGCTGGGCCACCTCGCCGACAGGGCGACCGAGCTGAACGCATCCGTGCACATGCCCCGCATAGGCTGCGGCCTGGCCGGCGGCAAGTGGTCCCGCGTCGAGCCGCTCGTCACCGAGCGCCTGGCGCGGCGAGGCGTCCCCGTGACGGTCTACGACCACGGGGACGCCGCCTGAGGACCGGCGCCGTCAGGCGCTCAGTGCTCGTGCACGTCGTTGGTCGCGGCGATCTTCCGCCACGACCGGGGCCGCTCGGGCGCCTCCGACGCCTTCGCGAGGGACGCCGCGCGTGCCGCCGGCGCGTCCGGCTTCGACGGCTGGAACAGCCAGGTGTCGAACAGCGCGGCCAGCGGCTTGCCGGACACCTCCTCGGCGTACCGCTGGAAGTCGGCGACGGACGCGTTGCCGTGGGCGTACCGCTGCGGCCAGCCCTTCAGGACCTCGAAGAAGGCCTCGTCGCCGATCTCGTTCCGCAGCGCCTGGACCGCGAGCGCGCCCCGGTCGTAGACCGCGATGTCGAACTGGTTCTCGGGTCCGGGATCGCCGGGCCGCACCGTCCAGAACGGGTCGTCGGCGGGGTGCGAGGCATACGTGTAGTCGGCCAGCTCCTGCGCCGTGCCCTCGCCCTCGTGCTCGGACCACAGCCACTGGGCGTACCGCGCGAAGCCCTCGTTGATCCAGATGTCCTTCCAGCCGCGCACGGACACCAGGTCGCCGTACCACTGGTGGGCCAGCTCGTGCACGACGACGGACACGTTCGATCCGTTGGCGAACTGCCGCGGGCTGTAGAACGGCCGGGTCTGTGTCTCCAGCGCGTACCCGGTGTCCGTGTTCGGCACGTATCCGCCGAGCGCGTTGTAGGGATAGGGCCCGAAGTAGCCGGTCAGCCAGTCGGCGATCTCCCCGGTCCGCTCCACGCTGGCCCGCGCCGCGCCGTCGTGCGCGCCGAGGTCCTTGCTGTAGGCGTTGACGACCGGGATGCCGCCGTCGGTCGTGCCGGTGGTGATGTCGAACTTCCCGACCGCCAGCGTCGCGAGATACGTCGCCTGCGGCTTGTCGGACCGCCAGTTCCAGCGGGTCCAGCCGAGCCGTGAGCTCGTCGACTGGAGCGTGCCGTTGGAGATGGCCTGCGTGCCGTCCGGCACCTGCACCGACACGTCGTAGGTGGCCTTGTCGAGCGGGTGGTCGTTGCTCGGGAACCACCACGCCGCGGCCTCGGGTTCGTTCGCGGCGACGCCGCCGTCCGGAGTGCGGTGCCAGCTGGTGAAGCCGTACGCCTGCTTCGTGGACGGCACGCCGCTGTAGCGGACGACGACGGTGACGGGCGTGGCCTTGCGCAGCGGGCTCTTCGGGGTGATCTCCAGTTCGTGCTCGCCCGAGGTCGTGAACGACGCCTTCGCGCCGTTCACCCGGACCTCGCCGACGTCCAGCAGGAAGTCCAGGTTGAACCGTGACAGGTCCTCGGTGGTGCGGGCCAGGATCGTCGCCGTGCCTTCCAGCCGGTCCGTGGCCGGCTGGTACTTCAGGCGCAGGTCGTAGTGGGAGACGTCGTATCCGCCGTTGCCGTAGGCCGGGTAGTAGGGGTCGCCGATGCCCGGAGCGCCGGGGGAGTGGGCCGCCGCCGACGCCGGGATCGCCGACATGAGCAAGGCGGCGCCCAGCGCGCCCGGCACGATGATTCTGCGGTGCACGAAAGCTCCAAGTCGTAGGGGCACGAAGTCTGTTCGAAGCCTATGCAGCCCCTGTGGGCACAGTCATGTCCACGGCCACTCGTGTCACACGATCGCCATTCGGCCGTCATGAGACACCTGACGCCCTCTTCTGCACGGCAGTTGACCGATGTACCGTCCCGCGCATGCCTCTACGCATGCGCTTCACGATCTGGAGACCGCTCGCGACGGCGGCCACGGCCGCTCTCATGGCAACCTTCCTCACGCCCGCCGCGACGGCACACCCCGCACCGCGACAGAGCGAACCCGTCCATTCCTACGCCGACGCCGTCCGCGAGGCCGTCTGGGTGGACACCGGGTACGACGGGGACGGCGACGGCGCGGACGACCGCGTCGCCGTCGACATCGTCCGCCCCCGCGAACCCGCCGCCCAGGGCCGGAAGATCCCGGTCATCATGGACGCCAGCCCGTACTACTCCTGCTGCGGGCGCGGCAACGAGAGCCAGAAGAAGACGTACGACGCGAACGGCGACGTCGTCGGGATGCCGCTTTACTACGACAACTACTTCGTGCCCCGCGGCTACGCCTTCGTCGGCGTCGACCTGGCCGGCACCAACCGCTCCGACGGCTGCGTCGACGTCGGTGGGCGCTCCGACGTCCAGTCCGCGAAGGCCGTCGTCGACTGGCTGAACGGCCGCGCGAAGGCGTACACCAGCCGCACCGGCGGCGAGCGTGCCGAGGCCGACTGGACCAACGGCAGGACCGGCATGATCGGCAAGAGCTGGGACGGCACCATTGCCAATGGCGTGGCCGCGACCGGCGTCGAGGGCCTGGAGACCATCGTCCCGATCGCCGCCATCTCCTCCTGGTACGACTACTACTTCAGCCAGGGCGCCCCGCTCTACGACTCCGGCCCGGACTGGCTGTCGAACTACGTCAACAGCCCCGACGCCCGCGCCAAGTGCGACGCCGTTCAGCGCAAGCTCGTCGACGGCGCCCCGCGCACCGGCGACTGGACGAAGCTGTGGACCGAGCGCGACTACGTGAAGGCCGCGAGCAAGGTGAAGGCGAGCGTCTTCCTCGTCCACGGCATGCAGGACCTCAACGTCCGCATGCAGCACGTCGGCCCGTGGTGGGACGCCCTCGCGAAGAACGGCGTCGACCGCAAGATCTGGCTCTCCCAGACCGGCCACGTCGACCCCTTCGACTTCCGCCGCGCCGAGTGGGTCGACACCCTGCACCGCTGGTTCGACCACGAACTCCTCGGCTACGACAACGGTATCGACCGCGAGCCGATGGCCGACATCGAACGCCGGCCCGACCAGTGGGAGACGTCGAAGAGCTGGCCGCCGCGCTCCACGGCCACCACGACCCTGCGCCCCGCCGACGGCGCGCAGCCGGGCGTCGGCACCCTCGGCCTGCGCCGCGACCACGGCACCGAGGCCTTCACCGACAACCCGGCGCTGAGCGAGACCGACTGGGCCGCACACATCGACAAGTCGACACCGGAGAAGGCCGGTTTCGTCACCGGCCCGCTCACCCGCGACCTGCGCCTGTCCGGCACCTCCGAGGTCACCGTCACCGCGCGGTCCAGCACCCCGACGGCCCACCTCTCCGCCGTACTCGTCGACCTCGGACCCGACACCATCCGTGACTACGCCGACGGCGGCGAGGGCATCACCACCCTCACCGACCGCACCTGCTGGGGCCCGAGCACCCCGGGCGACAGCTCCTGCTACAAGGAGACGGCGGCGAAGACCACCGACGTGGACCACACGGTCGTCAGCCGCGGCTGGGCCGACCTCGGCAACCACGCCTCCAAGTGGCACGGCCGCCCCCTCACTCCGGGCAAGGCGTACACCGTCACCCTGCACCTCGCGGCCACCGACCACGTCGTCCCGGCCGGCCACCGCCTCGCGCTGATCGTCGCGGGCACCGACAAGGACCTCATCGACCCGCCCGCCGACACGCCGACGCTCACGCTGGACCTCTCCCGCACATCGGCCCGCGTACCGTTCGTCGGCGGCACCGCCGCGTTCGCCGAGGCCACCGCCGGTGCGGCGACCGTCGCCCCCGCGCCCACGCCGCTCGACGGCGTGACCGCGCCGCGCACCACCCACCGCGTCCCGAAGGGAGCCCGATGAACCGCCTGCGCACCCTCACCGTGACCACCGCGGCGGCCGCCGCAGCCCTCGCCGCGTCCCTTCTCACCGCACCGGCCCACGCGGCCGGCACCCCACACCACCCGCCCCGCACGGGCTTCGAGGAGACGAAGGGCGCCCGCTGGACCACCCAGCCCGAGGAGCAGGCGCTGCTGGCCGCCGCCGACCGGGCGAGCAGCCGCGTCACCGTCGACCGCATCGGCACCACCAAGCAGAACCGCCCGCTCCAGCTCGTGACGATCGGCAGGGCCTCCGCCCCGAACAAGGTGCTCCTCGTGTGCAGCCAGCACGGCGACGAGCCCTCCGGCCGCGAGGCCTGCCTGTCCACCGTCCGCGACCTGGCCTGGGCGAAGGACCGGCGCACCCGGCACTTCCTGGACCGCACCACCGTGCTGGTCCTGCCCACCGCCAACCCCGACGGCCGCGCCGCCGACACCCGCGGCAACAGCGACGGCGTGGACATCAACCGCGACCACCTCGCCCTGAAGACGGCCGAGGCCCGCGCCCTGGCCGCCGTCGTCCGCGACCGGCAACCCGACGTCCTCTACGACCTGCACGAGTACGGCGCCACACCCCCGTACTACGACGAGGACCTGTTCGACCTCTGGCCCCGCAACCTCAACACCCACGCCCGGGTCCACGACGAGGCCCGCACCCTGTCCGGGGCGTACGTCCGCCCCGCCGCCGGCGAGGCCGGTCACTCGACCGGCACCTACGGCATCTGGACCGACCCGGTCACCGGCGACCCGATCAAGCAGACCGCCGGAGACGGCCAGGAACGCATCCTGCGGAACATGTCCGGCGTGAAACACGCGGTCGGCCTGCTCATCGAGAGCCGCGTCGACGCCCTCACCGACGCCGAGCGCGAGGACGAGGCCCTGAACAACCGGCGCCGGGTGAACTCCCAGCTCGCCGCCCTGGACGGCATGTTCCACTACGCGGACCAGCGGCGCGGACCCGTCGAGTCGGCCACCCGCACCGCCCGGTGGTCCGGCCTGGCCGACACCGGCCCCGTGTACCTCGGCGGCGCGGACAACGACCCCGCCGAACCCGGCGAGGTGCTCCAGGACCCGCCCTGCGGATACCGGCTCACCCCCGCCCAGTACACGGACCTGAAGGACGAACTGGCACTGCACGGTGTACAGGTGCGTCCGGACGGGGAGAAGGGCGCCTACGTACCGCTGCGCCAGCCACTGCGCGCCCTCGTGCCGCTGCTCCTGGACGAGCGGGCGGCGTACCACGTGACGGTGGGCGCCCCCGACACCCGCTGCTGAGGAGGTGAGTTCTGCGTCGCACGTGGTAAGGGCGTAGCAGAGGACTATTTTCGGCCTCACCGACTTGAAAGGTGCCGCCTGTGACGCAGGACCGACCAAGCGACAAGGACCACCACGAAAGAGGCACGCTGCCGGGTTCGGAAGCGGGCCTGCCCGGGCAGGAGCACAAGCCCCGGACCGACCGCATCGTGTTCGGCGTCACAGCCGGGTTGACCCTCGCCTTCGTCGTCTGGGGCGCCGCCGCCACCGACTCGCTGGAGGAAGCCTCCGGCTCCATGCTCAGTGGCCTCATGCACAACGGCGGCTGGGCGTTCGTGCTCGCCGCCTCCGGATTCGTCGTCTTCGCCCTCTGGCTCGCGGCCAGCCGCTACGGCCGCATCCACCTCGGCGCCGAGGGCGAAAAACCCGAGTTCCGCACGGTGTCCTGGGTGGCCATGATGTTCAGCGCCGGCATGGGCATCGGTCTGATGTTCTGGGGCGTGAGCGAGCCGCTCGCGCACTTCGACACCGCTCCGCCCGGCACCAACCCCGCCGACACCGGCGACCGCATGGCGACGGCCATGGCCACCACCCTGTTCCACTGGACGCTCCACCCGTGGGCGATCTACGCGGTGGTCGGCCTCGGCATCGCCTACAGCACCTTCCGCAGGCGCCGCCGGCAGACCATCAGCGCCGTGTTCACCCCGCTCATCGGCGAGAAGCACGCCAACGGCGTCGGCGGCCGGGTCATCGACATACTGGCCATCATCGCGACGGTGTTCGGCTCCGCGGCCTCGCTCGGCCTCGGCGCGCTGCAGATCGGCTCCGGCGTGGAGAAGCTCGACTGGATGGACAAGGTCAGCACCGGGCTGCTCGTCGGCATCATCGCGGTGCTGACGGTGGCGTTCGTGGCCTCCGCGATCTCCGGCGTCGAGAAGGGCATCCAGTGGCTGTCCAACACCAACATGGTGCTCGCCCTGCTGCTCGTCGTGTTCGTGTTCGTCGCAGGTCCGACCATCCTCATCCTCGACCTGCTGCCGACCTCGGTCTTCACCTACCTCGGCGACCTGCCCGAAATGGCCGGCCGCACCGAGATCAGCGGCGGCGAGGGCGTCGCGGACTGGCTGAGCAGCTGGACCGTCTTCTACTGGGCGTGGTGGATCTCCTGGACGCCCTTCGTCGGCATGTTCATCGCCCGGATCAGCCGGGGCCGGACCATCCGCCAGTTCATCGGCGGCGTCATCCTCGTCCCCAGCACGGTCAGCCTCATCTGGTTCGCGATCTTCGGCGGCTCGGCGATGAGGCTCCAGGAGCAGAACCGGCTCGGCGACGAGACGACCCCCGAGGGCCGGCTCTTCGCCGTGCTCCAGGAGTTCCCCATCGCCACCGTCACCAGCCTGCTGGTGATGATCCTCGTCGGCATCTTCTTCGTCTCGGGCGCCGACGCGGCCTCCATCGTGATGGGCACCCTCTCGCAGAAGGGCGCGCTCGAACCCAGCCGCTGGGTGGTCGTGTTCTGGGGTGTGGTGACCGGCGCGGTCGCCGCCATCATGCTCCTGGTCGGCAGCGGCGAGGGGGACGCGCTGACCGGTCTGCAGAACCTCACGATCCTCGCGGCGGCACCCTTCGTCATCGTGATGATCTTCATGTGCGTCGCGCTCATGCGCGACCTGCGCCGCGACCCGCTCATCGTGCGCGGCGAGATGGCCTCCGAAGCGGTCGGCCTGGCCGTCATCGAGGGCCACAAGCAGTACGAGGGCGACTTCGAGATCCGCATCGGCCCCGGCCCCGGCACGGACGTGGAGGGCGACCCGATCGGCAAGCACCACTGACCGACGCGGAGTCGGTTCGGTGGAGCGGGGGACCGGAAAGGGGCCGGCACGCACGCGCGTGCCGGCCCCTCCCCGCACGAGGCCCGGCGCGCAGGCCGCAGTCGGCCCGCGCGGTCGTGGTCAGCGGGCGGCGAGCTCCGCCGCCTCCCGCGCGCAGCCCCAGGCCACCGTCACACCCGCCCCGCCGTGCCCGTAGTTGTGCACCAGCAGCCGCCCGTCGGGCAGCGGCTCGCGCTCCAGCCGTACCGCGTCCCGCGCCGGCCGCAGCCCCACCAGGTGCCCCAGCACCCGCGCCCGGGCGATCTCGGGCCGCAGTGCCGCGCACCGCCGTACGATCGCCTCCGCGACCGCCGGGTCCGGCTCGGCCGACCAGACGTCCTCCTCGGCCGTGCCGCCCAGGACCAGCCGGCCGGGCTGCGGGAAGAAGTACGCCATCTCCCCGGAGACGGGATCGGTGGAGACCATCCAGGTCCGGATGCCCGGGTTCTCCACGACGACCAACTGCCCGCGCACCGGACGCACGGACGCGTCCGGCACCAGTTCCCGCGCGCCCAGCCCCGTGCAGTTGACCACGACCGGCGCGTCGACCTCGGCCAGATCGGACACCGAGCGCGTCTCCACCACACCGCCCGCCGCCACCAGGCGCTCCCGCAGCCACGGCAGATGAGTCGACATGTCGATGAGCGGCAGCCGCGCCCAGAGCCCCGACCCGCCGTACTCCTCCTGCGTCGCCGCACGCAGCCCCGGCAGCCGGGCCGCCGCCCAGGAGTCCGCCTCGTCCAGACCGGTCTCGCCCAGCACCCCGTCGACCATGCGTACGCCGCTGACCTCGGGCCGCGCCGCCAGTTCCTCGTACACGTCGAGGGAACGCAGCGCCCACGCGCGGGCCATCGCGACCGGCTCGATGCGGTACGGCCACCACAGCGCGCCCGCGACCGCCGAGGTGGTCCGCTCGACGGGCTCCCGTGTCCACAGCCGCACCCGCCGGCCGCGCTCGGCGAGAACGACGGCCGTCGTCAGCCCCGCCACCCCGCCGCCGACCACGACGACCTCGTCACCCAGTTCGGTTTCCACACCGGGACGTTAACCGAACCCACCGTGTTGTGCGCAGACCTGCTCCGCCCTGGGAATACTCACCGCATGGCAGCCGAGTACGCGACCTTCGGCCTGGCACCGGCGATGCGGGCCGGGGGCCTCCTCCCCGACGGTGACTTCCGGGTCCACCGCGACTTCGTGGACTTCATCGTGGACGGACGGCCCCTGCTGTTCCGCCTCTCCGACCTGGACGCCGTCTCCCCGCTCGCCTCCGACGTGCCGCCCGCGATCTTCACCGCGCAGGTCCGCAGCCTGCTCCTGGAGACCGAGGCACCCCTGCCCGGCGGCCGGTACGTCATCTACGGCTGTCCCGAGTGCGAGGACCTGGCGTGCGGCGCCGTGACCGCCGTGATCCGGCAGGAGGGTGAGGACTTCGTCTGGCGGGACTTCGCCTGGCAGACCGGCGAACACGCCGACCTCGACCTCAACGGCTACCACGGCATCGGCCCGTACCGCTTCCCCGGTGCCGAGTACCGCGCGGCACTGGCCGCCCTGCTCGACGGCTCCGCGCACACCCGCCGGCGGGTCCTGCTGATCGGCGACCGCGTCGCCCTGCTCGCCAGGCTCGCCGCCGCGCTGCGCACCATCGGCATCGGCGCCGACATCACCCGCGACGCCGGCGACGTGCCGGCCGACGAACTGCGGGGCTACGGCGCCGTCGCCTTCGGCCGCACGGTCACCGAGGACGAGCGGGCCGCCGTACGCCGCGCCTTCGCGGCCGCAGGGGTGGACGTGGCCGAGGTCGACGGCCTCGCCCCGATCGTCCCGCTGCTCGTCGCCCAGATCGAGAACGCCCTCAACCGCGACCCGGCCGAACGGCGCCGCCTGACCCACCTGTCGGCGACCGGCACCGCGGCGGACGTCGAGGTGACCTCGCCCTGCCGGGTACGACTCACCGCGTACCGCCTCGACCTCCTCCGCCGCACCCACACCACCGAGATCCACGACGGCGTGCTCCCCCCGGGCGGCCACCGCATCGCGTTGGACACGCGGGCGGTGAAGGGGGAGTCCTACGTGGTGGCCCGGGCACCGGGAAGCGTGCTGGTGGCGGCGGTGGTCCACGGAGAACCCGGCTGAGCGGGCTGCGGACCGCCGCTAGGATCGACGGTCTGATGACTGCCACCCTCGTCGCCAAGAACCTCGCCGCCGGCCACGGTGACCGCTCCCTGTTCACCGGGCTCGACCTCGTCGTCGCCCCCGGCGACGTGATCGGACTCGTCGGAGCCAACGGCGCGGGCAAGTCCACCCTCCTGCGCATGCTCGCCGGGCTGACCACGCCGGAACAGGGCGAGCTGCGCCTGTCCCCGCCGGCCGCGACCGTCGGCCACCTCCCGCAGGAGCCGGAGCGCCGCCCCGGCGAGACCGTCCGGGCCTTCCTGGCCCGCCGCACCGGCGTGACCGAGGCCCAGCGCACCATGGACGAGGCCACCCAGGCCCTGGTCGACGGCGCCCCCGGATCCGACGACGCCTACGCGACCGCTCTCGAGCGCTGGCTCGCCCTGGGCGGCGCCGACCTCGACGACCGCGCCGCGGAGACGGCGGACACCCTGGGCCTGACGGTCGACCTGGACCAGCCGATGACGTCCCTGTCCGGCGGCCAGGCGGCCCGGGCCGGCCTCGCCTCCCTCCTCCTGTCCCGCTACGACGTCTTCCTGCTCGACGAGCCGACCAACGACCTCGACCTGGACGGCCTCGAACGCCTCGAACGCTTCGTGACCGGCCTGCGCGCCGGCACCGTCGTCGTCAGCCACGACCGCGAGTTCCTCACCCGCACCGTCACCAAGGTCCTCGAACTCGACCTGGCCCAGCGGCAGATCAACCTCTACGGCGGCGGCTACGCGGCGTACCTGGAGGAACGCGAGGTGGCGCGTCGGCACGCCCGCGACGAGTACGAGGAGTACGCCGACAAGCGGGCGGCCCTCCAGGACCGGGCCCAGACGCAGCGTTCCTGGATGGACAAGGGCGTCAAGAACGCCCGGCGCAAGGCGGGCGACAACGACAAGATCGGCCGCAAGTTCCGCAGCGAGGCCAGCGAGAAGCAGGCCGCCAAGGCCCGCCAGACCCAGCGCATGATCGAACGCCTGGAGGTCGTCGAGGAACCGCGCAAGGAGTGGGACCTGCGCATGGAGATCGCCTCGGCGCCCCGCTCGGGCGCCGTGGTCGCCACCCTGCGCGACGCCGAGGTGCGGCGCGGCGACTTCGTCCTCGGCCCGGTCTCCCTCCAGATCGACTGGGCGGACCGCGTCGCGGTGACGGGGGCCAACGGCGCGGGCAAGTCCACGCTGCTCGGCGCCCTCCTGGGCCGCGTCCCGCTCGACGCCGGTCACGCGGCGCTCGGCTCCGGCGTCCTGCTCGGCGAGGTCGACCAGGCCCGCAAGCTGTTCCACGGCCCCGAGGCCCTGCTGGACGCCTTCCGCCCCGCCGTCCCCGACACGGAGCCGGCGGAGATCCGCACCCTGCTGGCCAAGTTCGGTCTCAAGGCGGACCACGTCGTGCGCCCGGCGTCGAGCCTTTCACCCGGCGAGCGCACGCGTGCCGCCCTGGCCCTCCTCCAGGGCCGGGGCGTCAACCTCCTGGTCCTGGACGAGCCGACCAACCACCTGGACCTGCCGGCCATCGAACAACTGGAATCGGCCCTGGACGCCTACGAGGGCACCCTCCTCCTGATCACCCACGACCGCCGCATGCTGAACGCGGTACGCATCACGCGCCGCCTGGAGGTAACGAACGGCAAGGTGAGGGAAGGCTAGGACCACTGCGGGCAGTCGTGCCGCTGGGGCGGCACGGGTGGGCGGTGGGGGTCCCCCCGCTCGAGCGAAGCCGAGAGTGGGGGAGGCACCCGGCCAGCGCCGGCCCGCGCACCCACCCCCAGCCTCACCGGGTGCCTACGCCAACCCGGCCCGCCGCAACGCGTCCGCCATCGCCCCGTTGGCAGGAGCCGGCGCCGCAGAGGACCGTCCCTTCCCACCGCCGGAGGCAGCCCGCTGCTGCCGCTGCTTGGGAGGTCGCCCGCCCTGCCGCTGCCCCCGCTGCTCCCGCTGCTCACCCTGCGGAGCCGCGTCGTCGTCCAACCGCAACGTCAACGAGATCCGCTTCCGCGGAATGTCGACGTCCAGCACCTTCACCTTCACGATGTCCCCGGGCTTCACCACATCCCGCGGATCCTTCACGAACGTCTTGGACATCGCGGACACATGCACCAGCCCGTCCTGATGCACACCGATGTCCACGAACGCCCCGAAGGCCGCGACATTCGTGACGACGCCCTCGAGCACCATCCCGGACGACAGGTCGGAGATCTTCTCCACGCCCTCCTTGAAGGTGGCCGTCTTGAAGGCCGGCCGCGGGTCGCGCCCCGGCTTCTCCAGCTCCCGCAGGATGTCGGTGACCGTCGGCAGACCGAACTTCTCGTCCACGTACTCCGCCGGCTTCAGCGACCGCAGCACGGAGGTGTTGCCGATGAGCCCGGCCACCTCCTGCCCCGCGGTCTTCACCATCCGGCGCACCACGGGGTACGCCTCGGGGTGCACGCTGGACGCGTCCAGCGGGTCGCTGCCGCCCCGGATCCGCAGGAAGCCCGCGCACTGCTCGTACGCCTTGGGGCCGAGCCGCGACACCTTCTTCAGCGCGGTCCGGGAGGTGAACGGCCCGTTCGCGTCGCGGTGCGCGACGATGTTCTCGGCGAGTCCGGAGGTGATGCCGGAGACGCGGGCGAGCAGCGGCGCGGAGGCGGTGTTGACGTCCACGCCCACGCCGTTCACACAGTCCTCGACCACCGCGTCCAGCGAGCGCGAGAGCTTCACCTCGGACAGGTCGTGCTGGTACTGGCCGACGCCGATCGACTTCGGGTCGATCTTCACCAGCTCGGCCAGCGGATCCTGGAGCCGCCGGGCGATCGACACCGCGCCGCGCAGCGACACGTCCATGTCCGGGAGTTCCTGGGAGGCGAAGGCGGAGGCCGAGTACACGGACGCGCCCGCCTCGGACACCATCACCTTGGTGAGCTTCAACTCGGGGTGCTTGGCGATGAGTTCACCGGCGAGCTTGTCGGTCTCGCGGGACGCCGTACCGTTGCCGATGGCGACCAGCTCGACCGCGTGCTCCTTCGCCAGCCGCGCCAGCCTGGCGATCGCCTCGTCCCACTTGTTGGCCGGGACGTGCGGGTGGATCACGTCCGTGGCCACCACCTTGCCGGTCGCGTCGACCACGGCGACCTTCACGCCGGTGCGGAAACCGGGGTCCAGGCCGAGCGTCGCGCGCGTGCCGGCCGGAGCGGCCAGCAGCAGGTCGCGCAGGTTGGCGGCGAAGACGTTCACCGCCTCGTCCTCGGCGGCCGTGCGCAGCCGGAGCCTCAGGTCGATGCCGAGGTGCACGAGGATGCGGGTGCGCCAGGCCCAGCGGACCGTGTCCGCCAGCCACTTGTCGCCGGGCCGGCCGCGGTCGGCGATCCCGAACCGGCCCGCGACGATCCCCTCGTACGACGACGGGCCGTCGGTGGCCTCCTCTGGCTCCAGGACGAGGTCGAGGACGTCCTCCTTCTCGCCGCGCAGCATCGCGAGGACCCGGTGCGAGGGCAGTTCGGTGAAGGGCTCGGAGAAGTCGAAGTAGTCGGCGAACTTGGCGCCGGCCTCCTCCTTGCCCTCCTTCACCTTGGCGGCGAGTCGTCCGCGCCCCCACATCCGCTCCCGCAGCTCGCCGATCAGGTCGGCGTCCTCCGAGAACTTCTCGGTGAGGATCGACCGCGCCCCGTCCAGGGCCGCCTGCGGATCCGCCACACCCTTGTCGGAGTCGACGAACGCGGCAGCCGCGGCGACGGGGTCCACCGACGGGTCGGCGAGCAGGCCCTCGGCCAGCGGCTCCAGACCCGCCTCGCGCGCGATCTGCGCCTTGGTCCGCCGCTTGGGCTTGAAGGGCAGGTAGATGTCCTCCAGCCGCGCCTTGGTCTGCGCCGTGCGGATGCGCGCTTCGAGCTCCTCGGTGAGCTTGCCCTGTTCGCGCACCGAGTCGAGGACGGCCGTGCGCCGCTCCTCCAGCTCGCGCAGATAGCGCAGCCGCTCCTCGAGCGTGCGCAGCTGCGCGTCGTCGAGCATCTCGGTCGCTTCCTTGCGGTAGCGGGCGATGAAGGGCACCGTCGAGCCGCTGTCGAGCAGCTCCACCGCGGCCTTCACCTGCCGCTCCCGTACGCCGAGTTCCTCGGCGATCCTGCTTTCGATGGACCCTGCTTCAATGGACCCGCTGGACCCGGGTGTCGTCACGATCCCGTACCGCCTTCTCACTGAGGTTGCGCGGTCATTGTGGCAGGTGGCGACGACAATCGGGGATCAGGGCGCGGCCCGGGCCGGTCGGATTCGGCCCGAGTCGGACCCGCGGGACGGTTCCCGCGGGCCGGGCCCGGCCGCTCAGACCCGGCGGCTGCGGGTGGCGGACGAGGCCCCGCCGAAGAGCCGGGCCACGGCCCGGAAGGGAAGCGTCACCACGGTGGCGACGGCGCCGCCGATCTGGCGCAGTACGTCTGCGATGGCACGGAACACGTGTAGCCCCTTTCGTCTCCCGACCGCCGCGGCCGGGTGAGTTACGGGTACCTCGCCATCGTCCGGACATGCCCGGCCGTGTGCCCGGTCGGCCGCTCAGGCCCTGCCGAAGAGGTCCGCCGGGTAGGCGCCCGCGCCGAGTGCCGTACGCGCGAACGCCGTTCCGAGCTCCGTCAGACGCGCCACACCCTCCGCGCCCAGATGGGCGTAGGGGGCCGCGTCCAGCCGGTCCGTCGTCCGCTCGACCTCGTCGCGCAGCGCGGCGCCCCGCTCGGTCGGCGCGCCGGCGTCGTCGAGCAGCCCGCGGTCGCGGAGCCGGTCCGTCGCCGCGTCCCACTCCTCCTGGGTCCAGCCCCGGGTGGTGAAGATCCACTTCGGCGCCATGCCCTTGCCGGTCGCGGTGTGCGTCACCAGCGCCTCGAGACCGTCGAGGTCCGCGGCCATGAGCGCGGCGAGGTGGCCGTCGCCCCGGTGCTCGCGCAGCAGGGTCGCCGCGTGCCAGTACGCCAGGTGCGCCTCCTCGGGCACGGGCAGGTCCGCGTGGGCCGAGTACAGCGGGCGGGCGCTGCGCGAGCAGCCCTCGGCGGCGCGCAGGGCCAGGGCCGCCGCCTCCGCCATCTCCGCGGACGTCACGGCGTCCTCGCCCAGCAGCCGACGCAGCGTCGCGTCGACGGCACGCGCGCGTGCCGCCAGCGCCTGCTCGGGCGTGACGGTCTCCCACACCGCGGGCACGTGCCGGGCGACGAGGTCGTGCTTGTAGTTGTAGAACGCCGCCGTCACCGCCCCGGCCCCGACCGGCCCGAGCGCGGCGGCACGCACCGCGAAGTTGACGGCCCGGGGGTCGGTGACCCCGAGGGCGCCCAGTTCCCGGCCCAGGTCGGGCGAGAAGTAGTGCGTCGAGTGCAGCGAGTTGAGCACGTTGTGGCAGCGGCGGCCGGCGCGCGCGTCGATGGCGGCAGTTGTCATGCCGCGCAGGTTACCAACCGCTCAGTACGTCCTCCAGGGCTGCTCCACGCGCGCGTGACGCATGACAGGAAGGACGATGGCAGGAAAGGTGGGGAGCTCGTCATTGCGGCCATCCGCGGCCGGGCGAAGAATCGACGGCATGGCGCAGCGAACCGTCCGGAACGTACTGGTCCTCCTCTTCGACGACGTCCAGAGCCTCGATGTCACCGGCCCCGTGGAAGTCTTCGCGGGCGCCGAGAAGCACACGCCGGGGACCTACCGGATCCGTACGGCCTCGCTGGACGGCTCCCCCGTACGCACGTCCAGCGGTCTGACCCTCGTACCGGACGCGGCGCTCGCCGACGTGTCCGACCCGGACACCCTGGTCGTCCCCGGCGGCCAGGGCACCCGCGAACCCCACCCGCGCCTGACCGACTGGCTGCACGGGCACGGACCGCGCGCCCGGCGCCTGGTCTCCGTCTGCACCGGGGCGATCCTGCTCGCCCGGGCCGGCCTCCTGGACGGCCGCCGCGCCACCACCCACTGGGCGTACTGCGACCGGCTGGCCCGCGACCATCCGGCCGTGGACGTCGACCCCGACCCGATCTACGTCCGCGACGGCCGCGTCGCCACGTCCGCCGGTGTCACCTCCGGCATCGACCTCGCCCTCGCCCTGGTCGAGGAGGACCTCGGCCGGGACGCCGCCCTGACCGTCGCCCGCCATCTGGTGGTGTTCCTGCGCCGGCCCGGAAACCAGGCCCAGTTCAGCGCTCAACTCGCCGCCCAGACCGCGCGGCGCGATCCACTGCGGGAGCTGCAGCAGTGGATCACCGAGCATCCCGGCGCCGATCTGGGCGTCGCGGCACTCGCCGCCCGCGCCCGTCTCTCGCCGCGTCACTTCGCCCGCGCCTTCCGGGCGGAGACCGGCATGACACCCGGCCGGTACGTCGACCGGGTCCGCCTCGAACACGCCCGTCGGCTGCTGGAGGACACCGGCGACGGCGTCGAGGAGATCTCCCGTGCCAGCGGCTACGGCACGCCCGAGGCCATGCGCCGCGCCTTCGTCAAGGCCCTCGGAACCTCACCGGCCGAGTACCGCCGCCGGTTCCGTCCCGCGCCGGCCCACTGAGGGCGCGCGCCTCTCCCCGCTCGCCGGACGAACCCGTAAGCCGAACGAACCCGTAAGTCGAACGAACCCGTAAGTCGAGCACCCCGAAAGGAAACACGTGCAGATCGCCATCGTTCTCTTCGACCGCTTCACCGCCCTCGACGCCGTGGGCCCCTACGAGACCCTGAGCCGCATTCCGGACGCGGAGACCGTCTTCGTCGCCGAGCGGCCCGGCCCGGTCCGGGGCGAGCTGGGGAACCTGGCACTGACCGCCGACCGGTCCCTGGCGGACGTGCCGAGTCCGGACGTCGTCGTCGTGCCCGGCGGTCCCGGCCAGGACGCGCAGATGGACAACGCGACCCTCCTGGAGTGGCTGCGCGCCGCCGACGCCACCAGCACCTGGACCACCTCGGTCTGCTCCGGCTCCCTGCTGCTCGCCGCCGCCGGGCTGCTGACCGGCCGCCGCGCCACCTCGCACTGGCTGGCCCTGGACCTCCTGAAGCGGTACGGCGCCGAGCCGACCGGGCAACGGGTGGTCACCGACGGCAAGTACGTCACCGCGGCCGGCGTCTCCTCCGGCATCGACATGGGCCTCACCCTGGTCGGCCGGATCGCCGGCGACGAGCACGCCCAGGCGGTCCAACTGCTGCTGGAGTACGACCCGCAGCCGCCCTACGACACCGGTTCCCCGCAGAAGGCCCCCGCACATCTCGTCGACGAGTTCCACACCGGGAACCGGTTCGTCCTGAAGTAGACGCGCTCACCGGCCCCAGGTGAAACGCGGGTGCCTGCGCTCCAGGAAGGCGGCGACCCCCTCCGCGGTGTCGCCGCTGTCGCGTGCCTGCGCGGCCCAGTACGCGTCCCGGTCCGTGCGCCCGTTGGCGAACTCCTTCGCCGCGGCCTGCGTCAGCTGCGAGCGTGAGGTCAGGATCCTGGTGAACTCCGCGACCCGCTTGTCGAGTTCGCCCTCCGGCACGACCTCGTCGACCAGGCCACTGCGCAGCGCCCGCCCGGCGTCGATCAACTCCCCGGAGAACAGCAGGTACTTCGCGGTGGCCGGCCCGGTCAGCGCGACCAGCCGCCGGGTCGCGGACGCCGGGTACACGACCCCCAGTTTGGCCGGGGTCACCCCGAACAGCGCGGACTCCTCGGCGAACCGCAGGTCGCAGGCGGCCGCCAACTGGGCGCCGCCGCCCACGCAGTGACCGCGGATCGCCGCGAGCGTCGGCTTGGGAAAGGCGGCGAGGGCGTCCTCGGCGCTCACGGCGAGCTGCTGCGCCTCCTCCGCGGAGTCCCGTAGGGTCGAGATGTCGGCCCCGGCACAGAACGTCGCACCCTCACCGGTGAGGACCAGCGCCCGCACCGAAGGATCGCCCGCCAGGGTGCCGAGCAGTTCCGGCAGCGCCCGCCACATCGCGGCCGTCATGGCGTTCCGCTTGGCCGGGTGGTGGACGACGACGGTGGCGACCGAGTCGGTGACCCGGTGCAGCAGCTGCGGCTCCATGGTCCGGATGCTATCCGTCGGCCGGTGGGTTCGCGCAGGCGGTACAAGCGCGACAGGAACGGTCCCACAACTGACCGTGTCATACGCCAACGATCAGAAGCGTTCGATACCTGCTGACTTGTGTTCACTTCTCCGATCCGGAGCGACGCGTTACCAACACTCAGGGGTGTGGTGACAATCGAGCCCCAGGGTGGCGACCGGACGATGGACGAGACCGGGCCCGCGCAACCGCTGCCGTACGAAGGCGTCTGGCGGTTCACCGCCCCCGCCCTGGACGAATCGGTCCCGCAGGCACGGCACGCGGTGCGGGACCTGCTGGTGCGCCAGGGCGTGCCGGTCTCCGACGACGTGGCACAGGGCCTGCTGCTGATCGTCTCGGAACTGGTCACGAACGCCGTCCGGCACGCGGCGGTGCTGTCGCCGACGCTCGCCGTGGAGGTCGCCGTCGGGCCCGAGTGGGTCCGGGTCTCCGTGGAGGACGACCACCCCTACCGCCCGACCGCCCTGGAGACCGACCACGGCCGGACGGGCGGGCGCGGACTGCTCCTGGTACGTGAGATCACCCGGGAGGCCGGCGGGGCGTGCGACGTGGCCCACACGGCGAGCGGCGGCAAGGTGATCTGGGCCGCCCTGCCGCTCAAACCCGTTCTGCGATAGCGCGGGCCCCCGCGCCCCTCACCAGCCGGCGGACGGGCCCGTCAGCTCGCGGACCGCGGGCCGGGCGGCGTCCAGCACCGTCATGAACCACGCGGAGAAGGTGTCCTTCGCATGCCGTTCGGCCAGCTCGGCCGGGGACACGAAGACCGTTTGGGCCACTTCCTCCGGGTCGGGCCGCGGCGCCGCCTGCACCAGGCCGACGAACAGGTGGTTGTACTCCTGCTCGACCAGCCCGGAGGCCGGGTCCGGGTGGTTGTAGCGCACCGTGCCCGCCTCGGCGAGCAGCGACGGGGAGACGCCGAGCTCCTCGAACGTCCGCCGGGCCGCCGCCGCGAACGGCGCCTCGCCCGGGTAGGGGTGACCGCAGCAGGTGTTGGACCACACACCGGGGGAGTGGTACTTGCCGAGCGCCCGCTGCTGGAGCAGCAGCCGGCCCCGCTCGTCGAAGAGGAACACGGAGAAGGCGCGGTGCAGCCGCCCCGGCGGCTGGTGCGCGGAGAGCTTCTCCGCGGTGCCGATCGTCACACCGTTCTCGTCGACCAGTTCCAGCAAAATCGCGTCTGCGGTGCCGCTCGACGAACTGTGCGTCGCGGTGGCAGGAGTGATCGGCATACCCATCCTTCACATCGGTCCTCGCGCCCCCAGTCTGCCGTACGAATCCGGCACTCTCGGCACTTCCCGGCACACCCGCATGTCCCGCGCGGGGGCACGGGCGGCGGTCGTCACCGGTCGGACGCCGAGGAGGGGTCCGAAGGACGATCGTTCCCGGCTTCTCAGTGGCACAACCGTGCCTCGTGCTCCGCGTGGCCGCTCGGTTCCAGCTGGAAGGTGCAGTGCTCCACGTCGAAGTGGTCCCCGAGGCAGCCCTGCAGCTCGTGGAGCATCTTCTCGTGGCCGATCGCGCTGAGCGCCTCGCCGCTCACCACCACGTGCGCGGAGAGCACCGGCATGCCGGAGGTGATCGTCCAGGCGTGCAGGTCGTGGACGTCCTCGACCCCGTCCAGCGCCAGTATGTGGGCGCGCACCTGGGCGATGTCCACGCCCTTGGGCGCCGCCTCCAGCAGCACGTCCAGGGTCTCCCGCAGCAGCCGCCAGGTGCGCGGCACGATCATCAGACCGATGACCAGTGAGGCGAGGGGGTCGGCCGGCTGCCAGCCGGTGGCCAGGATCACCAGCGCCGAGACGATCACGGCCAGGGAGCCCAGCGCGTCCGCCGCCACCTCCAGGAAGGCGCCCCGCACGTTCAGGCTCTCCTTCTGGCCCCGCATCAGCAGCGTCAACGACACCATGTTCGCCACCAGGCCGATCGCGCCGAAGACGACGGTCAGTCCGCCCGCGGTGCCGGCGGGTGTGATGAACCGCTCGATGGCCTCGTAGAGCACGTATCCGCCGACTCCGAGCAGCAGGACGCAGTTCGCCAGGGCCGCGAGGATCTCGGCGCGGGCGTAGCCGAAGGTGCGCCGGTCGCTCGGCGGCCGGCTCGCGAAGTGGACGGCCAGCAGCGCCATGCCCAGCCCCAGGGCGTCCGTCGCCATGTGCGCCGCGTCGGCGATCAGCGCGAGGGAGTCGGCGAGCACGCCGCCGATGATCTCGACGACCATGACGGTGAGCGTGATCGCCAGCGCCACCCGCAGCCTGCCGCGGTACGCGGCGGTCGCCGTACCCCCGGCGTGCGCCCCGTGCGCATGCCCGTGATCGTGCCCAGCCCCCATGCGAAGCCGCCTCCTGTACATGTCCGGTTCCGGCGTCCGGCACACAGTCAACTACGGGTGGGGGGTATCGGGCAACGCGGCACTGAACACCGTTGTCATGTGCTCTGACCTGCGGAAACGCCGTGCAGGTCGCGGTGCAGGTCAGGGCGTCGCGGGTGCCCGGAGGTGGTGCTGCGGCCGTGTGGGTGACCCGTCCGCCCGAGGCGCACCCTGACCGTCCGCGCACACGCGTCGACACTGTGCGATGTCCGCGATGCCCGGTCTGTGAACGCGGTTTGTGGGGCGGCCCCCGGATCCACGATGATGATCGCGGCAAAGGCGGGTGCAAGCGGCGTCGACCGATCGCGAAACGGGCGGTGAACGCGGCGTTCCAGGCATCCGATAACCTCTGCCGACATGCCGCCCGGGTGTCGCCACAGGCACGGGCGCCCCACCATGCACAGGCCCGGTGCCCAGTCGCCGGCACCCAGGGAGTGAGTTCGGTTGCCGACCGCCATCCTCACCGGTCAGCCGGTCCCCGGTTCGTCGATCGAGGGCGAGCTGCGGTCCCTGGGCTTCGACGTCCACCTCGCCTCCGGCAGCGACGACACGGAGACCCTGCTGGCCCGCGTGCCGGGCGACGAGCGGGTCGCCGTGGTCGACGCCCGCTTCGTCGGCCATCCGCACGCCCTGCGTCTCGGCCTCACCGACCCTCGCTTCCCGCTCGCCGCGATCCCCGGCGCCGTGACGGCCCGGCCGGACGCCCGCCAGGCCCTCACCCGTGCGATGGCCCGCGAGAACTCCGCGGGCGGCGGTACGGCGCTGGACGTCGACAGCCTCGCCGACCGGATCACCGCCGCCCTCGACAGCGACGGTGCCGACGTGCACCGGCCCGAGCTCGGCAGCCTCGTCGCCGTCGTCCCCGCCGACCCCCAGGCCCGCAACGAGGCACGGCAGGCCGTCGCCGCCGTCGACGACGAGGCCGTACGCCTGAAGTCGGCGGTCAAGGCCCGCGACGGCTTCGTCACCACCTTCTTCATCAGCCCGTACTCCCGCTACATCGCCCGCTGGTGCGCGCGCCGGGGCCTGACCCCCAACCAGGTCACCACCGCCTCGCTCATCACCGCGCTCATAGCGGCGGGCTGCGCGGCCACCGGCACCCGCGGCGGCTTCGTCGCCGCCGGCATTCTGCTCATCGCCTCCTTCGTCCTCGACTGCACCGACGGACAGCTCGCCCGCTACTCCCTGCAGTACTCCACGCTCGGCGCCTGGCTGGACGCCACCTTCGACCGCGCCAAGGAGTACGCCTACTACGCGGGCCTCGCCCTCGGAGCCGCCCGCGGCGGCGACGACGTGTGGGCCCTGGCCCTCGGCGCGATGGTCCTGCAGACCTGCCGGCACGTCGTGGACTTCTCCTTCAACGAGGCCAACCACGACGCCACCGCCAACACCAGCCCCACTGCCGCCCTCTCCGACAAGCTGGACAGCGTCGGCTGGACGGTCTGGGTGCGCCGCATGATCGTCCTGCCGATCGGCGAACGCTGGGCCATGATCGCCGTCCTGACCGCGGCCACCACCCCCCGGATCACCTTCTACGCGCTGCTGATCGGCTGCGCGTTCGCCGCGACGTACACCACGGCGGGCCGGGTGCTGCGCTCGCTGACCCGCCGGGCCACGCGCACCGACCGGGCGGCGAAGGCGCTGGCCGACCTGGCGGACTCGGGTCCGCTCGCCGAGGCGGCCGCGAAGGGCTTCGGGAAGGGCGCACGCAGGCTGCCCGGCTTCACCGCACCCGCCGTCGCCCTCCTCGGCGGCGCGGCCGTGGTCGCCACCGCAGCCCTCACCGACTTCGGCGGCCCCTGGCCGCTCGTCGCCGCGGTCGCGTACGTCCTGACCTCCGCCCTCGCCGTCGCCCGCCCCCTCAAGGGCGCCCTCGACTGGCTGGTCCCGCCGTTCTTCCGGGCCGCGGAATACGGCACCGTCCTGGTACTGGCGGCGAAAGCCGACGTGAACGGGGCGCTTCCGGCGGCTTTCGGGCTGGTGGCCGCGGTCGCCTACCATCACTACGACACGGTCTACCGCATCCGCGGCGACGCGGGCGCGCCGCCGCAGTGGCTGGTGCGGACCGTCGGGGGGCACGAGGGCCGCACGCTGGTGATCACCGTGCTGGCCGTGCTGCTCACCGCCACGCAGTTCAAGCTCGCGCTCACGGTCCTCGCCGTGGCCGTGGCACTCGTGGTGCTCGTCGAGAGCATCCGCTTCTGGGTCGCCGCCCACAAGGTCGGCGCACCCGCCGTACACGACGAAGGAGAACCCGCATGATCGGCCTCGTGCTGGCGGCCGGCGCCGGACGCCGTCTGCGCCCCTACACCGACACCCTGCCCAAGGCACTGGTCCCGGTCGGCCCCGAGGGCGCGGAGGACAGCATCACGGTGCTGGACCTGACGCTGGCCAACTTCGCCGAGGTCGGCCTGACCGAGGTCGGGATCATCGTCGGCTACCGCAAGGAGGCCGTGTACGACCGCAAGGAGGCGCTGGAGCAGAAGTACGGCGTCAAGCTCACCCTCATCGACAACGACAAGGCCGAGGAGTGGAACAACGCCTACTCCCTGTGGTGCGGCCGTGACGCCCTCAAGGACGGCGTGATCCTCGCCAACGGCGATACCGTGCACCCGGTCTCCGTCGAGAAGACCCTGCTCGCCGCCCGCGGCGACGGCAAGAAGATCATCCTCGCCCTCGACACGGTGAAGAACCTCGCCGACGAGGAGATGAAGGTCGTCGTCGACCCCGACAAGGGCGTGCAGCGCATCACCAAGCTGATGGACCCGGCCGACGCGACCGGCGAGTACATCGGCGTCACCCTCATCGAGGGCGAGGCCGCCGCCGACCTGGCCGACGCCCTGAAGACGACCTTCGAGCGCGACCCGCAGCTGTACTACGAGGACGGCTACCAGGAGCTGGTCAACCGCGGCTTCAGGATCGACACCGCGCCGATCGGCGACGTCAAGTGGGTCGAGATCGACAACCACGACGACCTCGCCAAGGGCAGGGAGATCGCGTGCCAGTACTGACGCGGCTCATCCCGTCGCCGGTCGTCGTGGACATCCGCGCGGGTGCCCTCGACGACCTGGGCTGCGTGCTCGCCGACGAGCGCGTCTCCCACTCGGGCAAGCTCGCCGTCGCCGTCAGCGGCGGCTCCGGCGCCCGGTTGCGCGAGCGCGTCGCCCCGTCCCTGCCCGGCGCCGACTGGTACGAGGTCGGCGGCGGCACCCTGGACGACGCGATCAAGCTGGCCGGCGCCATGAAGGGCGGTCACTACGACGCGGTCGTCGGCCTCGGCGGCGGCAAGATCATCGACTGCGCCAAGTTCGCCGCGGCGCGCATCGGCCTCCCGCTGGTCGCCGTGCCCACGAACCTCGCGCACGACGGACTGTGCTCCCCGGTCGCCACCCTCGACAACGACGCGGGCCGCGGCTCCTACGGCGTCCCGAACCCGATCGCCGTCGTGATCGACCTGGACGTCATCCGCGCCGCACCCGCACGCTTCGTGCGGGCCGGCATCGGCGACGCCGTCTCCAACGTCTCCGCGATCGCGGACTGGGAGCTGGCCAACCGGGTCAAGGGCGAGCGGATCGACGGCCTGGCCGCCGCGATGGCCCGCCAGGCCGGCGAGGCCGTGCTCCGGCACCCCGGCGGCATCGGGGACAACGACTTCCTCCAGGTGCTCGCCGAGGCGCTGGTGCTCAGCGGCATCGCCATGTCGGTGTCCGGCGACTCGCGGCCGTCCTCCGGGGCCTGCCACGAGATCAACCACGCCTTCGACCTGCTCTTCCCCCAGCGCGCCGCCGCCCACGGCGAGCAGTGCGGCCTGGGCGCGGCCTTCGCGATGTACCTGCGCGGCGCCCACGAGGAGTCGGCCCACATGGCCGGGGTCCTGCGCCGGCACGGACTGCCGGTGCTGCCGGAGGAGATCGGTTTCACCCCGGAGGAGTTCTTCCGGGCCGTGGAGTTCGCCCCGCAGACGCGCCCCGGCCGCTACACGATCCTCGAGCACCTCGACCTGAAAACCGACCAGATCAAGGACCTGTACGCCGACTATGTCAAGGCCATCGGTAGCTGAACTACGTCCGGTCGTCCACCCCGCCGGGGTCAAGGACCGGCGCAGCGGTGAGCACTGGGCGGGACGCCTCTACATGCGCGAGGTCTCGCTGCGGATCGACCGCTATCTGGTGAACACCAGGATCACGCCCAACCAGCTCACGTACCTGATGACCGTCTGCGGCGTGCTCGCGGCCCCGGCCCTGCTGGTGCCGGGCATCACGGGTGCCGTGCTCGGCGTCGTGGCGGTCCAGCTGTACCTGCTGCTGGACTGCGTCGACGGCGAGGTCGCGCGCTGGAAGAAGCAGTACTCCCTCGGCGGCGTCTACCTGGACCGGGTCGGCGCCTACCTGACCGACGCCGCCGTCCTGGTCGGCCTCGGCCTGCGCGCCGCCGACATCTGGGGCACCGGGCGGATCGACTGGCTGTGGGCCTTCCTCGGCACGCTGGCCGCCCTCGGCGCGATCCTGATCAAGGCCGAGACCGACCTCGTGGGTGTCGCCCGGCACCAGACCGGCAAGGCGCCGGTCGAGGAGTCCGCGTCCGAGCTCCGCTCCTCCGGGATGGCGCTGGCCCGCCGGGCCGCCGGCGCGCTCAAGTTCCACCGGCTGATCCTCGGCATCGAGGCGTCCCTGCTGATCCTCGTCCTCGCCATCGTGGACGCGAGCCGCGGCGACCTGTTCTTCACCCGACTCGGCACCGCCGTACTCGCCGGCATCGCGCTGCTGCAGACCCTGCTGCACCTGGTGTCCATCCTCGCCTCCAGCAGGCTGAAGTGAGCGGGGCCATGAAGGTCGGCGCCGTCGTCATCACGATGGGCAACCGCCCCGAGGAACTGCGCGCCCTGCTCGACTCGGTCGCGAAGCAGGACGGCGACCCGGTCGAGGTGGTCGTGGTCGGCAACGGCTCGCCCGTCCCGGAGGTGCCCGACGGCGTCCGCACCGTCGAGCTGCCCGAGAACCTGGGCATCCCCGGCGGCCGCAACGTCGGCATCGAGACCTTCGGCCCGGGCGGCCAGGACGTCGACATCCTGCTCTTCCTCGACGACGACGGCCTGCTCGCCCGCACCGACACCGCCGAGCTGTGCCGCCAGGCCTTCGCGGCCGACGACGAACTCGGCATCATCAGCTTCCGCATCGCCGACCCGGACACCGGCGAGACCCAGCGCCGGCACGTCCCGCGGCTGCGTGCCTCCGACCCGATGCGCTCCTCCCGGGTGACCACCTTCCTCGGTGGCGCCAACGCCGTGCGCACCCGTGTCCTCGCCCAGGTCGGCGGCCTGCCGGACGCGTTCTTCTACGCCCACGAGGAGACCGACCTGGCCTGGCGGGCCCTCGACGCGGGCTGGTTGATCGACTACCGGTCCGACATGGTGCTGAACCACCCCACGACCGCGCCCTCGCGCCACGCGGTCTACCACCGCATGGTGGCCCGCAACCGCGTCTGGCTCGCCCGCCGCAACCTGCCCGCACTCCTCGTCCCGGTCTACCTCGGGGTCTGGATGCTGCTCACCCTGCTGCGCCGACCCTCGCGTCCGGCCCTGAAGGCCTGGTTCGGCGGCTTCCGGGAGGGCTGGGCCAGCCCGTGCGGTCCGCGCCGGCCCATGAAGTGGCGTACGGTGTGGCGGCTGACCCGGCTGGGTCGTCC
The DNA here is from genome assembly GCF_044544295.1 of Streptomyces sp. NPDC053750. Classification (NCBI taxonomy): domain Bacteria; kingdom Bacillati; phylum Actinomycetota; class Actinomycetes; order Kitasatosporales; family Streptomycetaceae; genus Streptomyces; species Streptomyces sp. NPDC053750. The sequence goes on along the minus strand of NZ_JBITXB010000027.1, from coordinate 36,328 downwards.
TCCCGTGATCTGACAAGCTCGTACCCGAGGGCATCCTGCCGCCCCGTCCGGGTCCGTCCCGGACCCCTCCCGAGGCCGACAGGCCCCTGCCAGGCCCGTCCGGCCGCGCAGGGACGAAGACGAAAGTATCCACTAGTGAGTGAGACAACGCACGACGGCGCGGTCGCCACAACCAGGCCCGTGTCGCCCGACGAAGGCCTCACGGCGGCCCAGCTCGCGGCCAGGCACGGGCTCTCCGTGAGCGGTGCCCGACCGTCCCTCGTGGAGTACGTCCGTCAGCTCTGGGGGCGGCGCCACTTCATCCTCGCCTTCTCCCAGGCGAAGCTGACCGCCCAGTACAGCCAGGCCAAGCTCGGCCAGCTGTGGCAGGTGGCCACCCCGCTGCTGAACGCGCTCGTCTACTTCATGATCTTCGGCCTGATCCTGGACGCGGGCCGGGGGATGGACAAGGGCGTCTACATCCCGTTCCTGGTGACGGGCGTGTTCGTCTTCACCTTCACCCAGTCCTCGGCGATGGCGGGCGTGCGCGCGATCTCCGGCAACCTCGGACTGGTGCGGGCGCTGCACTTCCCGCGCGCCTCGCTCCCGATCTCGTTCGCACTCCAGCAGCTCCAGCAGTTGCTGGCGTCGATGATCGTGCTGTTCGCCGTGGTGATCGGCTTCGGCAGCTACCCCTCCCTGTCCTGGCTGCTGGTGATCCCGGCGCTCGTCCTGCAGTTCCTCTTCAACATGGGGCTGGCGCTGATCGTGGCGCGGATGGGCGCGAAGACGCCGGACCTGGCCCAGCTGATGCCGTTCATCATGCGGACCTGGATGTACGCCTCGGGCGTGATGTTCTCCATCCCGATCATGCTGGAGGACAAGCCGGCCTGGCTCGCCGACGTGCTCCAGTGGAACCCGGCCGCCGTCTACATGGACCTGATCCGCTTCGCGCTGATCGACGGCTACGGCTCCGAGAACCTGCCGCCGCACGTGTGGGCGGTGGCGCTCGGCTGGGCGGTGCTGCTCGCCGTGGGCGGCTTCGTGTACTTCTGGAAGGCGGAGGAGAGGTACGGCCGTGGCTGAGCAACAGGGCGAACGGGTGCCGACGGTCATCGCGGACGAGCTGCACATCGTCTACCGCGTCAACGGCGCCAGGACCGGCAAGGGCAGTGCGACGGCGGCCCTGAGCCGCATCCTCAAGCGAGGCTCCGACGACGCGGCGCGGGGCGTGCGCAAGGTGCACGCCGTCCGGGGTGTCTCCTTCGTCGCCTACCGGGGCGAGGCCATCGGCCTGATCGGCTCCAACGGCTCGGGCAAGTCGACCCTGCTGCGGGCCATCGCCGGCCTGCTGCCCGCCGAGCGCGGCAAGGTCTACACCGACGGCCAGCCCTCCCTCCTCGGGGTGAACGCGGCCCTGATGAACGACCTGACCGGCGAGCGGAACGTGATCCTCGGCGGGCTGGCGATGGGCATGTCCCGCGAGCAGATCAAGGCGCGCTACCAGGACATCGTCGACTTCTCCGGGATCAACGAGAAGGGCGACTTCATCACCCTGCCGATGCGCACCTACTCCTCCGGCATGGCCGCCCGCCTGCGGTTCTCCATCGCCGCCGCCAAGGACCACGACGTCCTGATGATCGACGAGGCCCTGGCCACCGGTGACCGCAAGTTCCAGACGCGCTCCGAGGAGCGCATCCGGGAGCTGAAGAAGGAGGCGGGCACCGTCTTCCTGGTCAGCCACAACAACAAGTCCATCCGCGACACGTGCAACCGCGTCCTTTGGCTGGAACGCGGCGAGCTGCGCATGGACGGCCCGACCGACGAGGTCCTCAAGGAGTACGAGAAGTTCACGGGCAAGTAGCCCGACACGCCGGGACCCCGCCGGAACTGTGCCGGCGGGGTCCCGCGTCTGCAAAGGAAGCGTCAACTCCTGGCGTTGTCAGGAATCTTGAAGGTGATCGGCGTGTTCTCGTGGTGCGCGACGCACCCCGGCGGAACGCCGCGAGTTGTACAACGTAAGCTGTAACGGTCCCGAAACGCGGCACATGGGGCGATAATGCCCGACACCCTCGAGCGGGCCCGCCGCGCGGGCGGTGGGGCGGCGTGTCCGAAATAGTATGTATTGGGTCGGCAGTGTAGAACGGGAGATGTGACGGCAATGGCTACGGAAACTCCCCAGCTTCGCGAAGCATGCGCCGTCGCCGCCCAGGGCAGCCCGCGATGACGGTCACCGAAACGGCGCACGCCGTCGATCCGGAGCGCGGCACCCTCGACAAGGCCGCGGGTGAAAACTTCCCCGTGGCTCCCTTCTTCCTGCCCCGCGACTGGCGCACCGACCTCATGGCCGTCTACGGCTTCGCCCGCCTGGTCGACGACATCGGTGACGGCGACCTGGCCCCCGGCGGCGCCGACGCCCGCCTCCTCGGCGTCCCCACCGACCGGGCCGACGACCGGCTGCTGATGCTGGACGCCTTCGAGGAGGACCTGCGCCGGGTCTTCGACGGGACACCGCGCCACCCGCTGCTCCGGCGCCTTGGGCCCACCGTGCGTCGCCGCTCCCTCACCCCCGCGCCCTTCCTCGCCCTGATCGCCGCCAACCGCCAGGACCAGCTGGTCCGGCGCTACGAGACCTACGACGACCTCCTCGCCTACTGCGAGCTGTCCGCCAACCCGGTCGGCCACCTCGTCCTCGCCGTCACCGGCACCTCGACGCCCGAACGGATCCGCTGCTCCGACGCCATCTGCACCGCCCTGCAGATCGTCGAGCACCTCCAGGACGTCGCCGAGGACCTGAGCCGGGACCGGATCTATCTGCCCGCCGAGGACATGAAGCGCTTTCACGTCCAGGAGGCGGACCTCGCCAGGGAGAGCGCCGGCGCATCGGTGCGCGCCCTGGTCGCCTACGAGGCCGGGCGCGCCCGCGACCTCCTGGATGAAGGCGCCCCCCTCGTGGGTAGCGTCCACGGAAGGCTGCGGCTGCTGCTCGCGGGGTTCGTGGCGGGAGGACGGGCGGCCCTCCGGGCGATCACCGCCGCTCAGTACGACGTACTTCCCGGACCGCCCAAGCCCGGCAAGGCGCAGTTGCTGCGCGAGGTGGGCGTGACCCTGCGAGGAGAGGGGTGATCGGGACCGTGGAGTCGTCAGCGCACACGTCGGCACCGGTACTCGCCGCCTACAGCTACTGCGAGACCGTCACCGGACAGCAGGCCCGCAACTTCGCCTACGGCATCAGGCTCCTGCCGACGCCCAAGCGCCGGGCGATGTCGGCGCTGTACGCGTTCTCGCGCCGCGTCGACGACATCGGCGACGGGGCACTGCCCGACGACGTCAAGGTCACCCGGCTCGAGGAGACGCGGGCCGTGCTCGCCCGCATCCACGAGGGCGCGGTCGAGGAGGACGACACCGACCCGGTCGCCGTCGCCCTCGCCCACGCCGCGCGCGCCTTCCCGATCCCGCTCGGCGGGCTGGACGAGCTGATCGACGGCGTCCAGATGGACCTGCGCGGTGAGACCTACGAGACCTGGGACGACCTGAAGGTCTACTGCCGCTGCGTGGCCGGCGCCATCGGACGCCTCTCGCTCGGCGTCTTCGGTACGGAACCGGGGGCGCGCGGCGCCGAGCGCGCGCCCGAGTACGCCGACACGCTCGGGCTCGCGCTCCAGCTCACCAACATCCTCCGGGACGTCCGGGAGGACGCCGAGGGCGGGCGCACCTACCTGCCCGCCGACGACCTGGCCAAGTTCGGCTGCTCGACCGGGTTCGCCGGGCCGACCCCACCGGAGGGCGCCGACTTCGCGGGCCTCGTGCACTTCGAAGTGCGCAGGGCCCGCGCCCTCTTCGCCGAGGGCTACCGGCTGCTCCCGATGCTCGACCGGCGCAGCGGGGCCTGCGTCGCCGCCATGGCCGGCATCTACCGCCGCCTCCTGGACCGCATCGAGCGCGACCCCGAGGCCGTGCTGCGCGGCCGCGTCTCGCTGCCCGGACGCGAGAAGGCGTACGTCGCCGTGCGCGGCCTGTCCGGACTGGACGCCCGGCATGTCACCCGGCGGGCCGTCAGGAGGCGCGCCTGATGGACACACCCGGCACACTCGACACGCCGGACCGGGGCGACGGCGCCGGCGAAGAACGGCGGGCAACCCTCCGGTGGCGGTCGGCGTCCCTGACTGAGACGGTCGGCCGTACGCCGTTCAAGCACCACCGCCACCGGACAGGGAAGGGCGCACCATGACCCACGGCAACGGCACGCGTGACGGCGGGCGGCTCGCGGACGTCTCCGCCGTCCGCCCCGGCTCACACGCCGTCGTGGTCGGTGGCGGACTCGCCGGGGTGACCGCCGCGCTCGCGCTCGCCGACGCCGGGGTGCGCGTCACCCTGCTCGAGGGCCGGCCGCGCCTGGGCGGGCTGGCCTTCTCCTTCCAGCGCGGCGACCTCACCGTCGACAACGGCCAGCACGTGTACCTGCGCTGCTGCACCGCCTACCGCTGGTTCCTCGACCGCATCGGGGGAACCGCGCTCGCTCCCGTGCAGGAACGTCTCGACGTGCCCGTCGTCGACGTGGCCCGGCCGGAGGGACGGCGGCTCGGCAGACTGCGGCGCGACGCGCTGCCCGTACCTCTGCACCTGGGGCGGAGCCTCGCCACGTACCCGCATCTCTCGCTCGCCGAGCGCGCCGCGGTCGGGCGTGCCGCGCTCGCGCTGGGGGGCCTCGACCTCGCCGATCCGGCGCTGGACACCCAGGACTTCGGCAGCTGGCTGGCCGCGCACGGTCAGTCGGCGCGCGCCGTCGAGGCCCTGTGGGACCTGGTCGGGGTCGCCACCCTCAACGCGGTCGCGGGCGACGCCTCCCTGGGGCTCGCCGCGATGGTGTTCAAGACCGGTCTGCTGTCCGACCCGGGCGCGGCCGACATCGGGTGGGCCCGCGTCCCGCTGGGTGAACTGCACGACCGGCTGGCCCGCAGGGCGCTCGACTCCGTGGGCGTCCGTACCGAGGTCCGTACACGCGTCACCTCCGTCTCCAAGAACGAGAACGGCGGCTGGAGCGTTCAGGTTCCCGACGAGACGCTGGAGGCGGACGCGGTCGTCCTCGCCGTACCGCAGCGCGAGGCGCACGACCTGCTGCCCGCCGGCGCCCTCGACGCCCCCGGGAACCTGCTGGAGATCGGCACCGCGCCGATCCTCAACATCCACGTCGTCTACGACCGCAAGGTGCTCGCCACGCCGTTCCTCACGGCGCTCGGCACCCCCGTGCAGTGGGTGTTCGACCGCACCGAGGCCTCCGGGCTGAAGGACGGTCAGTACCTGGCGCTGTCGCAGTCGACGGCCCAGGACGAGATCGACGAGCCCGTGGCCGCGTTGCGCGAGCGGTACCTGCCCGAACTGGAGCGGCTGCTGCCCCGCACCCGGGGTGCCGAGGTGAAGGACTTCTTCGTGACCAGGGAGCGTGCGGCGACCTTCGCTCCCGCCCCCGGCGTCGGCCGGCTCAGGCCCGGCGCCCGCACCAAGGCACCCGGCCTGTACCTGGCCGGAGCGTGGACCGCCACCGGGTGGCCCGCGACCATGGAGAGTGCGGTTCGCAGCGGCGTCGGGGCGGCGGGCGCCGCGCTCGACGCCCTGGGCCGGTCCCGCGGCCTCCTCCCCGACTTCTTCGAGGAGGCGGCGTGAGAACCGATCCGCGCGGGGCCGACGCCCGCACTCCCGGCACCGCAACTGGAGGAGAGACTGTGCCCACTGTGCCCCCGGCCCCGAAGGCCGATCGACGGACCACGGTGGACGTGACCGCGCTGCTGGAGCGCGGCCGGACCCTGGCCACGCCGGTGCTGCGGGCGGCCGTCGACCGCCTGGCGCCTCCCATGGACACCGTCGCCGCCTACCACTTCGGCTGGATCGACGCCCAGGGCAACCCCGCGGACGGCGACGGCGGCAAGGCCGTCCGCCCCGCACTCGCCGTGCTCTCCGCCGAGGTGACCGGCGCCGCGCCCGAGACCGGCGTCCCCGGCGCGGTGGCCGTGGAACTGGTGCACAACTTCTCCCTGCTGCACGACGACCTGATGGACGGCGACGAACAGCGCCGCCACCGCGACACCGTCTGGAAGGTGCACGGCCCCGCCCAGGCCATCCTGGTCGGCGACGCCCTGTTCGCCCTCGCCAACGAGGTGCTGCTGGAGCTCGGCACCGTCGAGGCAGGCCGCGCCACCCGCCGCCTGACCAAGGCCTCCCGCGCCCTGATCGACGGTCAGGCCCAGGACATCTCCTACGAGCACCGCGACCGCGTCAGCGTCGAGGAGTGCCTGGAGATGGAAGGCAACAAGACCGGCGCCCTGCTCGCCTCCGCCAGCTCCATCGGCGCGGTCCTCGGCGGCGCCGACGAGCGCACCGCCGACACGCTGGAGACGTACGGCTACCACCTGGGCCTCGCCTTCCAGGCCGTCGACGACATCCTCGGCATCTGGGGCGACCCGGACTCCACCGGCAAGCAGACCTGGAGCGACCTGCGCCAGCGCAAGAAGTCCCTGCCGGTCGTCGCCGCCCTCGCGGCGGGCGGCCCCGCCTCCGAACGGCTCGGCGAGATCCTCGCCGCCGACGCCAAGACCAGTGACTTCGCGAACTTCTCCGAGGAGGAGTTCGCGGCCCGCGCCGCCCTCATCGAGGAAGCGGGCGGGCGGGAGTGGACCGCCGACGAGGCGCGTCGCCAGCACACCATCGCCATCCAAGCCCTCGACGCCGTCGACATGCCCGACCGGGTGCGGGACATGTTCACGGCGCTCGCGGACTTCGTCGTCGTACGAAAGAGATGATCACTATCGGTCGAATAGCCCTCGCGTAGTCGCCGGCCGGTGTCGCGGGACATGGAGCACCGGCCGACGGCGGACCCACAGCAGAAGCACCACTTGCACACTGCACGAAGGGGAAGCCATGACAGCGACGACCGACGGAAGCACCGGGGCCGGCCTGAAGCCCCTCGCAACCGCGGCCAGCGAAAACGACATCACCATCCCCGTCGCGGCGGCCGGGGTACCAGAAGCCGCCGCACGCGCCACCCGGCGCGCCACGGACTTCCTGCTCTCCCGGCAGGACGCCCAGGGCTGGTGGAAGGGCGACCTCGAGACGAACGTCACCATGGACGCCGAGGACCTGCTCCTGCGTCAGTTCCTCGGCATCCGGGACGAGGAGACCACGCGCGCCGCCGCCCTGTTCATCCGCGGCGAGCAGCGCGAGGACGGCACCTGGGCCACCTTCTACGGCGGCCCCGGCGACCTGTCCGCCACCGTCGAGGCGTACGTCGCCCTCCGCCTGGCCGGCGACGCGCCCGACGCCCCGCACATGGCCAGGGCCTCGGAGTGGATCCGGTCCCGGGGCGGCATCGCCGCCTCCCGCGTCTTCACCCGGATCTGGCTCGCCCTGTTCGGCTGGTGGAAGTGGGACGACCTGCCCGAACTCCCGCCGGAGCTCATCTACTTCCCCACCTGGGTACCGCTCAACATCTACGACTTCGGCTGCTGGGCCCGGCAGACGATCGTGCCGCTGACCATCGTCTCCGCCAAGCGGCCGGTGCGCCCCGCGCCCTTCCCGCTCGACGAACTCCACACCGACCCCGCCCGCCCCAGCCCGCCGCGCCCCCTGGCCCCGGCCGCGAGCTGGGACGGCGCCTTCCAGCGCCTCGACAGGGCCCTGCACGCCTACCGCAAGGTCGCCCCGCGCCGACTGCGCCGGGCCGCGATGAACACCGCCGCGCGCTGGATCATCGAGCGGCAGGAGAACGACGGCTGCTGGGGCGGCATCCAGCCGCCCGCCGTGTACTCGGTCATCGCGCTCTACCTGCTCGGCTACGACCTCGAGCACCCTGTGATGCGCGCCGGCCTGGAGTCGCTGGACCGCTTCGCCGTGTGGCGCGAGGACGGCGCCCGGATGATCGAGGCCTGCCAGTCCCCGGTGTGGGACACCTGCCTGGCCACCATCGCGCTGGCCGACGCCGGAGTACCCGCCGATCATCCGCAGCTGGTGAAGGCCGCCGACTGGATGCTCGGCGAACAGATCGTCCGCCCCGGCGACTGGTCGGTGAAGCGGCCCGGACTCCCGCCCGGCGGCTGGGCGTTCGAGTTCCACAACGACAACTATCCCGACATCGACGACACCGCCGAGGTGGTCCTCGCCCTGCGCCGGGTCGGCCACCACGACCCCGAGCGGGTCGAGAAGGCCATCGGCCGCGGCGTGCGCTGGAACCTCGGCATGCAGTCCAGGAACGGCGCCTGGGGAGCGTTCGACGTCGACAACACCAGCCCCTTCCCCAACCGGCTGCCGTTCTGCGACTTCGGCGAGGTCATCGACCCGCCGTCCGCGGACGTCACCGCGCACGTCGTCGAGATGCTCGCCGTCGAGGGCCTGGCCCACGACCCGCGCACCCGGCGCGGCATCCAGTGGCTGCTCGACGAACAGGAGCCGGACGGCTCGTGGTTCGGCCGCTGGGGCGTCAACTACGTCTACGGCACCGGATCCGTGGTCCCCGCCCTGACCGCCGCCGGCCTGCCCGCCTCGCACCCCGCCGTCCGCCGCGCGGTGACCTGGCTTGAGTCCGTCCAGAACGACGACGGCGGCTGGGGCGAGGACCTGCGCTCCTACCGGTACGTCCGGGAGTGGAGCGGCCGGGGCGCCTCCACCGCCTCGCAGACCGCCTGGGCGCTGATGGCCCTGCTCGCGGCGGGGGAGCGGGAGTCCAAGGCCGTCGAACGCGGCATCGAGTGGCTCGCCGCCACCCAGCGGGAGGACGGCTCCTGGGACGAGCCGTACTTCACCGGCACCGGCTTCCCCTGGGACTTCTCCATCAACTACCACCTCTACCGGCAGGTCTTCCCGCTCACCGCGCTCGGCCGGTACGTCCACGGAGAGCCCTTCGCCGAAAAGTCGCGCGCGGCGCGGGCCGCCGTCGGGCAGGCTTCGACCGAGACGTCCGCAGCCGAGGCGAAGGGCAGCTGATGAACCGGCAGTCCGGCCCGTCCCCGCTGCTGATCGCCTGCGCGCTCGGCATCGAGCACCTCGCCCTGCGCACCGGCGACCGTGACGGCGCGGGCGGGCCGGTCACCGTCCTGCGGACCGGCATGGGCCCGAAGGCGGCCGAACGCTCGGTCACCCGGGTCCTGGCCGGCCCGGCCCTCGGCGACGCCGCCGTGCTGGCCACCGGATTCTGCGCGGGCCTCGCCCCCGGCATGCACCCCGGGGACCTGGTCGTCGCCGGGGAGACCCGGGACCCGCGCGGCACCGTCGCGTGCGTGGGGACGGACCGGCTCGTCAAGGAACTCGTGCGAGCCGTCCCCGGGCGCACCGTCCACACCGGGCCGCTGACCGGCTCGGACCACGTCGTCCGCGGTCCCGAGCGCGCCGACCTGCTCGCGACCGGCGCGATCGCCGTCGACATGGAGTCCGCGGCGACGCTCCTGAGCGCCGTCCGGGTGGGCGCGCGCCCGGTTGCGGCCGTCCGGGTGGTGGTGGACGCTCCAGAACACGAGCTCGTCCGGATCGGCACCGTACGCGGTGGAATATCGGCTTTCCGCGTTCTTCGATCCGTTCTTCCCGCATTCTTCGAATGGCACCGTTCTTTGCTGCTCCCCCGGAGGTGAGCCCAGATGGCCATGCCGCTGCGTCAGTCCATCAAGGTCGCTACATACCTGGCCGAACAGAAGATCCGCCGACGGGACAAGTTCCCGCTCATCGTGGAGCTGGAGCCGCTCTTCGCGTGCAACCTGAAGTGCGAGGGATGCGGCAAGATCCAGCATCCGGCCGGGGTGCTCAAGCAGCGCATGCCGGTCGCGCAGGCCGTGGGCGCGGTGCTCGAATCGGGTGCCCCCATGGTGTCCATCGCGGGGGGCGAGCCGCTGATGCACCCGCAGATCGACGAGATCGTGCGCCAGTTGGTGGCCAAACGGAAGTACGTCTTCCTTTGCACCAACGCCCTGCTCATGCGCAAGAAGATGGACAAGTTCACGCCGTCCCCCTACTTCGCGTTCGCGGTGCACATCGACGGGCTGCGCGAGCGGCACGACGAGTCCGTGGCGAAGGAGGGCGTGTTCGACGAGGCCGTGGAGGCCATCAAGGAGGCCAAGCGGCGCGGCTTCCGGGTGACCACCAACTCGACCTTCTTCAACACCGACACCCCGCAGACCATCGTCGAGGTCCTCAACTTCCTCAACGACGACCTCCAGGTCGACGAGATGATGATCTCGCCCGCCTACGCCTACGAGAAGGCGCCCGACCAGGAGCACTTCCTGGGCGTGGAGCAGACCCGCGAGCTGTTCAGGAAGGCCTTCGCGGGCGGCAACCGGAGCCGCTGGCGGCTCAACCACTCCCCGCTCTTCCTCGACTTCCTCGAGGGCAAGGTCGACTTCCCGTGCACCGCGTGGGCGATCCCGAACTACTCCCTCTTCGGCTGGCAGCGCCCCTGCTACCTGATGAGCGACGGGTACGTCCCGACCTACCGGGAGCTGATCGAGGACACCGACTGGGACAAGTACGGCCGCGGCAAGGACCCGCGCTGCGCCAACTGCATGGCGCACTGCGGCTACGAGCCCACCGCCGTCCTGGCCACCATGGGTTCCCTCAAGGAGTCCCTGCGTGCCATGCGGGAGACGGTCTCCGGGAACCGGGAGTGACGGCATGACCGCCGTCTCCCTGGGCGTCCCCGAGGTACCGGTCCGGCCGATCGCCGAGCGGCGCGTGTCGCGGCGGATCCAGGTCGGGCCGGTGGCGGTCGGGGGCGGGGCCCCGGTGTCGGTGCAGTCGATGACGACGACCCGTACGTCGGACATCGGCGCGACGCTCCAGCAGATCGCCGAGCTGACGGCGTCCGGCTGCCAGATCGTGCGGGTGGCCTGCCCGACGCAGGACGACGCGGACGCCCTCCCGGTGATCGCGAAGAAGTCGCAGATCCCGGTGATCGCGGACATCCACTTCCAGCCGAAGTACGTCTTCGCCGCGATCGAGGCGGGCTGTGCCGCGGTCCGCGTGAACCCGGGCAACATCAAGAAGTTCGACGACCAGGTCCGGGAGATCGCCAGGGCGGCCCGCGACCACGGCACGCCCATCCGCATCGGCGTCAACGCCGGTTCTCTGGACAAGCGGCTGCTGCAGAAGTACGGCAGGGCGACCCCGGAGGCGCTGGCCGAGTCGGCGCTGTGGGAGGCGTCGCTCTTCGAGGAGCACGACTTCCGGGACATCAAGATCTCGGTCAAGCACAACGACCCGGTCGTCATGGTCGAGGCCTACCGGCAGCTCGCCGCCCAGTGCGACTACCCGCTGCACCTGGGTGTGACCGAGGCCGGCCCCGCCTTCCAGGGCACCATCAAGTCGGCCGTGGCCTTCGGCGCCCTGCTCTCCCAGGGCATCGGCGACACCATCCGGGTCTCGCTCAGCGCCCCGCCGGCCGAGGAGGTCAAGGTCGGCATCCAGATCCTGCAGTCGCTGGGGCTCAGGGAACGCCGGCTGGAGATCGTCTCCTGCCCGTCCTGCGGCCGTGCCCAGGTCGACGTCTACAAGCTGGCCGACGAGGTCACGGCAGGGCTGGAGGGCATGGAGGTGCCGCTGCGCGTGGCCGTCATGGGCTGCGTGGTCAACGGTCCCGGCGAGGCCCGCGAGGCCGACCTCGGGGTCGCCTCCGGCAACGGCAAGGGGCAGATCTTCGTCAAGGGCGAGGTCGTCAGGACCGTCCCCGAGTCGAAGATCGTGGAGACGCTGATCGACGAGGCGATGCGGATCGCCGAGCAGATGGAGAAGGACGGCGCGTCGGGGGAGCCGGCCGTCACCGTGAGCTGAACAGCACGGAACGAAGGGGGCCCGAGCGTGACGATTCTGGAGAGCATCAGGGAACCACGCGACCTGAAGGCGCTGTCCGAGGCGGAACTCGGCGAACTGTCCGACGAGATACGAGACTTCCTGGTGCACGCGGTCGCCCGCACCGGCGGACACCTCGGACCCAACCTGGGGGTGGTGGAACTCACCGTCGCCCTGCACCGGGTCTTCGAGTCACCGGCCGACCGCATCCTGTGGGACACCGGCCACCAGAGCTACGTGCACAAGCTCCTGACCGGGCGTCAGGACTTCTCCAAGCTGCGCGGCAAGGGCGGCCTCTCCGGCTACCCCTCGCGCGAGGAGTCCGAGCACGACGTCATCGAGAACAGCCACGCCTCCACCGTCCTCGGCTGGGCCGACGGCCTGGCCAAGGCCCGCCAGGTGCAGGGGGAGCGGGGCCACGTCGTCGCCGTCATCGGTGACGGCGCGCTCACCGGCGGCATGGCCTGGGAGGCCCTGAACAACATCGCGGCGGCCAGGGACCGGCCACTGATCATCGTCGTCAACGACAACGAACGCTCGTACGCGCCGACCATCGGAGGCCTCGCCAACCACCTCGCGACGCTCCGCACGACCGACGGCTACGAGCGGATGCTGGCCTGGGGCAAGGACGTACTGCAGCGCACACCGGTGGTCGGCAACACCGTCTACGAGGCCCTGCACGGCGCCAAGAAGGGCTTCAAGGACGCCTTCGCCCCGCAGGGACTCTTCGAGGACCTGGGGCTGAAGTACCTCGGCCCGATCGACGGGCACGACATCGGGGCCGTCGAGTCGGCGCTGCGCCGGGCGAAACGCTTCCACGGGCCCGTGCTGGTGCACTGCCTCACCCAGAAGGGCCGCGGCTACGAACCCGCCCTGCGCGACGAGGCGGACCACTTCCACACCGTCGGCGCGATGGACCCGCTCACCTGCGCGCCGCTCGGCCCGGCGGGCGGGCCCTCCTGGACCTCGGTGTTCGGCGAGGAAATCGTCCGGATCGGCGAGGAGCGCGAGGACGTCGTCGCGATCACCGCCGCCATGCTGCACCCGGTCGGTCTCGGCCGCTTCGCCGAACGCTTCCCCGACCGGGTCTGGGACGTCGGCATCGCCGAACAGCACGCCGCCGTGTCCGCCGCCGGCCTCGCCACGGGCGGGCTGCACCCGGTCGTCGCCGTCTACGCCACCTTCCTCAACCGCGCCTTCGACCAGCTCCTGATGGACGTGGCCCTGCACCGCTGCGGCGTCACCTTCGTCCTGGACCGGGCCGGGGTCACCGGCGTCGACGGAGCCTCGCACAACGGCATGTGGGACATGTCCGTCCTCCAGGTCGTCCCGGGCCTGCGCATCGCCGCACCGCGCGACGCGGACCAACTGCGCGCCCAGCTGCGCGAGGCGGTCGCCGTCGACGACGCGCCGACCCTGGTGCGCTTCCCGAAGGAGTCCGTCGGACCTGCCGTCCCGGCCGTCGACCGGGTCGGCGGCATGGACGTCCTGCACGCCGCCGACCGGCCCGCGGTGCTGCTCGTGGCGGTCGGCGTGATGGCGCCCGTCTGTCTCCGCGCCGCCGAGCTGCTCGAGGCCCGCGGCATCGGCTGCACCGTCGTCGACCCGCGCTGGGTCAAACCCGTCGACCCGGCGCTCGCGCCGCTGGCCGCCCGGCACCGTCTGGTGGCCGTCGTCGAGGACAACAGCCGTGCGGCCGGGGTCGGTTCGGCGGTGTCGCTGGCGCTGGGCGACGCCGAGGTCGACGTACCCGTACGCCGGTTCGGCATCCCGGAGCAGTTCCTCGCGCACGCCAAGCGCGCCGAGGTGCTCGCCGACATCGGTCTCACTCCGGTCGAGATCGCCGGCCGGATCAGCGCGAGCCTGGCCGTCGCCGAACAGACCGGGGACGGCCCGATCGCCACGCCAGCGCAAGGAGAGAACTGAATGACCAAGGAGTTCGACCTCGCCGCGCTCCTGGCCGAGCGCGGAGCCGAGCGGTACGAGCTGCACGCCAGGCACCTCAACCACCAGCTGCCGCGCATGCTGCGCACCATCGGCTTCGACAAGGTCTACGAGCGTGCCGAGGGCGCGCACTTCTGGGACGCCGACGGCAACGACTACCTGGACATGCTCGCCGGGTTCGCGGTGATGGGCCTGGGGCGCCACCACCCCGTCGTCCGCAAGGCACTGCACGACGTCCTCGACGCCTCGCTGGCCGACCTGACCCGCTTCGACTGCCCGCCGCTGCCCGGTCTGCTGGCCGAGAAGCTGCTCTCCTACAGCCCGCACCTGGACCGGGTCTTCTTCGGCAACAGCGGCACGGAGGCGGTCGAGACCGCGCTGAAGTTCGCCCGGTACGCGACCGGCAGACCGAGGATCCTGTACTGCACGCACGCCTTCCACGGGCTCACCACCGGGTCGCTGTCCGTCAACGGCGAGGACGGGTTCCGCGACGGCTTCGCCCCGCTGCTGCCCGACACCGCCGTCCCGCTCGGCGACCTGGACGCCCTGGCCCGGGAGCTGGAACACGGTGACGTGGCCGCGCTCATCGTGGAGCCGATCCAGGGCAAGGGCGTGCACGAGGCACCGCCCGGCTATCTGCGCGCCGCGCAGGAACTGCTGCACCGGCACAAGGCGCTGCTGATCGCCGACGAGGTGCAGACCGGCCTCGGGCGGACCGGCAGGTTCTACGCCTTCCAGCACGACGACGGCGTCGAACCCGACCTGGTGTGCGTGGCCAAGGCCCTGTCCGGCGGGTATGTGCCGGTGGGGGCCACGCTCGGCAAGGACTGGATCTTCCAGAAGGTGTACTCGTCGATGGACCGCGTGCAGGTCCACTCGGCGAGCTTCGGGTCCAACGCGCAGGCCATGGCGGCCGGGCTCGCGGTGCTGTCGGTGATGGAGAACGAGGAGATCGTCGCGAACGCCGAGGCGGTGGGGGGCCGGCTGAAGTCCCGGCTGGTGGAGCTGGTGGACCGCTACGAGCTGCTCGCCGACGTACGCGGCCGCGGACTCATGATCGGCATTGAGTTCGGCCGGCCCAGGTCCCTGAGGCTGCGCAGCCGCTGGACGATGCTGCAGGCCGCCCGCAAGGGACTGTTCGCGCAGATGGTCGTGGTGCCGTTGCTCCAGCGCCATCGGATCCTCACCCAGGTGTCCGGCGACCACCTGGAGGTGATCAAGCTGATCCCGCCGCTGATCATCGACGCGCAGGACGCGGACCGGTTCGTCGACGCCTTCACCGAGGTGATGGACGACGCGCACAACGGCGGCGGGCTGATGTGGGACTTCGGCAAGACACTGGTCAGGCAGGCGGTGGCCAACCGCTGAGATTTTGCCTGTGAGGCAAGAAATTTGCCCGTGGGGCAGGACTCGGGCTGAATGGGGCCATGAGCTCCTCCGAGACCGGCCCGGCCGGTGGGGCGGTCGCCGCCGTCGCGCCACAGCTGCGTGAGCTGCGGCGGCGCGCCGCCCTCACCCTCGAGGCCGCGGCCCGCGCCGCCGGGCTGTCGCCCGCCCACCTCTCCCGACTGGAGACCGGGCAGCGCCAGCCCTCGCTGCCGATGCTGCTCTCCCTCGCCCAGGTCTACGGTACGACCGTCGCCGAGCTGCTGGGGGAGACGGCCGCGGACCGGGACGCCGTCGTGCGGGCCGCCGACATGGAACCCACCGTCGCGGGCGGCTGGACGTACTGGCGGGCCGGGGCGCCGGGCCGCGGTATGCAGGCCCTGCGCGTCCAGGTGCCGTACGGCTCCCAGGGCGACGTCGTGCGGGTGCATCCCGGTGAGGAGTGGCTCCACGTCCTCCGTGGCCGGCTGCGGCTGCGCCTCGGGGACACCGAGCACCGGCTCACCGCGGGGGACAGCGCCCACTTCGACTCGATGACCCCGCACCGGATCGCCGCCCAGGACCCCGACGGGGTCGAGCTGCTCTTCGTCCACACCCTGCTGCAGAGTCCCACGGCCGCGCTGTGCCTCGGCCCGACCCCCGGAGGAATGCCATGAGCTCCATTCAGGACAAGTTCCCGCGTGGGCTGTGGGTACGAGTCTTCATCTACGTCGTCCTGGGGCACGTCTTCGCCGCGTTTCTCTACCTGCTGTTCGAGGTCGGGGCCGCGGCGAAGTAGCGCGGGCAGCGGGCGGGTGGCTCAGTCCAGCATCCGCTCGCGCAGCCGCTCCCTGGTCTCCGGGGTGATCCGCAGGCCCTTCTCCAGGTAGGCGTCAACCCCGCCCCAGGTGTCCTCTACGGTGTCGAAGGCCGCCGCCAGGTACTCGGCGCGCGCGTCGAACAGGGGGCTGAGCAGCTCCATGACCTCGGGGGAGTAGGCCGAGGCCGCGGAGCCGCTGCGGTGCACCTTGTAGCGACGGTGCGTGGCGTTCGACTTCAGGTAGTCCTCGACGACCGCATCCCGCTCGACACCGAGGGCGAGCAGCGTCACTGCGATCGACAGACCCGCGCGGTCCTTGCCGGCCGCGCAGTGCATCAGGGCCGGGACGCTGTCCTCGGCGAGCGCGTGCAGCACCCGGGAGTGCTCCGCCGTACGCTCCTTGATGATCATGCGGTAGGAGTTGATCATCCGCTGGGCGCCCTTGTCGTCCGCCAGGATCTCGCGCAGCTGGTCGAGGTCGCCGTCGCGGACCATCTTCCAGAACTCGGCGCCGTCGGCCGGGTCGCTCAGCGGCAGGTTCACATTGCGCACGCCCGGCAGCTCGACGTCCGGGCCCTCGAGCTTCTGGTCGGCCGCGTTGCGGAAGTCGAAGATCGTGTGCAGGCCCAGCGAGGACAGGAACGTGGCGTCCTCCGCGGTGGCGTGCGCCAGGTGACCGCTGCGGAACAGCACCCCCTGTCGTACCCGCCGCCCGTCCACGGTCGGCAGTCCGCCCACGTCACGGAAGTTGCGCACACCGGCCAGCTCGGGCTCGGTCGACGGGACCTGCTGCGTCACGGGGGCTCCTCCCACTCCGCCCCGCCGGCGCTGCTCGACGACGGGCGCGACTCGACGATACGGCACGGTCCGCGGGGCAGGGCGTAGCGGCCATCCGACTGCGCCACATCTGGGCTTTCTGTCCGAATTGGTGCATTGATTCCAACTTGCTCTGGATTACCAGGGAGTGGCGGGGTGGCGCGTGAGCAGCGTCATATCCGTGACGGTGCGTTGTCCGTCATGTTCACGTAATTCAGCCGGTTTTCAAGGCCGTTTACAGAAAACGGCGCTCCGGAAATCCACGCAGGGTGACCGGTAATTCCCGTAAAGGATCAACCGGAACGCCTGTCCAGGGAACCCCTCGCTTGTCCGTGCGCATCTGGGTCCCTTACGTTCACCTCCGATCCGGACGGACGCCTAATCCTGCCGCCGACCGGAGCCCGAACTCACCCACACCCGTACCCGGCAGGAGCGGGGGACCCACAGGTAGAACTGCCTGTTCCGGTTCCCGGAACGGCTCGGGGTTAAGCCGCGTCTCGGCGCGGCCGGGCATCTCCAGCCCGCACCCGACAGCTCACCTCGCAGGCGCCGGAGAGGAATTCGCCATGCCCGCGAAGGGTAAGCACCGCCGTACCAAGGCCATGCGCCTCACCCGCACCATCGCCGCCGCCGGAACCGGTGGCGCCGCGCTCGCCCTCCCGCTGATGGGTGCCGCCGGCGCCCAGGCCGCTCCCGCGCACTCCGTTTCCGAGCAGGCCGTGCAGTCCATTTCGGCCAAGGCCCAGAAGGCCGCCGGGAACAGCGCCGAGAAGAACTCGGGCACGACGACGTACACCGTGAAGAGCGGCGACTACCTCTCGAAGATCGCCGACGAGCAGAATGTCGACGGCGGCTGGAAGAAGCTCTACTCGGACAACCGCGAGGTCGTCGGTTCGGACCCGTCGCTGATCCACCCCGGGCTGAAGCTCTCGATCGGTGGCCAGGCCGCCAAGTCGTCGGCCCCCTCCGCCCCGTCGGAGAAGCCGGCGGCCGAGAAGCCCGCCGAGGCCCAGAAGCCGTCCGCGGCGAAGTCCGAGCCGGCCCAGAAGTCGGCGCCGGCCACGAAGACCGCCGCCTCGAACGCGGGCACGCAGTCCGCGGCCACCAGCGCCTTCAGCTCTCCCGTCCCGGGCGGCACCGTCGGCACCCCGTACCACCAGTCGGGCAGCATGTGGTCCAGCGGCTACCACACCGGCACGGACTTCGTCGTCCCGACCGGCACCCCGCTCAAGGCCGTCGGCGCGGGCACGGTCGTCTCCGCCGGCTGGGGCGGCGCGTACGGCAACCAGGTCGTCATCCGGCTCGCCGACGGCCACTACGCCCAGTACGCCCACCTGTCCTCGCTCTCCGTCTCCGCGGGTCAGTCCGTGACGGCGGGTCAGCAGGTCGGTCTCTCGGGCGCCACCGGCAACGTGACCGGTCCGCACCTGCACTTCGAGATCCGCACCACCCCGGACTACGGCTCCGACGTGGACCCGATCGCGTACCTGCGCGCGCACGGCGTCTCTCTCTGATCTCTCTGATCTCTCTGAGGACGCCTTGGCGCGGCCTCCGTGCCACCGAAGGCCGGACCCCGATCCCCGGGTCCGGCCTTCGGCGTATTCCGGAATTGACGAACACTTTAAGAGTGGCTTTTCTCACCGACCGTCAACCCCTTCCTACGGTCGCGTAGGTCACATTCCAAGGTGAATCATGGGTCGATGTGGCAGACGATTCGAAGAGTGACAGCAGAGCAGTGATCGGGTCGTACGTGGCGGTGGGGGACAGCTTCACCGAGGGCGTCGGCGACCCCGGCCCCGACGGGGCGTTCGTCGGCTGGGCCGACCGGTTCGCCGTACTGCTCGCGGACCGGCGCCCCGAGGGCGACTTCACGTACACGAACCTCGCCGTGCGCGGCAGGCTGCTCGACCAGATCGTGCAAGAGCAGGTCCCGCGGGCCGTCGAACTCGCACCGGACCTGGTCTCGTTCTGTGCGGGCGGCAACGACATCCTCCGGCCCGGCACCGATCCCGACGAGGTGGCCGAGCGGTTCGAACGGGCGGTGGCCGCGCTGACCGCCGTGGCCGGCACCGTCCTGGTGACGACCGGGTTCGACACCCGCGGGATGCCCGTCCTCAAGCATCTGCGCGGCAAGATCGCCACGTACAACGGGCATGTGCGCGCCGTCGCCGACCGCTACGGCTGCCCGGTGCTCGACCTGTGGTCGCTGCGGAGCATCCAGGACCGCAGGGCGTGGGACGCGGACCGGCTGCACCTGTCGGCGGAGGGGCACACGCGCGTGGCGCTGCGCGCGGGCCAGGTCCTCGGCCTGCGCGTCCCGGCCGACCCGGAGCAGCCCTGGCCGCCGCTGCCGCAGCGCGGCGCCCTGGACGTGCGGCGGGACAACGTGCACTGGGCACGCGAGTACCTGGTGCCGTGGATCGGACGCCGACTGCGCGGCGAGTCGTCGGGGGACCACGTGACCGCCAAGGGTGCGCTGTCGCCGGACGACATCAAGATGCGGATCTCGGCGGTGGCCTGAGGGCGGGGTGGGGCGGGGGGCTGGGCCGGACGGGGCGGCGCTTGCCGGGGCGGGCGTGCCGGGACCGGGGACGCGGCGACGGACGTGCCGCTTCCAGGTTCGCTCGTCACCGCGTCGTCGTCAACGCCTCCCGCGCCAGCCCGAGTTCGCGGGCGAGCGCCTCGTCCGCCCACTCCTGCGCCCGGGCCCGCGGCACCGCGCCAGCGTACGACGTCAGTTGCACGGCCAGTCCGTCGAGCAGCGCGGTCAGACGCAGGGCGGCGCCGTCGGGGTCCGGGCACGGGAACTCCCCGGCGGCCACGCCCTCGGCGATGACCTCGGCGATCGCCGCCTTCCACTGGTGGTCGAGCTCCCGCGCGACCTCCCGCAGGGCCGGCTCGCGCAGCGCCACCGCCCAGCCCTCGATCCACAGCCGCCAGCCCTTGGCGTGCCCGGTCGGGGCGTACCACCGCACGGCCGTCCGCAGCCGGCGCAGAGCCGACGTACGCCGGCCGAGCAGCTTGCGCAGATGGGCGAGATCGTCCTCGGCGGCATGCGCGAAGGCGGCGGCGACCAGCTTCTCCTTCGTCGAGAAGTGATAGAGCACCAGCGCGTTGCTGACACCCAGCGCGGCGGCCACGTCGGCGATCCGCAACGCCGCCACACCCCGCGCCGATATCTGCTCGATGGCCGCGCCCAGCAGCTCCTCGCGCCGCTCCGCCACACTCAACCGGACCCTCGTCACGCCCGTCACCCTATACAGGCACCTGTGGGAGCGACCTTTCGGTCACGTCGGGACCGGGGAACACGGTCGCGGCATCGCTCGTTCGAGGTGACGTCGGACGACACGACGACAGGTCGCGACGACGACAATATGAGTCTGACCTACTCCACCTGGAGGTACCGTGGCCGGTTTCCGTTCCCCGAGTGCCGGGCCCCGCGTGCCCCGGCCCGAGGCCTTCGGCGCGGACCCGAGCGGTGAGCGCATGGCGCGCATCCGCAGATCGCCGCACTTCCGTGACGGCGTCTTCCAGAACCCCGGGGGCGCCGCCCGGACCCGGCCCTCCGGATCGGCCGCGGAATTCGCCAGGATCTACTTCGACCGGGAGGCGCGGCAACGCAGGGCCCCGCGAGGGCCGATCCCGGTGCACGCCACCACGATCGCCGACGTCGCCCGGCCGCCCGCCACCGGACTGCGGCTGACCTGGACGGGACACTCCAGCGTGCTCGCCGAGATCGACGGACAGCGGGTGCTCTTCGACCCGGTGTGGGGTGAGCGCTGCTCCCCGTTCCCCTTCGCCGGCCCCAAGCGGCTGCACCCGGTTCCGGTGCCCCTGGCCGCCCTGGGCCCGGTCGACGTCGTCGTCATCTCCCACGACCACTACGACCACCTGGACATGCCCACGATCAAGGCGCTGGCCGGCACGGACACCCTGTTCGCCGTGCCCCTCGGCGTCGGCGCCCACCTCGAACACTGGGGCGTGTCCGCCGACCGGCTGCGCGAGCTGGACTGGCACGAGTCGACGCGCGTCGGCGGCCTCACGCTCACCGCCACCCCGGCCCGGCACTTCTGCGGGCGCGGCCTGCGCAACACCCAGCACACCCTCTGGGCCTCCTGGGTCGTCGCCGGTGAGCAGCACCGCGTCTACCACAGCGGCGACACGGGCTACTTCGACGGCTTCCGGGACATCGGCGCCGCCCACGGCCCCTTCGACGCCACGATGATCCAGCTGGGGGCGTACGCCGAGTTCTGGCCGGACATCCACATGACCCCCGAGGAGGGCGTACGCGCCCACCTCGACCTGCAGAGGGGTGAGCCGGGCGGTGTCCTGCTCCCGATCCACTGGGGCACCTTCAACCTGGCCCCGCACGCGTGGGCGGAGCCGGGGGAGTGGACGAAGGATGCCGCTGAGGAGGTCGGCCAGGCGGTGGCCTTCCCGCGGCCGGGCGAGCCGTTCGAGCCGGCCGGGAAGCTGCCGGTGGAGCCGTGGTGGCGGGCGGTGTCCGGTCCGATCGCGCACCCGTGGCGCCGTCCCCGGATCGCCGAGGGCGTGGCCGGAGCGAGCAAGGGGGATCTCGACCTCGCGGGTGAGCGGTGACGTCACTCGTCCCCGGCATCCCCGGCCGTCTCCGGCCTGGCCTCGTCGTCTGCGAGCACGTGGGGGCGTTGCACCGGACGGAGGACACCAGTTGTTACGTCTGCATTCAGTGAGCAAGCGCTACGGCCATGGCGATTGGATCCTGAAAGACGTGGACGTGGAGGCCCCGGCCGGTGAGGTCGTGGCATTCGCGGGCGGGAACGGATCGGGGAAGTCGACGCTGCTGCGGATCGCGGTGGGCCTGTCCCGGCCGACCCGCGGTTCGGTGACCGCCCGGCCGCCCGTCGTCGGGTACGTCCCGGACCGGTTCTCCCCCAACGAGCGCATGTCGGCCGCGGCGTATCTGACACACATGGGCCGCGTCCGCGGGCTGACCACCTCGGTCGCCTCGGCACGGGCCGACCGGCTGCTGGACCGACTCGCCCTGGTGGGCGACAAGCACGCCCCCCTGCGGAGCCTGTCGAAGGGCAACGCCCAGAAGGTCGCGCTGGCCCAGGCCCTCCTGGTGGAACCAGGGCTGCTCGTCCTGGACGAGCCGTGGTCCGGGCTGGACGCCGACGCCCACGGCGTGCTCGCCGAAATCATGACCGAGGTCGCGGCCTCCGGCGGCACCGTCGTGTTCACCGACCACCGCGAGTCGGTCACCCGGGCCCGCGCCACCCGGACCTACACGGTCGGCGAAGGCCGCGTGTCGTTGCGGGGACCGGAGCCGAGGGCCACCGAGCAGCGACCCGCGTACGACGTCGTCCTGACCGCGGGCCGGGACGGCAGCGCACCGCAGGACCTCGCCTGGGAACAACTGGACGGCGTACTGGCGGTGAACCGGGACGTCACGGGCGTCAGGATGCGCGTCGGACGCGAGTCCACCGACGCGCTGCTGTTCACCGCGCTCCAGCACGGCTGGTCCGTCGAGCGCGTCACCGGCACGACCACGGACCACCACCGGACGCCGAACGCCGCGACGAACGGACAGATGCGGTGATCGCGCTCATCCGCTACACCTTCGCCACCGTGCTGCACACACAGCGCTATCTCGCCCCGCTGCTCCTGTTCATGGGCCTGATGGGCGTGCTGACCGTCAACGGCAGCGGCTCGCTTCCCCCGGCCTACGCCTCGTCCGCCGGCGTGCTGTTCGTCTGCTCGACCTGGCTGACCGTCGCCCTGATGAGCCTGGACGACCCGCCGCAGCGGGCGATCGTCGTCGTCACCGCGGGCGGCCGGTCGCTCACGGTCCTGCTCGCGGCGATCGGCACGGCCCTGCTGAGCTGTCTCGTCCTGATGGTCTTCGGCCTGTTCTTCCCGTTGTGGATGGGCGACTACGTGGTCACCGCGGCCGACCTCCTGCTGGGCCTCGAGGCGCAGCTCACCTGTGCCCTCGTCGGCATCGCCATCGGCGTGCTGTGCTCGCGGCCGGTCTTCGGACGACAGGGGTACGCGCTGGTCGCCGCCCTCGTGCTGCTGATGGGAGCCCTCTTCACCAAGGGCATGCCTCCGGTCAACCGCCTGTTCACCCTGATGTCCACGACCCCCGACGCGGCGGAACTGCTCGCTCCCGCCGGCGTCATGCTGGCGATCTCCGCGGTGATCCTTGCCGTGTTCACCGCCGCCGCGCAATTCGTCGCCGGACGCAGGGAATAGACCACCTGTCGTCTTCAGCCGTCGTTGCTACGGCCGACATAGATGTTGCGGGCGCGGAAGTACGTGTCCCCGGACGGTCCCGGTGATCCGGAGGAACCTTCCATCTGCAGGTTGACGATGATCGGCATGGGCGCGTCCACGAAGTCGGCGCCGCGGTGCCGGCCGACCCAGGTGCCGTCGAGGTAGTAGTCGATGGTGACGTCGTTCGTGCCGGCCTTGGCGATCCAGGCCCGGTAGGTGTGCCAGGCGCCAGGGTCGGAGACAGGGACGACGGTGTTCTCCCAGCCTCCGTCGTAGGTGTTGAAGTGGTTTCGGGCGTCCCCCTTGTACTCGAGGATGTCGCTCTCCGGCGGCCAACTGTTCGCGCCGGTCAACCAGAACGCCGGCCAGGTGCCGCGTGCGGACGGCGCCTGGAATTCGCCCTTCACCTCCCATTGCGGGAACTGGTCGGTGACCCGCAGTTGGAGCTTGGAGTGGATGGCTCCGGAGTGGTAGCGAATGGGCAGGTGGGGGTCGGAACTGCTGTTGCCTTCGTCCCAGTCGATGCGTGACGCCTTGAGGACCAGCACACCTGCGGACTCGAGGTATACGTGGTTGTGGTCGTCGGTGCCGGCGTACATGCGGGCGGTGCCGTTGTGGTCCGAACCCCAGGGATAGCGGTAGTTCCAGGTGGACTCGAGGGACGCGTAGTCGGCGAACGTGTTCGTGCCGATCACGGTCTCCCACGCCGCTGCGGCGGCTGGACGAGTGGCTGCGCCTACGGCCATGGCGCCGCCGGCGACAGCGCCGCCGGATGCCAGGAGGAACGCGCGACGGTTGAGTGCACGGTCGAGTGCCATGAGGGTCAGCTCTCCTTGTGCGTCGTTGGGTGAGCCCGAGTCAATGAAGCAGCCCGTCCCGTTCCCAGCAACCAGTCGCGGAGAAGGCGAACAGAATCGATCAGAACCGATACTGTCCAAGCGACTGCCCTGCCTCTGAGGGCACGGCTTGAGGGGGTACCCACGATGCCATTGGCGGCCGAGCGTCAGGAGAGGATCCTCGCTGCTGTGCGCAAGCACGGCATGGTGCGTCTCGCGGATCTCGTGCAGCAGTTGGGTGTCACCCCCGTGACGGTGCGCCGTGACGTGACGCTGCTGGCGGATCGAGGGCTGGTGCAGCGTGTGCACGGCGGGATCGCCCTGCCGCACAGGACACAGGCGGCCCCGACGAGGGAAGGAGCCCCCGGCGCGTTCGGACCGATGGCGACCGGTGCCCTGGTGGGCATGGTGGTGCCCTCGGTCGAGTACTACTGGCCCCCCGTCATCCAGGGCGCGCACACCGCGGTGGCCGCCGCCCGGGGCAGACTCGTCATGCGAGCCTCACGGTGGGATGATCCGGCCGAGGACCGACGACAGGTCAACGCCCTCCTCGAGCGGGGTGTGCAGGCGCTTCTCGTCGCCCCCACCACGGCCGGGGACGCTGCCATGGAACTTCTCCGCTGGCTTCGCTCGCTCACCGTGCCCGTTGTCCTCGTCGAGCGCTGCCCGCCCCAGGAACTGGCCACCCTCGCACTGGACGCCGTCATGACCGCCCATGCGCTGGGCGCCGGCCTGGCCGTGCGCCATCTCGTGACGCTGGGGCACCACCGCATCGCGCTGATCACCACCCGCCAGAGCCCGACGAGCAAGGCGCTGCGCGCCGGGTGGCAGGACGCGGTGGATGTTCTGAAACTCGAGTCCCGCGAAGGGCTCGACATCGAAGTGCCCTCCTACGGGGCTCCGGGCTGGGCGGAAGCGTATACGGACGTACTGAAGCGCAGTCGTGATCTTGGAGTGCGGGCGCTGCTGGTGCACTCGGACCGGGAAGCCATCGGCCTGATCGAGCAGGGTCGTGAGCTGGGCATCAGCGTTCCGCACGATCTGGCCATCGTGACCTACGACGATGAGATCGGAGCGGCGTCCGACCCGCCGCTGACCGCGGTGAGGCCGCAGAAGCACCGCCTCGGCGTGCTCGCGGCGGAACTGGTGCTGGCGAAGGTGGCCGAGGTCGGCGAGCAGTGGCCCGTCCACCGGCTGGAGCTCTGGCCGAACGTGGTGGTCCGCGAATCCTGCGGCACGGAGCCGCAACCGGAGACGCTGTAGCCACGGATCTCCGGTGCGTCTCCCGGCTCGAACGGCTTCACTGATCCGCGCGGCCGCCCGGGCGGCACGTGCGACAACGGCTCTGGCGGCCGAGGCGCTCGTCGACGGTGGATCCAGCTCGCTCACGAACCCTTGGTCACGCCCATTGCCCACCGTGACTCGCCTCGCTATGTTAACGAGAAATCACATCGCTTGGCACGGCTCGAAGTGTGGTGGTCGCTCAACTGGCGTGCAAGCAAGACGAAGAGCACCGTCTGACCCTCAGGGAAGCGGGTTAAGTCAATGGAGAATCTCAGCAGGCGAGGAGTCCTGTCCCTCGGTGTCGCGCTCGGGCTCGTGGGCGTGGCGGACAGCGCGAAGGCATGGGCGTGGCCGTCGGGCGACTCGGTGGCCGGCACCGGCACGGGTGCCGACCCGGAGTACGTGTGGGACAGCGCGACGGACCCTCTGATGGCCGCGCTGATCAAGAACGGCAAGGTCCCGGCGATCAACACCGCGATGGCAGGGTGGGTGAACAACGGTGACCCGCTGCCCAGCGGCCTGCCGGCCGAGCTCACCGCGCATCTGCGGCAGGTCAACAAGCTGCCCTCCTGGGCCGACCGCGCCAAGCTGACCCGCGCGGCCGACTTCAACCGGCGCAGGGACACCTACCTGTTCATGCTGTACGGCCTCGGCAGCGGAATCATGAGCACGGTGATCCCGCGCGAGGCAAGAAGCGTCTACTGGTCGGCGGGTGGCGCCGACATGCAGGACCGTGCGGCCAAGACGTTCACGTTCGGCTACGACCTGTCCCAGTTGGGCGCCTTCGAGCCGCGGGGACAGTTCGTCGTCACCGCCAACAAGACCCGGCTGGTGCACGCCGCGGTGCGGCACCTGCTGCCGCAGTCACCGCACTGGACGTCGGGCGCCGACCAGGACATCCCGATCAGCGCCGCCGACATCCTGGTCACCTTCCACAGTCTGGGCACCTACGTCCACTCCAAGCTGACCGAGTGGAAGATCCCGTTCTCGGCCGAGGACCAGGAGGCGTTCCTGCACTCCTGGCAGGTCGCCCTCCACCTGCTCGGTGTGCCGGACGAGTACATCCCGGGGACCTGGGCCGCCGCGCACGCGCAGTCGGAGCAGGTGCTCACCCCGATCCTCGCCCCGACGGACGAGGGCATCAAGCTGGCCGAGGAACTGCTCGGCCTCACCGCCCAGATCGACCTCGGCGTCACCCGCGGCTTCCTCAACGAGTTCGTGCGCTACGTCCTCAGCGACGAGGTCGGCGACTGGCTGGGACTGCGGCGAGACCCCGTGGCGGCGGCCCTGGTCCGCACCGCATGGCCGGCGTACATCAAGTTCCGTGAGGGGCTGTCGCCCATCATGCCCGGCACGTTCTACATGGTCGACCAGTTCATCCGCGCCCTGGCCATGCTGTTCCTCAACAAGGGTTCCTCCGGGACCACCACCCCCATCACGATCCCCACCGGGAACAGGCCGACCGGCTGAGCCTCCCTCGTCCGCCCGGTTCCGGTGCCCGCTCACAGCCCCAGGGCACCCACGACCAGAGCGGTCACGGCGTCACGGTGGTCGAGGCGGTCCTGCCACCGCAGTCTGCGTCCGGCCTCGACCACCACACCGAACCCCGCATGCACCAGCACCCGGGCCTGACGCGGGTCCAACTCCGGGCGGGCCAGCCGCAACTGCTGCTCCCAGACGGCGATGTGTTCCCGCTGGGCGAGGACCAGGGGCCGCCGCAGGTCCGCCGGCAGACCCGCCAACTCGGCCTCGGCCACGCTGTTGAGCGCGGTGTACTCGAAGCTGTAGGCCACGTACGTCGCCGCCAGCGCGACGACGGCCTCGCGCGGGCCGGCCACCTCGTGCAGGCTCCGCTCCACCCACTGGGCCAGCAGCCCCGCCGCCTGGAGGCACGCCGCCGCCAGGATGTCGACCTTGCCGGGATAGTGGCGGTAGAGCGCGGACGGGGCCAGTCCCACCTCCCGCGCGATCTGTCCGTTCGTGACGTTGGCGAACCCGTCCCGTGCGAACAGCGGGATGGCGGCCGCGAGGATCTCCGCGCGCCGCGTGCGCGGCACCGGCTGGGCGGGCAGCTCGACCGGCCGTGCGCCCGCGGGGACCGCCGCGGGATCGGTGGCGGCCACGCGCTGCGCGGACGCCGAGAGCAGGTGCTCGGCCCGGCGCCCCGCGATCGACGTGCGATGCATCGTGATGGAGCCGATCGCACCGAGGGCGGCCACGGCCCGCAGGCGCTCGTCGGGCAGCGGGTACTCGCGCTGCACCGCCTCGTCGACCCGCCCGACGACCCGCCCGAACTTCGCCTTGAGATGCCGGCGGTCCTCACGGTTGAGGTACCGGGCCTCCCACCGGTACACGCCGCCCGACGCGCGATGCGCGACGGTGACCCGGGTGACGGCGGTGAGCACGTCCGTCAGGGGCGCGTCGGGCACCACCTCGTCGAGCGCGGCGACCAGCCCGTCCGCCATGACGTCGGCGCACTCGGCGAAGAGCGCGTACTTGTTGGGGAAGTGCCGGTACAGGGCCGCCGCGGTGATGCCCACCCCGGCGGCGATCTCCTCCATGGACGCCCGGTGGTAGCCGCGCTCGCTGAAGACCCGGCCCGCCGCCTCGACGATGAGCTGCCTGCGGTTGCGGGGCCGGGCAGCGGTGGTCGGATCGGCGGTCACGGCCGGACGGGCGGAGACGGAGGCGGGACCATGCGGATCAGTCAATCACACGTCGTCCGAACGGCCCGGGCTTTCTCCGCGCGGACCGCACCGGACGTGAATCCCGCATCACTTCCCGACGTACGCCGGTCCGGTCAGGCGAAGGTGAGGACCGGCTTGACCACGCTGCCGTCGCGCATGGCGGCCACGGCGGCGTCGATCTCCGCGAAGGGGAACGTGGTGACCAGCCGGTCCACCGGGAAGAGGCCGCGCCGGTGCAGATCGATCAGCTCCGGCAGGAAACGGGCGGGGTCCGAGTCGCCCTCCATCACCCCGTGGAGGCGGACCCCCTTGGCCATCAGCCGCATCATGTCGAACGTCACCTCCCCGCCCAGGCCGAGGAAGGCGAGTTCACCGCGCGGGCGCAGCGCCCCGACCGCACGGTGGAGCATTTCCGGCCGGCCCGTGGTGTCCACGACGTGGTGCGCCCCGCCGTCGGTCAGGTCGCGCAGCGCCGCCACCAGACCTTCGTCCGGGGGCAGGGCCGCTCTGGCGCCGAGCCCGACGGCCAGGTCCCGCCGGGAGGCGACCGGGTCGACGGCCACCACCGGGTCACAGCCCACGGCCACCGCGGCCATCAGCGCGCTCAGCCCGACCCCGCCGGACCCGAGGACCACGAGCGAGGTCCCCGGCTCGGGGCGCAGCCGGTTGAGCACCGTCCCCGCGCCGGTCTGCGCTCCGCAGCCCAGGGGAGCAGCGAGGGTGGCCGGCAGGGCGGAGGGCACCTTGACCACTCCGCGTTCGTGGACGACGGCGTACGTCGCGAAGCTGGACTGTCCGAAGAAGCCGCCGTGCAGCGGCGCGCCGTCGAGGCGGAGCGGGGAGCTGCCGTCGCCCCGTCCGCCGGAGAGGTTGAGGTCCCGCGCCGAGTCGCAGTACGCCGGCTGGCCCGCCGCGCACTGCGGGCAGGCGCCGCAGCTGGCGAACGTGAGACAGACGGGGTCTCCCGGAGCGACACCGGTCACCTCCGCGCCCACCTCCTCGACCCGGCCCGCGCCCTCGTGGCCGAAGACCATGGGGGTGAGCTGCCGCGGCCAGGTGGCCTGCATCCCCAGGTCCGTGTGACACACCCCGACCGCGGTCATCCTGACCAGCACCTCGCGCGGTCGCGGGTCCTCCAGCTCCACGTCCCGGAGGGTGAACGGTGCTCCCGGCTCCCGGGTGACCGCGGCGCGGGCGCGCCTCACGCGCCTTCTCCGGACCGCGCGACGCGTTCCAGGAAGAAGTAGTAGAAGGGGCCGTCGGCGGGGACGCCCTTGGCGTTCATGATGCCCATGAGCGTGGTGTCGTCCACCCGCTTGAAGTGGTCGAAGACGGGCCGGCCGTCGTAGACCATCGTGGCCGTCGACTCGCCGCGGAACTCGACCGTCCACAGGCTGGCCTCGCCCTTGCCGAGCTCGACGTGGGAGTACAGCTCGCCGGCCTCGTTCCGGCACATCAGCGGCTTGGCGTCGTGCACGGAGGTGAACGTCTTGCCGTACCAGCCGGCCTTCTCCAGCTCGCCGTTGAGAGGGTGGCCGGTGTCGAACTCGCCGCCCTTCCACTCGCCGAGGATCTCCTCGGGCCGGACGGTCTCCAACCCGGCCCAGACGGCGTCCAGTTCGGCGGCCTCGACCGGGCCCTTGGTCTCACGGAGCGCCTGGAAGCGGGTGCGGGCCTCGAGCGGGTTCATACGGTGTCCTCTCGTCGATGTCATCGGGGGAGGTGCGGGGCCGGATCCTGGAAGGTGGAGGAACGCGCGGGCGAAGGGAGCCGCGGGGATGCCCGGCGGAGGAACGGGAGCGTCGCCTCGCCGGTGACCGCGCCGGGGTGCCCCACCGTGCCGAGGCTCAGCAGGACGTGGCGTTCGGCGACCTCTTCCGCGGTGAGCGGGCCGTCGGGGCGGTACCAGTTGGCGACGCCCTGGCACATGATGAGGACCGAGCGGACGGCGTCGGCCGGGATCGGCGTGGTGAACACGCCCTCGGCGCGGCCCGCTTCGACCGTGTCCAGCAGCATGTGCTGGAGATAGTCGCGCAGGGCCACGTAGCGGGCCCGGTTCCCGGGCTCCAGGCTGCGTATCTCGGTGTCCAGGAAGGCCAGCGACCGGCGGTGGGCCATGTAGAGCACGATCGACTCGACCATGCCGCAGAACCGCGCCAGCGGAGTGGGCCCCGCCTCCGCGGCCGCCGCCCGGCAGCGGTCCAGGACGTCCTTGATGGACGTCTCCAGCAGGGTCGCCAGCAGCGCCTGCTTGTTCTCGTAGTGGTAGTACAGCGCGGGCACGGTCACGCCGACCCGGCCGGCGATGTTCCGCACCGAAGTGCCGTGGTAGCCCTGCTCGTTGAAGGCCTCCATGGCGTGGACCAGGATCGGGTGCAGGTCGAGCGGCCCGTAGGAGCGCCAGTGCTGCGCTGGGGCCGTGGTGTCCTGGCTCGGCTCGGTGCTCAACGACTCTCCTCGGAACATGCGTCGACGGGCGACATCGTACGGCCCTGTGTCCGCGATTCCCCCCTCTCGGTCACTTAGCGATCGATCAGGAAATGCGGCGCCGGTGTCCGGCCTCCGTCTCCCTTCCCCGACGAGTATCGCCGAAACTCCCGCCAAAAGTCTTTGGGTTGGGGCGTTGACCGATCGACTGCGCGCTTCTACGTTCTTAGCGAACGCTCAGTAAGGTCCCGGTCGCGCGGAGGCGAGCCCGCCGTGTCCCGAGAGAGGAACCCATGAGCCACCACCCCCCTGATTCCCGCACCCCTGACTCCCGCACCCTTGACTCCGGGTGCCGCGGCAGCGCCGGGCCCCTGGACGGCGTGCGCGTGGTCGAGCTGGCGGGCATCGGCCCCGGCCCCTTCGCCGCGATGCTGCTCGGGGACCTGGGCGCCGACGTGGTGCGCGTCGACCGCCCGGGGCCCGCGCCGCTCGCCGGCGACCCGGCCCACGACGTGACCAACCGCAACAAGCGCTCGGTCCTGGTCGACCTCAAGTCACCGGAAGGACCAAGGACCGTACGGGCCCTGGCGGCGCGCGCGGAGATCCTGCTGGAGGGATACCGCCCGGGCGTCGCGGAGCGGCTCGGGGTCGGACCCGAGGAGTGCATGGCCGCCAATCCCGCCCTCGTGTACGGCCGGATGACCGGCTGGGGCCAGCAGGGGCCGCTCGCACCCCGGGCCGGCCACGACATCGGCTACATCGCCACGGCCGGCGCCCTCTCCATGATCGGCCCGGCGGACGGACCGCCCGCCGTCCCGGCCAACCTGCTCGGTGACTACGCCGGCGGCTCGCTCTACCTGACCACCGGCGTCCTCGCCGCGCTGCTCACCGCCCGCGCCACCGGCCGCGGCCAGGTGGTGGACGCCGCGATCGTCGACGGCACGGCCCACCTCACCGCCCTCTTCTGGGGCATGCTCGCCGAGGACACCTGGCGGGACGCGCGCGGACAGAACCTGCTCGACGGAGGCTGCCCGTACTACTGCGTCTACGAGACGGGCGACGGCGGCTGGATGGCGGTCGGCGCCCTGGAGCCGCAGTTCTACACCGCGTTCGTCTCCCTGCTGGGCCTGGACGGCGACGACCTGCCGGACCGCACGGACCCGCGCAACTGGCCGGAGCTGCGGGCCCGGTTCACCGCCCGGTTCAAGACCGCGTCCCGCGAGGAGTGGACGGCCCTCTTCGAAGGCACCGACGCCTGCGTGGCCCCCGTTCTCTCGCTGGGCGAGGCGGCCGGCCACCCGCACCTGACCCGGCGCGGCACCTACACCGAGGCGCACGGCATCACCCAGCCCGCCCCCGCGCCCCGCTTCTCCGCCACCCCCGGCACCCTCCGGCTGCCTCCCGCCGTCCCCGGCACGCACACCACCGACGTGGCCCGCGACTGGGACCTGCCCGAGCTGCTCGACCTGCCCGCCCCGCCCGGCCTGCCGACCTGCTGAAGGACCGCCGCTGATGGAACTGTCCTCACCCCTGACGTACACGGGCGACCCGCGCGAGGCCGCGGACCGGGCCGCCGCGCTGGAGCCCGCGGGACTCGACGCCGTCTGGGTGGCCGAGGCCTACGGCTTCGACTCACCGACGATCATGGGATACCTGGCCGCGAAGACCGAGCGGATGCGGATCGGCTCGGCCATCCTGAACGTCTACTCGCGCACCCCCGCCCTGATCGCCCAGACCGCCGCCGGGCTCGACGCCCTCACCGGCGGCCGGGCCCTGCTCGGCGTCGGCGCCTCCGGCCCCCAGGTCGTCGAGGGCTGGCACGGCCGCCGCTACGACCGCCCGCTGGGCCGAACCCGCGAGGTGATCGAGCTGTCGCGGCGGATCTGGCGGCGCGAGGTGATCGAACACCACGGCATCACCGACCTGCCCCTGCCGCCCGAGAAGGGCGGCGCCCTCGGCAAGCCCCTGAAAATGCTCACCCACCCCGTCCGCGACACCATCCCCGTGTACGTCGCCGCGCTCGGCCCGGCCAACGTCCGGATGACCGCCGAACTGGCCGACGGCTGGCTGCCGTTCCTCTACGCTCCGGAACACGCCGCCAAGGTGTGGGGCCCGTCCCTGGCCGAGGGCGCCGCCGAGCGCGACCCGGCGCTCGGACCACTGGCGGTCGTGGCCGGAGGCCCCCTCGCCATCGGCGACGGCGCCGAAGCGGTCCGCGACCTGATGCGCCCCACCGTCGCCCTGTACGTCGGCGGCATGGGCGCCCCGGGCCGCAACTTCTACCACGACCTGGTCTGCGCCTACGGCTACGAGGCCGCGGCGGACACCATCCAGGAGCACTACCTCGCGGGCCGCAAGAAGGACGCGGAGGCCGCCGTACCCACCGAACTGCTGGAACAGATCTGCCTGGCCGGCCCGGAGGGCCACGTCCGCGAGCGCGTCGAGGCCTTCCGCGAGGCGGGCGTGACGATGCTCAACGTCACGCCCGTCGGTCCCGATCCCGCCCGGCTGATCGAGCGCGTGAGGAGTTGGCTGTGACCTTGGAACGAGACCTGTACGGCCCCGACCACGAGGCCTTCCGCGAGACCGTGCGGACCTTCCTAGCCAAGGAGGTGGCCCCGCACCACGAACGGTGGGAGCGCAACGGCGTCGTCGACCGGGAGGTGTGGTGCTCGGCCGGCCGCCAGGGCCTGCTGGGCCTCGCCGTCGACGAGGAGTACGGCGGCGGTGGCACCCGGGACTTCCGCTACAGCGCCGTGCTCATCGAGGAGTTCGCCCGTGCCGGCGCCTCCGGGCTGGCCCTGAGCCTGCACAACGACATCGTCGGCCCGTACCTGACCCGGCTCGCCACCGAGGAGCAGAAGCGGCGCTGGCTGCCCGGGTTCGTCTCCGGCGACCTCGTCACCGCCGTCGCCATGACGGAACCCGGCGCCGGCTCCGACCTCCAGGGCATCCGCACCACCGCCACCGACCAGGGCGACCACTACCTGCTCAACGGCTCGAAGACCTTCATCTCCAACGGCATCCTCGCCGACCTCGTCGTCGTGGTCGCCCGCACCACGCCCGAGGGCGGCAGCGGCGGGCAGAGCCTGCTCGTCGTCGAACGCGGCACGGAAGGCTTCGAACGCGGCCGCAACCTCGACAAGATCGGCCAGAAGGCCCAGGACACGGCCGAGTTGTTCTTCCACGACGTACGGGTCTCCAAGGAGAACCTGCTGGGGGAGGAGAACCGCGCCTTCACCTACCTGATGGGCAACCTCGCCCAGGAACGGCTTGCCATCGCGGTCGGCGCCGCCGCCGCGGCCGAGGAGATCCTCGACGTCACCACCCGGTACGTGAAGGAGCGCGAGGCGTTCGGACGGCCGCTGGCCACACTCCAGCACATCCGCTTCGAGATCGCCGAGATGGCCACCGAGGCGGCCGTGACCCGCACCTTCCTGGACCGCTGCATCACCGAGCACGTCGCGGGCCGGCTCGACCCGGTGCACGCCTCGATGGCCAAGTGGTGGGCCACCGAACTCCAGAAGCGGGTCGTCGACCGCTGTCTGCAACTCCACGGCGGCTACGGCTACATGAGCGAGTACCGGGTGGCCCGGGCCTTCCTCGACGGCCGCATCCAGACCATCTACGGCGGCACCACCGAGATCATGAAGGAGATCATCGGCCGCTCCCTCCTCGGCTGAACCGGCGCCGACCGCCCGCACCGAAGCCCGAGCCGCGTCCGCGGCATCTCACGAACCCACTTGGAGGGCACCCAAGGTGAGCACCGAAGCGTATGTGTACGACGCGATCCGCACCCCGCGCGGACGCGGCAAGGCAAACGGCGCCCTGCACGGCACCAAGCCGATCGACCTGGTCACCGGCCTCATCCACGAGACCCTGCGCCGGTTCCCGACCCTCGACCCGGCGGCGATCGACGACATCGTGCTCGGCGTCGTCGGCCCCGTCGGCGACCAGGGCTCCGACATCGCCCGCACCGCGGCCATCGCCGCCGGACTGCCGGACACCGTCGCCGGCGTCCAGGAGAACCGCTTCTGCGCCTCGGGCCTGGAAGCCGTCAACATGGGGGCGATGAAGGTCCGCTCGGGATGGGAGGACCTGGTCCTCGCGGGCGGCGTGGAGTCCATGTCCCGCGTCCCGATGGGGAGCGACGGTGGGGCCTGGGCGCAGGACCCGCGCACCAACCACGACACCGGCTTCGTCCCGCAGGGGATCGGTGCCGATTTGATCGCCACGATCGAGGGCTTCTCGCGCCGCGACGTCGACGAGTACGCGGCCCTGTCCCAGGAGCGGGCGGCCACGGCCTGGAAGGACGGGCGTTTCGAGCGGTCCGTCGTGCCGGTGAGGGACCGTGCCGGTCTCACCGTCCTCGATCACGACGAGCACCTGCGCCCCGGTACCACCGCCGACTCCCTCGCCGGGCTCAAGCCGTCCTTCGCCGACATCGGCGAGCTCGGTGGCTTCGACGCGGTGGCGCTGCAGAAGTACCACTGGGTCGAGAAGATCGACCACGTCCACCACGCGGGCAACTCCTCCGGCATCGTCGACGGCGCCTCCCTGGTCGCCATCGGCTCCAAGGAGGCCGGCGAGCGCAACGGCCTCACCCCACGGGCCCGGATCGTCTCCGCCGCGGTCTCGGGCTCCGATCCCACCATCATGCTCACCGGGCCCGCCCCCGCATCCCGCAAGGCACTGGCCAAGGCCGGACTGACCGTCGACGACATCGACCTCGTCGAGATCAACGAGGCCTTCGCCGCGGTCGTCCTGCGCTTCGTCAAGGACATGGGCCTGTCCCTGGACAAGGTCAACGTCAACGGCGGCGCCATCGCGCTCGGCCACCCCCTCGGCGCCACCGGCGCGATGATCCTCGGCACCCTCGTGGACGAACTGGAGCGCCGCGATCTGCGGTACGGGCTGGCGACCCTGTGCGTCGGCGGCGGCATGGGCATCGCCACCGTCGTCGAACGCCTCTGACCGCGCCGTCCCCCTCACCAGCCGTCCGCCTTCACGGGAGAGACCTCAGTACATGGACACCACCGCACGGACCTCAACCATCCGCTGGGAAGAGTCCGAGGACCACGTCGTCACCCTCGTCCTGGACGATCGCAGCCAGTCCGCCAACACCATGAACGCCGCGTTCATCGACTCGCTGGACGCCGTCGCGGCGCGGCTCGCGCAGCGCCGGGACGACATCCGGGGCGTCATCGTCACCTCCGCCAAGAAGAGCTTCTTCGCCGGCGGTGACCTGCACGACCTGATCTCCGTCACCCCCGAGACCGCTCAGAAGTCCTTCGAGGCCGGGATGCGGGTCAAGCGCTCCTTGCGCGTCCTGGAGACCCTGGGCAAGCCGGTCGTGGCCGCGATCAACGGCGCGGCGCTGGGCGGCGGTTACGAGATCGCCCTGGCCTGCCACCACCGCGTGGTACTGGACACCCCGGCCGCCCGCGTAGGGTGTCCCGAAGTCACCCTGGGCCTGCTGCCCGGCGGTGGGGGAGTGACCCGCACGGTGCGGATGTTCGGCGTCGAGGAGGCCCTGCGGAAGGTCCTCCTGGAAGGCACCCAGTACGCGCCGGCCCGCGCCCTGGAAGCCGGCCTGGTCGACGAGGTCGCCGCCGACGAGGACGAACTCATCGCCCGGGCACGGGCGTTCGTGGACGCCCACCCGGAGTGCGCCCAGCCCTGGGACCGCCCCGGCTACCGCATCCCCGGCGGTACGCCCTCGCACCCGAAGTTCGCGGCCAACCTGCCCGCCTTCCCCGCGCTGCTGAAGAAAC
This sequence comes from Streptomyces sp. NPDC053750, assembly GCF_044544295.1. Lineage (NCBI taxonomy): Bacteria > Bacillati > Actinomycetota > Actinomycetes > Kitasatosporales > Streptomycetaceae > Streptomyces > Streptomyces sp. NPDC053750. Next base: position 318 of record NZ_JBITXB010000027.1, on the reverse strand, counting down.
AGACGGGCGGCGCCCCCTGCCCGGCGCCGCGCAACATCCTCGCTGTGGCCGTGGAGAGCTCCCAGGTCGACGTCGACACGTCCTTCGTCGTGGAGGCCCGGTACCTGACGGAACTCGTCACCGGGCAGATCACCAAGAACATGATCCAGGCGTTCTTCTTCGACCTCCAGGCCGTCAACTCGGGTGCGAACCGTCCGAAGGGGATCGAGCCGCGTCGGGTGAGCAAGGTGGGGGTGCTCGGGGCCGGGATGATGGGTGCGGGGATCGCGTACTCGTGTGCCCGTGCGGGCATCGACGTGGTTTTGAAGGACGTGTCGC
>NZ_JBITXB010000026.1:0-65451 GCF_044544295.1 Streptomyces sp. NPDC053750 | reverse complement strand
ACCTTGGGCTGCAGGACGTTGGCGGGCGCAGCAGTATGCAACACTCCTCCAGCATCACCGCGGCACGCCAGAACGCGTCAGGGCGGTGCTGGTCGTAGCGGGGCGGATCTACCTTGTGGCGGCTCGCCATACCGGCGAGGACAGAGAAGTCGTTGACCTCGACGTCGCCGGGAGGAACTTTTCCCGCCGTTCCAGGAACCACCGGTAGTCGACGTGGAACTCGGCAGGCACGGATCAGGCCGCCCGCGGAGGTGCGCTGCGCCGGGGCTGGGCCACCGTATTTTCGCGTCGGAGGCGGCAACTGTCTCCGGGTTGCTGGTGACCCGCCGGAAGACGTCCGCGCCTTCCGCCAGCGCGCGCTCGCGCCGCTTCTCCTCGGCCACCTGCGCGAGGTAGCCGTCCAGCGGCAGCCCCGCCGCGTCGGCCAGAGCCTGCAGCGTAACCGCGATGGTGTCGTCGATCTCGACCTCAGCCATCCATCGAGTACGCCGCCCGCGACCGCACCAGGACAGACACCTTGAGGTATGGATCTGACGTGCACTTTAACGGTTCAATCAGCCTTCTAGGTGCCGGGGCGGGGCTTGGCGGTAGGGCTGGGTGGTGGGGCAGTCACGGGGCCGCAGGGCCAGTCGGCACCGATGGTGATCGCTCCCTGATTCGGGGCGTATGCCTCTTTGACCTCAGAAGGTATGGGGGACGCTCCCAGAAGCACTCGCACCTTGCCAGAGGTGACGTAGGCCATGCTCCCGTCAGTATCGTTGTCGGAAATCAGCTTGAGGGGACCGTCGGGTGACCAGCCGCGCGACTGCAGGCGCCTGACGACGTCCTCCATGACCGTGCTGCCGGGGGCCTTCAGGGTCGGCACGATGGCATGCACGGCGCAGTTGCCTTCCGGGCGGTCCAGGAGGAACAGATCGCCGTGCGGCTGCGTAGCGAACCGGACGTCGTCTTCTACCTGCTTCTGTGACTTGCCGGCGGCCTCGCTCTGTTGCCCGGCCGGGGAAGCGGTAGCCGAGGCATCCCTCTTCGCAGGCTTTGCCGTGGTGGCCTCCGTGCCGCCGTCGCTCCCGCCCCCACCGCAACTGGTGATCGACAACCCCAGAACGACGACACTCGCCGCCGTCAGGCCAACTCTGCGCACAACTCCCCGTTTCTCCTTCGAGGACCGGGCCGATCATGGCCAACGGCCGGCGCAGTCTGACACGAGCAGCGGTGGTATGCATACCGTTTACATCAGGAACAGCGGAACGCCGAATCCCAGGGCTGGGAACCACTGCAGCCGCGAGTTGTTCCAGGCTGCTGCCCTCGGCGCAGCGCAAGCGTCTGCGGTCAGGACTGGAGTGTCTTCTTTTTGGGTCTGGCCCGTAGTCGGTGGTGGTGCCCCGTGTCTGTGAGGATGAGGAACCGGCATGGCGAGGTCGCTCAGTTGTTCACGGTCTCGCCGGCGGCGTCCCCGGCAGACGCGGCCTTGGCCTGGGTGCCTCACAGCCGCCCGGCTTGACGAGTTAAGACCGGTCGGAACGTAGGAGTGGATGGATGGGCGTGGATGCGGAGCGGGAGTGCTGGGAGCTGCGGTCGGGAGCCGGTGTGGGTCCGTTGCAGTTCGGGATGTCTCCAGCCGAGGTCGCCCAGGCGCTTTTGGTCCCTGGACCGCAGGAACGGGCTGGCGGTCCGTATGCGCAGGAGGACTTCCCGGATGGGGTGAAAGCGTTCTGCGACGCGGGCAAGCTCGCCTGTGTTGCGCTGGATGCGGTCACCGGTCCGCAGGTCTTCCTGTCTGGCTTCCCGCTGGCGGGAAGCGATCCGGAGCAGGGCCAGCAGTTCCTGCTGGACCACGCTGCGGAGCATGGGAACTGTCTGCTCTACACGCCTGATGACTCGCTTTCCCTGACTGATATCGGGGTTCTTCTGCGCTCGCAGCAGGTCGGGGCAGCGCGTCTGACCCGCCCGCTGTTCGTGAAGGAGGAGTGGTTGGAGTCGGAGTACTTCCGAGACCACCTTCCGCTGGAGGGCGCCTCAGGCTGAGCGCTCGATCTGGCGAACTGACGCCAGACTCTGCGTGCAAGTCGCGATGAGATGCCGCGGGTCTTGTACTCGACGATCTCGGTCGGCAAGGTGTCTGGGTGCGTGCTGATCTTGTTCCTGACGAGTGTGGGAGCGGGTGGCCCCGTTGCTGCCGCCCGCTCCCGAGCGGCGCCACCGGCCCCGGGCGGTTGCGTGTTCCTGACCGAACAGCACTCGCCGGCGTCTTGTTCGTGCTGCGGACCGGTGTCGCCTGGCGGGACGTCCCGGCGGAGACTGTGGGCTGTTCCGGCGTGACGGCCTGGCGCCGACTGCGGGACTGGACTGAGGGTGCCCGGGTCGACGTAGAGGTTCACAGAAGATGCTACGGTTTCTGTGGAAGTGGCGATCAGGCCACTCTTGGAGATCGGAGGAGATGCGCGATGACGGTCGTGGTGACCACCGCTGTGTGCGGTGCCCGACTCGTTCGCATCTCTCGGGTCTCTGCCTGACCTTTCCTCTGCCAGCCTCCCCTCTGCGGGAGTGGTTCCGGCACGTCTGACGTCCGGCGAGACCCCCTCTCAAGGGTCTCTTCAATTGTTTCACCAACACCATTCACATCCATCTGCTCTCTCCCATCCTTCGCGCGTCCTGACCTTGGTCGACTACGGCTGGGACACGGAGCGTGAGCGGTCCTTCGGTCCGTCGAGGGACGAGGGACTGGTGCCGGGCCGTGTCGTGCGGGCCGAGCGCGGTCTGTGCGACGCCGTCGCCGAGACCGGTCCTGTCCGCGCGATGGTCCTTCCCTCCTCGGGTACCGGTGCCCGGCTGACGCCGTGCACCGGCGACTGGGTGGCCGTCCGTCCGGCCGGCCCGGCGACCTCCGCCACCGTGGTGGGGGTGTTGGAGCGCCGGACCGCCGTGGTCCGTTCCACCTCCTCGCGCACCTCTCAGGCCCAGGTACTGGCCGCGAACGTCGACACCGTGGCGGTGGCCGTCTCCGTCGCCGATCAGCTCAAGCTCGGGCGGATCGAGCGGATGCTCGCCCTGGCCTGGGAGAGCGGTGCCACGCCCGTGGTGGTGCTCACCAAGGCCGACCGGTCCACCGACCCCGCCTCGGCGGCGTCCGAGGTGGCCGAGGCGGCCCCGGGCGTGGAAGTGCTGGTCACCAGCGCCACCACCGGCGAGGGCCTGGACGTCCTGACTGCCGTCCTGTCGGGCACGGTCGTCCTGCTCGGGCCCTCGGGCGCGGGCAAGTCCACCCTCGGTAACCGCCTGCTGGGCGAGGACCTCCTGGCCACCGGTGCGGTACGCGGCAGCGACGGCAAGGGCCGGCACACCACCGCCTGGCGCGAACTGGTGCCGCTGCCCCACGGCGGAGTCCTGCTGGACACCCCGGGCTTGCGCGGCGTCGGCCTGCACGAGGCCGACGACGGCCTGGAGCACACCTTCGCAGAGATCACCGGGCTGGCACGGGACTGCCGTTTCGGGGACTGCGCGCACACCACCGAGCCGGGCTGCGCGGTGCTGGCCGCTGTCGAGGACGGCCGTCTCACCCGGCGGCGTCTCGACAGTTACCACCGGCTGCAGCGCGAGAACACCTATGCCGCCTCCCGCAGCGACGCGCGGTTGCGCGCCGAGCGGGAACGGCCGATGAAGCAGATCTCGCGCCAGGTGCGCGCCCTCAAGCAGTCCCCCCACTTCAAGGCATGACGGAAAGGAATCTGGTCATGGACCTTCCCCGCATCTTCACCATCCGCGAGAGCGGACACCGCATCCACAACCCGCTGACCGCGGACAAGTTCGCCATCCTGGGCGAATCCCTCCGCCTCCCCGCTGGGACCCGGGTGCTCGACCTGGCCAGCGGCTCGGGCGAGATGCTGTGCACCTGGGCCCGCGACCTGGGCTTCAGGGGCACCGGGGTCGACATCAGCACGCTCTTCACCGAGCAGGCCCAGGCCCGCGCCGCCGAACTCGGCGTCGCCGACCGGGTCGAGTTCGTCCACGGTGACGCCGCCGGCCATGTCGCCGACCAGCCGGTCGATCTGGCCGCCTGCGTGGGCGCCACCTGGATCGGCAACGGCGTCGCCGGAACGACCGAGCTGCTCCAGCGCAGCCTCCGCCCGGGAGGAATGATGCTGATCGGCGAACCCTTCTGGCGGCAGACCCCTCCGGACGAGGAGACCGCCAAGGCATGCCACGCCACCTCCATCGCCGACTTCCTGCTCCTCCCCGCTCTGATCGAGCAGTTCCAGGAACTCGGGTACGACGTCGTGGAAATGATGCTGGCCGATCAGAACAGCTGGGATCGCTACGCCGCAGCCCAGTGGCTCAGCATGCGCCGCTGGCTCGATGAGAACCCGGACGACGAACTCGCCCCCGAAGTACGGGAAGAACTCACCACCGAGCCCGCCCACTACGCCCGTTACGGGCGTGAGTACCTCAGCTGGGGCGTCTTCGCTCTCATGAAGCGCTGACACTCCCGTTCCGAGTGGGCCCGGACGTCGAACCGTCCGGGCCCCACTGGGGACACTTCATCACCACGGCGATCAAGCCGACGGCAAGGGCGAGCCGACACCCTCCGCCTCCGCGCATGCCCTGACCTTCTTCCGGACCGGGGTCAGTGTTGTTGAGCGAGGTGACGTTGCAGGTCAATGTGCCTGAACTGGTAGACGGGCCCGACCTGCCGCAGGATGCCACGGTACTCGTGGGCATCCTGCAGGAAGGCCATCAAATCCGGTGGTACCTGGCGGCGCACCGCCAGATACGTTTGCGCCACCAGGAAGTGGGGCCAGGCCGCCGCCGTTCCGAGCATGAATGCGACTTCAGCGGCTACCACGAATCCAACCTTGATCCTGACCGAGAGATCGACCCATCCTTGTTCGACTGGGAACCCGAATTCCCCTCCGAATTCGGTTCCGAATATGAGCCCGAAGACTATTCCAGTCACCGGTGCGAAGACAGCGCTGAGCACGAGGATGGCGCGCCGGTCCGAGTTGAAGAGCCTTGTCGGCCCGATGTTGGAGGTCACATCAGGAATTCTCGGCGTAGGTCCGCGCATGCCGGCGGCCAGTGCTCCTCCCGCGAGTGCGCCCACCAGCGGGATCAGGTACGTAGTGACGCTCTGAGCGGTGTGGGACAGCGCAAATGTTGTGCTGTAGGAATTCAGCAGCAAGACACTCGTCATGCCGCCCAGGGATCCGGGCGTCAGTCCGCCCGCTTGTCGGCGGACACGTCGGCCCGTGATTTCGCCTGCCAGCCCGCCTGCCAGTCCGCCCACGAGTACGCTCACGAGGCCGTAATCGACCAGGAACCAGATTACGGTCAAAGTCAGAAAAAGCCCGAGTGCCCAGAGCCCGCCCGTAAGCGCGTCGCGCAGCTGCCGCGTTCCGGCGCGCGGTGGACCGGGACGTCTGACCGGATGGGACATCAGGCACCCCAGCATGATGCCGGTGAGAAGGCCGGTCGCGCTGTCCAAGTGATCCCACGAATAGACGCCGATCAGGTAGCTGAGGAACCACGTCAGCGTTGTTGCGAGTATCAGCACGAGACCCCGACGGTCACGCCAATGAGTCCGAGCGGGACAGCGCCGGCAGGACCGTAGATGCGCCTGCCCGTGGTCGCGCCTGCGGTCCCGCCCGTGACCACGGCCAGTGCTTTGACCGTACTCCATTCCCCCACCGCGCCCGCGAACGCACCCATGAGGCCGAAGACGAGTCCGCCGATGAGGTATCGGATGGGCTGATGGGACGGCCCGCCTCAGTTCCCACCAAGCCAGGTCGGGGCTGCCGTGACAGTGGCTTTCCTGGAAGCGGGCAAAAAAGGTGAAGGCGCGGTGGGCCTGCTCGGGGCTCCAGCGAGGTGGGCGCGGGCCGTGCGGGGTGTAGGCGGCGGGGATGAAGGCGTGGAAGAGGTGCTGGTCGACGGCGGCACGGTCGGGGAACGCCGCGGTGTCGCAGAGTTCGTCCGGGTGCGGCGCGGTGTGGTGGGCGTCCGTGCCGGGGCGGGGGTTGTAGATGGTGCGGGCCAGGAAGAGGCCCAGAGGGGTACCGAGCGCCTGGCTGACCGGACTGGCAGTGCCCAATTGGTCGATCACCGCGTTCCATCGGGCGGCGCCGGGGGTGTGCGGGCCGCCCGTGTCGCGGCGAAGGTAGGCCGCGGCCTGCGCGGAGTCCAGGGGCAGTAGGCGGATGGCGGCGGCACCGTTGAGACGGAGCGCGGCGCCCGGACGAGCGGGAAGGTGATGGTGGAGGAGCCGCGGCCGGCGACCGTCTCGATGCGGCCGGGGGCGATGGCGGCGGCGGTGGCGAGCTGCTGGAAGACCCGGATGGGGTCGTCGGTCGACAGGACGCTGACGGCGGTGCTGAGTTTGATGCGGCTGGTGGAGGAGACGGCGGCGTTGACGAGGGCGGTGGGCGAGGACAGGGGCGCGGCCCGCTGGTGGTGTTCGCCGATCCCGAAGTAGTCCAGCCCGACCTGGTCGGCGAGTTGGATGGCCTCCAGGACGTCGCGGACGGCCTGGGCGGTGGGGCCGGGCCGTCCGTCGGGCTGTCGGGGGGTGTTGCCGAAGGAGTGGTGTTCCTTGGCGGGTCCAGTTGCTGTTGGCGGGCATGGCCCGTCGGTAGCGGGTGTCGGTGAGCTGGGAGACCAGGAAAGCGGCGATGTCCTGGCGGCTGATCGCGGCGCCCACAGGGTCGTGGCCGAGGAATCCTGAGCGGATACGGCTGGTGGCCGGTTTGTCCGTGGGGTTGGTGATGCGGGCGATGGTGTAGCCGAGGTCGGAACCGGTGACGGCTTCGGTCATGCCTGTCAGCTCGCGCAGGGCGTTGGGGAAGGCCAGTTTCGCCATGACGGGCAGGACCTTGTGCTTCCAGTGCGGCTTGTCGCGCGGGTCGGCCAGGGACGGAGCGGCCAGACCGACGAACCGTGACACCTTCTGCTCGTGCATCACCTCGACGAGGTGCGGGTGCCGTCGGCGAGCTGGGTGCCGGTCGCGGACCGCTTGAGTGAAGGACCGAGTGCGCTGATGCCCGCGTCGGCGCCAGACAGCGCCGGTGAGCGCCGCGCGGTCGGAGAGCGGGCCGACCGTGACGGTGAGCTGCGGATGGGTCAGGGAGAGTTTCTCGGGGCTGCGCACGAGGGCGGTGACGCGGTGGCCGTCGTCCAGGAGCTGCTGGATGACGTGGCGGCCGATGCCGCCGGTGGCGCCGAGGACGGTGACGTTCATCAGCGTTCCTTGCTGTGGGGGTGTGGCTGCACGCGGTGGTGCCCATGCGACGGCAGGGGGGAGGTGGAGGGGAGGAAGGAAGCCGAAGAGCGGCCCCTCCCCCCTCCCCGCGGCTGTCGGCACGGTGTCAGCCGATGGTGAGTGGATCAGAAGGCGTAGGGGCCGAAGCGGCCCCAGGCGATGACAGCGGCCAGGATCAGCACGACGGCGTTGAAGCCGATCGCCGGGGTCTCCTTGCGGCGGGCGTGGACGGTCATGGCCAGGGCCATGACCATGGCCAGGCCGGTCGCGGCCAGCGGCGTCAGTACGGGGGCGATGCCGGTGGCCGCGGGCAGGATCAGCCCGAGCGCGGCGGCGAACTCGACGACGCCGATGAAGCGGACGGTGCCGGCCGAGTAGTCACCGGGCCATCCGAGTTTCTCGGCGAGCTTGTCCTTTGGCTGGGTGGACTTCATGACACCGGCCGACGCGAACATGAGCGCGAGCACGGCCTGCACGATCCACAGGAAGACGTTCACAGCATGAGGTCCTTGCGGGATGCGGAAAGGAGGGCGGGAGAAGTGGTACCGGGCGGGAACGCCGGGGGAGGCGGCCCCGCCCGGAGCGGCTGTGGTCAGCCGGTGAAGACGGCCTCGGCGCGGTCGCGGGCCTCGTGCAGTTCCCAGTACAGGGGGGCGATCTGCTCCGGCGTGGCGGTCGGGATGCCTTCGGGGCCGCTGTCGCCGATCCACACGCCGATCGCGACGTGGCCCGCGTACACGCCGCTGCCGGTCAGTTCCTTGTTGAGGTTGATGACCCAGTTGCGCAGGGCCGCGGCGGCGGCGTTGACGTTGCCGAGCATCGGGATCGGGTCGACGGAGCCGCCGCCGGTGGTGAACAGCAGCGTCCCGGCGCCGGCTTCGCGCATCGCGGGCAGCACGGCGCGGGCGGCTTCAAGGGCGCCGTAGAGGTTGTACTCGATCTGCGGCTGCAAGTCCTCCACCGTCGTCTCCGACGGCGCGGCCATGGTGAAGCCGGGGGTCGGGGTGTGCGAGGCCGGGGAGTACTCCAGGACGTCGATGCTGCCGAAGCGGGCCGTGACGGCCTGAAGGGCGGCGGTCAGCGAGGGGCGGTCCATGACGTCGGCGGCGAAGCCTTCGGCGGTGATGCCTTCGTCGCCGAGCTGCTTGGCCAGGGCGTCGAGCTTGTCCTGGGAACGGGAGATCAGCGCGACGTCGAAGCCGTGGGCGCCGAAGGTGCGGGCGATGGCCAGGCCCATGCCGGGGCCGGCGCCGATGATGGCGATGGTGGACATGATCAGTTGCTGCTTTCCGTGATGCGCGTGAGCGGGGGCGGGGTGGGTCAGGAGCAGGTGACGGCGATCTTGCCGAGGGCGCCGGCGCCGAAGGCGGCGAACGCGTCGGCTGCCTGCTCCAGCGGGTAGGTGGCGGTGACCGGGACTCGCAGCGAGCCGGAGGCGGCCTTCTCGGCCAGCACGGTCAGGGTCTGGGCGTTCGTGTCGGCCATGACCCCGTGGACGGTCACGTCCTGGGTGACGGCTTCCTGGGTCAGGTTGACCGTGGAGGCGATCCGGCCGCCCTTCTTGAGCAGGGCGGTGAGCTGCACGCCGTCACCGGCCAGGTGGACGACCGCGTCGACGCCCTCGGGGGCGAGCGCGCGGACCTGCGCGGCGAGGTCGCCGGTGAAGTCCACGACCTGGACGTCGCCGTCGGTCAGCGAGGTGACGAAGTCGGCCTCGGCGCCGGGGCGGGCGGTGGCGATCACGCGGACGCCCGAGGCCGCGGCGAGCTGCACGGCGAGCGCGCCGACCCCGCCCGTGGCGCCGGATACCAGAACCGTCTCGCCCTGGTGACGTCCGCTGCGTTCAGGCTGTCGAAGGCGGCGGTGCCGGCCAGGCCCAGCGCCCCGGCGTCCTTGAGGTCCAGGCCGTCGGGGACGCGGGCGATGCCGTACCCGGCGGGCACGGTGACGTACTCGGCGAGCGATCCGGTGCCCAGGAACGGCTTCATCACCACGCCGAAGACCGCGTCCCCGGCCGCGAAGCCCTCCGCGCCCTCGCCGACGGCCTCGACCGTGCCGGCGAAGTCCTTGCCGACCACCAGCGGGAACCGGTGCTCCATCATGTCCTGCAGGTAGCCGGCGGCGGTCGCGGCGTCGAACCCGTTGACCGACGACGCCGCCACCTTCACCAGCACCTCGCCCGCCTCCGCACGCGGCCTCTCCACGTCGGCGACGGCCGGAGCGCCCGGGACCTCGTTCACGGTCAGTGCACGCATGACAACAACCTCCAAATAAGTGGAACGGGCTTCCCGTTTCCGTTGTGCAGCGTAACAACGAAAGTGGGCCACCTGTTCCACTTGGTTAGGATGGGGTCATGACCGATGCCGCAGCTCCCGACGAAACCGCAGGCCACGCGCCCGACAAGGGGCTGCGGGCAGATGCCGAACGCAACCGCGACCGCATCCTGGCCGCCGCACGCCGCCTCTACGCCCGCGAAGGACTCGGCGTGTCCATGGCCGCCGTCGCCCGCGAGGCCGGCGTCGGCAAAGCCACCCTCTCCCGCCGTTTCGCCACCCGCGAAGAGCTGGTCAACGCCGTCTTCGCCGACCGCATGGACGCCTACACCGCCGCCGTCACCAAAGCCCTCGCCGACCCCGACCCCTGGCACGGCTTCACCACGTACATCCACGACTCCTGCGCCATGCAAGCCGCCGACCGCGGCTTCGCCGACGTCCTGACCATGACCTTCCCCGCCGCCAAAGCCCTCGAAAAACGCCGCACCGAGGCGTACCAAGCCTCCGCAACCCTCATCGAGCGCGCCCAGGCCACCGGCCACCTGCGCGAAGACTTCGACGACCGCGACATGGTCATCCTGCTCATGGCCAACGCCGGCGTCGTCAGCGCCGCCGGCGACGCCGCCCCGAACGCCTGGCAGCGCCTGGTTGCCCACATGATCCGCTCCTTCGCCGCCCCCGGCACCCCCCTGCCTCCGCTGCCCGAGGCTCCCTCGCCCACCGCCCTGTACCGCGCCATGATCCAGCTCGGGCGGCAGCCGCACCCCGCCTCTTAGCCAGGAGCGACGCTGCCGTGATCACCAAAGCGGACAAGGGCGTGGCCGTCACCGGCCCGAACGTCACAGCCCTCCTCGACCGCCTGGAGCATCCCCGGCCCCGCGCCAGCTGGCCGAGGACTGGCACGCTCTCCAAGCCTGGCCGCCGACGTCCCCTCAGCCAGGGAGGCGGCCGACTGGCTGCTCGACCAGCTCGCACTGAGCGATGCCTCCGCCCAGCGACTGCGCGCCGTCCTCGAACCCGACATCACCGACCACCTCCACCACCAGGAGACCAGCCCCCAGGCCCCCGCCGCAGCACTTGATGAGCACCGCGCCGCCCAGCTCGCGCAGGCACCGCGCCACCGTCCGTGCCTACACCGCCACCGCGTACTTCCGGCCGCCCGCAGGAAGCCCAGCAAATCCGGGATGCCTTCCTCGGTCGGGGACGCGGCACGAGGCGGACGCATTCCGCCAGACGCCCTGACTCACGATCTTGGCCGTGGTGCCGATTCCTGAGCTGCGAGCTCTTCCGGGGTGCCCAGCAATGCAGGGCCGCACCCCGCTGGAAGACGCCGGACCACCATGGCGATGGCCTCCTCCGCCGTCGCTGCAGGACCGACTGTCTGGCTTCGCGGGGGACCGGAAACCCAGTAGGTGCCCCCGGCGGCGGGCTGGATGTAGGGGATATCCCAGGTCCACCGCCAGTCGGTGCACCGGCTGAAGTGGAGCTCACCCATCCCGGTCCAGGGGAACAGCTGCCGCAGGCGCGGCTCGGCGTAGGCCGCCTCCAGCAGTTCTACCCGCACACGCCCGTCATCTCGTACCGCCTGCCAGCCTGGTTCAACGATCGCGTCGCGCGCTGCATCCCTGTTCACGTCACCAGCGTGCATGACGGACGCGGCATTACTACCCAGGATGGGGAACGGCTGGAAACGAAGAAGATCAGCGCGGCGTTGGCCAACCCGCAGCGCGACGACGTGGTGATAGTCGAACGCTTCCAGCTGGAGTACCGAGAGGGAGCTCCGGCCGAGCACCACCAGACGTGGACCATCTCCCGGGAGAAGGTCGTCACCGCCGTGCTCGGCTGGGCAACGGGCGAGCCCGACTGGAAGGCCGCCGCCCTGATGCCTGCTTCACCGGGGCCGCCATGGCGGCCCTGTTCCTGCTGCTCTACGCCCCAGGCTGCGACTGTCTGTGAGGCCGCTCGGCGCCACTGGCAGCCTGTGGCCACAGCCCCAGCTGGGCCCCGGCGGGTCTTTCGGCCTGTGCGCGACCGCGGAGAGGTGGGGCGGTGTGATCATCCGGCCATCACCATGATTGCGTGAGAGGTGACACCGAACGGGGGATCACCCATGAGCGAAGGCAAAGCCGCGGGCAGCGACGGCAGGGCCACAGGGGACGACCGGCTTCCGGAGCCGGACGAGGCGAAGCTTCCGCTGTCCCCGGACGAGATCGAGCGGCACAAGGTCCTTCCCGGTTGGGAGGGCCACTGCACCGCGCCGCCCGCGGACAGCACCGCCGACCCGCTGGACCGGCCGCAGCTGAGCCCGGACCCTCCCGGCCTCCTCCGGCCGCCGCCGCCCTCTGGCGGACGGCCGGTCGACCTGAAGATCGCACCGGGTGTGCTCAAGAAGGCCGCCGGCCGGATCGACGACATCTACGACCACTTCTATAAGCCGGCGGCCGCGTCGCTGGAGGAACCCGCGCTGAAGGCGGTGGGCGCGCTGGAGGGGCTGGAGTCGGCGCGGGCGGTCCGGCTCGCCCATCGGCAGTGGGAGCGGCAGGCCGGCACGGTCACGGCATGGCTCGCGCACATCGCCGAGAGCCTGCGCCTCAGCGACGGTACCTACACCCGGGCGGACATGGCTGTGGGGCAGACCGTCGGCCAGGTGCCGCTCCGCTCGGCGCTGGAGGACTACTGATGGCGGAGACCTTCTACCTCTCCCTGGCTGGCCGTGGACCTGACGGCGCTGGACGGCCTGGCGGACCGCGGGGAGAGCATCCACCGGGACATCAAGGGACTCGGCAAGCGCATGCACGACGAAGCGCTCACTCCGCTGCGCGACAAGGGCTACTGGGAAGGGGCGGCGGCGCCGTACGCCTGGAGGATGATCGGCGATCGTCACCGGCGACGAAGACCACCTGGGCGAGGCGTCCACCGGCTCGTACAACCTGAACTACACGGTCAAGGGCCAGGACCCCGACGGCTCGCAGGTGGTCGAGTACACCCTGAAGAACAACACCAGCAACGAGTCGTTCCTGCACTACATCGGCTACTACGACTGGCTGGAGAAGAACAACCGCGAGGAGGGCGTCTTCTCGTTCGTGGACCAGAAGGTCATCTGGACCGAGCGCATTCCGGCGAAGGAGAAGTGAGCCGGTGACCCGAGTACGTCTGCCGGCGGCGGCCGCCGTGCTGGCACTGCTGACCTGCTTGCCGGGCTGTTCGTCGGCGCCCACCGCCGTCGAGGGCTGCATGGGCAAGCAGGCGGTCGGCGCGACCTTGGGGCAACTCATCGGCACCTACCGGGGCGAGGGCGACGCGGAGGGCGTGACGCTCACGCTGAAGGCGTCCAAGAACAAGCCGGGCAGCGGCACGGTCACCGTGCACGACTGGCCGACCGGTGACTGGTACCAGAGTGAACTCGGCGAGACCTTCGACGGGTCCGGCATCTGGTCCGTGGTGCAGGGTGGCACCTCGGCCACCGAGTTCGCGCACGTGTCCCTCTCCTTCACCGCGCCGGAGCGCTTCCTGAACGGGGACACCCTCGACTCCCTGTCGATCGCCCAGGGCAACGGGCGCACCTACCTCTACGCGGACGACGACCCGGACGTCTGCCCCGCTTTTCGGCTGTGGCGCCAGGGCGGCTGAGGCCGTCGCGACCCGTGGCAGCCGGTGAGGGCACCCCGTCCCACGGGGCCCTCACCGGCTGCCGATGCCGGAGGCAGTACGTCAGGCGCGTACCAGCTCCCCGGCCTCTTTCCGGGCTCATTGAGTACCTGGTCGATGTGCCCGCGGTGCTCGGCAGGCACCCGGCACACGCCCCGGGTGCTAAGGCCGTGTATCGGAAGTGGATCTTGGACTGTGAATGATCTCGGGTTATGGGTCGGGGAGATCTCGCGGACGAGCAGTGGGCGGCGTCAGAACCGTTGTTGCCGAAGGGTGTCGTGGCGGGGCAAGCATCCGTCTGGCCTCGGCGGCAGTTGCTGGACGTCCTGCCCATCCGTCTCGCATGGATTCCCTATGTGCAAGAACTGCGGGACATGGGTGCCCGGCATGGTCAGAAAGGTACACACCGGATGAGGGTTGTTGGCACCAGAGCCTGCCCTGTGACCTCCGCCCACTGGTCGACATCGCTCACTGAAACGATCGACACAGTTACTCTCGGTCTCCACTCCAGCTTCCCCTCATAACCTGATTTTCGCCGATCTATTCGGCGAGTCCCAGGGCATTGTCGCTGCCAGCGACACCCGGCGAACAGCGGGACATGCGCCAACAACCGTGCCCTGCTCCACTGAGCGTTTTCCAACTCAGACTGACGGGCCCAGGGTCAGTGGCGGGTCTGGCAAGGTCAGCGCGAGCAGTCGGGAGGAACCAACACCAGCGAAAGGACGATGGTTTGATCGGTCACGCTGAGATCCGAATTGGCGACACCGTCGTGTTGGCCTTCGACCGACACGCACTGGCCCACCATGCCGAGCCTGCTGCGCGTGTTTGTCGCCGATGCGGACGAAACGTTCTCACCAGAGTCATTGTCAAGATCTGTGGATCGGTCCAGGCTGAGGCGGCTTGGTGGACATCCTGATCTTGATGTTGTTCTCGCCGTGACGATTGACTTCGTGCAGGCCCAGTCGCCGGTAGAGGGCCTGGGCCCGCTGGTTGACGACGAGGACGTCCAAGGTGAGGTCCCGGCCCTGCTGGCTGGCCTGGTGCAGGAGGCCGCGGATGAGCTGACCGCCGATGCCGCGTCCCTGGTGGTCGGGGTGGAGCTCGATCCGCGCCAGGTAGGTCTCGGTGGGCCGGTGCTCGACGTGCAGCATGCCGGCGTCCGTGCCGTCGACGGTGATGATCTGCCATCGGTCCGGAGCGAATACACGGGCGTGGAAGTCGCGTTGGGCCTGTTCGTCCCAGCCCCAGATGGCCGTGATGTAGGCGCCCATGGCGGCCTTGTGCAGCTGGAAGCAGTACTCGCTGTCCGCAGAGGTGGCCGGCCGCAGGCCGATAGCCGTCATGCCGCCCGCTCCTGGGGCCGTTCGATCAGCCGGCCGCCTTCGAAGCGCGCTCCGGCGCGGACGAGGGCGACGAGGCGGGGTGCGTTCACGGCCCGCCACCGCTGCTGGGCGGACTCGACGAGCTTGAAGACCATGGCCAGGGCGGCGGTGCGGGAGCCGGCGCCGCGGGTGACCTTGGTCCGCAGCAGGACGGTGGAGAAGGTGGACTCGATGGGGTTCGTGGTGCGCAGGTGAATCCAGTGCTCGGCCGGATAGTCGTAGAAGGCCAGTAGCCGCTCCTGGTCGTCGTCGGTGATCTTCTTGACGGCCTTGGGAAAATTCGCTCCGTAGAGCTCGGCGAACGTCTTGACCGCCGCCTCGGCGTGGTCGCGGTCCTCGGCGTTGCAGATGTCCTGGATGGCCTTCTTCGCGCCGGGCTGCGCGGACGTCGGCAGGGAGTCGAGCACATTTGCGGTCTTGTGCACCCAGCACCTCTGCTCGCGGGTTTCGGGGAACACCTCGGCCAGAGCCTTCCAGAAACCCAGGGCGCCGTCCGCCAGGACGGGGGCGCGCATGCCCCGGCGGGCGCAGTCGCGCATCAGGTCGGCCCAGGACTCGCCGGACTCGCGGTAGCCGTCCTGGAGCGCCACCAGCTCCTTGGAGCCGTCGGCGCGCACCCCGATCACCACCAGGACGCAGGCTTTGGCCTCCTCCAGGCGGACGTTGAGGTGGAGGTCGTCGGCCCACACGTACACGTAGTCGACCTCCGCGAGGTCGCGGTCCATGAACGCGGCGTGGTCGGCCTGCCACTGCTTTGTCATCCGGGTGACGGTGGCGGGCGAGAGCCCGGCCGAGCTGCCGAGGAACTGCTCCAGGGCCGGGACGAAATCGCCGGAGGACAGGCCGTGCAGGTAGAGCAGCGGAAGTACCTCGCTGATCTTCGGGGATGTGCGGCACCACGGCGGCAGGATGGCCGAGGAGAACCGCTCGCGCTCGCCCGTGGCCTCGTCGGCGTGCTTGTCGTTCACCCGCGGGGCCGTCACCTCGACCACTCCGGCCGCGGTGGTGACCTTGCTGGGCTGGTGGTAGCCGTTACGGACCACGAGCCACCGGCGGACATCGTCCCGTTGGTCCGCGAACTCGGCTGTACAAGCGTTCACTTCGGCCTCCAGCGCGGCGGCCAGCATCCTTCTTGCACCCTCCCGGACTATCTCGTCGATCAAGGAGGATCCGTTGGCGGTGACGGACCCGCCCAGGATCTCGTCGCTCACCGAGACGACCGTGCGCTCCTCCAGGCGCAGGTGGCGGCGGCGCCGCAGGTTCATGGGGTGGACCGGGGTCGCCTCGTAGAAGGGCCGGGCCGCGTTCGCGCGCCAGTCGACGAGCAGCGGCAGGTCGTCCTCCTCCGTGTGCAGTCCGATCCACCCGATGCGCAGGGCCATGCCGTCCGTCCAGTCGATTGCGCCCGAAGACCAGCCCCCTTTCGGCGCCCTCCAGCCGGCTGATTTCCTTGGTCGAACGCTCCGTGGCGATTTCTCTCTCGTATGCCTCGTCGGGGCTTTCCGGCGGGGCCTTCAGCGCACTGGCCCGCTGTTCTCGCGCCTCGGAAGTCCGCTCCGCGAGCACCTTGTACAAGAAGGACACATGATCCTGCTCCGACGCAACCGCACGCTCCGCGGGATCATTGATCGCCGACAACAGGGCTCCTTCGATATCGAGCCGTACGGTCAAACGTTCCCTGACCGATAATGGTGGAGCGAGGCTCGGGGCCGCAATCCTCTTCATGGTCCGGTTGCGGGGCTGGACCCTTCTTCTCCCCGGTCTTCTTTCCGACAGCGGAAAGGGCGATCACCAGCACGGCCGCGGCGAAGAGGGCGATGACCATGATCCAGACCGCGCCGACGTGCATGGCGTGAATGAACGCGTGATCGGCAGCCTGCGCGAGAGTGGGCCGGTCGAGGGTGGCGGCGACATGCCGAGCCTGTTCCGCGGAGATCCCGGCGCTGTCCCGGTAGGCCTCCGGGACCTCGTTCAGGGAGGGTTCGATCGCGCTCCGATAGGCGATCGACATGATCGTGCCGCCCACCGCGATGCCGATGACACTGCCGACCTGCCGCGCCGTGTTGGTGACGGCGGATCCGGCACCGGACCGTTCCAGTGACAGGCTGCTGATCAGTGCCCCGGTCACGGGGGCCATCACCATGCCGACGGACAGGCCCTGCGCCAGCAGCAGGATCTCGATCCAGACGAGAGGAGTGTCGAGCTCGAGGAAGCCGACCGCGCCGAAGCTGAACGCGGCCACAGTGAGCGCCGGCACCGCGACGGGGCGCAGCGACCACCGGGCGACCAGCCGTGCGCCCAGGGGCGCCCCCACGACCGCGCCGAGGGCGGTCGGAACGTTGGCCAAGCCGGCCTTCATCGGCGAGTAGCCCAATGCGCCCTGCATGTAGAAGGCGTTGTAGAAAGTGACGGCGGCCACACAGAAGAACAGCAGCGCCATGGACGCGTTGCCGGCGCCGAACATCCGCTGGGCGAGCATCCGGGGATCGAAGCTCGGTTCCCTGGTCCTCGCTTCGACGAGCACGAAAGCGGCCAGCAGGACGAGCCCGGCCGCGAGCGGTGCCCAGACGTCCGGACGGCTCCAGGCGCCCACCTGCCCCGCCCGGATCAGGCCGTAGGTCAGCGCCGCGAGTCCGCCGATGGACAGCAGCATCCCGGCGGGGTTCAGCGGCCGCACCGCAGCACTGCGGAAGTTGGGAACCAGCAGGACGATCCCGGCCAGTGCCAGCACGACGATGGGGACGTTGACGAGGAAGACCGAACCCCACCAGAAATGGTCGAGCAGCACTCCCGCCAGCACCGGGCCCGCCGCCATTCCGACACCGGTGGACGTCGAGGAAATGGCGATGGCGGTCGCCCGCCCGGGGCCGGTGAAGGTCCACAGCAGGATGGCGAAGTTGGCGGGCATGATCAGTGCGGCACCGACGCCCATCGCGGCCCGGGCGGCGATCAGCTGGCCCGCGTCGCCGGCGTACGCCGCCCCGATCGAGGCGCCGGCGAAGACCACCAGGCCGACCGCGAGCACATTCCGGTGGCCGAAGCTGTCGCCCAGTGCGCCGGCGGTGAGCATCAAGGTGGCGAAGATCAGGGTGTAGGCGCCCGTGGCCCACTGCAGCTCGGCCGGGCTGGCGCCCAGCCCTTGGACCGGGTCGGCGAGGGTTTCGAGGGTAATGCTGAGGACGGTGTTGTCGAGCCAAATCAGCAGCGAACACACCATGAGAACGGCAAGGATCGACCGCTGCCTGGACTTGGGCAGCGTGGGAGGCGCGGTCATGAATACCTTCGGATATCGATCGGCAGAAACTCGAACGACGGGGACTGTAAGCAGATCTCACAAGGGTGTCAAGCTTATGAATTCCGTCAAGGATCTTGCGATCGAACGGGGGTGTATGCCTCCGCCGGATTTGCGGCCCGAATCATTTTGTGCCTCAGCTGGATATGCGTTTCAAAGAATTTCACCTCCGGGATGGAGTTGCAATTGAGCGGAAATTTTGCCTTCGGTGAGCTGCCGCACCGCGTCCCGCGACCGGTGCGAGCGTCCCGTCCGGGGCAAGAGGCCGAGGGGCACCGCTGGAGGCGGCATGATCGACGGTCGGAGTCCCGCCGGGGAGTGGTGCCCCCGGTGCGGGGAGACGACCGACCGCGCGCCCGAGGTGCGCGGTCAGGGCGTGGGCGAGTCAGCCGTCGACGTCGGCCTGGACGTACCAGCCGGCTCGCCGGGTGAGTTCGTCCCGGACAGATTCGTCGCCTTCGGCCGACTCGGCCTGGTCCAGGGTGCCGAGCTCGCGCAGCGCCTGGAGCTCGTCGGCCCGGGCGGCTTCGCGCTGCTCGGCTCGGCGGGCGGCGGCCGCGGCTTCGGCGGCGAGCTCGGCGTGGACGAAGCCGTCGGTCTCCGGGTCGTAAACGGTGCCCGGCGCGTTGGCGAGCAGCTGGTCGATGCGCTCCCACTCCGCGAGCTCCGCCCGGCCGCGGACGTCGTCGGCCAGGACCTCGTGCCGGGAGGCCTGCCGCGCGTCGAAGCGTGCGTCCTCGAGGCCGCCGCGATGGCGCCCGGCGTCCATGCCCTTGGCCCGGCGGCGTACGACACGGCGGCCGATGCGGGCGGGGTCGACCGGCTCGCGGGGAGCGGCGACGCGCGGGGGAGCGGACGGCGGGCGGTGCGCCGGGGCGGCCAGGGCGTGGTCATCGGCGGCCTCGGCTTCGAGGTGTGGGTATGGGAACGGGCCGCCGCCAGAGCGCTGTACGGCGACCCGCCGGATACTGAGCCGAAGCTCAGGAGTTGTCACCGGCGACGCCGGATGAGCTGGCGGAGAGGACCGGTCGAGGCACGTTGGACGTCACCGATTAGGCATCCACTTGTCACAACCGCCCGTTCGGCAGACTTTCTGTCACCAGTACCGAAGATCCCTAGTTTCCGGATACCCCAGCGATGCCGTGCTCAGGGCTGAGCCCTTCCACAGCGAGGCGGAAGAGGCGGTCGGCCTGCGTCTCGGGGTCCTTGTGGTGCTCGGTGGCCAGGGCGATGCCGACGGCGAGGGTCAACAGGTCGTGAAAGGTGACGTGCGGTGCAACCGCCTTGTCGCGAATGGCCCGCTCGAGCAGGGGAGTTCCGGCCGCTGCGATTCTGTTGCCACAGGAGTGCGGGGAGGATTCCTCGGCGGGAGGCTCGTAGCTGAGGGTGTTGGCGAATCCGCGGGCTGAGACGGCGTAGAGGACGAGGGCGTGGAGCCACTCCAGGAGGGCAGTGCGGCCGTCCTCGGTCGCACTCAGCCGGTGGGCGCGCTCGCACAGGCCCTCGATGCGCTCCTGAAAGACGGCTTCGAGCAGGGCACGGCGGGTGGGGAAGTGACGGCGCACGGTCGCCGAACCGACGCCTGCGGTGCGGGCGATCTGCTCCTGGGATGCCTCGGCGCCGTGCGCGGCGACCTCGGCTTCGGCGACGGCGAGGATGCGCTGGTAGTTGCGTCGGGCGTCCGAGCGCTGACCGGTCATGATCTCCTCCTTGCTAAACGGCGGGCCCCGCCATATCTTAGCGGCAGGCAAAACGGCGGGCCCCGCCGTTTTCTTTCTCCGGTCCGTGAGGAGCAGAACCATGCCCATCGACAGCGATACAGTCCTGGTCACCGGAGCCACCGGCCAGCAAGGCGGGGCCACGGCCCGCGCACTCCTGGCCGCCGGGGTGCCCGTTCGTGCACTCGTACGCGATCCGCGGTCGAAGTCCGCCCAAGCGATCGAGGCGATGGGCGCCGAGCTGATGCGGGCGGATCTCTCCGACCGGGACTCCCTCGGCCCAGCGGTCGAGGGAGTCCGCGCGGTGTACTCGGTGCAGGTGCCGCCCATGACCGAGACCAGCGTGGACTTCGCGGGTGAGCTCGCCCAAGCCACGAACCTGGTGGACGCGGCGAAGGCTGAGGGAGTACGGCAGTTCGTGCAGTCCTCGACCAGTGGAGTCGGTGAGCACACCCGGGTCGCCGGCTGGGCCGAGGGCCGCTGGGCGGCGATGGCGGACTACTTCCACACCAAGCAGGCGATCATGGAGGCGGTGCGGGGTGCGGGCTTTGCCCGCTGGACGGTGATCAAGCCTGCCTTCTTCATGGAGAACCTGCCCCTGCTGGCACCCAAGGGGCCGCGCGGCGGACTGCTGACGGTACTGAAGCCGGAGACCGAACTGGCCCTGGTGGCCGTGCGGGACATCGGCACGGCTGCGGCGCACGCCCTTCGAGACCCTGACCGGTTCCACCAGGTGGAACTGGAACTGGCCGGTGACCTGCGCACGATGGAGCAGATCGCGCAGAGCCTGTCCGCTGCCTGGGGCGTGCCCGTGACCGCACCCTCCATGAGCCTGGAAGAGGCCCTCGACGCGGGCATGCCGACGTGGGGAGCCGGACACGAGTGGAACAACGTGGTCCTCCAGCCCGCCCGGCCCGAGTTTGCCCGGGAGCTGGGCATCCCGGTCACCACCTTCGCCGAGTGGGCGGACGAGCAGCTGACACCCGTGTCCGGCTAGGGCGTATCCGGCGCTGTTACGGAGTTTCGGGTTGCCGCCGTAGGCCTCGCCACCGGTGACTCAGCCGACGTGGTGTCCGGCGTCCAGGAACCGTTCGATCATCGTGCGGGCCAGGTCCGGCTTGGTCGCGACAACGGTGTCCTGACCGAGGCCGGCTGCCCGGCAGCGCTCCGGATCGCACGTCCAGGAGCGCGGGATCTACAGCTCCCGGTCCACCGCCGCGTGCCCGCGCATCCCGGCGTGGACGAGATGGACCGCGACCTGGGAATCCTCGATCCGTTCAGCCGCTCCAGCGTACTGGCGCTGGACCTCGACCGTGTGGCTGCCGTTCTTCACGTCACCGGTCTCGTCGACAACCAGGACCGCGGCGTCGTCATCGAGGTGTTCGACGACGTATTCGCGGACGTCATCACGGACGCTGTCGGCATCCCCGACGGCTCGGCACAGCAGATGTTGCATGCCGTGCGGGCTGGTCTCCCCGGGCCCATTCCGCGATGGTCCAGCAATTTCTTAGCGGCAGGTCCGACAGCAGGCCCAGCACCAGTCGGCCGGCTCGCAGCCGTGGTTCGACCCGGGCGAACCGGCCCGCGATCCGTCCCATGGCCACCTCGAAGGCCGCCCGCCACCGACCGATCCATGCTGTGGCCTGCGGCCACCGTCTCTTCGTCAGTCCACACAACTCACGATGATCAACGGTGTTCGCACCCTTCTCTGCGGCGGCCCCGGCCACTGACGAACCGGCCATCACATACGGTCTGCGGCATGACAGCAGAAGAGGTGAAGGCCCCCAGACCCCGGGTGCAGCTGGTCATCGGCATCATCCGCCGAGACGACGAGATCCTCCTCGTACGAGAGAGTCTCGGAACCGGCGGCGAGATGCTCTGGTCGCTGCCCGGCGGCGGGGTCGAGGACGGCGAGCTCCTGCACGAAGCTCTCCGGCGCGAGCTGCAGGAGGAGAGCGGGCTGCTGGTGGGCGACCCGGTGCGGACCGCGTTCCTCATGCACATCGACTCCGAGCAGCATCCCTCGGCATTGGCCGCCGCCTTCGAGATCGACGAGTGGGCAGGGGACCTCACGCCGCAGGACGACGACATCGAACAAGCCGCCTTCTTTCCCCTGCCCGACGCTCTGAAGCTGCTCGGCGAACTGGACAGTGCAACGCAGCGGGAGCCCCTAGTCGGCTATCTGACCGGGGCCATCGCGCCGGGGACCACCTGGCTGTACCGCAACAGGGGTGGGGAGGAGACACTTGTCGCTCGCTGGTGACGCCAGACCGCGGCCACCACATGAAGATCACGATCTACAGCTGGAGTATTACTGAGGTTTTCACGGCGGGGTCGGTGGGGTGATAGCCAGACCTGTGGCGGTCAGGCAGCCGTCGACCAGGTGGGGTCGGAGCTGGATCCTGCGTAACTCGCGGCGCAGGGTGCGGTCGAGGTCGGCGGGTGTGTCGAAGGCGGTGTTGGCCATCGCCCTGCGTACCAGCGACCAGACGGCCTCGACGGGATTGAGGTCAGGTGCGTAGGGCGGGAGGCGGACGGTGGTGAGCCAGTCGTGGCCGGCCTCGTACCGCTTCAGCCCGGTGGCCAGGTGGGTGTTGAGATTGTCCCAGACCACCACGATCGGGCCGTTGAGCTGGAGGTGTGCGCGGACCAGGAGGTCGCGGTAGTCCTGCCAGGAGAAGCTTTTGCGTGCACCCTTGAGGCGGAGGTGAGCGCGGGGCCGGTGGATGAGGCGGCTCTTCTCGCCGGGCTTGTAGCAGCACAGGGCGGCGATGGAAGTCCGGCGGCGGGACCTGCCGCGGACGCGGATGACGGGGGTATGTCCGCGTCGGCCCCAGGTGTAGGCGCGGGGCGGAGTCATCGAGAAGCCGGCCTCGTCCTCGAAGACGATCCAGGCACCGGACGCCGCCGCGAGTCTTTTACCTGCGGCCACACCTCCCTCTTCCACAGCTCCACCGCGTGCTCGTCGCGTTCGAGTGCTCTGCGGGCGGGTGCCTGCCAGGACCAGCCGTGCCGTTTCAGCAGCCGCCACACCGTCGCCACCGACAGGCTCACCCGCAGACGCCGGCGGATCACCGTCTGCACCCGCGCCAGGGTCCAGCGTTCGTCTTCGAAGCCGTGAGCTGCCGGTCCCTTGCCGAGTTCTTCCTCGAGCACGGCGAACTGGGCGTCTGTGACGGTCGGGGAGTTCGCCGGACCCGCCGAGCGCAGGGCTTCCATGCCGCCCTCGCGCCAGGCACGACGCCAGCGCTCCACGGACCGCACACTCACCCGCAGATGCTTCGCGATCGCGGCCGTCTTCTCGCCCGCCGCGAACCTCTCGCCGGCCTGAAGCCGGATCCCCTCACGAAACGCCCGCCGCTCAGCGGTCAGGCCCCCACCCTCTGGATACCTCACCTCATCGGCATACCGCGGGGATCATGAACCGTCACCACCCGACGACAACCCGAAAACCTCAGTAACCCGGCTGGGGACTGCCCGGACGAGCCGTAGGGGGGCGCAGGGCCGGGCGGTTCTCGGCGGTCAGGTGGGAACGCCGGCCCGGTTCAGGACGGCGGCCATCTCGTCCTTGGGGAGCGCCGGGTTGGCACCCGCGCTGGAGGCCAGTTCGGGGACATGGAGCGCCTCGCGGAGCCGGCGGAGTGGCAGGCGCGGGTCGTTGGCCGCCGCCTGGCGCGTCCAGACCGCGGGGTCATGACTGAGCCGTTCGATCAACGCGGGCGTGGCGGCCGGGTCCCGGACGGCCAGCCGACGGTAGTTCCCGTCCGGGTGGTCCGCGTAGCGCGCGGCGAGACCCTCGCGAGGAAAGCGGGGATGCGTCTCCGCCATCCAGGCGGAGAACGTCCCACCGAGCCTCGCGTACACACGCATCAGGACATCCTCAGGGGTGTCGGGGTGGTGCACACCCAAGAGGTCCTCCACCAGGGGGTCCTCGGTGCGCGCGAGCAGGCTCACGAGGTCGGGCGTCAGGTGGGGGCTCTGGGCGGCGGCGCGCCGGAGCAGCGGGTGGGCGGAGGCCGCGGCCCGTCGCAGCACCTCGGGGTCGGCGAGCCCGTCCCGTACCCACTCCACGTCCCCCCTGGCGAAGACCCCCACCGTGAAGTCGATCGCCATGCGCCGCGTCTCGTCCAGCTCGGGTCTGAGGGAGGTGGCGAGCCGTACGGCCTCGTCGGGGTCGACGGCGAGCCGCTCCACGAGGTCGGCGGGCAACGAAGGATTCTCAGCGAGGGCAGTCAGGTGCGTCCGCTCGGCGACACACCGTTCGGCGTCGGCGCGGACGAGGAGACCGCGGCGCAGCGCATCGGCCGCGGACATCGGATCGCGGAGGAGTTCGGCGGTGACGTGTGCGTACCGTCGGCACTCCCACAGCGCGGCGGCCCGCCGCACCTCCGGGTCAGGGTCGGCCAGCAGCGCCGACCGCTCGCCCGGCGTCAGGATCTCCCATGCGCGCACCGCGCTTCGGCGCGCTGCCGGATCGCGGTGCGTGGCCAAGGAGGCCACGAACGACGGCGCGAGATGGGGTGAGGCCAGCAGGGCCGTCCGTACGGAAGAGTCGGGGTCGTCGAGCAGGCGGGCGCACACGTCGTCCGGCAGCGGCGCGACCGTCGTACGCGGGTCACCCCACTCGGGTCCGTACGCGAGAGCGGCCCGCACCCTGGGCGAAGGGTCGTCCGCGAGCCGGGCTCGCTGCGCGGGCTCGGCCCTGGTGCTCATCGCGAACTCGATTCGAACGCCCGGGTTCGGGTGAGCCAGGATCACCGCGACGGCCGGCTCGGGGAGTCCGGCCCGCTGGAGGGCGTGACGGGGCGGGCCGTCACCGCCGCCGTCGAAGGCGAGCAAACACAGCAACAACGAGGTCGGCAGCGCCGGGTTGCGGGCGACTCCGTCCAGCGCGGACGCGTGGAACGCGACCATGATCCCCAACTTCCTTGTCTCCGTCGGCTGGTCCACGACCATGGTCCCTCGCCCGTCAGGCCGTCTGGCGGGCGGGCCGTGCTGAGAAATGGCGTTCTGAACGGAGGCCCTCAGCCGGGACGAGCCGGGCCCCAGCCGTGTCGAGCAGCGCGTCGACGGGGTCCGTGTCCGTTGCCGTGGCGAGCCGTACGCGGGTGTCGGCGGGGCCGGGCCAGCCCTTGCGTAGCCGGTCGGCGGACAGCCGCACTGGTCTGCTGCTGCCCTTCTTTGCGGTGCGCTTGGCCATGCACAGCCCTCTGGGGTCGGCGTGAACTGAGGCGACGCTGAGCGCCATGAGGATGCTGTCCGCCGCGAAGGTCGTTCAAGGACCGTTTCCCGGCCGAATGCTCATGTCCGTTGGCTAGTTGGGGCCGACCTCGAGGAATCACGGCGCACGTTCGCCCTCGCCGGGCTGTACGCGGTCCTCCAGAACTGGCAGGGCCGCCCCGCCTCCGCCCCGGCCGTCGACGCGTTCGTCGCCTCCGGCTACGACGACAGCGACTTCATCATTTGGCAACCAGCGCGATGGCGCGTGCACCGGAGGCTGGATCCGCCATCACGAGAACGACCCCGCATTCTTCCGCTGCGGCCGATGCGGGGCTTGCAGGGGCATGGAGAAGATCCCGGCCAGCGTCCTTCCGCCAGCACGACTGGATGGGCGGCAGACGCTCGCTGGGGTCGATCGCTGAACAGGGGAGGGCCGTTGCTCCGCAGAAGGACGAGCCGTAGCCGGGAGACGGACCACGGCGCTGACGATCCGCTGGACGCGGCCTCGTGATGTCCGCGTGCTCGCACTCCCCGGTGGCGTGCAGGGGCGGGTTCATGCAGTGGTTCTTGGAGGGCTCGCCGACAGGCTGCCGATAGTCCAGGGGCCGGCCGGTCGGGTTCTGCCCGTCGCGGGGCCGCGGTGCGGCTGAGGAGCGGTGGCGAAGGCTGATGTCGTTGACCGTGCCGTCGTCGACAATGCCCCCATGCCGGTCGGCACGGGCCTTGGACGGCTTGCGCGGGTGCTCGGTCACGTCGGTGACCGGCTTCCCGACCTGGTACGGGGTGTGCAGGTCCCAGCAGGCGATGACCGTACGCAGCGCCTGTTCATGGCCTGGCCAGGGCGCGCCGCCAGGCAGGTGAGCTGCGGCGGGTCCGGTTCCGGGCAGGTGGAGTCGATGTCTGCGCAGTGGTGCCGCAGGACACCGATCAGGGAGGATGACACGCGAACGCGACCCCTGTTCGCGATCGAAGGCTTCGACAACCTTGATCATCAGGAGTCGCGTCCACTGCTGCCGGCCGGGCCGTTCGGTCACTGCTCGATCTGTCGGGGTGAACCGCTCGTCACGCCTGAGAGCGCATCCGCCCCGGCTGCTCACGCCGCGGTGAACCGTTCAGCGGCATCCCAGAGTTCGCCTTCACGCCGCTCGTCGTAGGACTCCTCCGACGAGCGGGCCGCACGGCCGCGGTCGACGTAGGAACCGGTCGGTGCCTGAGTCGTGCCGAGGACCACGTCGGCGAGGTAGCGGCCCGCCGCGTTGCGGCTGGTGGCAAGGGGGGTGAGGGTCATCACCGGCAGGATGCGACGCATCGCGAACCGGGAGACGGGGTCTGCGTTGCGGGCGAGACCGGTGCCGGGGACGAAGCCCGGGTTGTAGGCGACCGCGTCGATTCCGGCCAGCAGGCGGCGCGCGTACTCGTGGACCAGGTAGATGGCTGCCAGCTTGCTCGTCGAGTACGCGGTGCGTCCGGCGGCCGTGGTGTCCGGCTTGGGGAAGGCGCCCGTGCGGGCGAGGGCGTCCGGGGACTTCCAGGCCGGGCCCGGCACCATGCCCATGTTGTGCTTGAAGTCGCCGAAGTGGGTGTCGCTGACAGTGATCACAATCCGGGCGGGGGCCGCGAAGCGGTCCTGGAGCAGGCGTATGAACAGGTGGTTGGCGAGCACGTTGACTGTGAACGTGGCTTCCAGTCCGTCGGGTCCCTCGGTGAGCGCGTTGGTGTACTGGATACCCGCGTTGCCCACGAAGCCGCGTAGGGGCGGCAGGTCACCGCGGTCGAGCCGGTCGCGGATCTCGGTGGCGGCCTGGCGGACGCTGTCCAGAGAGCCCAGGTCCGCCGGGACGTGCGAGACCGTGTGGCCGCCCGTAGCGAGTTCCGCAGCGAGCTGTGCGCCGGAGGATTCGCGGGCGACGACCAAGAGGTGTGCGTTCGGTGACCGGCGCAGGATGTGCTCCGCGGCGACGCGGCCGATCCCGCGGCTCGCGCCCGTCATCACGATGGTGTGCTTCATGGAAGGCTCCTTCACTGGTCAGCCGATGTCGCCCGGCTTGGGCACAGCCCCACGTTCGCCGCTTGCGCCACCGCCAACCAGCGCCGTCCCCGTCACTAGGACTGGCAGTACCCAGGCTGATGCGGCGCCGCACGGCGAGAATGAACCCATGGCTGCCTCCCGCTCCGATTTCGCCGCACTCCTGCGCGCCTGGCGCGACCGCCTCTCCCCGACCGACGCCGGCTTCACCGTGACCGACGGCCGTCGTGCCCCGGGACTGCGCCGCGAGGAGCTGGCGCAGCTGGCCGGGCTTTCAGTCGACTACGTCCTGCGCCTGGAACAGGGACGCGCGACCAGCCCCTCGGCCCAGGTCGTCGGCGCCCTCGCCCGGGCCCTTCAGCTCTCCCGCGCCGAGCGCGACCAGCTGTACCGAAGCGCCAGGCTCCTGCCGCCCCAGGACGGGACGGTCAGCACCCACGTCCCCGCGGGGATCCAACGGCTTGCCGCGCGCCTGAACGACGTCCCGATCGGCGTGTTCACCGCCGACTGGACCCTGGTGTGGTGGAACACCACGTGGAGCGCCCTCCACGGCGACCCCGCCGTCCTTCCGACCGCCGAACGGAACCTCGCCCGCGCACTCTTCGGCAACGGCGCCGCACGCGCCTCGATGCTTCCCGTCCGGTCCGAGCGCGGACCGGACGCCTTCGAAGCGTCCGTTGTCGCCGACCTCAAGGACGCCGTGTCCCGCTATCCCGCGGACGCCCAGCTCGATCGTCTCGTGCAGGAACTGCGAGGAATGTCCGACGCCTTCGCTCATCACTGGGCCACGCAGACGAGTGCCACCCCACACACGACTGACCGCAAAACGATCCGGCATCCGGAGGTCGGCGACATCCTGCTCGACTGCGACGTCCTCATCGTCCCCGGCGCGGACCTGCGCATGGTCACCTACACGGCAGCGACCGGAAGCAGCGACGCGGGGAAGCTGGACCTTCTTCGCGTCACAGGTGGCCGCCGTACCGCCACCGCGCTCCCCTGAGCGGCGACTGCTGGGCGGTTTCGCCAAACCGAGTGGGCGAGCCTCACCGCTGCCGCCAGCCACTGTCGGTCACGGACCGAGCACGCGCTCGACCTGCTCCATCTCGCAGTCTGAGAACGCATCAGCCCTGCTGCCGGTACCCCTCGCCGAGCTGATCGATGAGTTCGAGTTCGCGGCCGGGATGCAGCCGGCAGGTGATGCCTATGGCGGTCTGATCCCGGAGTTCTTCCGGTTCGGCCCGATGCAGGACCACTTCTTCGACCGTCACCGATACGATGACGCCTTGCGGGCCCTGATCGCGGTGATCGGCTCCGACGCCGACGACACGGGCTCATGAGCACTGGCGTCAGCCCGTCTTGCCGCAGACGGAGTCCAGGGGCAGAGAACAGCGGTGGGGGACTCGGCATCACCGTTCGGTGACGGGCGGGTTGTGCCACCAGTGGCCGCATCCGCCGGAGCAGACGCGTTCGCGGCGCCGTTCGTCCGCGACCGCGAGTACCGCGACCAGCAGTCGGAACGCCTTGCGTCGTTCATCGGCAGGGGTGAGGCGGGCGATCTTCCCCAGTTGCTGGTCGATCGGGCCGCGGCTGATCAGAACAGCGGGCGTGTGCGTCGGTCGCAGCCCGGCACGGCGGATGCTCTCTGGTCCGTCTTCGGTGACGGCGCGGGCCTGCACGCAGTGATGGCGCAGGAACAGGAGTATCTCGGCCTGCTCCTCCGGGCCGTGGGTGTCGAACCACTCGATGCCCTGTGACATCGGGCGCAGGCCTTGGGCGAGTTCGTTGAGGATGATGTCTCGCTCGGTCATGAGCGGTTCCCGCAGTCCAGCGCGACCAGGGCCTCAGCGGTCTCGTCGACGAAAGCGCAGAGCCGCTGCATGGCCTGCCGGCAGTATTGCGGGTCGGGGGCCGCCACGGCCCGGACCTCGAGCCATCGGTCCCGGGGGCCGCCCGGGGCCGTGAACCGTGTTGTGTACTTCGAGCCTCGCATCTCATCGAGGTACAGGAGCGTGCCAAGGACGAGTGCCTGGTCGTAGTCGAGGCCGGGACGCGACAAGTAGCGATCAAGGTATGCGCTGAGCAGTTCGGCATCGGCTGCACTACCGGACTTCGCAAGGGCGACGCAGTATGCCGCGCCCTCATACGGCCCCTCACCGCCCAGTAGGAGTCGGCCTATGAGGTCGCGTAACTCGGCCCTGTGGGCCACAGCAACCAGCCAGGCGGCAGTCTTGCGCTCGCGCCGTCCACCCTCCAAGAGGATGCCGAGTTCCGCCGGAGTAATGTCGTACGCAGCCTGAGCCAAATCCCGCGCAAACGCGGAGCGCTCGACCGGGCTCAGCTGCAGAAGGCCTCCGCCCAACCGAAGATATCGCCGATCAGGCGTGACGAACCGCCGAACCAGATCCTGCAGTTCGGGATCGCTCCGGACATGACGCATAGTCGCATCCTGACCTGGGCGGGTCCGCATGTGCCACAGGTTTGCCGACTGCCTCAACGGACCGTAGCTACTTGTTCAGAGAAGTGACCAGGCCGAAGCTGATGGCGCCGGACCAGATCGTTCGGGGCGTGGCACTGACCTACAGGACAGCCCGAGCAGGGCCAGTTGTAGGGTCTCAGGACTCGTGGCACAGTCTCACGGTTTTGGCCTCTCGTTTCAGTCTTTCTGAGACGGTCCAGGTCAGCGACTTGTAGCCTCGGCTGGCCATCGAGGAAGCTCAGAATCGTGGACGGCTGACGCGCAGTGGGTCACCCGGACGCTCCAGGCGGGAGTATTCGTTGGCAGACCGCGGCTCGTGGCTGACAGGGTGTGGTCATGAGTCCCGAGTCCAACGGCATGTCCGGCACTTCTTGGCTGGGTAACCAGATCGACGCGCGTGCACTGTTCGGTCCGGAACTCAGGTCGCTGCTCGATACCCTGCGTGGCCTGGCACCCTCCGACTGGAGCAGGACGGCAGCCGGGCGCTGGACGGTGCACGACGTTGCCGCCCACCTCCTTGGCGACTACTACGGCCGCCTCGGCCACGACTGGCGGAACGGCTTCGCCGATGGCGAGACGGTCGAGGCGTTCATCCACCGCACGAACCAGGAATGGGTCGACCTGCACGCGGACGACAGCCCTGCTTCGCTCATTGACGCCCTGGCGGCTGCAGGCACCCAGCTCGCCCAGCGGTTCGCCACAGCCAACCTTGACGCGACAGCCCTGGGCGTGTCGTGGGCAGGCGTCAACCCCGCGCCGGCGTGGCTGGACATTGCTCGGGAGTTCACCGAGCACTGGACTCACCGCCAGCAGATCCGCCACGCCATCGGCTGCAACACCGACACGGATCCACGTGCCCTGACCGTGGTCCTCGATACCTTCATGCGGGCCCTGCCTCACACGCTCCGACGTACGTCAGCACCCGTCGGGGCGCAGGTCCAGATGATCGCCGAAGGCCCCGCGGACGGCACTTGGACGGCGACTGCCACCGCGGACCGGTGGTCCTTGGCCGAAGTGCCGAGTAGCCGACCAACCGCAGTTGTACTGCTGGATACAGAGACCGTCTGGCGATTGGCTACGCGGAACATTGATCCTGCGGATGCCTTGTCCCGTGCCGATGTACAAGGAGATCGGCGGCTCGCCGAAGCCGCGTGCCGGATCGTGTCCATCATCTACTGATGGCGCTGCGCTCACCGGCTTCCACCGAACCTGACACCAACAGCGCCAGTGAAGGGCACCGAACACCACGCCGCTGTCCTGCGGCGGACTCTCACTGGGTTCCCACAGCACCCAGCCGGTCCGGCCGGGCGTCTAGAGGGTCACGTTCTTCTCACGCTCTTGGTGCGACCAGACCGCGACACTCCAGTGGCGGGGCGGAAGGAGCACCGCTGTAGCCGCTCCGGGCCGGGGAGGGCAGTCGCGGCGTGGTCTATGTGCCGGCCGGGGTGCGAGAGGTGAGTGGCAGGCAGTAGAGGGCGGTGTCCATCTCCCGTGGGGTCCAGGTGCGGGCCGGGTCGGGGGCATGGGGCAGGAGGCGGTCGATGACGGCGATGTAGCGGTCGTACCGGCCGGGGGAGTGGGTGAGCGCAATACCGAGGGAGCGCAGTGCGGCGTGGGCGCGGCGGTCGTAAACCGCCATAGGGTGAGGTGCGGCCGTGGTCAGGACGGCGGAGGCCAGGGCGTCGCCGGAGGTGAAACCGGCAAGTCCGGACAGGGCGGTCCGTCCCGCGCGGGCTGCTTCACTGCGACTGACGGAGGCATCGCGCACGGCGGCCGCGGCAGCCGCCGTGGCCGCCGCGCCTCGCTGTCCGCGACGGCCATGAGCGTGCCGGCCCAGCGGGTGTCGGCGTGCAGACGACCCTAGTACGTGACCGCCCTTCGGCAGATCACGGTCGTGGTGTACGTGGAGCCGTAGGGGCTTTTCGAGCCTGAGCAGCGCCCCGGACAACTGGCTGGTCCTGGGCGCTGCTGCGTCTGAGGACGCCGTCCGGGGGAGGCTGAAGGTACCCAAGGACTCGGCCGAACCCGGGAGTCGGCTCGCCGAGAGCTGTGGCGAGTGTGATGTGCCGGTCAGCTCAGCTGAGCTCCGGCGGCAGTACCCTGGTGAGCCAGGCGAGTTCGTTGTCCCGGATGAATATCGAGGCACTTGCCGCTGGATCCACTGGCCAGGGGTGAAAGTCCTCCAGCGCCTGCACGTATGCGTCGGCGCTTTCTCGGCTGGGTTGGGTGATGAGTTGTCGAGCGAGGCTGCTGTATCCGCCCGGTATTCGGTCCAGCGTGGCGAGGGTGGCATCGAGGTACCTCGGCCCGCGAAAAAGCGTCCGATTCAACGCTAGCAGGGCCCGCCCGCCGGCGCTGACCGTGTGTACAGCGGCGTGATGCAGCAGGAACGTGTTGTCCAACGCGATAGCTTGCGGCAGAAAGTCGGTTCCGTGCCACCGTACCTCGGACATGAACGAGATGGCTCGGCTCTCCCAGGACTTCGGCGGAAGCACGGGGATCGAGGCGACCCGCCCGGCGATGTCGTAGCCATTGCGGACCCAGGCGACACGGGCGTCTTCGAACGATGCGCGAACAGGATCGTCCCCGCGCTCGGCGGCAGTATCCAGAAACGCGACGGTGGCGAGCTTGACGTCGACACAGCCGCCTGGATACGTCACGTCGGAGCGTTCGTCGAAGATTACGCGATGAGCGGCAATGGCCGCATCGAATACGTCGTCGGGCACGACTAGATATACGTCGACGTCCGAGTCGGGGCGTTCCGTACCACGCGCCACCGACCCCACAAGGATGACCGCGATCGCGTTCGGGTCGGCCGCCGCCCTGCGGACGTATGCATCCAGCGTGTCCTCATGATGCTGCATGGAAGATTCCAGGTATCCGGAGGGCCTCTCCCGGTACAAGACCGGGCCCGCACGCGCGGACTGCGGGGGAGTCCTCCCGAGGATAAACCCAAGCGGTCAGCGACGCCGAGCGCCGCAGTAGACGGTCCCGAAACAGGAACTGAAAGAGCGTTTTATCTCGGCAGGACTGTTTGATAACTCGGGCCACGAAGCCGCTTGGATCGGGTGATTGTGCGTGTGACGATCGGGCCGTGTGGGCCCATGGTGCCTGCGGTTGCAGGTGGAACCGCCCGTAGAGGCAAGGAGGGGTGCCGGGCATGGTCACCGAGGAAAGAGTGCGGCTGTTGCTCAGCAACGGTGGTGAGGCCGCGCTGGAGTTGACCGTAGAGACCATCGGCCCGAATCGGTCACGGTGTGGGTCAACGGCAACTGCTTCCACCTCAGCGGCACGGAGGGGCACGTGATCGACTCGGCCGACTGGCACTGCCCTACTCAGGGTTGACTTGGCGTATTTGGAGGTTGTTTCTCTCGATGTTTCATCCCGGAATCAGTGTTTGATCCTGCCGTGTCGGGTCGCGCCAGGAGATGGTGGCTTCGCCGGTGAGGAGGCGGGCCATCAGGTCGGTCGGTCAGGGCGAGCTGGATTATGGCTTCGGAGCGGGCGAACAGGGATTCGTTGTCGCGGGCCAGGCGGCGGTGGAGCATCAGCCACCCGTAGGTCCGCTCCACCCGATTGCGCCCGCGTCGGCGACGCGTTGTCCCAGGCGGTCGTGCGCGGGCTCGCCGGTGACGCCGGGGCGGCCATGTGGGACGCGCACCACCAGGATGTCGCCCGTCGTGGTGGATACGGCGTCGACGACGAGCTGGTCGGCGACGGTTGCCGCCGTGTCCACCCAACGGTGCCCGTTGAGCTCCTAGCCACTGGTGGTGAGCGTGAGGGCCGGTGCGGTGTGGTCGGTGGTCGCTGCGACGGGGCGGACGGCGCCGGTCCAGAGCCACTGGGCGCGAGCCGAGTCGGCTTCACCGGCGTCCGGTTTGGCGGATGTGCCGTAGAAATGGCTGCTCCAGGTGTGCACGTGGTGGCGTGCGAGCATCTCGCCGATCGAACTGTCTGCTGTGGCGATCTCACGGTGGCGGCGCTGCGGTGGGCCAATGCGTCCCGTGGCCAAGCCGCGGTGGGGTCAGCGCTGCCAGCAGGCCGACATCCATCGGGAAGAGGCGGCGTCCATGGGCGGCGGCTGGTGAAGGACGGCCGCCGGCCGGTGTCACCAGCTCCAGCCCACGGCCGGTCGGCCGGCGCCGGAATGGGATTCAGGGGGTCGCGGGCCCAACGCCCGCCCCGGCCTGCGTCATCGAAGCCTGACCGACATCACCGTGCACGTGACCGACTCCGTATCGTCCTCGCGCCGCTCACGTGACCGACCGGCCGACGACCGGCCTGCACGGACCTGCGGCACGGATGACTGCCGGCACGACCACGGATACCCACTTCCGGACCGGAGGCCCGGCCGCGGTCTGGTCCGGACAGCCGCGGGAAGGAACGGGCGGCGGCCAGGAAGCCGAGTGTCGTCAGCACGAACGGCCAGGTGAAGGCGTGCCCGCCGGACGGTGAGAGCAGCGCGGCGACGGTGGGGGTCAGGGCCGTCGCGGTCGCGGCGCCGAGCAGGGCGTAGAACAGCGTGGCCGGCGCCGCCGGCAGGAACACCCCACACAGGGCGAGCGCGACCAGCACCGCGTTGTAGCCCATGGTGCCGTTGGCGATCTGCTCGGCCGGCGCACCGAGAGCCCAGGCGGTCACGATCCCCGTCACGCTGCCCGCGCAGGCGATCAGTCCGGCCGTCCGGCTTGCGACGAAGACGCCCGCGAGCAACAGCGCCCCCACGTGCCACAGTTCCAGGAAGAAGAGCTGGGACACGTTGTGGAAGAACGCCGGCGCCAGCTCGTCCAGATGCAGGGCGGTCCGCCCGGAGGCCGAGCCGGGCAGTGCGGCGAGGCTGTCACCGAACGGCCAGATCCGCCGGAAGGCGGGCGCGGCCACGGTCACCGCAACCGCCAGGAGGCAGTACGGGAGGGTCAGCGGCGGCAGTTCCCAGACGCTCAGCAGACGCACCGCCGCCGCCGTGCCGATGGTGACCACGATGCAGCCCGCGGCGGCGAGCAGTGCCGTGGCAGGCCGGTCCCGGCCGAGGAAGACGGCGAAGCAGAGGGCGAGCAACGCGGAGTTGAAGCCCTCGAGACCGGCCTCTTGCCGGTCGCGTGACCCGCCGAGCGCGCGGGCGGTCCAGGTGCCCAGGGCTGCGCCCCCCACCGCATACGCGGCGAACCGCCAGTCGGCCAAGCACAGGGCCGCGGCGAAGACGGCCCCCGTCCACGCGTTCGCCTGGAACGCCACTTGGCCCAATCCGCGCAGCACCTGCGCGCAGAAGCCCGGCTCGTGTGCTGAACGCCCCCACCACCGGGCTCGTACCGACCGTCGCACGTCCCGCCCCCCAATCATTCTGCGAAGCGATATTTAGTTTCCGCAATACGGTATCTGGTGACCGCGATGAGAAGCAGTTTGGGGCGCCGGGTGGACGTGGCAGGCTTGCGCGGTGATCGTTGACCTGGCTCCTCGCTTCTTGGCCTGGGACGACGTGGACCCCGCCCGCCATGCTTTCGACGGCGCGCTCGTGGCCCGGACGGTACGCTCGCTCGGTCCAGCCCGCCGTGTCCCCGTCCGCCCGGACGTCCCCTACTCGATGACCATCAATCGATCACTCGGGAAGGTACGCCCTTCGCGTGCTCCCCGAGCTCGATCCACAGGTCTCGAGCATTGCTCGCGTTTCTTTGGCTGCCTACGGTTGTACGACTGGTGACAAGGCGACGGGGGGCAACGATGCGCATCGCGGTGACTGGGGCGGCGGGCAGCCTGGGCGGGCGGATCGTGCGGTTGCTCGCGGACCGGGCCGACGTGGACGTCGTAGCGATGACCAGGAGGAGGCTGCCTGCCGAGGCGTTGCCGCCGCAGGTGGAAGTCGCCGTCGCCGACTACGCCGATCCGCCGGCGCTGCGTGCGGCGCTGAAGGGCGTGGACACTCTGGTCTTCGTCTCCAGTGACGGGCCCGATGCACGGGTGCTGCTGCACCACCGCAACGTTGTCGCCGCCGTGGCGGCTGAGCGTGTCGGCCATGTCGCTGCGCTGAGCAGCGTTGACGCCGACATGGCGTCCCCGTTCTGCTATGCAGTAGTCAACCGGCTCACCGAGGATCTGCTTCTGGCTTCCGGCGTCCCGTGCTCGTTCGCCAGGGCTTCGCTCTACATCGAGTTCTTCCAAGCCTGGCTGACCGAGGCGCGCGCGACCGGGCTGCTGCGGCTTCCGGCCGCGGATGGCCGGGTCTCCCTGGTGGCGCGCGACGACGTGGCGCGTGCACTGGCCGCCCTCGCGGTGGGTGAGCCGACCGGCCGTCACCATGACATCACAGGGCCCGAGTCGGTGGACCTGGCAGGCATCGCCTCGATCACGGCGGAGGCGTGGGAGACGCCTGTCGTCTACGTGGACATCCCGGCTGACACATACTGTGCCGAGACTGCGGCGAACGGCCTGGATCCCTGGTGGCTCTACGCTTTTTCGTCCATGTTCGCCTCGGTGCGCGAGCAGCGCTGGGATCGAGTCCGAAACGACTACACCCAGCTGACCGGCCGCGCCCCTCTCGCTCTCCGCGACGTCCTGTCAGCACACGGGTGAGCGCCGGACACCGCCGAGCGGGCCACGAACAAGGTTGAGCAGGACCGACTCAAACACTCAGTCACAGGTCGGTGCACGTGCCAGCGCAGAGTGGGAGGTGGCTGGTGGAGGCTGAGGACTTCCGCTGGCACTGAGCCCCTCTCTCGGTGTCACAGTGATGCCGATAGCGGCGACAAGCTGCTTGCAGAAGCTGGTAGCTGGTGAGGATCAAACTCTGGACGTTGCTGGAGATGGTCGCTGCCGCGCGGTGGCCAAGACCGGAAGCATCCAGCGCTGCAACCGCTGACCACGGTGCTTTGTCGTATCCGTCATGATGCCCAGGCGAAGATCACGGTCACTGAATGAACGCGAGCTGAGGCTGCGGAAGGCCGGCCGAGCTTTGACTCTGGCCTTCGTTGTGGCGGTCGTAGTCGCGGGTGGTGTCTTCTACAGCCTGGTGGTCCTGCTGGACTTCCAAGGTCGTCGCCTACCGTCGCCAGCGCGTAGACGAGACACGTGCTCACCGCGAGGCCACACGGCTACACACTGAGCGTTTCTCCCAAGCCGTCGACAAGTTCGGCTCGGATTCCCCGGCAGTACGGCTCGGAGGCGTCCACGCCCTGGCTGGCCTTGCCGACGACGCCCCTGACGATAGCCTCCGCCAGATCAGCATCGACGTCCTGTGTGCCTTCTCCAACTCCCCTACACCCTCGACCTCGGCGACGAAGCCGCCCACCAAGAGGAACACCACCGCTACCGGGCCCTCCGCAAGGTCCGGCACACGATCCTCCGCCTCATCGGCGACCACTACCGACGACCACAAGGAGCCCACCGCTCTTGGCAGGGCTGCGACCTGGACCTCACAGGCGATGTCATGGGTGCGGTAGTCGTGGCCGCGGCCCGCGTGGAAGGTGCCACGGGTCGGGCGCTCCGTCGAGGCGCTCCACCAGGCCCTCGGTGCGGAGGAGGCCGAGAGCCTGGCGGACCGTGTTGCGCGAGGCCCGGTACTCGGCGGCGAGGGTCGACTCGTGCGGCAGGGTGCCTGCCGGGAAGCCCCCGGAGAGGAGCTGGTGACGCAACAGATCGGCGAGCTGGCGTGCCTGATCCGCGCGCAGCCGACACCGCGTGCGCTGGGCGGCGACGGTGGGCGCGCCCTGGCCGGCGTGGTCTCGGACGCGGTCGGTGGGTGGCACGTTCGGAACCATGCCGATCCGGTAGGGATAGTGGTGTTGCCGAAGTGTTGCGCCGCCTGACGCCTCGACGAGTGCTGCGCTGACCTGGGCTTTCGGTGGAAGGGAGGCGACATGTGCCACGTGAGTGGTCCACGCGCGGTGTCGTCCGGAGCCGGCCCCAGCCCGTCTCGGCCGGTACGTGTCGTCACCGCGCCGCGGTGGGGCGCGACCTCCAGCGCCGCAGGCACGCTCCCACCCCCGCTTCCGGGCCCAGCCCGCCCCACACGGCACCGAAATCCACTTGCTCCCGCCACCGTCTCGTGCAAGCCTCTCCACGCACCTGTCGTCGTACCAAGGAGCAGACATGCTCGACCGGGACGCTCGCCCGACCCCGCGGTCCACCACGGCCGCCCCGCTCACGAACGTCCCGGAGAGCCTCCTTGCCCACGCAGATCAGCGCCCGCGCCGTCAGGAAGTCGTACAACGGCCGACTCGTCCTTGACGCCGTCACCTGCGCCCTGACCGCCGGTGAACGCACCGGCGTCATCGGGGAGAACGGATCCGGCAAGTCCACCCTGCTCCGTCTGCTCGCCCGCGTCGAACGGCCCGACAGCGGCGAGATCACCGTCCGGACGGAGGGCGGTGTCGGCTACCTCCCGCAGGACGGCCGGCTCCCGCCGCACCACACCGTCCAACAGGCCGTCGACGAAGCGCTGAGCGACCTGCGCGCCATCGAGTGCCGCATGCGGGCGCTCGAAGCCGCCATGTCCGGCGGCGCGGGCGAGGACCGGGTCCTCACCGAGTACGGCGACCTGACGACCGCCTTCGAACTGCGCGGCGGCTACGAGGCCGACGCCCGCGTCGAACGCGCCCTGCACGGCCTCGGGCTGGCCCATCTCCCGCGCGACCGCGCCCTCGGTGACCTCTCCGGCGGTGAGCAGGTCCGCCTGCGCCTCGCCGGCCTGCTCGCCGCCTCCCCCGAGGTGCTGCTCCTCGACGAGCCCACCAACCACCTCGACGCGAGCGCCTTGGCGTGGCTCGAGGAGCATCTGCGCACTCGGCGCGGCACCGTCGTCGCCGTCTCCCACGACCGGGTCTTCCTCGAACGCGTCACCACCACCCTCCTGGAGGTCGACGCCGACCGCCGTACCGTCACCCGCTACGGCAACGGCTACTCCGGTTACCTCGCCGAGAAGGCGGCGGCCCGCCGGCGCTGGGTACTGGATCACGCCCGCTGGGAAGCCGAGGTGGCCGCCCAGCGCGAGGCCGTCGCGACCACCGCCCGCCGCGTCGCCCCCGGCCGCGCCATGACCGACGGCAACAAGATGGCCTACGACCGGGCCGGAGGCCGCGTCCAGCAGTCCCTGGCCGGCCGGGTACGCAACGCGGAGGAGCGACTGCGGCGTCTCCTCGCCGAGCCCGTCCCCGCCCCGCCCGAGCCGCTGCGCTTCACGCCGGTCCTGCGGTCCGGGCCGCTCGCCGGCACGGTCCTGGACGCCACCGGCGTCGCCGTCGTCGGCCGCCTGGCACCCACCGACCTCACCGTCAAGGCAGGCGACCGCCTCCTGGTCACCGGCGGCAACGGCACAGGCAAGAGCACCCTGCTGCGCGTCCTGGCCGGCCGCCTCGCCCCCGACGAGGGCCATGTCACCCGGCGCGGTCGCATCGGGCACCTGCCCCAGGAACCCGGCCCCGGGCGCCCCGGCGAGACCCTCCTCTCCGCGTACGCCCGCGGTTTCCCCGGCACCCCCGAGGACCACACCGCCACGCTCCTCTCCCTGGGCCTGTTCACCGAGGACCGCCTCACAGCCCGCGTCACAGAACTCTCCACGGGCCAGCGGCAGCGACTCTCCCTGGCCCGCCTGCTCAGCCGACCCTGTGACGTCCTGCTCCTCGACGAGCCGACCAACCACCTCTCACCGGCGGTCACCGAAGACCTGGAGGAGGCCCTGGCCGCCTACTCCGGAGCCCTGCTCCTCGTCTCCCACGACCGCCGCCTGCGCGAACGCTGGCAGGGCGACCATCTCGCCCTGACGGGCCGGGGCGTGGACCGCTCCCTCGCCCGGTGAAGTGCTCGGGGCGCGACCACCCCACGGTCACGCCGTAGCCGGCGGTTCTCCCTTCCCACCCCTACCCAACTGGAGGAAACACGATGACCGACACCCCGCAGGACAACACGCCCGAGACCGAGGCCCCTGAGCCCGAGACCCCTGCGGCTCCCGAGGCCGACGCCAAGCGCAAGTTCCAGGAAGCACTGGAGCGCAAGGCCCGTATGGGCCGGGCTCAGCAGGCGCACCAGGACGGGCGGCAGAAGATCAAGGGACTCAACGGCCCCAAGGGCCAGACCCGCAACTTCCGCCGCAAGTCCGGCTGACCGGCGCCCCACCCCGGAACGGCCGCCCGATCCACACCCCGGACCGAGCGGCCGTTCCGGCACCAGTTCCGTGGGCCTGGACCATCCCGCCCGGATCCGCCAGGAGCCGACGCTCCTCGCCCCGCCCTAGAAGCTGCCGCCGTACCTGAGAAACCACCGCGCACTGGTGCGACACCTGAACCTCGAAACAGCCAACCTGCCGGGGCTTATGGCCGGTGCACGCGCTGGGGCCGGAAAGGTGGTCAAGCCGCTGACGCCGGGGCCGGGCCGTTGGGGCGAAGGCGCTCGTCCCGGGTCAGGAAATGCACGCCGCACGCCGGCGGCGCAGGAGGCGGCCGACGACCTGACGGACAGCGACGAACACCACGACCGGCACGAAGCCGATCGCCTGGAACAACCAGGGGATCTCGTCACCCTCCCACTCCGACCCGAAGTCAAGGACGAGCCCCGACACCAGCATCACGAGGAACGAGCCTCCGGCCAGGACAATGGCCCACACCAACGCGGATTCACGTGCCGAAGCGCGGTG
This sequence comes from Streptomyces sp. NPDC053750, assembly GCF_044544295.1. Taxonomy (NCBI): domain Bacteria; kingdom Bacillati; phylum Actinomycetota; class Actinomycetes; order Kitasatosporales; family Streptomycetaceae; genus Streptomyces; species Streptomyces sp. NPDC053750. Next base: position 25,546 of record NZ_JBITXB010000026.1, on the reverse strand, counting down.
CCGAGCCGCCAGGACGAAGGCATCGACCGGAGGCGTCCAGCCCTCGCCACGGGACCGCACCCATCTGTCCTTGATGGCTCGTACCTCCTCGGGTTGCGCCCCCACGCCCCCTGGCAGCGCGAACAGTCGTCCCTCTCGATCGAGCAGCATCGTCCTGGGGGAAGCCGAATTCTCCTCGCTCTCGATGCTCATCACGTCGGACCACGCCGTCCTGCGGGTCCGGAAGAGCTGCCGTACCGCGAGGTGGTCCCGGTGGACGAGGGTGGCCGCTCGCCAGAACCAGATGATGCCGAGATACACCGTGCTCAGCAGTACGAGCATGCTCACCTTGAGCGTCACGGGCAGGTTGTCCTCCGGCACGATCCCCCGCGCCAACGGGATGCCGGGCAACCCGAGAGTGAGGGTGACGAACACCAACGGCGCCGCGCGAAGCCGGTACTTGCGGATCACCCGGCCATCGGTCCCTGCCTCCACTGCTCCTCCCGTCAGTCGGAGATCGGCGTTTGGGGACACCACGGTATCGCCGGGCTGCGCAATGGTCCCCTCCTCGGAGAGCCGAGCCCCGGGCGAACTGGAAGACGACGCAGCTCGGAGCAGCCCGCGTCGTCATGGTGGCGACGGCCGGCACGAACAATCACGGAGCTCTGCACGGGACGCGGGCCACAGCCCTCTGGTCGTGGCATCCGTCGGTCTCGTCGCCGGCATGAGGCCAACTACTCCGGGACGTCGGAGGTGGTGGCCGGCTCGAAGTACGCGCGGGACCCTCCAGCCGAGCGCCTGCGCCCAGAACTGCCCGAGTGCCGAGTCGTCGGGGACGAGCACGCCTCGCACGCCCCGGGTCGGGATGCGGCGGTGTGATTGGCTTGAACCATGGCAAAGCATGCACGGGTCCGCGCCCCTGAGCTGGTGGGCAGGGGTGGCTGGATCAACACCGGCGACCGGGAGCTGAGTCTCGCGGCGCTTCGCGGACGGATCGTGATCCTCGACTTCTGGACGTTCTGCTGCATCAACTGCCTGCACGCCCTGGACGAACTGCGCGATCTGGAGGAGAGGCACAGGGACACCGTGGTGATCGTGGGTGTGCACTCGCCCAAGTTCACCCACGAGGCCGAACACCGGGCCGTCCTGGACGCCGTCGAGCGTTACGGCGTCGAGCATCCCGTCCTGGACGACCCGGAACGGGCCACTTGGAAGCAGTACGCCGTACGCGCCTGGCCCACCCTCGCCGTGATCGATCCCGAGGGCTACGTCGTCGCCCAGTACGCCGGCGAGGGACACGCGCCCACCATCCAGCGGCTGCTCGAGGAACTCGAGGCCCAGCACGCGGCCAAGGGCACCCTTCGGCGCGGCGACGCCCCGTACGTGGCACCGGAGCCGGAGCCGACGACCCTGCGCTTTCCCGGCAAGGCCGTGCCGCTGCCCTCCGGCACCTTCCTGGTCAGCGACACCACCCGGCATCAACTGGTGGAGCTCGCCGAGGACGGGGAGAGCCTCGTGCGGCGGATCGGCAGCGGGAGACGGGGCTTCGCGGACGGCCCGGCCGAGAGCGCCTCGTTCAGCGAGCCGCAGGGACTCGCCCTGCTCGACGACGGCTCGGTCGTCGTCGCCGACACCGTCAACCACGCACTGCGCCGGTACGAGCCCGTCACCGGCGAGGTCACCACCCTGGCCGGAACCGGCAGGCAGGGGAGGCCGGGCGAGCCCACCCGCGGAGCCGCCCGTGCCGTCAGTCTCTCCTCGCCCTGGGACGTCGCCCTGTGGAACGGCCGGGTCTGGATCGCCATGGCCGGGGTGCACCAGCTCTGGGCCTACGATCCGCGGGACGGCAGTGTCGCCGTCACCGCCGGCACCGGCAACGAGGGGCTCGTCGACGGGCCCGGCCGCGAGGCCTGGTTCGCGCAGCCGTCCGGGTTGTCCGCGACCGAGGACCGGCTCTGGGTGGCCGACTCCGAGACGTCCGCCCTGCGCTGGGTGGACCTCGAAGGCACCGTCCGCACGGCGGTGGGCACCGGACTCTTCGACTTCGGGCACCGCGACGGCCCCGCCGCCCGGGCACTGCTCCAGCATCCCCTGGGCGTCACGGCCCTGCCGGACGGCTCGGTGGTCGTCGCCGACACCTACAACCACGCTCTCCGCCGCTACGAACCCCCCACCGGGGAGGTGAGCACGCTGGCGACCGATCTGCGCGAGCCCAGTGACGCCGTGGTCGTCGGCGACGACATCCTGGTCGTCGAGTCGGCCCGGCACCGGCTGACCCGGCTTCGCCTGCCGGAGGAGGCCCTGGGCGCGAGGGCGGGCGACGGCGTACGGCGGGAGACGACGGAGGCGGCGCCGGGCACCCTGCGCCTGGAGGTGGCCTTCCGGGCCCCCGCCGGTCAGAAGCCGGACCTGCGCTACGGGCCCGCGACGCGGCTCCTGGTCTCCGCCACCCCACTCGAACTGCTGCGTGCCGGCGAGGGAGCGGGCACCGACCTGTCCCGCTCCCTCGACCTGAACCCGTCGGTGCCCGAGGGAGTGCTGCACGTCTCCGCGACGGCCGCGTCCTGCGACGACGACCCGGACATCCCGTACCCGGCCTGCCACGTCCACCAGACGGACTGGGAGATCCCGGTCCGTCTCGTCGAGGGGGCGAGCGACCGTCTTCCGCTCGTCCTGACCGGCGTCGACACGGCCTGACCGGTCGGGCGGGTCGCCGCAGGAGGGTGCCGCTCGGTTCCCCCCAGACGCTCGGCGTTCGCCGCATCGCGGGCACCGGCGGCCCTCCGAGGGCGCGCCACGCGCTCAAACCGGCGCTCGGCGCACGGGCAGGGCGCTCGGTGGCGTCGCTGTGACACCTCGCGCTCTCACACGCCGATGGGTGGCCGACGCGCGTGGACAGCATCCTTTCAGCACCGCGAGAGAAAGGGCTTGCGATGGCCAGTGAGTTTCAGCGGACCAAGCTGCAGGACATGTTCGATGCCTTCGACGTGAACGGCGACGGCTGCCTGGAGGAGGCGGACTTCGCGGCGCTCGCGTCCCGGTGGAGCCGGCTGCCCCGCGTTCGGGCGGACGGCGAACTGGCCGCGCGGGTGGAGGGCGTGTTGCTGGGGTGGTGGAGGCACCTCTCGCAGGCCGTCGACACGGACAACGACGGCAGGATCGACATGGACGACCTCCTCGGCATGGTCGACCGGCTGCCCACCATGCGGGACGCGGTGGCCGCCACCGCCGACACGGTCTTCGACGCGGTGGACGAGAACGGTGACGGCTGCATCTCGAGGAACGAGCACCAGCGGCTGATCGACCTGTGGCACGGGCAGGGGGTCGCGACCGGAGACGTCTTCGACCGTCTCGACCAGGATGCCGACGGTTATTTGAGCCGATCCGAGTTCGCCGCGCTGTGGACCCAGTTCTGGATCAGTGACGACCCCGCCGAGCCGGGCAACTACGTGTGCGGGCCCGTCGCAGGGCATTCCCTTCGTTGACCCGCAACCCCTGCCGGGCGGGCGGCAGACGGGACCGTCCGCCGCCGGTCAGCCGTTCTCCGGAGCGACCAGCCACGCCACGAGGGTGCGCCACCGCTCGGGCCGGTCGGTGTCGCGCGGCCCCACGAGGTACACCTCCTCGACGAGGTCCTGCGAGCGCAGGGCGTTGCGGGCGGCGAAGGAGCCCACGGCGCCGTAGGTCAGGTCGAGGTCGTCGTGCGGCCCCTGATGGGTGGCGACCGCGGCCGTCCGCCGCGGCAGGCGCAGCTCGCGCACCGTGCCCGGCACATCCGGTGGCAGCGGTGCGTCGAAGGGAAGGTACACGGTGGCGCGGCCATGGCCTTCGGTGAACAGAGTGTGCTCGTACCGACCGCCCGGTGGGAGGACGGAGCGTTCTCCGGCTGCCGCGTCGAGGTTCCGCATGGCTTCGTCGTACCAGCCGAGTCCGGCTCTCTCCGGTACGTCAAGGGACACCGCCAGGACGCGCTGGGCGGGGAGTTCCTCCAGCGCCACCGCCCGCTCCGCCTCCGGGTCGAGGAGTTCCCGGAGCGCTTCGACGGCCCGCTGGGTGCGGCCGAGCCGGTCCTCGAGCCGGCGGAGGTGGGCCGCGACGACCTGCTGCGCGGTGCCGTCGTCCGGCCCGTCCGCGGACTCGGCAGCGAGGAAGCGCCGCAGGTCCGCCAGCGGGAGGTCCAGGTCGCGGAAGCGCCTGACGGTCAGCGCCGGCCGGATCTGCGTGGGGGAGTAGTAGCGGTAGCCGGTGTCCGGGTCGACCTCGGCGGGGACGAGCAGGTCCTGCTCGTGGTACCTGCGGAGCATGCGGATGCTCAGGTGCGTGATGCGGGAGAACTCTCCGATCGTCAGTCTCTGCGCCATGGTGCGCTCCTCCTCGTGGGCGGCCCGTCGTCCGGCCGCCCGTGGTCAGGGGGTGATGGTCAGCACGGTGATCTTCCCCCGCGCGTCGCGCTCGAAGGCGAAGCGGAGGATGACCGGGCTGCCGGGGAAGTCCCCGCAGACCCGCGCGACGGCTCGGCAGGCGGTGGGAGTGCCGGCCACCTCCAGCAGGTCGTAGTCGACGTCCGGCGTCTCCTCGCGCCAGCGGCGCACTTCCGTGAGCCCTCTCAGGCTGCGCCCGTCGTCGTACACGGCGGCGTCGTCGTGGAACAGAGCGACGTAGCGCTCGCGGTCGGGACCCGTCGCCGCGGCGACGTACTCCTCGACGAAGGCACGGATGTCCTGCATGGCTGTCTCCCATGTCGTGATGGTGGAGGTTCACACGGTGCGGATGGTGCCGCCGTCGACCACGTGCTCGGATCCGGTGATGCCACTGGCCCGGTCCGAGACAAGGAACGCGATCGTTTCGGCGACCTCTTCGGGCTCCGCGGGCCGTCCCAGCGGGATGCCGCCCAGTACCCGCATCAGCTCTCCGAGCGCGGCCTCGCGGGTGATGCCGCCCTCACGCATCCGGCGTGCCAGAAGACGCTCGGCGCCGTCGGTGCGGATGAAGCCGGGAGCGACCGAGTTGACCCGGACACCCGCCGGGGCCACCTCGTTGGCGAGACCCTTGCTGTACGTGGCCAGGGCACTCTTGGCCGCGGCGTAGGCCAGGGTCGAGTCGTGCAGCGGCATCCGGCGCTGGATGGAGGTCACGTGCACGACCGCGCCCGAACCACGAGCCACCATGCCGGGGACGATCGCGCGGTCGAGGCGGACCGCGGGCAGGAGGTTGAGTGACAGTTCCTGCGCCCACCGTTCGTCGTCGAGCGCCGCGTATCCACCCGCCGGAGAGCGGGAGCCGCCCACGACATGCACCAGGATGTCCGGCACCCCGACCAGCTCGGCCACGGCCTCGGACGACGCCGTGACGCCCTCGGGTGTGCTCAGGTCGGCGGGCACGAAGACCACGTCGGCCGTCTCCGGAGCCGTGCGGGCGATGGTGACGACCCTCGCCCCCGCCTGCCGCAGCAGTCGTGCCGTCGCCAGCCCGGCTCCCTTGCTGCCGCCCGCCACCACGGCGACGCGTTTGTCGAGATCATTGCTGTTCATGTCCGCCAGCGTGGACCCTCTCCCGGGGAGAGACTCAAGCCCGCCGCGGCACCCGCCCGCGCTTCCGGTCACGGCGTCGCGTCGACCGGGGGCCGACGGGGACGGCCGACGTCATTGCCGGAGCACGTGAACGCCGTACGAGAGCGGGAGGCGGCCGAAGTGCGCGCGAAGCGGATCGAGAAGGCGGTTCGGCCCCGGTCCGGGCGTTCAGGTGGTGGACTTCTCCTTGAGACGTCGGGAGAACGCTGTCACGGACGCGCGAGACGCCTGTTCTACGATGCTGATGCCGACCTCCTGGGTGCTGCAGCCGTTGAGAAGTACCGCCATCAGATAGACGTGGCCCTCATGTTGTATCCGACCGATGCTGTTGACGTCCCATTTCTGGGTCTGCGTCCGCTTGAGCCACCCGTTCTTCAGTGCGGTCGTGCCCGAGTCGGCTGCTGCGGACACGCCCCAGACCTGGCTTCCCACGACGTGCCGCATCAGGTCCTGGATGTAGGTACGCGACGCCTCGCTCAGGGGCGACTTGTCGCCGAACACGGACTGGAGCAGGCGTATCTGATCTTCCGCTGTGGTTTGGGTGATGCCCCAGACGGTCCCTTCACCGCCCTGTGTCTCGGACAGGCCGAGCCGTTCGTTGGCCGCGTCGAGCCCGGGGGCACTGCCTATCCGGGTCCACAGGGCACTGGTGGAGTCGTTGTCGCTCTTCTGGATCATGGCAGCGGCCTGGGCGCGCTCCTCGGTGCTCAACGTCCGCCCCTGGTCCTGGGCCTGGAGCAGCAGGGTCGCCAGGATGTTCACCTTCACGATGCTGGCGGTGTCGAAGGCGTCGTGTCCGTACGTCGCCATGGCACCGCTGTTGACGTCCAGCATCGCCACGGACATCCGGTTGTCGCCGAAGAGCGCGGTCACGGGGGCCAGAGCCGGTTCGAGATCGAACGGCTTCTGCGTCGGGGTGGGCGACGGCAGCGGTTCCGATGCGTCCGCGGACGCCTCGCCCGCCTTCGCCCGGGCCGAGACGGCCGGTGGGGACGGAGCCTTCGCCCGGGCGGACGAGGACGACTCACCGGAGTCGCTCCCGGTGATGGCATAGGTGGTGGCGCCGCCGATCAGGGTCACAACCGACGTCACGGCCCATATCATGCGGCGTCGTTTGGCCTTGCGGCGACGTCGTTGCTCCCGGCGCGAGCGGCCGCGTCGTCTGGCAGGTGGGTTCGCATCCACGGGTGAGAGGATAATCGAATCAAGATTCGAGATCGCCAGGCTTCTCGGCAGCGCGTCCGTTCCTGGTCGTCGACTGTTTCAAGGCCGGTCAGGGCGCCCTCCGGAGCGTGGCCATGGCCACTGGTGCCGCGCGGCCACCAGTCCACCCGGACGCGCTCCGACGCGTAGACGAAGCACAGTCCCGCCCGGCCGGGGGGAGTGGGACTCGGTGTGCCCGGACCGCACGGGTGACGCAGGAAATCGCGGATGGGCAGCGCCCGGGTCAGGATGCGCGACGGTGTCGCAAAAGGCGCTCTGCCGTCCGGTGTCGGGTCCCGTCGGCAGCTTGCGTCTGGGGGACGCCGGGGGCGCTGCACGGACGCCAGGGGGGGATTGCCGTGGTCACCTGGCCCCACAAGACGCAGTACGGGCCCGCGGCCAGGCCCATACCAAGCTTCGCTCCCAGCTCAGAGAGTTACCTGCAATCCTCGATGCTCTTGCCCAGCAGAAGCACGGATTGTGTTCGAGGGAAGTCCGAGCCATCCTGGCCGCAGCACCGACTCCTGCCATGGCCGAGGAGTTGACACGGCGACGTCTGCAGACACTGCTCGAGCAGGCTGACCGGATCCGCGGCGAAGGGCTACCACAGCTACCACTTCAGACAGACCGAGTGCTCTTCGAGGGCGTGGACGTCTTCGCGCTTCCAGCGCGCGAGGTCGTCCGGCGCATCAGTGCGTTCACCTCCCTCGAGGAAGACCCCGACGACGCTGCTTCCTTCGTCGCCCAGGATTTGCTGCTGAGCTTCTGGCGCCCGTCCGCGGCCGACGACGAGCCCCAGGAAGAGCAGGGCTACTACTTCACTCCGTCCTGGTGGCGCAGCCTGGCTACCGGCCTTGCCAGCTCGATGGCCTCGAGCGTGTCGCGCGCGCAGTGGATGCTGATCATCAGCCTGCTGGGACGGAAGATGTGCCGCCCCGGCTGATCGGACTCCGACACCGCGGAAAGATCGCGGAGCGAGGCCAGCGCGGTACTGGCCGCGTTCCGCGTCATGCCGAGTCGCAACGGGCCAACGCCGGCAGGTGGGGCGAGGTCGAAGTCCATGCGGGGATGATGCCAAACAGGTCTGTCACCAGCGTGGGCGCCTTGGTGGGAGGTTGTCTTCCCACTCAGCGGCCCGACCTTCAGCACGATCATGGTCCACTGGTCCACCTGTCGTCGACGCACTTCCGTCCTTGCCGTCCTCCGGGCCCCTGCGGCGGCTCGCCCAGCGAGCCGCGGGCCCGGAGGGCGGCAGCGGATGCTAGACCTCCGCCGGGACCTTCTCGGTCGCCTGCTCGGCCTTGTCGCTCGCGGGCTCGCCCCCGGCGGGCGAGAGCGTCGCGGTGGCCGCGGGCGTGTCGGCGTGGGCGGTGTACATGACGTTGCCCTGCTGGCGGGTCTTCTCGGCGAGGTTCTTCGTGACCAGGGTCTGCAGGCCGTTGCGGACCGTCTGCGCGGACGTTGCCCGGTCGGGGTGGTCCTTGGCGAGCTGGTCGCTGACCTCGCGGGCCACCAAGGGCTGGCCCGGTGTCTTGCGCAGCACACCGAGGAGGAGCTCCCAAAGCGGCGGCCCACCGGCCGCGCCCTTGCCCGCCGGAGCCTTCGTGGCGGCGGCCTTCGGCGACGCAGCCTTCGAGGTGGCGGCCTTGCCCGCCGAAGCGTTCGCGGCAACGGCCTTCGGCGATGCAGCCTGCTCGGCCGCCGTCTTCTTCGCAGCGGACTTCTCGGCCGCCGGCGCTGTCTTCTTGGCGGAGGTCTCCTTGACCGGCGCCTTCGCGACCGCCTTCTTCACCGTGGTCTTCTTCTCGGCCGCCGACTTCTTCGCCGCCGGCTTCTTCGCCGCGGACTTTCTGGCGGCGGGCTTCTTCGCCTGGGCCGCCTTCTTCGCCGTCTGCTTCTGCCGCTGCGCCGGAACGGTCTGCGGCGCCTCGACGACCGTCTCTACCTGCTCCACCGTGGCCGCCGACGGTGTCTCGGCCGCGCTGCCGGACGCGCCGTTCGCGGGCTCGCCCGTCGTGGGCAGGCTGCTTTGCGCCTGTGTCAACCACGTCTCATCTGCGCGGAGTTGATCGAGTCGCTGCTGCAGGGCGGCGATCTGCCCGGTGAGCTCTTCCTGTTCTGCGTGGTTGGCCGTGAGCTCGTCGGCGAATCGCTGGCGTACACGTTCTTGCACGGGGGTCGTCTGGGGCTCGTCGGCCACGACAGCACACTCCTTCTACCTGGGATGTTGCTGACGGATGCTACTCACTCCAAACGCCCCATAGGTACAGTCCGGCCCGATCGCCATCCTTGCGGACAGCTGAGGACTGATCGGCCGTGACCTGGGCATAGGCTCGGTGCCGTCGCCGAACGCGACGGGGGAGGAACATCATGACGACCGTGAAGTACTGGCAGGAGGACGCCGCCTGCCGCGGCGCCGATGCGGACGAACTGTTCGCGGAGAGCACCCGCCAAAAGCGCGCCAAAGCTGTCTGCGAGCGCTGCCCCGTACGCATCGACTGCCTGGTGGAAGCCCTCGACAACCGCATCGAATGGGGCGTGTGGGGCGGCATGACCGAACGCGAACGCCGCGCGCTGCTGCGCCGCCGACCGGGCGTCGCTTCCTGGCGGCACGTCCTGGACAGCACACGCGTCAAGCAGCAGCAGCCGCAGCCCAGCTGACCAGGGGGATGGTCTCTCAGCGCTGATCTTGCCGGAGCGGGGCGCCCGATGGCCAGGTCCTCCTCGAGCTTCGCCACCAGGCGGGCAGCGAGAGCCGGGGCGTGCTGGGCCGCCCATTCTTCGACCGCAGCCAGAAAGCCGACGAGCTGCTCCCGCACGGAGCCCGGCAGCTCCGGCAGCTGGGCCAGAGGCAGATCGGTGAACCTCTCTCGCGGATGGTCCTCGTCCGGCCACAGTCGGACACTCGCTCCGAGGTGCTCGATGTGCGGCCTCGGATCGTGACCGAGCCTCGGCTCCGCACCGGTCACCAGGCCGAGCCAGTCGCGCCAGTCCTCCAACCCGGAGCAACAGCCAGGCGACACCGTGACTCCGGTCGCCGTGTCGCGGATACGCAGTCCGCCGGGAGCGATGACCCGCTCCGCCGTCATCAGATGACCGACCCTGCCGGCAGCGCCGTCCGCAGAGCCTCCCCGGCCCTCGTGATCGCCGTCGTTGTAGCTGGTCAACACTGCCATGGCGGTGCCCGACTCGTTCGGCGCCATCCGGCCCGACAGAGCCAGCAGGTGACCTGCGGACGGGTCCGCAACGGGCCACAGAACGACGTCGGTGGCTTCCTGGGGTGCGCTGTTGCGGGCCCGCGGCGTGGCGGTCTGTGCTGGTTCAGATGCCGCTCGCCCGGGCTGAACGGGGCCGAGCGCGCAGGGCAGGCAGCCGAGCACAGTTTTCCGCTCCGGCCAGGCCTTCGCTCAGGGCCAGGAGAGAGAGGATCCGCACTGGCCTGTCGACCGTGGCGGCGGCCTCCAGTTTGTGATGGCCGTCGAGGAGGAAGTGGGTCAGGCCCCAGTGCTGGTACTGGTCGATCGGCATCCCGGCGGCGGGCTCGCACAGGTCGAGCGTGGAGATCGCCACCGCCGTAGGGACTGTTCCCTTCTCCATGCGCGTGGCGTACTCCTCGACGCGTTCCCTGTCGTTCCATGTGGGGGCAACCATGGGCACGACGAACTCGTAGAGGTGGGCGTCCGCATCGACGGCGGTCTCGAACGTTCGGTAGTACGGGGTGTGCGGGTACTCCGGCAGGCCCCAGAACTGATCGATCCCCCACGTCGTGACCTGCTCGCCGCTGAAATAGTCGCCTTCTCCGCCGGGAACGACCAGCCGGGGTTGCACACTCAGGAGCAGTGGCAGGTACTCGCCTTGCGGCAGCAACGTGCCGAACGCATCGATCACTCCAGCGTCGTCGACATCGCCCAGCGCGCCGGTCAGCCGTTCCTGCACGTCCTCCAGGGACAGCTTCTGCCTTGAGGTCTCCAACCGGCGGAACAGGAACGGACACGTTCCGCAGTAGAAGCTGAGCTCGAATGCAGGCTCGTCGTCGACCATGAGCAAGCGGCGGCGCGGCCCGCCGCCGATCTCGTGAAATTCCGTGTCGAAGCGCAACCGCGCCTCGGAGGCAGGAAGGCCGAGGGTGCGCGGGGCACCCGAATTGATCATCACGGGTAGACCGTACGGGACGGAGGGGCGCACCGTGCACGAGTGGTGACCCCGACCCCTCGTTGCCGACGGCAACCGAGTGGGGAGGAAGAGCGGCACTGGCTGTTTTCACACATCGTCATCACCTGATGGCGCTCCTTGAAAACGGCCATCCCTGCTCGCCGTTCCCACTTGATTGCTGGGCTCCACCGAGGGCTGGCGGCTGTACGCCTCCGGCTCCCTCCGAGATGACGGGGGCGTGCAACTGCACACCGGACACGGCCGGCCCACCGGCCGACGGCAGGGGCGCGGCGCGCGCCGAGGGCGCCGGTGGTCCGCGCTGCGGGCCGGAGTCGATTACCTGCCAGGTCATGGACCCCGGCGCGTCTGGATGCCACGATCATCTGCGTACGGAGCCCGTCCGACCGGAAGGACGCCATGCCCGCCTACGCCATAGCTCACCTGCAAGAGGCCGCTCCGCACCCGGAGATCGCCGAGTACATCGAGCGCATCCCCGCCACCTTCGAGCCGTACGGCGGCCGTTTCCTCGTGCACGCCACGCAGCACGAGGTGAAGGAGGGCCGCTGGCCCGGGCACGTCGTGATGATCGGCTTCCCCGGGATCGCCGAGGCGCGTGCCTGGTGGGACTCACCCGCCTACCAGGAGATCGCACCGCTGCGCTCGCGGCACATCGAGGGCGACATCATCCTGGTCGAAGGCGTCTCCGAGGACTACGACCCGACTGCCACCGCAAAGGTTATGCGGGAGGCCCTGCCTGCCGATTAACCCGGGCCCGGGCTACAGCAGGCCCCGCCCTCCGTCAGTGATCTGTCGTCGAATGCGCGGGGTTGGCGACGTGCGCCGTGGTGAGGCCAGTGAGGATTTGGTCCACAGTCTGGTCAGGCGTCTGATGCGACGTGTCCAGCCATAGCCCGCGGCGCGGGGTGTTCTGGCGTAGGGCCTGGTCGAGGATGTCGACTGTCCAGGGACCCCCGTAGCCGTGCTTACGGCGGCCGGCCTCTCGTTGTGCGACCGCTTCCGGGGTGGGAGCGAGGACGACCAGGTAAAGCGGCCTGGTCGTCACCCAGTTGAGGTAGGCGTCGAGGTGCTCGCCCAGCACGACGTCCTGGGCGACGACCGTCCAGCCCGCCCCCGCGTACAGATCCGCAATCGTTGCGGAAGCCTGGTATCGCAGACGCAACTGCGCCGTCGCCTCGTCGGACGGCTGTGGAGTGAACTCCTCGCCACCGGACACGATCATTCGGCGGAAGCTGTCGCCGCGTAGGTGCACGGAGCGCGAGAGCCGCTCGGCGAGCAGTTGCGCGACGGTGGACTTACCGGACGCCATGACCCCGGTAATGAGGACCACCGCGGAACCGAGTTCCTGCACTACTGACCCCTGTCGTAGCCACCTGGGCGGGAATGGCCGCGAAGCCCCTGGTAGGACGGTTCTTCCTCATAAGATCGTCCGATGAACCAGAGGTTCACGATGGTCACCCATGTTGCCACGCTCGACGTCCCGTGCCACGTCGTCGAGTTCCTCGCCTGCCTGCTCGCTGCACATCGCCGCGGGTCGGCACCCCGCGCCGATCGAGGGCGCTGGGGCGGTTCCGACAGGCTGTGCTGGTCCTTCGCTGGTTTCGGGAGTGGGGCTGAGGGACATCGCTGACGAGTCCTTCGTCGACATGCCCACGGGATTCGGGCAACGCCAGATCGTGGAGGACGCGTTCACGAGGGCGGAGCTGTCCCGGCGCGTACTGATCGAGGTCTCGGACATCACGACGATCGCGGACTACGTGGCGCACGGCCTGGGCGTGGCCCTGCTGCCGCCCGACTTCGCGGAGGCGGCCGGGGACGCGGTGCGTGTCGTCCCCCTCGCGGACGCCCGTCTCTCCTGGACGCTCAGCGTGGTCGCCTCGGCGACGCGCCCGCCGACGCGGGCGCTGCACGCCTTCCTGGACCTGATTCCGCACCACATCCGACGCGACCGCGTCTTCTGAGCGGACGTACGCGGTCGCGTACGGATCACTGCACGGGAACCGCCGAGCTCTCACGGACCGGGTGCTTGCTCATGACCGAGACCCGGTTGAACGCGTTCATGGTGATCGCGACCCAGATCACCGCGGATATCTCGTCGTCGGAGAACGTGGCGCGGGCCTCCGCGTAGGCCGCGGTCTGGGTGCCGGCGTCGGCGGGGCGGGTGGTGGCCTCGGCCAGGGCGAGCGCGGCGCGTTCCCGGGCGGTGAACAGGTCGGTGTCGCGCCAGGCCGCCAGAACGCCCAGCCGCTGGGTGGTCTCGCCCGCCCGCAGCGCGGCGCGGGTGTGCAGGTTGAGGCAGTAGGCACAGGCGTTGAGCTGGGACACGCGCAGGTTGACCAGTTCGACGAGCCTGCGGTCGAGCCCGGCGGCGGCCGCCGCGTCCTTCGCGGCCTGCGCCGTCGCGGCGAGCGCGCGGTAGGCGTCGGGGTGCTGCTTGTCGACGAAGACCCGGTTACCGGGCCTCACCGCCGCCGTCTCGGTCATGTCGTCTCCTTCATCGAGCGATCATTCGCCGCCCGCCCTATCATCGACGCATAATTGTTGAAACTCAAACATTCATTGGTGAGAGGGCTGCGACCGTGAGCAACACCGAAACACAGCCTGCCGAGCTGAGATGCGGCGGACCGGCCGGCGACGGGGCGGCCCCGGCCGTCGAGGTCCTCACCGCCCGGCAGGTCCCGCTCGGCGGCCCTCGGGCCATGCCGGTGCGGCGTACCCTGCCCCAGCGCGCCCGCACACTGATCGGAGCCTGGTGCTTCGCCGACCACTACGGCCCCGACGACGTGTCCACGACGGGCGGCATGGACGTCGCACCGCACCCGCACACCGGTCTGCAGACCGTCAGCTGGCTCTTCGCCGGGGAGATCGAGCACCGCGACAGCCTCGGCAGTCACGCCTTCGTCAGACCCGGTGAACTCAACCTCATGACTGGCGGGTCGGGGATCAGCCACACGGAGGTGTCCACCCCGCGGACGACTGTCCTGCACGGCGTCCAGTTGTGGGTGGCGCTGCCCGACGAACACCGCGACGCCGCCCGGGACTTCCAGCACTACGTACCCGACGCGGTGCGGCTCGACGGCGGCACCGCACGGGTCTTCCTCGGCACGCTCGCCGGCGACACCTCCCCGGTGCGCACCTTCACGCCCCTGCTCGGTGCGGAACTGTCCGTGGAGCCGGGCGCCACGGTGACCCTCGGCGTCGACCCGGAGTTCGAGCACGGACTCCTGGTGGACACCGGCGACGTCCTCCTGAACGGCACCGCCCTGAAGCCCGCCGAACTCGGCTACGCCGCCCCCGGACGCGCGACGCTCACCGTCGCCAACGAGGGAACCGGCACCGCACGGCTGGTACTGCTGGGCGGGCCCCCCTTCGGCGAGGAGATCGTCATGTGGTGGAACTTCATCGGCCGCACCCACGACGACATCGTCCGGGCCCGCGAGGACTGGGAGAACGCCTCCGACCGCTTCGGCCGGGTCGAGGGGTATCCCGGAGACCGCCTTCCCGCCCCCGCACTCCCCAACGCCACCCTCACCCCCCGCAGGAACCCCGCCCCCGCCACGAAGGACGCACGATGACAGAGCAGGCACCGGCCACCGTTCCCACCGTCCGTCACGTGCCGGACCGGTTCCGCTACGAGATAGAGGTCGACGGCCGGACCGCCGGCTTCACGGCCTACCGGGACCGCGGGGAACAGCAGCGGGTCTTCTACCACACCAAGGTCTACGAGGCGTTCGCCGGCCGGGGACTGGCATCCCGACTCGTCCGCGAGGCCCTGGAGGACGTACGGGAAACGGGCAGACGAGTCGTTCCCGTCTGCCCTTACGTCAAGGGGTTCCTCGAGAAGCACGAGGAGTTCGCGGACATCGCCGAGCCCGTGACACCGGACGTCGTGGAGTGGATCGAGGCGGAGCTGAGGTGACGCGCCGCCCGCGGACGGTCGGGTGACCGGTCGCGGGCGCCGCTCGGCGGTGTGCCGGGAAGCACACCGCCCGACAGCGTCGCGTTTACCGGGGGGAGGGGCCGGACCCGGCCCTTCCCCCCGGCGATCCGGGTCAGCGGCCCGCGCTCTGGCCACCGTCGACGTGCAGGATCTCGCCCGTCACGAGGCCGGCCGCCTCCAGGTAGAGCACGGCGTCCACGATGTCGCTCGTCTCGCCCATGCGGCCGACCGGGTGCAGACCCGCGAGCGTCTCGTGGGCCTCGGCGGGGTGCAGCGGCGTCTTGATGATGCCGGGCGACACCGCGTTCACCCGGACGCCCTTGGACGCGTACTCGATCGCGAGGGACCGGGTGGCCGCGTTGAGGCCGCCCTTGGTCAGCGACGCCAGGACGGAGGGGACCTCAGCCATGGGGTGGTCGACCAGGGTGGTGGTGATGGTGACGATGTGACCGCTGCCCTGCTTGGCCATCGGCTCGGCGGCGGCCTGGGAGATGTGGAAGAACCCGTGCAGGTTCACTCCCAGCATCGTCGCGAAGTCCTCGGCGGTTACTCCGTGAACGGCTTGGCGATGAACACACCGGCGTTGTCGATCAGGGTGTCGACGCGGCCGAACCGCTCGAGCGCCTCGGTGACGACCCGCGCCGCGGTCGTCGGGTCGGCGATGTCACCCGCCACCGTCACCAGATCCCGGTCCTCCGACGGCTTGACCGACCGAGAGGTCCCGACCATCCGGTAGCCCTTCTCCCGGTAGCCCTTCACCAGCTCGGCGCCGATGCCCTGCGACGCACCGGTGATGATCGCGACCTTCTGATCGTTGCTCATGACTGCTCCTGTCGGTTCCTGGCGGTGCCGCCTCCGACCGGTCGTCGGGGGCGGCGTCTGCTGACACGGCAAGAGTCGTCGATCGCGGGTGCCGGGGAATCCGTCAAATGACCCACTGGGCGACTGCGGCGCTCACCGCCGCACGACGAAGCCTCCCGTCAGCGGTCCGGTCCCGACGGAGTAGGACCCGGCCGTCTCGCGGCGCACGGTGAACCGTACCCGAGCCTCCTCGCCTGGGCGGACCGTCACGGCCAGCCGCTGCTCGGTCTCGCCCGCCACCAGCAGGACGGCGGAGTAGGTGCCCTTCGCCTCACCCACGTTCCTCACCCGTGCCGTCACCCGCACCGGTGTGCCGGGGCGCGCCCGGGTCGGGGTCACCGTCAGGTCGCTCAGCGCGAAGCGGGCCTCGGGGCCGGCAGACGGGGGACCCGAAGGAGGCCGGGCACGGGAGCGCGACGTAGTCCGATTGCGCGGTCGCCGGGCGCGGACCGGCCCCGCTACACGGTTCCGGGAGGGGGCCAGCGTGGTGGACGCAGAAGTACCGGGTTCCTGACGACTTCGAATGCTGGTGGTGCGGCGGTGTCAGCACCAGTCCGCACTGCCGTGGACGCCGGCGGACTGACGCAAAGCCGGGCCCAGTCCTGGGGCTTTGAGGGCCGCTCTCCGGCGGCGAACTCCTTCAACTTCGTCTCCGAGGCGGCCCTCGGCGGCCGTCTGCCGCAGACCGGGCTGCTGAAACCGCTGCATGCCATCCGTTCCACATGGCGGCCGTGTCTGCGCCAAACGGTGTCGTGTCCGGCTGGGTCGCCACCGTCGTACGGTCGTTTCACGGCTCCTTCGGCAGCACGCGTATGAGGGCGGTGTCGAGAGGCCGACGGCCGCTTCCCCGCCGGACGACATGCCCACTCCGGCGGCATCGAGGATGGTCAGGCAACCGTGGCGGCCGGCGGGGTCCACCGGCGGGTGCTCGGTACCGTGCTGGAGATGCCGTAGTCCTTCTTGAGCTGTTCGGGGATCGCGTAGTGCATGACGCGCCCGCGGGTGAGGGACGACAACTCGAAGACGGTGGTGAGGTGTCCGAGCCGGTCCAGGGCCCAGGCACCGAGGGGGGAGCGGTCCTCGATGCTCTCCAGGACGCCGAGGAGGTGGGGCACGGCCTTGACGACGCTGTCCCAGGGGGTGCGGGGCACCTGCAGCCAGTCGGCGCAGGTGTCACCGATCAGGTAGCGGATGAGGGCGGAGACGATCGGGTCGAAGAAGGTGCCGGGTACCACCTCTTCGTAGAGGTCGATGAGCTGCCGGGTCAGGTGGGCGCCCTCCTCGGACGGGCCCATGTGCCGGATCATGTACAGGTCGAGGAAGCGGCGGGCCTCGTCGAGGGTCTTGGGGACGGCGTCCTGGTCGACGCCGAGCATGGCCCCGACCACGCGCCAGGCGTAGTAGTAGGCCTCGGCGCCTTCTGCCGACATGTGGATGCCGAGGCGGTGCAGGCTGTCCAGCACCAGCAGGGAGAAGAACATCTGCCCGCCGATCATGTCCTCCTGGCAGATCGGCGCTCCCAGAGCCCGGGTGTCCCACCGGTCCTCCCGCTGGAGGTGGTGGCGGATGGATGCGTGCAGGAGGCGGACCTTCTGGGCTGCGGGAATAAAGCGGCTACCCGCTTCGAAGGCGTCGGGCTGCATCAGGTAGACGGTGAACTGACCGGTCTCCGCCATGCGCTTGGAGGGGTAGTTCAGGCCGTGGGTGGCCGACAGCAGCCTGGCCACGTGAGGGACCAGATAGCACGCGGGCATGGAAGCGAAAGACAGTGCGGTGGAGATGTGCACGTTGTTGTCGATGAAGAACAGCCGGGCCTTCTCCATCTCCGCCCAGTCCACCCAGGCCGGTGGCAGTCGGGTGGCCTCGAGGTACTCACGCGCCACGTCCGGCAGACCGTCCGGCAACGGGGCACCGGCGGTGGAGACGTAGCGCATCAAGGTGTTGAACATGCCGACCTGGCCGCGTTCGAAGAGCGCGGCGACGGTGGCGTCGGCGAGTTCGTCACCGGCCTGCCGCAGAGCGTCCATCGATGCCTCGGTGTAGGTCATGGCAGAACTCCTCAATTTCGTCGAAACGGCAGACGACCGCCGACCAGCGGTCTGAAGAGGCATGGGACCGAGGCCCTCCGGGGGCGGGATTGCTTCACGACGCTCGGTCCGCTGCCGACTGCGCCAGTGAGGCCAGGGCACCGGCAGCGTGCGCCGGTACGTCCAGCTCGTGGAGCGCGCCCAGCGCCTCCTCGACCCGTGCGCTGATCATGCGTTCGATGCGGTCGGGTGCCTTCAGCCGGCGCATCACCTCGCGGACCGCGTCCAAGGCTTCCGCGTTCGGACGGCGCCGGCCCAGTAGAGCGCGCAACCGATCACGGTCGTCGTCGGCGGCCAGGCGCCAGGTCTCTGCCAGCAACGCCGTAGGCCGCTGGCCACGCACATCGTCGGCGTTGGCCTTACCGGTACGCTCCGGGTCCCCGAACAACCCCAGCAGGTCGTCCCGCAGCTGGAAGGCCTCGCCCAGCGGCAGCCCGTACGCGGTGTAACCCTCGCGCAGCCGCCCGCCGGCCCCGGCCAGGAAACCCCCCATCAGCAGGGGCTGCTCAACGGTGTACTTGGCCGTCTTGTAGCGGATCACCTTCAGCGACGCCTCGGTGTCCGGACCAGCTCCGGTCCGCAAGATCTCCAGGCACTCGCCCGCCACCAGTTCCCGCGCCATCACCGACCACAGCGGGCGGGCCCGGGCCAGGTACGCCGCGGGCAAGCCACTGGTCGCGAACAACTGTCCCGCCATCGCCATCAACAGGTCTCCCACCAGCATCGCCAGCGACCGCGCGGCGGCATCCGCCCGCGGACGGCCCCGCACAGCACCGCGCAGGGCCACGTGAGTCGTGGGCCGCCCGTGCCGCAGCGGGCTGTCGTCGATGAGATCGTCGTGCACGACCGCCGCGGCGTGCACCAGCTCCAAGGAGGCCGCCGCCCGCACCAGCGCAGCGCTGTCCGGCTGTCCCACCGCGCGCCAGCCCCAGTAACAGAACGCCGCCCGCAGCCTTTTACCGTCTGCGACCGCAGCCTCCACCTGCGCGGCCACCGGACTCAGGAGCGGATCCACCGCAGCGAACTGGTCGGCCTCCTGAGTGATGAACTGGTGCAGAACCTCGTCGATCCGCGCCTTGAACGCGACCGGATCCCACCGCTCAGACATCGGCAGTGCACTTCTGAGCCAGGACGTGCCGGGCGAGAACCTCCAGGTGCGCCGGGGGCACAGACGCATGCCGGTCCAGCACCAGACGCCCCCGTGCGACCAGCTCCTGCTCGGCCTGCGCAGCCAGCTCCGCTGCGTCCGAGCGACGCAGCAGCCCTCGCGCCATTCCCAGGGCCGAGCCCAGTGTGCTCGCAGCAACGTCGGCCAGCCCCGCCGCCAGCAGCACCGCCTGCTCGTCCAGGCCCGCGCGGCGTCCCGTTTCTCGCGTCATACTCTTTCCCCACCCACGCACATTTTGGAACGGCGCCGGTCATGCGCCGTCCCTTGTGAGCATTGCGTCGCTTCGGCGGCCAGAGGGGAGGAACTCACGATCGAGTGATCACATCGCGCGGCAGTACGGATCGACGCCGCCCGAGAGACCGGCGTCGTGCTGGCCACATGGCCGCAGGAGACGTGACCGGCCCCGCTGCCGTGAGGCGCCGCAACGGCGTTGTCACGTTGGCTGACCGGTCTGGGATGATCTTGGAGTTGGTTGTGCCGGGGAGGGGTCGCTCGTGTCGTCCGCGTCGCCGTCGTACAAGGGGCACCGGTACCCGGTCGAGGTGATCGCGCACTGCGTGCGGCTGTACTTCCGTTTCCCGCTCGGCTTCCGCGAGGTTGAGGAGCTCATGCTCAAGCGTGGTGTGCTCGTCTCTCACGAGACGGTCCGGCGCTGGTGCGCGAAGTTCGGGCAGATCTATGCGAACGGCCGGCGGCCCCGGCCGGACAGGCAGGAAGCGGCTCGTAACCTGGCTGCGCAACCGCAAGGTCCTGCGCGCTGACCGACTCGCCGAGACAGCTCTAGAGGCCGCCGGACGCCAGCACACCAGCCTGCCCGGCGAAAAACTGACCGCCCAGCTGGTGCACACCCTGGCGGCGGAGGTGCTGTCCCTCAACCAGCAGGTTGCCGAGCTCGACAAGGCGATCGAGGCCCGGTTCCGCGAACATCGGGACTTTGAAGTGATCACCAGCATGCCCGGCCTGGGCGTGATCCTCGGTGCCGAGTTCCTGGCCGCGACCGGCGGCGACATGAGTCTTTTCGGTACTCCTGACCGCCTCGCTGGCTTCGGCGGCGTTGCTCCCGTTCCCCGCGACTTCGGGAAGATCAGCGGCAACCTTCGCCGTCCACGGCGCTACAACCGCCGGCTCAAACGAGTGTTCTACATCTCCGCGCTGTTCAGCATTCGCCACTGCACTGAGTCCCGCCGGTTCTACGAACGCAAACGCTCCGAGGGCAAGCGCCACATCCAGGCCGTCCTGGCCCTGGCCCGCCACCGCGTCAACGTCCTCTGGGCGCTTCTACGCGACGGACGGACCTACGAGGCCGTGCCTCCCACCGCTCTCACGGCTTGACAGACAGCATTAGGAATCACTGGCTCAGGAATCGATCCCGTCCTGGTTGGCCCGGGCGGCGAAACCGACTGGCAACACTGATCATCGCCGCAACCGACACCGTTGCGGCACTCACCTGTTGCAACGACCGCTGGAATCCGCCCTACAGGCCCGACCACGACAGGTCACCGCCCCGCCGCGTGGGGAGTCAGCTGACGGCCACAGCCCTGCGGCTCCCCTCGAGAACCCAGTACGCGCCGTGCAGCTCTCGCTCACGGCCACCGCAGTGTTCCTGCCATAGGCGAGGTGATAGGAAACTGGTCAGCCATACCGGCGAGCATCGGGCCCACTGCTTCGGAGAGAGCCCGGGGAGCTGCCTTCGCCGCGGACTACCTCGCCGACGCACTCGTAGACGCCATCGGCGGGAACGGCATGAGCTGCGCAAGGCGGGAAACCTGGCGGACAGGCCGGGTCGGCGGCCTGCATTCCTGGGGGCCGAACCCGGCCGGGCTTCCCCCCGGGTTCGGTCATGAGCCTGGGGGAAGCCGCCGGACCAGCTCAGATGCTGCCGCGTTCGATGATCTGGCGGGCGACCTCGCGGAGTTTGATGTTGTTGTCCTGGGAGTAGCGGCGCATGACGTCGAAGGCCTGGTTCTCGGTGAGGCGGCGGCTGCCCATCAGGATGCCCATGGCCTCGCCGATGAGGTGGCGGGTGGTGACGGCTTGTTGCATCTGGGCGTGGGAGCGGGCCCCTGACAGGGCGACCGCGGCGTGGGAGGCCAGCAGCCAGCCGGCTGTTTCGCTGTTCTCGCCGAACGCGCCGGGCCTGTGGGAGTAGATGTTCAGGGCGCCGAGTTCCTCGTCCTAGGTGTAGAGGAGGAATCCCATCATGCTGCCGATGCCCAGCTCGTGGGCCTGGGGGCCGAAGGCGGGCCAGCGGGGCGTCTGCTCGGTGAAGTCGGCGATGCGGAAGACTCGCTCCTCTTGTCCGGGTCGGGCGGCATCGAAGCACGGGCCCTCGCCCAGCCGCTCCTGCAGTCGGTCGCTGTCGATGACCAGCTGGCCCGTGGGAGCCAGGGACGTCACCTTCCTGCCTTTCAGGATGAGGATGCCGGCCTCGTCGCAGCCCTCCACCAGTTCGGTAGCGGCCTGGGTTATCCGCTCCAGCGTGGCATCCACGGATTCCTGAGCGAGCAGATCCCGCGCCAGCGACGCCATCTGCTGCGCGAAGTAGCGCCAGTCCATGCCGTCCTCCTCCCGCGCCCATGCGAACCGGGGCCGCTTGCCCCAGCGTCGCACACGGTGATCCGCATGCCACCGCATCCGCCGGGGTTCGTGTCCGGGTGGCGGCCCTCATGCCGTGCTCAAGACGGCCACTCTGCCCGGCTGCGAGGAAGAGGCGAAGCGGTGCAGTCAGCCGAACGCGGACCAAGCGGGCTGACAGGACGGGGGCCGTGTACTCCATCTCCCGTTCGACGGCGTGGGTGCAATCGACCTGCCCGTGACGGGCACCGGCTTCTCGGCACAGAGAACGGACCACGCCCCGTCAACCGGAGCCGAAGCGCTCACACCCCCGAGGGGCGGGTTCCGGGTGGTGCCGCCGGGTGCCATTCGAACAGGACGATGGTGGCGTCGTCGGTG
Organism: Streptomyces sp. NPDC053750; assembly: GCF_044544295.1. Classification (NCBI taxonomy): domain Bacteria; kingdom Bacillati; phylum Actinomycetota; class Actinomycetes; order Kitasatosporales; family Streptomycetaceae; genus Streptomyces; species Streptomyces sp. NPDC053750. Next base: position 3,616 of record NZ_JBITXB010000026.1, on the reverse strand, counting down.
AGCTGGCCTTGCTGTTTGTGGGTGAGGAGGGTGTGCATGAGGCGGCGCAGGGCTTCGGGGGCGGGTTCGCCGGCGGCCATCGCGCGGATGATGAAGTCGGCGAAGCCGCCCTCTCCGAATCGTTCACCGGTGTGGGTGCGGGCGTCGGTGACGCCGTCGGTGTGGAGCAGGACCCGGTCGCCGGGTTCGAGCTGAAGGTGGTGGAGGGTGCGGGGCATGTCCGGTCGGACAGCGCCCAGCCCCAGGGGCAGTTCCCCGGCGCGTTCCATGGCTGAGGGCACCACTTCCGCGCCGCGGATCAACAGCGGGGCGGGGTGGCCGCAGTTGATCCAGGTCAGGTGTCCGGTGACCAGGTCGAGGTGGGTGAGGACGGTGGTGGCGTACCGGTCGGGGAACGCGTCGGACACGGCCTGGTCGATGGCGTGGGCGGTGTCGGTGAGGTCGGTGCCGCGGCGGCGGGAATTGCGGCTGGCAGTCAGCCCGACCGAGGAGGTCAGACCCGCCTGCAGGTCATGGCCCATGGCGTCGAAGACGGCCGCGTGGAGGAAACGGCCGACGATGCCGTGTTCGAACGCTTCCCCGCCCATCTCATAAGCAGGCTCCAGAACCGCGCTGGAGGTGACCTGACCGGTACCGATGGTGCGCGGCGGCAAAAAAGCCCACACCATTTCGGCGGGCAGACTCATCGGCCGTGCCCGCATAGCCGTCGCGAAGTCATCGCTGTAGCCGGCCTTGTCCAGGACGATGAGGGTGATCAGTGATGCCAGGGATTCGCTGAGCAGCATCGTAGGCCTGTCGAAGCTCGGGGCCTGGACTTTCAGGACTCCGACACGTTCGACGCCGTCCAGGAGCGGCAGCCACAGCGTCAGCCCGTCCTCGTCCTCATCCGCGGTGATGCGCGGAGAGACACTCCGGTACGTCCAGCCCGCCTGGGTTCCCTCGATCGGCAGAGCACTGACCGGGTTGGCCTGCGCGTCCGGCATCGCCACCAGCACGTTCTCCTGCAGATCCGCCAAGTACACCGTCAAACCGGTCACGCGCAACGCCGCGTAGTGCCCGCGCAGCACCTCGGGTAGGTCGGTGGGCGCCATGTCGTGGATCTGCCGCAGCAGCCGGCCCAGCACCGCATCATCAGACACCGCCCTACCTCACTCCCACCGCTCACCGGACCCGCCAGCCGCCCAGGCCATCGGTCCTTCCAGTGTCGAGGCAGACCACCACGACGGCATCAGCACGGCGTGCCTCCCCTGGGCGTCGACGGGAGTCGGGCGTCGACTGGGCTTGATCGCCGCTGTGGGCCCGCGGCGCCGGCCTGTACGAGACCCAGGGGGCCCTGATGGTGCTCCGCTGATGTCAGAGCTGATGTCAGACAAACGGGATGAGGTCACTGCCACGGACACGGCATCTCGCACAACCGCCGGAGACGCCCTCTGCCGCCCCGGCGGACCGCCGCGCGGCCAGGTCGGCGGGACCTGGCCCAGGACCTGGCCCGAGACGGTGTCGGTCAGGTCGGGGAAGCGGCCCCCTCGCGGCAGGCCCTGGTCGGTTGCGCGGACAGGCAGCGGCACATCGGCCCCTGTCCTCGTTCTCGATGCCCTCTACGCCGGTTCGGTCGACGTCAGAGGTCCATGCCAGGCGCTGTCGGCTGGCCCGGCCGCTGATCTGCAATCTGCATCCCGACGACGACCAGGACGACGCCGTCAGCGGCGGCACCCGGGTGGGCACCGCGTTGGCGGACACCGGCCCGGCCGGCCGCGGTGAAGGCGTGCACCGTGACGACGTGGACCTTGCCCAAGCCGATGCTCACCACGGCCGTGGAAAGCCCTGACCTGCCCGCCGGGCACGCGGCGGAGGTCAAGTGGGACAGCTTCCGCGCGGGGCTGTCCGTCGACGCAGGCCGGGTCGTACTGCGGTCCAGGAACGGCACCCAGCCGGCGCCCGTGTTCCCTGAGATTGCCGCCGCAGCCGCGCAGCTTCCCGACGCGTCAGCCCTAGGGCCTGTCCGACGGATCACGCTGGAGGACATGGTGCCCGTTACAGCGCACCCGGCCCACACCGAGCTGGCCGCAAGGCCCCCTCGACGCGACAAGACCCACCGTGCCCGGTGGGCATCCCCCGGGCTTCACCGGGGGCCAGCCGGGGGGCCGAGGGGAGGACAGCTGGATGGGCGTGGGCTTCCGGTGTTGGTGGGATAGGAGAAACGGAAGGGGAAACACCATGCGCGTACCTGTTTCACGCCGGGCTGTCCTGACCGTCGGCATGGCCTCGGCCCTGGTGGGCTTCACCAGGGGGCCGACGGCGGTGTCAGCACCCGCCTCCAGGGGCCCGGCCACACCCGCAGCCGCCGCGACGAACGGCGATCTCCGCCGGCAGGTGAACGCGATCCTGGCCACCGGCGTCGCGGGAGTCGGCGCGGAGGTGATGTCGCCATACGGCCGGCGCCAGGCGCTCGCCGGGACGCCGCGCGAAGGGCGGTTCCGGATTGGGAGCCTCACCAAGACGTTCACGGCGGTGGTCGCACTCCAGCTTGCCGACCTGAGACTGGATACCCTCGTACGGCACTGGCTGCCGGAGGTTGCACGGGACATCACCGTACGCGACCTGTTGCGCCACACCAGCCGCCTGCTCGACCCTGAGATCCCGGCGCTGACCAGCGCAGAGGGCTACCAGGCGGAGCGGCTGCGGAGTTATGCGCCGGAGGAGCTGGCAGGTGCGGCGTTGCGGCTCGGGACGGCACCCGAGAAGTGGTCGTACGCCAACACCAACTACCTGCTCACCGCGATGATCATCGAGCGGATCACCGGCCGGAGCTGGGCCGCGGAGATCACCGACCGGATCATCCGCCCCTTGGACCTCGACGCCACCAGCGCCCCCGGTGAGTCACCGTTCGTCCCCGGCCCACACGCGCCCGGCTGGGCATCGTTCGGCACCGAGACGCCGCTCGACGTCACGCTTCTCAACCCCAGCATGGCTGTTGGCTCTGGTGCCCTTATCAGCAGCGTCCGCGACCTCAGCGTTTTCTACGCCGCGCTGCTCGGTGGGGAACTGCTTCCCCCGGCGCGGCTCGCCGAGATGACCGCCACCGTCCCAGCGTCCGGGATCGGCATCGAGGGTGCGCGGTACGGCCTCGGCCTCGCCGAACTGCCGCTCCCCGGCGGGGGCAGCTTCTTCTCCCACTTCGGCGAACTGCTCGGCTACCACGCGTGGGCCGGTGTCACGGCGGACGGCTCGCGCACGGCGGTCGTGTATGTCACCGGGGATGTCACCGGGGCGACCATGGGCGCGATGTCCGCACTCATCGAGGGCGGCGTCGGCGACACGCGCTGACCCCTGATGGGGGCACGGTCGCCCCCAGCCGAGCCCCTCCCGGGCCGTGCAGCTACCGGATTCGACAGCTCCTTGTGGGACGTGAGGGGGGCTGTCGACGCGTGCGTACTCAGCGAACTTCGCCACCACTACCGGGTGCCGAGGACCTCTGAGTCGGGGCACTTCACCCCGGAACCCGGACGACGAACTCGCCTCCGAAGTACGGGAAGAACTCACCACCGAGCCCGCCCACTACGCCCGTTACGGGCGTGAGTACCTCAGCTGGGGCGTCTTCGCTCTCATGAAGCGC
>NZ_JBITXB010000025.1:0-73311 GCF_044544295.1 Streptomyces sp. NPDC053750 | reverse complement strand
GGGGCAAACGTCTCCGTTCAGCACACGACGCAATGAGAATCTGACACTGCGAATGAGAAGCGGTGAGAATCCGACAGCTTCAATGCGACAGGACAGGCGTTGAGGGCCCTGTTCTCCCGAAGCTGCCACGAAGTGACAAGTAACTCAGCGTGTTGTTAGGGCCTTGGTTTCTGCGCGGGGTTCAGGGACTTCGTTGCCGGCGAGGGCGGCGAAGTCGGCGTGGGCCTGCTCGACGGCTTCGGGGTATGCCTCGCGCTTGGCGTGCTCGGCGAGCGCCCGGTAGATGCTCGCCACCGAGGGGTTCTGCCCCTTGCGCTTGCCGGTTGGGATGATCAGGTCGGGCTGGATCTGCTCGACGGACTCGCCGCCCGCGCGGCGGCGCAGCACGGTGTGGAGCATGTCGTCGGTGATGACCGGGGGCCGGCCGCCGTGCTTGCCCTTGCGGGCCGCGGTGTCGAGTCCTTCCAGCGTGGACTCCCGGATGTTCTCCCGCTCGGTCTCGGCCATCGCGGCGAAGAACGCGAACAGCAGCTTGCCCGGGCCGGTGGGGTCGTAGATGCCGGTCAGGGGTCCGGCGAGCATCTCCAGGATGAGGCCGTGGGCGGTGAGGTGGTCGGCGAGCGCGGTGAGTTCGGCGGCGTCGCGGCCGAGGCGCTTCATCTCGTACACGGTGAAGATGACCCGGCAGTGTGGGGCGTGGGCCTTGACCTCCCGCGCGGTCCGCAGCGCTTCCTCGAACTTGGGGCGTACGCGGACGCGGGTGCTGATCTTCTCGCTGAAGATCTTGTCCCTCGGGATGCCGTGCTTGCTGAGTGCGTCGAGCTGGGAGTCGAGTTCCTGCCCGAGCGTCGAGCAGCGGGCGTAGCCGATGCGGATGTCCGCGCTCGGCAGGTCCGAGTCGATCGGCGCAGGCGGTGGGGTGCCCGGCCGCCAGGGCTGCCCCGGCCTGCGGTCGGCCGGGGTCGGCACCCTCAGCGCCTTCTTCAGGCGGGGCACCAGGGTGAAGCGGCGGGTGTGGTAGGCGGAGGTGACCGCTCCTGAGCGCGAGCGGCACGGCGATCCGGGCTGCGTGTCGCACTTCGGGCAGGCGTGCCGCTCGACATCGTCCGCGTCCGACTGCTCGGACGGGGAAGGGGTTTGAGGGTCCGTCATGGGCCCGGATTTTCGCACAATGCAAGTCTCAGAAGGGGGCCCATCCAGCTTTTGAGTGAGAACGGGTTGTGAGAACCAATCGACGGTCGGGCGGGGTCCGGCGACCCGTTCTTGATCATGCTCGCGCAAAGGACCGTTTATGAGAGTGACGGCGCGTACGGCCCTGGCGCTCGTTTCTGATCAGCGCGTTACGTCCTTGGGCCGGCATGGTCTGTCGAGCTCGCCATGGCGAAGCGTGAGATGGACTCAGCCGCCAGGGTGAGGGATTCGTCGCTTGCCGGATCGCCGGGTCCGTCGATGATCCTCAGTTCGGCGCCGGGCCATTCCTGCGCGAGTTCCCAGGCTGTGACGGGCGGGTTGGCGAGGTCGAGCCGGCCGTGGAGGAGGATGCCGGGGATTTTGGCGAGCTTGGCGGCGTCGCGGATGAGGGCGCCTTCGCCGATCCAGGCGCCGCTGGTGTGGTAGCGGGCGGAGGTGCGGGCCACCGCGGTCTGCTCGGTCGGAGGACGCTCGCCGAGCAGGGCGGCCTCCTGGCGGGTGCCGCCGGCGGTGCCTACGGTGTCGTGCCAGCGGCTCCAGGCGCGGACCGCGCGTTCGCGGACGGCGGGGCTCTCGTCCTGGGTGAGGCGTTCGTAGGCGCGCACGACGTCGTCGTACGGCCCGGCACCGACGGCGTCGAGGAACTCCTGCCACTCGCCGGGGAAGAAGCGGTTCAGGCCGCGGTAGGTCCAGTCGGTCTCGGCGCGGCGGGACGTGGTGACGCGGGACAGCACGATCTCGGTGACACGCTCGGGGTGTGCCTCGGCGTAGGCGAGCGCGAGCGTGGAGCCCCAGCCTTCTCCGTACAGCAGCCACTGCTCGATGCCGAGGTGCTCGCGGAGGCGTTCGACGTCGTCGGCGAGGGTCCAGGTCTTGTTGTGCCGCATGGCGGTGGCGGGGTCGGCGGCGCTGGGGGTTGAGCGTCCGCTTCCGCGCTGGTCGAGCAGGACGATCCGGTAGCGGTCGGGGTCGAACAGGCGACGCTGTTCGGGCCGGGTGCCGGCGCCGGGGCCGTCGTGGACGACGAGGGCGGGCTTGCCGTCGGGGTTGCCGGAGGTCTCCCAGTGGACGAGGTTGCCGTCTCCGACATCGAGCATGCCGCTCGCGTACGGCTCGATCGGGGGGAACAGGCTCGTCATGACGGGGATGTCCTCTCGGCGCTCGTCCGGCTCCGGCCGGGGCGCCGGAACCACCCCCTACAACCTCACGGAAGAACTCATTATTTCCCGTTAGGTCGAGCGTTCAGTTCGCGGTGCCGCTGCGGCGGGCGTAGGCGCGGGCGGCGCGCGCGCGGTCGCCGCAGCGGGTGGAGCACCAGTGGCGCCGGCCGTGGGTGCGCAGGAGGAACCGGTCGCAGGGTGCGGAGCCGCAGGCGGCGAGGAGGACGGCGTCGGGGCCGGTGAGCAGGTCGGCGGCGTCGGCGGCGAGGGTCGCGAGCGCATGGCTGACGGCCTGGTCGGTGGGGTGGGCCTGGATGCGGCGCAGCCCCTGGGCGCCGTCCCAGGCGAGCAGGGGTGCGGTGGGTGCGGCGGTCAGGGCCTCGTTCACGGCGCGCAGGGATTCCTCGGGTGGGGTGGCGCCGTCGACGCGCGCGGTGAACAGGGCCCGCACATGGCCGCGCAGTGTGCGCATCCGCTGGGCGCAGACCTCGTACAGCTGCACGTCCGGGGTGGTCAGGTCGTGAGTGGCGAGCCAGCGCATGGCGGACTCGGGCGCGGCGAGCAGGTCGTAGCCCTGACCGGCCGGGAGTGTCGCAGTGGTGTCGGCGAAGTCCAGGGAGCGGTACCGGTCGGCGCCCGGGGCCGGGGGCAGGGCGGTCTTCACGACGTCGGCGGCCATGGTCTCATTCATGCCCCTCATGGTAGCGCTTGCGTTTTTCCGTGAGTCCTGCTTACGGTGGGCATCACGGAAAACATTCAAGCTATCCGTGATAAACGAGGAGATGGCATGTCCCAGCACGACACCCAGCAGTTCCCGGTCCGCGTCTTCGGCGGCCCGACCGCCCTGTTCGAGTACGGCGGCCTGCGCTTCCTGACCGACCCGACCTTTGACGGCCCCGGCAACTACGCCTCGCCTGGCCCGACCCTGGTGAAGACCGCTCCCTCCACCACCACGCCCGCCGCTCTCGGCCTCATCGACGTGGTCCTGCTCTCGCACGACGAGCACGCCGACAACCTCGACACCTCCGGCCGCGCCCTGCTGGCCGACGTCCCCCTCACCCTGACCACTCCCGGCGGCGGCGAGCGTCTGGGCAAGAAGGCCAAGGGGCTGGCCGACTGGGAGTCGATCGAGCTGGAGCGCCCCGACGGCGGCACCATCACCGTGACCGGTGTGCCCGCAGTCCATGGCCCCGGCCCGCGTGAGGAGGTCGAGCCGATCGCAGGCCAGGTCGTCGGCTTCGTCCTGACCGGAGAGGGCCTGCCGACGGTCTACGTCAGCGGCGACAACGCCCACTTGAATCTGGTCAAGGAAATCGCCGAGCGGTTCGCCCCGGTGGACACCGCCATCCTGTTCGCCGGAGCGCCCCGCTTTTCCGAGGTCTTCGACGGCGGGCTGATCGTCCTGGACAGTGCCCAGGCCGCCGAAGCCACCCGGATCCTCGGCGCCCGCCGCGTCGTCCCTGTCCACCACGACAGCTGGGCCCACTTCACCGAGGGCCGCGACGAGCTGGAGGCCGCCTTTACCGCCGCCGGCCTGGCCGACCGCCTGGACGCGGACTGGATCCAGCGCGCCTGAGCAGAACTCCCCACTCGGGAACCACGACCCCACACCGCTCCGGGCCCGTCACGCACCGGGCCCGGAGCGTGTGCGACAACCTCTGCGGCGTCCCACGGCGCTGCTGGCAGTTACGACAGAAAAGGCCAGTCACATGTCCACCAAGACCCACACCGAGCTCGTGCGCCGCTTCTACCAGGCCCTTGAAGAGGGGGACTACGACACACTCACTGGCATGTTCCACCCGGACTTCGTCTTCTACCCCCGCATCGGCTCCCCGCGGCCGGGCGCCGCAGGATTCATCGACGCGGAGAAGAAGCACGTCGACGCCTTCCCCGGCATCCGGCTGACCGTCATCGACACCGTCGCCGAGAACAACAAGGTCGGCGCCTACGTCGTGGTCGAGGGCACGCAGGGCGGCGACTACTACGGCATCCCCCCGCGCGGAGCACACATGCGCTTCTCCATGTTCAACCTGTTCACCTTCAAGGAAGAGAAGATCATCGAGAAGCGGGCGCACTACAACCAGGCCGACATCATGGACCAGCTCACGGACGGCCCCGCCGCGTAGGACAACATGTGACCCGGTGCGCCTCGCGCCGTTGGCCCTGCCGTTCGGCGGCCCGCTGCTGACCAGGACCGCCCCTTCCGTCGGCAGCCCCGCCGACCTCGGCCGCGGCGACGTGGTCCTGCGCGAACACCACCTCGGCGGCATCGGCGCGGTCGTTGGTGACGACGTTGAGCACGCCCGCGGGCAGCCCGGCCTCGTGCAGGCAGCCCCTTCGGGGGCGGCAGGCCGACCCCGGCTCGCAGGCCCGTCAGCGGTCTGCGAGGGCATCAGCCGGTCCCCTCCTCGCGTTTGGCCAGGCCCTCCCCGGCACGGCGCCTCACCCCGGTCAACGATCCAGCCGCCCGCCGACGACGCCGGGGTACGGGTCTTCAGGATGCCGACCCGGCCGCACTCTCCGCCGCCGGTTGGGGAGTCTGCCCATCGGGCGCGGTGCGGGGGCCAGGCACCATGGACGCCGCGGCGGCGAGGTCGAGGTGGGAGTTCATGTCCAGCTCAAACCGGCCGTAGGGGTTCACATGGGTCCAGAACAGCGGAGACAGGGCCCGCCGGTCGGCGTCGGTGAGCCGCTTCTGCCACTCCTCCTCGCTCAGGATGTCCTGGAGGAGCAGGGTATTGACGTACACCAACGCCGACTGGAGCAGGTGCAGGGCGAGCATCGAGACCTCCTGCGTCTCCTTGTCGGAGCCGGTCAGGTCGCCATCCTTGCCGTAGAACAGGTCGTGGTTGGCGGAGTTCCAGTTCTCCACGACCTGGAGCCCGTCGTTGATCTCGCGGCGCAGCTCAGCGTCGGCGAGGTAGTCGCAGATGAACGCCGTACGCACCGCGCGGCCCAGTTCCTCGATCGCCCGGTAGGTGGGGTGCTTGGGTCCGCCGCGGGTGAAGCGCCGCAGGACCTGCTCGGCCTCGGCGGTGCCCAGGCGCAGGGCGGTGGTGTACTTCACGATCTGGTCGTACTGCTGGCGGATCAGATCCCAGTCGATCGTCTTGCTCGACAGTACCGGCGCCAGGTTCGGCCACTTCTCGTCCTCCCCGGCCGCCGGCCGGTACAGGCGCGCGGAGCCGACGTTCTTCAGCCGGGGCAGCAGGTTGAAGCCGAGCATGTGGGCGAAGGCGAACCCGACGGTGGAGGCGCCGTGCGTGTCTGTGTACTGCCGGTCGATCTCCACGTCCGTGCAGTGCCGCAGCACGCCCTCGATCATCGCGGCGACCTCGGAGGCCGAGCAGGACTTGAGCTGGCTGTAGACGCACAGTGACTTCTTCTCGACGTGCCAGTAGATCATCACGCCGGGCCCGCGGTAGCGCTGGTGCCACTCGGTCATGAAGTTCGAGGACCAGGAGCCGAACTTCTTGGAGTCGCTAGCGCAGGCGGTGCCCTCGCCCCACCACGCCTCATCGCGGGCGGCGAAGGTGGCGTTGACCAGCCGCACCAGCGCCGCGCGCAGGTTGGTCCGGTTGACGAACAGGTGCCGTACGCGGCGCAGGACGGCCTCGCTCTCGCCGTGCTTGCCGGTGACCGCGACGCGCTTGATGCCCATGTTCGTGCCCAGCGCGAACAGCACCAGCAGCAGCCGGCGCCGCAGCACCGCCTTCGGGACCGCCTCCCTGGTGGCGACCGAGGTGAACTCGCCGGTGAAGCCGGTGGCGAACTCGGCCTCCTTGAGGATGTCGATCAGGTCGATGGTGCCCCAGCGGCGTTCGATCTCCGCCTTCAGCGCGACCAGGTTCTCCGGCTCCTCCTGCTTGCCCAGCGGCGAGACCTTGATCCACGGCTCGCCGTGCTTCTTGACGATGTCCACCCCGCCCGTGGTGCCCAGCTCCAGAGCCGTGTCGAAGCGGGTCAGCGCCTCCCGCAGCCGCTTCTGGAGGGCCCCGATGAACTTCTCCGGGTCCTGCGGCTGACGGATCGCGTCGTAGTGCACATCGCGGTTGTCCTCGAAGTCCGGCGGCAGATCGTCCTCCGGGTTCCGCCACCGGTTCGCCCCCGGCACCCAGATCTCCCGCCGCCGCAGCGCGTCCCGCAGCGCCACCAGCACGCACAGCTCGTACGGGATGCGCTCGACCCGGCCGCGCTCGTCCACCACCGCCTTGCGCCACTCCTCGCGCACCACCCCAGCCAGCGAGATCTTCTCCGCCTCGTCGAAGAACGCGCCCTCCTTGGCGATGGGCTGATCCAGATACCGCTTGAGCAGGTCGATCGCGTCCATCACCGGCCGGTAGGCGGTGTTGTTGCACTTCAGATCCAGCGCGTTCAGCAGCGGCGAGAGCATCCGCCGCCAGTGGTTCCTCGTTCGCCGCAGCCTCCGCCGCGAGCGCCTTCAGCGTGGACTCCCCGGCCACTGGATAGATCACCTTGCGAACCGTGCCGCCCGGCTCCGCGACCGCCGCCTCCGCCAGCCGCAGCAGGATGCCCTCCTTGCCGCGGACCCGCTTCAGCTCCTTGTTGAACTCGCCCTCGACCTTCTTCTCCGCCCGCGTATTGATCTTCTGCACGAGCTGGATGAACAGCTCCACCAGCGAGTCGGTGATCTCCGTCTCCCGCACGTGGCACAGCGTGGCCAGCAGCGTGTACCGCACCGGTCCGGCCGCCGCCCGCAGGTCCGAGGGGTACTCCTTCGCCGCCCGAGCCCGCCAGGCCGCCACCAGCTTCTCCGACACGTCCCCGAACAGCTCCGGCGGCAACTCCAGCGCCCGCACCCGCTGGAGCTTGTTCACCTCCGCCAGCAGGCTGTCCAGCCCCAGCGCCCCCGGGTCCGCCTTCAGCTCGGTGAAGAACGTGCCCCTGCCTCCCGCGCTCTCCGCGTCCGTGCCGGCGTCCTCGGCGATCAGGTCGTCCAACCGCGAGCGGGTCGCCGCCGACAGCCGGCCCACGGTGGCCGCGCAGAACCGCTCCTCGAAGGTGCTGACCGCCGAGCCCACCAGCCGGGCGATACGCCCGGGCGTCGGCGGCTCCAGCCGATCGTTGCGGCAGCGGGCCACCACCGCCTCCGCGAGCCGGTCCCGGTTCAGTTCCACCCCGCACAGCTCGACCGCCAGCCACTCGGCGAGCTGGGCCTGGTCCTCCTTGGTGCACTCACGGAAGCCGAACGCGGCCCGGATCTCCGTCCGGTGCCGCTTGATCGCCCGCCCCGACCAGTCGTACGCGGCCCACTCCTCCGGGGGCACCTTCACCTGCTGGGCGACGTACGACACCGCCGGCACCGGGATCTCCCCGGCGTCCTCCGGGAACCGGGCCTCCACCTCGAAGAACTTCAGCAGCAGCGCGAACCCCAACCGGTTCGCCCCCGACTTGTTCCGCAGCCGCTCCTGGTCCTCCTCCAGCAGCGTCCAGACCTCGATCAGGTCCTCCGGCTCCCACTCCTGCCGCACCCCGGGCTCCTTCCGGTCGTCATGACCGGACCAACCTCGCTGAGCACGGCGCTCGATGAGCCCAGAAGATCCAAAACTCTGACAAGCAGACCCAGATCCGCTACAGAGAGCTACTAGTCACTTCGTGGCAGCTTCGGGAGAACAGGGCCTTGAGGGGGCGTCCGCCCCAGCGGATGCCCTTCTCGCTGCGGGTGCGGGCGCGTTCCTTGCGTTGGGCGGCAAGTACGTCGGAGTAGCGCTTACGCCCCGCTGGATGCCCACCGCACCACCGCCGCCACCCCCAGCAGCACAGCCGGTACCGCCCACGGCCACCGCATCACCCGCCGCACCGAGGGTGCCAGCCACAGCGCTCCCACCGCGCCTGCCAGAACGACGGCCAAGGCACAGGCGAGCTCGATCCCGCCGTACGAGGCCTGGTCCCAGTCACCGTCCGGACGGGTGTTGATCGCCAGCCAGAGGAAGAACGCCGCCGCCAGGGTCAACAGCACCACCGGAACGGCTGCCCGCCACCATCGACGGCGGCAGTCCGGAGTTCTGTGCGGCGGCCTTGATGATGTCCTTGTTGGCCCGGATCCACTCGGCCTTGTCCTGGCGGCCCTTGGCGGCGGCTTGGGCCAGGAGCAGGGGGACGGAGGCGGCGCCTGGGGCCCGCCGGCCGCATCGGTGTATTCCCGCACCGCCAAGGTCCACGAGACCGTGGGCGACCACGGGTCCGCCGCCGAGCACTACGCGCTGGCCGCCACCGCGCGCCCAGCGGACACCTACGCACGCATCGTCGCCCTGGACCTGGTCGCGGGCGCGGAGATGCACCTCAAGCGCGGCAGCATCGAGCAGGCGTGCCTCACGTGGCACAAGGCCATCGACCACATGGGTGGTGTCCACTCCGTCCGCACCCGCAAGGCGTCTTCCGCATGCGCAGCGCCCTCAGGCGGTTCCGGGCCCGGGGCCTGCGGTGCGTGGCCGAGCTCGACGAACGAGGACGCGACTACCTCGCCGGCGCCTGACGTCAGCGCTGTTCGAAGAAGCGGCGGACGATCGGCTCCAGGTAGTCCGCGTGCGGGCCGTCCAGCCCGGCCAGTTCCTCCGGTGAGCCCATCAGGACGAAGGTATCGAGTTCAGGCTCGCGGCCCTGGCTGCGCTCGGCTGCCGCAGCAGCAGTGAAGTGAGCGCGCAGCGTTGGCTCGGGAAGGGCCGGGGCCAGGTAGGTCAATCCGACACTGCCGTTCTCACCACGGGTGACGACCCACAGCTCCAGGTCCTCGGCGGCCACGGCGACCCCCAGCTCCTCGACCAGCTCGCGCGCGGCCTGGCCGGCCAGTGCCGCCTCGTCCAGCACTGCCCCGTCCTGGGGAGGCTCCACCGAACCCCCGGGCAGCTGCCAGCGGCCCGGGGCGGCTGTCGAGGGCGACATCCTCGCTGCCAGCACACGGCCGTCGTCCGTCGGCTGGACGGTGTTCACGAACAGCGAGGGGAGGGCGGTGGCGCCGGGAACGCGGCGAAGGGCGTAGTGCCGGTAGGTCACACGCACCCACGACAGCCGCAGGATGCCTGGGCCGGTGCGCTCGAGTTCCCCGCACGCCACCGCAGGCCCGTCGAACAGGGTGGGGTTGGCCTTGACCGCCATGTCCCACACCCGGTCGCGGGCCTCAGCGTCCTGGGGCGACAGCGGCGGCTCCGCAGCTTCGGTGAGCAGGAGCCGGTCAGCGTCGAAAAGGTCAATGCCCACGGGGGGCAGTGTCTCGATCACTGGCCCATCCTATTGTTCCGAAACGCTCTGTATTCATGCTCGTTGACGGTGTGTGAGGGGCTGAGCGGGCCTGGTCACCGGACGCGCAGGAGGCTGTGCGGTTGCTTGAGGGGTCGGCGCTGGTGGAGGGCCGGGACCGGACGGAGGTTGCGGGCCTGTTCAGGGTGTCGGGTCAGGGCCGTGGACAACGGGTGGGCGAGATGGCTGGCCGGTGGCCGGGACGCGCTGCTGTCCCGTCCGCGTGGGCGCCGGGGGGGGCGAGCAACAGGTCCTGTCCGAGGTCGAGCAGGACGCCGTCCGACAAGCCATCCTCGAGCACACCCCGTCCGCCCTGGGCGGGCACGGTTGGCTCCGTAGGTACTACTAGGCGGGGACAACCTGGCTGATGTCGCGATGCTGCGGGCCGAGCCGGTCGTGTTCGGACCGGTCGCCTCCGACCCGACCATCTCCCGGCTCGTCGACACCCTCGCCGCTGGCAGGATCCGGGCCCTGACCGCCCTCCATGCCGCAGTACGCGAATCGTTCAAGGCGAGCCTGCGACATCTGAGAACCGATCGAGTGGACCTGTTGTGGGCCCACGCTCCCGACTACTCGACTCCTATCGAAGAAATCAAGTGGTGTCTTCTGCGGGTGTGCGCCCCCGGTCACCCGCGCTTCCGGTCGCCGCACACCGCCCGGTCCAGCAGGCGGACCGTGGCCTCCGCCTGCTCGAGGAAGCGCTTCTCGTCACCGAAGCGCGTGGTGAAGACAGCGGCCGCAGCCGACACCCGGCCGTCGGGCGTGACGGCGGTCTCGGAGGCAGTACCGAAGGACGTGCCGCCGTGGTACCAGATTCCGCCCCCGCAGCCCTCGACCGGGCGCCAGGCGATGCCGAGCCCGTAGCGGGTCCTGCCGTCGGTGGCGTAGCCGGGCGCCGGGACGGTGGTGCGCATCTGCTCCAGCTGCTCCGGCGGCAGCAGCCGCCCGCCCATCAGGGCGCGCAGGAAGGTGTTCATGTCGCGGGTGGTGCTGATGATGCCGCCGTCCGCGCCGCCGCCCACGGCCAGCGTGGTGTCGGTGAGGTCGTCCCGGCCGGGGAACTGCGTGTACCCGGCGGCCGTCGGCATCGGCACGTACGGCGAGGTGTCCGGTATCAGCGTGCGGCGCAGCCCCAGCGGCTCGATGATCCGGTCGTGCACCTCCTGCGCCCAGGGGTTGCCAGTGGCCTTCTCGATGACCATCCCGAGCAGCACGTAGTTGGTGTTGGAGTACGCCCACTGCGTCTCGGCGCCCGGATCGTCCACGTCCGGCAGCCAGCCGGGGGCGCGCTCCATCGCCACGGCGACCTGCTCCTCGGGGGTCTGCGAGCGGAACCGCTGTGCGTGGAAGCGCTCGGGCGTCAGCTCCGCCGGGTCCTCGAAGGCGATGTCCGTGTAATTGGCCAGGCCGCTGGTGTGCTGGAGCAGGTTGCGCAGGGTGATGCGGCTGCCGTCGTTGCCGTTGCCGGCGACCACCCCGGGCAGCCACTGCTCGACGGTGTCGTCCAGGTCCAGCGTGCCCTCGCCGACGAGCTGGAGCGCGGCCACGGCCGTGAAGGTCTTGGTGTCGCTGCCGATGCGGTAGTAGGCGTCGAAGGGCACCCGGCCCCCGTCCTTCAGGTTCGCGGTGCCCGATCGGGCCTTCGTCTCGCGCCCGGCCGCGTCCCGGGCGAGCACCGTCAGCCCGGTGGCTCCCGTGTCCCGTACCGCGTCCGCGTCCCGCTGCAGCCGCGACCGCGCGTCCCCGCCGCCAGCGCCCATGGCCTCGGCCGTGGTACCCGGCCCGAGAAGCGATGCGGTCCCGATTGCGGCGACCCCGGCCACGGCCAGCCCCGCACGCCACCGTCCGGACCGGCCCCACCGCACACTCTTCGTGATCTCCATGGCCGGAACGCTACGGAGGGCCTGCGCCGCGGACCATCCAGCTGGCTGCCCGGACGGGGGTGGTGCTGGCCCCCCACCACCCGGCGGCCACCGCTCTCCTTGCCGCACCCCCTGCTGACTGTGCCGGGGAGAAGCAGCAACGCGCGATGGTGAGTTCTGAGAAACGGTTGACCTCTGGGATGGGCCACGGCGTGCTGTGTCGGTCGGCCCCTGGGAGGATGCGCACTACCAGGGCAGACAGCTCGGCGACGGGGTCCGGCCACAACGGCCGTTACTCACCGGCCGGAACGGCCGCAACCGTTCCCACTCGGCATCCGTCAGGTCGCCCCGCCTCATGCCCACAACAACGATCCAGGAACGGGGCGGTCACATGATCGCCCGGGCAGCCCCTACACTAGGAGGCCAGCCGCTCATCCTACGTCTTGAAGGTTCTCTCCCTGCGGACTCTTTGAGCTGATCTTGTCAGGCTCTCTCCATAGGAGGCGTACGTCCAAGGCCGAGCTCTGGGGCGAGACTTGCCCGGATCACGCTGTTGCCGGTGCGCACGACCGAAGCGAGTTCTCCTTGCAGCTCGTTCGGCATGCCCCCTGCCCCGAGGGCGCAGGCATGCACCAGGTCGCGGCAGTCCTGTGCCTGCCGGCCTGAGGCGATCGCGGTGAACAGAGGGTGGGCCAGGGTCTCGCGGGCCGCGTAGCCGTCCTGGGCCTGCGTCGTCCTGCGGTGGAGGTCGTCGACGATGCGGTGCGCGGCAGGTGTCTGGGTGGAACCGGTCGCGTCGAGGACCGTGAGGCCGAGGCGGACGTCGAAGATGGTCGTGCCCGGTTCGGGCTTCCGGTCGATGTACGTCTTCACCAGGTTCGTCATGTGGTGATCGACCGGCTGCCCGGCGGAGCGGCGGCACAGGACGGTCAGGCAGGACGTGACGGCCTGTTCCCACGGATCGCCGGGGATCGTGTCGGCGAGGAGGGCAGTGGCCCGCGCGGTGGCACCCACAGTGAGAGCGGCAACTACAGCGACCTGGCGTCCGTCGAGCATCCGTTTGCCTACGCCACGGTGGGCTTCGATGTGTGCTTCGGCCTCGGCCCACCGTCCCGTGCTGGTGAGGGTGCGGGTGCCGTCGGCGAGGAGCACGCGCCAGAGCCACGCGCGGACCTCGTCGCGGTCCTCGTCGGTCGCGGTGAGGTCCGACGGTACGGCGATGTCCTCGAACTGGGCGGCCGCGCCCGCCTCGACCGCCGCGTACAGGTCGAGCAGCCGCTGACGTCCCTCGTCCGCGCGGCCGGCACGGATCTGGAGGCGGGCGAGGTTGACGACCGGTTCCAGGCCCCGGATCGCGCTCGTGCCGGGCAGGGGGCAGGCGTGGAGGTAGGCGGCGGCGTGCCGTCGGCACAGCTCGCGGGCGAGGTCGGGGAGGCCGACGTCGGAGGCGACGAGCGCGGCCTGGTTGCAGGCGGCCGATGCGAGCACTTGGTCGCTCTTCTCGACCGCGGTGCCGGCGAGTTCGACGAGGCTGTGCACGCGCTCGGCGAGAGGCGGGCAGGGAGGCCGGAATCGGGCGACGAGCGGGAAGCGCTGGGCTGTGGGTCCGTGCGGGTCCATGGGTCCCCCGGTGTGAGTGGGAGCTGCTGCTGCTCGGACGGCGGTGCCCACCGGTGGGCGTACGGGCGGCGGGCACCGTCCGTCACACGTGGTGCGTCACCGCCAGTCGACGACGATGCGGTTCAGCGGGGTGTCGAGGGTGAAGAGGCCGGGGCGCTGCTCGATCGCGGGGGCGTCGAGGGGCTGGATCTCGAACCTCGCCTCACGGCCGCGGTACTCCCGGTCCCAGGTGCGGACGGCATCGGCGACCTGCGCCGCCAGCTCGTCACTTCCAGGGCCGTGACCGATGACGCCGAACTCCCACAACTTGCCGCCCTCCGGCGTCCTCCGCTCCGACAAGCGCCGCGCCAGGTAGGCGACGGCGCCCTTGTCGACGACCGCCGAAGAGGAGGGGTAGGGGTCCTCCGTGAGGAGAGTGCCCTTGGCGGTCCGGGGGAACAGCATCCGGATCAGGCCGGAGGGGAGGGAGCAGGTGAGGAACAGTTCCATCCACTCGGGCGACTCCATGGCGCGGACCGTCATGCCGGTCCACTCCTCGGTGCGCGGCTGGTACAGGACGCCGGAGAGGGCCTCGGCGTCGATGTTCTGCCCGGCCGGGGCCTGCAGGCGTACGGTGCCGTCCGTGCTGAGGGGGACGACGCGGCGGGCGTCGTCGGCGATGCCCCGCCGCAGCGGCATGAAGGTGTTCATCTCGCTGCCGAGGGACACCCATCGGCCGTCGCGCTGCTCGTAGGCGATGGAGCGGGACACGGTGCCCTTGAGGCGCTGGGGGACGAGGAGCCGGCCGCCGGGCGCGAGTTGCCGCAGCCAGGCGTGCGGCACGCCGTGCGCGCCGACGGTGGCCACGATCCGGTCGTACGGTGCGCCTTCGGCGTGGCCCAGGGCCCCGTCGCCGGTCACCGCCGTGACGTTGCCGATCCCGGCGGCGGCGAGGTGCGCGCGGGCGCCCTCCACCAGGTCGTCGTCGACGTCGACGGTGGTCACGTGGCCGCTCTCGCCGGCCAGGTGGGCGAGCAGAGCGGCGTTGTAGCCGGTACCGGCGCCGAGTTCGAGGATGCGCTCGCCGGGCCGGACCTCGAGCTGGTCCAGCATGAGGGCCACGACGCCCGGCTGGGAGGCGCACGAGATCGACGTGCCGTCGCTGTCGTACTTGATGTGCACCGGTGCGTCGGCGTAGGCGTCCTCGAGGGGCGCGTCGGGCACGAACACGTGGCGCGGCACGGTCCGCAGCGCGTGCTCGACGGCAGGCGTACGGGCGTGCCCCTGCGCGCGCAACTCGTCGACCAGGGCGTTGCGGAGGCGCTCGGCGTCCGTCGTAGGGGTGGTGGCGATCGTGTCGTTCACCCCCTGGACGCCATTCGTGCCGGTCGCCGTTTCGCCGGACGGTGCGGCGTTGTCGCTCGTTCCCATGACTACCTCTCGTGCGATGTCGGACATGGCGCTCTGGTCACCCCTGAGGAGACCGGCGCGGTTGGAGTGGAAGATCGTGTGGTGGGCGACGACGGCTCGGAGACCGCGTGTGAGGGCACCACGACCGGCGAGGGCGGCCAGCTCGGCACCCGCCCGCTCGAAGGCGGTCACCCATCCGCCGTGCCCGGCGAGCGGGCCGCCCGCGCGGCACAGGTCGCGGGCGTCCACGGTCATCAGCTTGCGCATGGCGCGCTCGAGTTCGGCGGCCCGCTCGGAGGGCGGACAGCCGGTCGTCGGCCGGAGGGCGGCGACCTTCGCCCACACGTCGCCCTGCTCGAACCAGTCCAGTCCGGCCGCCCGCATCATCGCGCTCGCCAGCAGCACGGCGGTTTCCCGGCGCCCGAGGTTCTCCGGGCCGGGCCGGTGGGTGAGCAGGTGGCGGCTGTCCCGGTGGAACAGCTCGTGGGCGACGTCCATGGCCTCGGTCCCGCCGAAGGCCTCGGTCTCGGGCTCGTAGACGCAGGGCAGCCACGACACGACCGGGCCGCCGTCCTGGACGAGGTCGCTCAGCACCGCTTCTACGGCGGGTGACGGCTCGTCGGCGCGGTACCGCAGCGGCCAGGGCTGTTTGTTCATGAACCACCAGCCCGTGAGCTGTCCGTCCTGTTCGGCGGCGAGGAGGACGGGGGCGATGCGCTCGGCGATGGCTCGCCGGCCGCTCTCACGGTCGGCGAAGGTGATGTTGTGCTGCTGCCAGCGGTCGGGGGGCATACGGGTGTCCTTCGGTCGGTGGTCGGTCAGGCGACGAGCAGGCAGGCGTCCCAGGCGGTTCGGGGTGGTTCGGCGGCGCCGGTCGAGAGGAGGGCCAGAGCGATGCCGGCTGCGCCGTCGAGGAGGCCGGGGCCGCGCTCCTCGTCCTGGATGAGCGCCGCGGCGGTGCGCGCGGGGTCGGCGCCCGGCGGATGGACGGCGGCCAGAAGCGACGGGATCACGGCGCGGAGCTGTCCGGCGGTCGAGGGATGGGCGTCGTCGGCCACGCGGGCGGCGATGTGTGCGAGGCCGGCGAATCCGTGGCAGAGGGTGTTGTCCGTCGTGGCGTTGAGCTGGGTGGGGTCGGTGAGGGCGGCCACGAGGGCGTTCTCGGCGTCCAGCCGGCGACGGGTGTCGCCGAGGGCGAGTGCGGCGAGTTGGCGGGCGCGGGCGAGACCGGCGGTGCCGTAGCACCAGGACGGCCGCCGCGGCGTGGACGGGGAGAGGCAGTCGGTGCGCAGCTCGACCCGGGTGACCCAGTACGGCCACACCGGGCCTCGGCCGGTGTCCTCCTGCCAGTGGTCCAGCCAGGCCAGGATCCGGCCCACCGCTTCGTCGTGGCCGGCGACGAAGGTGCCGTGCCGGGCGGCGACCGCCAGCAACGCCAGTACGCCGCCGATGCCGTGCGCCATGCCGTTGTTGGCGTGTCCGCCGGGGAAGCGTTCGTCCGGGCGGCCCGACGGGCCCGTTGGCGTCCACCAGCCCGGCAGGGTCTCCCCGTCATGGGTGATCGGCCGGGTCAGGCGTACGCAGTAGTCGAGGACGGCGCGCAGGACGCAAGAGTCGGGGGCGCGGCGCAGGAGGTGGGCGCCGTAGCCGGTCAGGCCCCGGACGGTGTCGAACTCGGCGAGCGCCGGGAGGCGTCCGGTGTCGATGCGGCGGTGAGCGGCGTCGACGCGGCGGCTCGCATCGGCCGCCGTCCGCCGGTCCAGGGTGTCGAGAGCGCGCCGGTAGGAGCCGGGCAGGTGATCGGCGGCGCAGGCCAGGGCGTGCGCGAAGGCGGGCGCCCCGTAGAACGGGTGGCTGTCGGGGCCGCTGGTGAGCGGTTCGCGGGAGGCGGCCTCGAGCCAGTCGTGGGCGCGCTGCCACGGGCCGAGGCCGGCCGCGGCCCGCTCGACGTGCAGGAGCGCGATGCCGGGGAGGCCATGGGCGAGGTGCTGCCGGTGTGCCGCCGACAGGGACACACGGCCGGGGTCGGCGAGCTGCTCGGCGACGGCGTCGGCCAGGCCAAGTGCGGTCTGTACGGTCTGTACGGTCTGTGCGGTCACGGAGTCCTCCCAGTGGTGCGGGCGGTCCAGGCCAGGGCGGCAGCGCGGGCGAGGTGGAGGCAGACCTCTTCTTCGGGGAAGTTCACCGCGATGTGCCGTACGAAATGGACGTGCAGCAGCGAGGTCAGGACGTCGTCGAGGGCGATGCCCTGCGTGTGGGGGCCTGGCAGGTGCCGCCGGTAGGCCGCGAGCGCCGCGTCACGATCGGCCCACGCCGACACCATCGCCGCTCCTGCGGGGGCGGCGCGCAGGGCAGCCCAGTCGTCGCCGGGGTCGGCCAGACGTACGGCATCGCTGAACTGCGGGCGCGGTACGGGCGGCCCGGGCGCCGTGGGCGGGACGTGGTCGATCAGCCAGCGCATCCCGGCTTCCGTGCTGCCGAGGAACGCGGAGGCGATGGAGACGGTGTGCGCGGCCACCAGCGTGCGCTCGTGCGGGCGCCGCGGCTGGGAGAGCTGGGCCAGGACGGCGTGTGAGTCCGCGCGGAACACGTCCTCGGCCGCGTCCCATGCGGCGCCGGAGCCCCAGCGTCCCGTCTCCCGGTAGGAGGTGGGGTACCGCAGGTCGGCCAGCAGGCGGGCGCCGCGCAGCTCGTCGGCCCACGCACTCACGGTTCGGGCCGTCTCGGCGAACGCCTCGGGCGTGGGGAGCGCGATGCGCAGGCGCAGGTGCTGCTCGGGGTCGCGGAAGCGGATGAACCACCACGGCGGGCCACCGAGCCGTTCGAGCAGATCGGGCAGGTGGCGGGAGAGCAGCGTGTTCTGGCGGCGGGCGTCGCCGTACAACGCGGCCAGCAACACCGACGATGCGGCCGGGGTCTGCATCTGGGCCTTGGAGAGGGCCCGGGCCGAGGTGGGGGCGGGCAGCTCCGGCCACGGCGACGGCCGGGTCGCCCTGAGCGGCACCACCACCTCGTGGGCACGGCCCTCGCACCAGCCGAACGCCCCCGGTTCCGCCGCCTCGACGAGCACGGCCCGGCGTACTCGGTCGAGGTGGTGGCGCAGCAGCGTCCGGTGGCCGGTCTCGTCGAGGTCGAGGAAGAGACGCCGGTCGTCCTCCACCAGGTGGACCCGCCGAGGCAGTCGCCGTCGGGCCCGCCAGTCGGTGAGAGCGGCGTCCCATTCGGCCCGGGGACGTGCGCGACCGGGCAGCTCGGGCGCCTCGAGTCGCCAGCGGGCCGGGGCGAGCACGGTGCGCCCGTACCGCAGGCGCGGCAGGAACGGCATCGCCGCCGCGGCGCCCCAGTCGAACACGGTGACCTGCGCGCACTGGGCGCGGGGCAACTCGGTGAGGAACCGCACGAGCGGCGGGGTGTGCGTGCGGAGGTTCAGCGCGTGCATTCCGACGGCCTCGATGCGCCGGCCGCGCTCCGGATCGGCCAGGTACATGCGGCGGCCGTCGCACCCCACCGCCAGGTCCGCAGGCACGAGGACGTCGGCGTCGGGTGCCCGGTGTTCCTGGAGGCTGATCACGGTCGGCAGGGCTCGCGGGGCCCGCGCGACGTGGGCGCTCTCCGGCAGGAGCGGCGGGAAGGAGAGCTGCGCGGGCACGGTGTCGGCGTCGGCGGTCGGGAGGCCGGACAGTTCGGCGGCCAGGGCCGTACGGTCGGCCGGTGCCAGGACGCCGAGGAAGCGGCCCGAGGTCACGCCGGCGCCGCGGGACACGCTCACGATCTCCAGCCGGAACCGCCCGCGCCGCAACTCGTCCACGCCGGCCGCATGGACCCGCACTCCCACCTCCAGGTGCGGGGGCAGGCGGGGTTCGTCGGGCCCCACGTCCAGGGCGTCGATCAGCTCGTCGGTGAGGACCACCTCGTCGCGGCCGTCGAGCGCGGCGGCCTGCGCCAGCCGTACGAGGACGTCGTCCCGGGCGGAGAGGCGAGGCCGGCGGGCGCCGGGCGAGGAGCCCGGGTAGCCCTCGGGGTAACCGATGCCGCTGTCGGCGACGACCTCCTGGAGCGGCACCATCGTGCCGATGCCGTACCGCTCGTAGAACCGCTGGTGGTACGCGCCCCACGCCGCGGTCCCGTACGGGCGGGCGCTGACCCGGGTCAGGAGCAGCGCGGCGCGCTCGACCTCGCAGGCGACCGCGTCCGGCAGGACGAGCTGCGCGTCCAGGCGCAGGTCGAGTGCGACGGGGTGGCGGCGCAGGCCCGGCACGAGGGCCCTCATCCGCGCTGCGGCACTGTCCCGCCCACCGCGCGAAGCGCACTCCGTCAGAGCGGTCCGGATCTCCCGCAGTTCGCGTACGGTCCCGGCGAGAGCGGGGAGGGAATCGGCGTCGGCCGTGCGGAGCTGGTCGAGCAGATGTCCGAGGGCGTCGGTCTCGGTGCTCGGCGCGTGCAGGCCTGTGATCAGCACACGCCGTCGGATCAGCTCCGTCAGCAGCCGGCGCACCGTCTCCGGTCCGGCCTCGGGGAACTCCGCCTCGATCTTGTCCGCGAGCTCACCGCCCCGGACCGGTTCCCGCACCGCGGCGAGGACCGCGCGCACGGGCTCGGTCAGGGCCAAGGACGCCTCGACCGCGCGAGGTTGCTCGCCCCGGCCGTCGGACTGGAACGGCACGACGAGCCGGTCGTCACGGCTCGTCACGGTGTTGTTGACGACCACGGGCAGTCGTTCGAGAAGGTCCGCGCAGGACTCCATCCGCTGTACGACGGCGGCCAGCCACTCCGCGCCCGCACGGCCGACGACTACGTGTTCGCCACCCCAGCTCACGCGTGCCTGTGGGCCGAATCCCGCGGTGGTCACACCGGCGAAGAGTCCGAACGGTGTCGCCCTGTGCTGGGAACGCAGCAAGTAGCGGGCCACGGACAGCGCCGCACGCCGCACGTCCCGCGCCGACGGCTCATCGGACGTCCACACGCTCCGTACCTGCGCGGCCAGAACCGGGCTGGCGTGTTCCAGAGCTTCGGCGAGGTCGTCGGCCAGGACCGCACGCAGCCACGCGGTGCAGGCGGCGACTCCGTCGGTGGAGCGGTCATCGAGGTCGGGAAGCGGAGGGCACGGCAGGGCCGGCCGTGCAACGGCTCGTACGAGAGCGGTCGTGCCGGCGCGGAACGCCGGGTACGGATCAGCCACCACTACCTCCGTGGGTGGGGAACGGGGCGGCTGGTGCCGCCGCAGGGCGCGGCGGCACCAGCCTGCAGAGACGTGAACCTCGGGTCAGGCGACGTTCGTGGTGCAGGCGCCGCAGGTGGTTCCGCAGTTGTCGTCGGTCAGGTTGACCAGGCCCGCCGGGTCGGCCACCTCGACGAGGGAGACGTCCAGGTCGAAGCCGTCCGGCGTCCTCGGGGTCTGTCGGCTCATCTGAATGCTGCTCGGTACTGCCGTGCTGCGGGTCATGTCGACTCCTTTGTGGTGGGAAGGTTGCTGTGCGGTGCCGCCCGTCCCCGGCCGCACGGCGCGGCGCCCCATGGCCGGGGACGGGAGTCTGACGGGGCGGCGGCAGCCGGCCGCCGCTCTCGGGAGGTCGATGCGGAGCTGGGCGGCGTCCGGGCGGCCCGGGGCCGCCGTGGAGGTGCTGGAGGGGCTGGAGGGGCTCACTCCTCGCCCTTCGTCAGGAGTTCGGCCCAGACCTCTTTGCCCCACGGGCGCCTGTGCGAGCCGTGCAGGTCATAGCCCCAGCGGTCGGCGATGCCGTCGATCAGGAGCAGGCCACGCCCCGACTCGTCGTCCTCGCCGGCCCGGCCGAGGACCGGTGGACGTGAAGGCGCCCGGTCCACCACCCCGACACGTATCCGTGTCGCGCTCGGCCGCCCGACGATCAGGCGGATCGATCGGCACGTCGTGTGCGTGACGGCGTTCGCGATCAATTCCGACATGATCAGCGCGGTGACGTCGGCAAGGTCGTCCAGATGCCATACGCCGAGGGCGTCACGAACGAGCGTCCGGCCCGCTTCGGCCGTCGACGGCTCGCACGGGAAGGTCTGGCTGTAGGCGGGATGTCCGGTGGCAGCGGGTTGCATGAGCGTGATCAGACTCGTCATCGGGGTTGAGCCCTCGCGTCGTCTCGGTGCCCGGCCCACCCCTGAGAAGACGCAAGGGAGGAGACCGGACCGTCAACAGCCGCCCGCTCCGGAGGAGGGGGCGAGCGGCCACCAACCAGACAACTCGCTTCCGTGGCCCGGTGATTAGGGCGATCCACCCGCCACCCCAAGGAAAGACCTAGGGCGATTTGACTTCCCCTTTACCTGGTGGGTGAGGGGGCGTCAGAGCTACCGTGCGGGCATGGACACCACGCGCAACGTCGTTCTCGAGGCGTGGATGGCCGAACACGGCTACAGCTCCAACAGCCTCGCCGACGCTGTGAACAGGGCTCTTGAGCACCTGACCGGGCGTCCCGGCGGCCTCGACGGCTCGTCGGTCCGAGCCTGGAAAGCGGGGCGCGTCATGTGGCCCAAATCAGCCACCCGCAAGGCGCTCGAGGACGTCAGCGGCCTGCCCGCCGTCGCTCTGGGGTTCGTGCCACGGGGCCGGCCCTCGTCCACCCCCGCCCCACCGCAGCAGGAGGACCCCGACATGAAACGCCGTACCCTCGTCGGCGGCATCGCTGCGGCCGCCGCCGCAGCAGCGGCCGCGCCCGGCACCGCAGGGCCCCGCCGGATCGGCATGAGCGACGTGGACCGCCTGAACAAGCGCTTCGCCGAGATCATCGCCAGCGACCACCGCCACGGCGGACAGCTCGGCATCGAACAGCGGGCAGCCGCGCTCGCCGACGAGGCACTCAACCTCCAGAACGCCGGCAGCGCCACCCAGCGCGTACGCAGCAGCCTCTACGCCTCCGCGGCGGCGTTCCGCTCGTCGGCGATGTGGGCCGCCATCGACGGCCGCCGCTACGACGTCGCCAAGGCGCACATGCGGGAGGCCCAGGCCCTCGCCGAGATGTCCGGCGACCAGGCCATCAAGTTCCGCATCTGGAGCCACACGGGCACCATGTACCGCCACATGGGCCGGCCCGCGGACGCGTTCGCCGCGAACGACGTCGCCCGCAACCTGCACATCACGCGCCGCGACCCGCTGTTCGCCTCCCTCGGCATGGCCCGCCAGGCGGCGATCCACGGCGCGGCGCACGACCGGACCGGCACCCGCCGTGCGTTCGACCAGGCACAGGACGCCATGCTGCGCGCCGACCCCGGGGACTACCGGCCCGTGTGGATGCTCGCCTTCTACGACCAGGCCGAGCTGGACTCCCTGGCCCTGTCCGCCCATCTGGCGCTCGGCGACTACCCGACCGCCGAGTACCACGCCCACCGCTGCCTGTCCGCCCTGCGACCGCACATGGTCCGGTCCCGGGCCATCACCACGACTCGCCTCGCGCACGCCCAGCTCGCCCAGGGTGCCGCCGACGCCGCCACGACCACCGCGATGACGGTTCCCGCCGACGCCGCCACCCGGCACGCGCGGGTGACGCGCATGCTGCAGGAGTTCGGGGCCGCGCTGCGCGCCACCGCACCCCGCAGCACCACCGTGCAGACCTGGACCGAGCACACCGCCTCGTGGAGGATGGCGGCATGACCACGGCGCCCGCCATCGAACTGCGCACGTTCACCGCCCTCGACACCGTCCGCGGCGACCTCCTCGACGTCTACGCCGATGTCCGCGCCCCGCTCCTCCACCTGCCGAACTACGCGGTCACCGCGTTCGGCGAGCGCCTGGACCGGCACGCCGGCGAGCCCGGCTTCACCGCCGTCCTCGCCTACGCGGACGGGGCTCCGGTGGGCTACGCCTACGGCAACTCCATCGAGCACGGCGACCGCTACTGGCAGCGCACCAGCCCGGCGCCGGCGGACACGTACACCGAGCGTCCGGCCGTGGCACTGAAGGAGATCGGCGTCCGGCCGGCGTGGCGGAAGACCGGCACCGCCCGGCGCATCCACGACGCCCTCCTCGCCACCCGCGACGAGCCCTTCGTCACCCTCATGGTCAATCCGGCCGCGGGCGAGGGCAAGGTCCATGCGCTTTACAGGTCTTGGGGGTACGAGGACATCGGACAGAGCCAGCCGTCACCGGCGTCACCGGTCCTTACGGTGATGATCCGTGCCATCCGCTGACCGCGGGGCGGGGCCCTCCTGCGCGACCGCGTCGGAGGCTGAGCCCGTCATCACCATGAGACAAGGGCGGACGACGAGGCCACCATCTGCCCCAGATTGATTCTGACCTGTGCCCCCGTCGCACCAGTTGCCGAAGCTCCGCGCGCAGCTCGACCCGCATATCGTGCGGCACGCGACACCCTCGAAAGCCAGGCTGCGCGGCGCAGCCGGCAACGACCGCGTGTGCCGACTCGAAGTCACCCTTGAGGTCTTAGAGCAGGATTGAGCCGCAGGCCCGCTACACCGGTAGTCGCCCTGTTCTGACAGCCGGCTGGCGGCGCATTTGCCGTTGAGGTAGCCGTTGGGACCATCCCCGCGGGTGCGGGGAGCAGTTGTTGCCGTCGCAGAACCCGACCGACGGACCGGGACCATCCCCGCGGGTGCGGGGAGCAGAGCCTCCCGGAGCGCCGTACCCCCGCCGTCGCGGGACCATCCCCGCGGGTGCGGGGAGCAGTACATCGAGGCAGTGGGGCCGGTCATCGAACGGGGACCATCCCCGCGGGTGCGGGGAGCAGATCAACGGCCAGACCCTGCCCATGCCGGCGCAGGGACCATCCCCGCGGGTGCGGGGAGCAGGCCGCGCCAGGTGGCCGGGGCGGGGATGCCGGGGGACCATCCCCGCGGGTGCGGGGAGCAGCCAGTGGCCGGATCCTTGCCCTGTTCGTAGAACGGACCATCCCCGCGGGTGCGGGGAGCAGACTGTTTGACCTGGGAGTCTATGGTCGCGAGGGCGTGTTTTCAGCGACTTCTGCAGATTCCGGCAAATAGGGCACGGGTGGCGTGGACTCGGGTGGGCCACGGTCACCGTCGCGCAGCGGGGTCGGCTCACCCGGACTGCAAGCGACCGCTCCCGGCTGAGCCTCTCCCCTGCCCCTGGTCACCCCGGGCCACGGAACGCAGGCGCCGGACGTGCTGTCGCCGCAACCCGAAGCGTCGGCGGCGTCGGAGCGGCTGTCCTGGGGGTCGGTGTGGTCGTCTGTGGTCCGGGCGTCCGGCGGGGCATGTGGCCGGGTGGCAGGGTGACCGCGAGCCGGCCGCCGTGGTGGTCGGCCAGTGAGGCGACGGCCCGCAGGGCGTCCACGTCGGCGGCGGCGAAGCGGGCGGGCAGTCCGACCCGGGCACGCTGGGCGTTCGCAGCCTCGGCCCGTTCCACCAGGGCCAGGGCGCTGCGCCCGACGTCGCCGTAGGGGCCGGCCGCTGTACCAGGGCCGTCGGGCAGGTCTGCGGCCGGCAGCCGCTGCCAGGCCTGCCGGAAGGCGGCCACCCGGGGGTGCTCCGGAGAGGTGGTCAGTTCCCGACCCATAGGGGTCTCCCACCACACCTGGAAGGCCTCGGCAACCTCCCGGGAGGCACGCGCGGCCTCCTCGCGCGCCCCGTACGGGACCGGCGCCCCGGTCCGCAGGGTGGTGCGCAGCCGTCGTACTGCGTCGACGGTGGCGTTGGCGGCCGCGTCCGGGGCCGAGACCGGGACGGTGTGGTCGGGGCCGGGGATGCCGGGAGTGCTGTACGCGAGGGCCGCGTCGCTGAGTTTGAGCAGGGCCTCGGCCGTGGGCAGGTCGCCGCGGAGGCCGTTGCGCAGTCGGTCGGCGAGGGCCTGCGCGCACTGGCCGACCGTTGCGGCGGAGCGGAGGGAGACCGTGCGCCAGAAGCCCTGGACGCGCAGGTCGGTGCGCAGCCGGCCGAAGTATTCGCCAGCCTGTTCGCGAAGTACGTTCCACAGGTGGGCGGTTGCGCCCCGGACGGTCTGCAGGCGCTGCCATTCCGGGAAGCTCTGCAGCGCGGCGGCGTGGGTATCGGTCTGCCGCAGGGCCGCGGCGACCGGCTCCGGATCGCGACGGGGAGGGACCAAGCCGGTGCGGGCGGGTGCCATGTGCTGCTCGTCGTCCGCCTCGGAGGCGGGCACGGTCCGGCGCCACTGCTCCTCCAGCTCACGCAGCGGCACGTCGACCGCCTCGAGCAGATCCTCGACCGTGCCGTGTTCGGAGGGGACGATGTCGGCCCACGCCTGCGCGACGGTGGAGGTGAAGGCCTGCCTGAGACCCACGGGTTCGTACGCGCCAGCCCCGGGGTCCGCCAGTCCGACCGTCCCGGCGGGCGCTTCCGTGAGCCGCCGCGGACCGGGGGCCGTCCGCAGCCGCCACTGCGGGACGCCGTAGGCGTCGTGGAGGACTCCGTCCTCCTTGCGCCAGGCCCCGGCCGGCAGGTCACTTCCGGTCCACAGGGGCAGGTCCCGCTGCTCCTGCGAGGGCGCCGCAGCGGCCCGCGCCAGCGCGCGGGCCCGTAGCGAGTCGCCCCGTTCCGCCCTTTCCGCCCTTTCCGCCCTTTCAGTCTTTTCCGCCCGTTCCGCCACAGGCTGCGGTCGTGTCCGGCGCACGGCGGCCTCGGCGAGAGCACGCAGGCGTGCGCCGCCATCGATGGTGACGGGGTCGGCGACCGCCTCTCCGTGTGACGGCGCCGGCGCGGCGGCGGTCGCGGCGAGTTGCCGGGCCGCCTTCTCATCGGTTTCGGCGGGCACCGCGGTCCGCTCGGCGTCGCCCGCCCTCTCCGTATCCGGCCGGCTCGCAGGGCTCACAGGCGCACACCCTTCCCGTGACTGGTCGGCGCAGGCACGGCGGGCCCTCGCGCGTTCATGCCTCGCGCGGCAAGGACGGGGGCGGAGGCGGAGGCAGACGGCGGAGCCCAGGTCCGGGCGGTGATGTGCCGGTGGGCCGCCGCGTCGAGGGCAGCGCGACGGGTGTCCATGCCGATGGCGGGGGCAGCGGCCAGCAGGCTCTGCGCTGCGGCCTGTTGTGCGGCGCAGACCTGCTGGAAGGAGTTGCGCAGGCGCTCCAGCTGGTGACCGTGGAGCTGGTAGAAGCGGTACGGGTGGCCGGGCGGGCAGTGTTCGGGGACGTCGGTGAGCAGGCGGTGTTCGATGGCCGTCACGGCCCGGGGCGCGGCCACCGCGATCCGCCAGTCTGCGACGGTGAGGCGGTAGGCGGTCTGGGCCAGTTCGGCGATGCCTCCCGAATCGGCCACGATGTCCGGTGCGGTCCTTGTCCCGGGTGGGCGGCTTCCGGAGTCGGGGTCCCAGCCCCCACCGAACAGCAGTCGTCCCACGCGAAGGGTCGAAGCGCGTGCGATCTCCACGGCCGGGTGCGGATCCGCTCCTCGCGGCATACGGAAGGTCTGGCCCTGGCGCACCATGTCGTAGCTCGGTTTCGGGAGCCGAGGACGGATCTGGGGGTCGTCGACGTCGACGACGCGGTCCCAGCTCTCCTGGACGTCTCTCCACGTGCGGGCGGCGCTTCGGAAGAGGTCCGCGCAGCTCCTGAGCAAAGTGCCCGCCTCGTTCGGCGCTTCGGCGGCGGCCTGTACGAGGAGGCGCCCGGCGAGCATGGTGCCCAGGGAGCGCCACCGGATGATCAGTTGCAGGTCGGACCCGCTGAGGGGCTGGGCGCAGCGGCCGTGCAGCGTCTCGTAGGCGGCGCGGGAGAGCCGCTCGCAGTCGTCCCGGATCCGGCCGGCGTCCTGGGAGAGCGGATCGGTCGGCAGGGCGGGCACCGGGGTCAGCGGCAGTGCCTGGGGGAAGGCCGCCAGCGCCGGATCCGCGCCGGCACCGGTGTGGCGGGCCTGAACCGACGCGTACTGCAGGGAGGTGTAAGCGGTCCGGAGCCTGATCGAGGCGTTGTGGTTGCCGAGCGTCCGGCTCACCGTGTGCACGATCCGGCTCACGGAAAGGAGGGTGCTGGAGGCGTGGCGCAGGTGGTACGCCCGTGCGGAGCGGGTGGTGAAGGCGAGCGCGTAGGGGGTGACCGGAGCGCCGGTGCCGTCGCGGTGACCGCGGATCAGGTCGATGACCGCCCCGCTGGCCTCCACCGCGGAACCGAGCGCCCCGCCGTTCGCGGCGATGTCCGGGTCGACCGCCGGAAGCCAGCGGGCGGCACCGTCGAGCGCACGCCGGGCGTGCTGGAGATGGCGGAAGGTGTCGTCGGTCGCGGCGTCGACACGCTCTCCCGGTCGCCTGAGCAGGAGGTGCACGTGTCCGACCAGGGTGCCGGCCTGTGCGAGCGCGAGGGCGTGTGCGAAGGGGTCGTCTCCGGGCAGGCTCACGGACTCGGCCCGTTCGAGGCGGTGGTGGACGACGTCGTAGAGCTCTCCGAGCGTGACGGTCATGAGGCCGTGCCGCTGTCCTGCCGTACGGTCATGAGGAGGGCGGCGGCGGCTGCCGCGTGGCCGGCGACGAGGTGGAGCTGCTCCGTGTCGTCCGCGCATTCCGGTACGGAGGCCAGTCGGCGCAGTGCCGCGTCGACGTGACGCAGCAGCGCCGCGTACGGCTCGAGTCCGGTTCTGCCGGGGCCCGGGGAGCCCGTCTGAAGAGGCCGGCCGTGTTCCGGCGGCGGCAGCAGGCGGCGGCCGTCCGCGCACTTGATGCCGACGAGCATGGCCTGCATCTCGTCGCTGCCCTCGTCGAGGGCGAGGGCGTCCGCCAGCCGGCCCACGACGTCGAACGCGTCCCAGGCCGCGCCGAGCACGACGTCGACCCGGCCGGCGTCGTCCAGCGCGGTGGCGAGGTCGGTGATGGTCGGCTGCGTCATCGCTGTGTTCCTCCTGTCGGCCTCGCCGCACACCGTCGGTGCGGCCGCTGCGGCTTTCCGCGAGGGTCTCACTTCGACTCAACGACGGCCGCGACCTGTGGATGACCGGCGAAGCGCAGAACCACACGGACGGGAACGCGGCTCGAGGTCGCGTGCGGGCGGCAATGCGTGCCCCGCCTCCCACGCGGGAAGCGGGACAATCCCCGGGTCAGCTGCCGCTCGGGACGGGAGTGGGAGTGGCGTCGACCGGGGTGGTGGCGCAGACCCGGCCGCGGGGGGTGCTGGCGCAGGCCTCGGCGGTGTCGGGGTTGAGCGCCTCGACCATGGTGGAGTGGGCGTCGTGGCCCCATTGCTGGGTGTAGTGCCGCGTGTCTCCCGCGTTGTTGGTGATCCGGACGACGTCCCCCTGCGTGGTGCCGGTCATCTTCGCCCAGGCCGCCTGGCACGACGGGCTGAACCGCAGTTCGACGAGGATCCCGTGCCCCTTGCCGGTGTAGTACGTGGTGGCGTCCTCGCCGCAGGTGGCGTACTTGGGGTCGACGCCGTAGCAGGTCTTTCTCCAGCACTTCACCGTCGAGGGCGAGGGCGAGGGAGGGCCGGGGAAGAACGGGGAGGCCGTGGGCGAGGGCGGTCGGCCCTTGGCCGAGGCGTCGTCGTCCCGGTCTGTCATGGCAGCGGTGAGTACGACGATTCCGGCGACGACGGCGGCGGCCATCGCGGCGGCCGCCCAGGGCCATCTCCTGCGCGTGACCACCGGTGCATCCACCGGCTCCTGCACGGGTGCCCCGCCTCGGGCAGAGGCCACGGTGTCCGGCGCGAGCCGTGCCCGGTCCGTCGAGGAGGTGTCCTGCGCCGCTGCCGGCGTGTCCTTCGGGGACGGCGATTCCTCCGGGGGCGGCTCTGCCGGGAGCACCGCCCGCGCGTTCGCCCGGGCGTGGAGGCCCAGCGCGACGGTGAGCTCCTCCGGCGGGCGGCCCAGTACCTCGTGCATCGCACGGATCACGTCGGGTCGGGCGAGCGTGGGCCGCGACTGCTTCAGATAGCGCGACAGCATCTCCTGGCTGATCTTCACGCCGCGCTCGGTGATCTGACGGGCCAGCGACTCCTGCGTGACCTTCTTCGGGTCCTCCTTCCACCAGGTTCGCAGCAGGTGGGCGAGTTCGTGCCGTGCCGCGTTCGCGTGCTGGTCACGCTCAACGCCCATTGATGCACCGTCCCTTACCCGCCCGCGCATAGCCGCAGGTCAGCGGCGTGCATAAGGCGTCATCCGTGAATGAATCAGCTGACCCGCCGGAAGTGTAGGAGCCACCGCGGAAGTCGGGGCAGGGTTGAGCCATCCCCACTCGGTCGTTCGACCACTTCTTCCACGCCTCCATGGCCTTTCGAAGGAGATCCGCCATGTCCATGCGTCCCTCGACGCGTCCCTCGCGCACCGTGCGCCTGACCGCGCTCGGCATCGCCACCGCCTCTCTCACAAGCGGTGCGCTGCTGGCCACCGTTCCCCAGAGCGCCGCCGCGCCACCGAGCTCGTACACCGTCAAGGGCATCGACACCAGCCACCACAACCACGACGCGACCGGTAAGCCCATTGACTGGAAACGTGTCGCCCAGAAGAACGCATTCACCTTCCTGAAGGCGACGCAGGGCTCCCGCTACAAGGACCCCTGGTTCGCCCGCGACTTCAAGGCCGTCTCGGCGACATCGCTGTTGAGGGCCCCGTACCACTTCTTCGACCCGAAGAACGCCCGGGACGGTGCCGCCCAGGCCGACCATTTCATCCGCACCGCACGCGCCGCCGGGTACAGCGGGACGAAGCCGGGAGAGCTGCCCCCGGTGCTCGACGTCGAGAGCGTGTGGGTGAACGGGAAGGAGGTGTGCCCCAAGGCCCTGCACGCCGGCCAGCTCGACATCTTCCTGAAGCGGGTGAAGGCGGCGTTCAAGGTGACGCCCATCGTCTACACCCGCGCTTCCTTCGTGAACGGCTGCATGGGTGGCAACGGGCAGGTATTCAAGGACTATCCGCTGTGGCTCGCCCGCTACGGCAGCGGCGCCCGTGAACCGCAGCCCGTACCGGGGGCCGGTCCCTGGACGTTCTGGCAGTACACCGAGAGCGAGCGCGTCCCCGGTGTGCCCGGCGCGAAGAACACCGTCGGCACCGCCGACCGCAACGTCTTCCGCGGCACCCTCGCCGAGCTGCGTGCCATGGCCAACCTCGACGGCACGCCGACTCCACCCCGGCCCGGGACGTCCTGGCCCACGGTGAAGTCGGGCCAGCGCGGTGTCGACGTGACCACCGTGCAGCTCCTGCTCACCGCCCGCGGCCACGCCACCAAGGCCGACGGCGTCTTCGGATCCGGAACCGCGGCGAAGGTCAAGGCCTTCCAGAAGGCACACCGCCTGGCCGCCGACGGCATCGTCGGCCCCGCCACCTGGACCCGGCTCGTCGTCACCGTCAAGGCCGGCTCCAAGGGCACCGCCGTCAAGGCCCTGCAGCACCAGCTCACCGCCAACGGCCACACCGTCGACGCCGACGGTGTCTACGGCCCCGCGACCGCCGCCAAGGTCAAGGCCTTCCAGAAGGCACACCGCCTGACCCCCGACGGCATCGCCGGCCCGAACACCTGGTCCGCCCTGGTGTCTCGATGAAGCCCCCGTCCGCACATGACCCGAACAACCCTCTCCCCAACGTAAGGAACCGCACCATGCGTACCGCAGCACACAGGATCCGTCTCGTCGCCTCCGCGGCCATGCTCGCCACCGCTCTCTCGGCCGGTGCCGCGGCGACAGCCGCGCCCCACGCGCCGGCGCCCGCTCCCACGGCCGTGACGGCTGCGGCCGCGGCACCCGCAGCCGCCGCCCAGGCGTCCTGGCCCACGGTGAAGTCGGGCCAGCGCGGTGTCGACGTGACCACCGTGCAGCTCCTGCTCACCGCCCGCGGCCACGCCACCAAGGCCGACGGCGTCTTCGGATCCGGAACCGCGGCGAAGGTCAAGGCCTTCCAGAAGGCACACCGCCTGGCCGCCGACGGCATCGTCGGCCCCGCCACCTGGACCCGGCTCGTCGTCACCGTCAAGGCCGGCTCCAAGGGCACCGCCGTCAAGGCCCTGCAGCACCAGCTCACCGCCAACGGCCACGCCACCAAGGCGGACGGCGTCTTCGGATCCGCCACCACGGCGAAGGTCAAGGCCTTCCAGAAGGCACACCGCCTGACCGCCGACGGCATCGCCGGCCCGAACACCTGGTCCGCCCTGGTCCGCGGAGGCGGCAGCGGGGGCGGCAAGCCCGGAGGCGGTGGAAAGCTCAGCGACGCCCAGGCGTCGGCCAGGCTGAAGGCGGCCGGGATCAGCCGGGTCTCCAGTGGGAACTGCACCAACCGCAACCGCAAGAACTGCACCAGTCTTCAGGGCATCCGTGTCGGTACCGTCAACGGCGTCATCTCCCTGAAGAAGAAGAGCGGCTGCAAGGTCGTCGTCACCGGCGGCACGGAAACCGGCCACTCCGGAGGTACGTACAGCCACTGGAACGGCTACAAGGTCGACATCAGCCGGACCCCGTGTGTCACCAACTACATCCAGAGCCACGCCAAGAAGCACCACAAGCGTCGCGACGGCGCCTGGGTGTGGCGCGTGACGTCCGGCGGCAAGACCGTCGTCGACTACGCCGACGAGCGCTGGGCGAACCACTGGGACATCACCTACTACTGAGCCCTGAGCCCTCTGCGGCTCCCAGGAGCTCACGGAACAGCGCGAACGATCCACGCCCGGCCGGACCGCAGTCCGGCCGGGCACCGGTCTTCGGCACGTCCCGCTACAGCGGCGGGTCCAGTTCGGCGGTCATCCGCTGTACCTCCGCCTCGGCCGGGTGCGCCGCCGGGGCGGTGATGTCGGCGGAGGTGGCCAGGTACAGCTCCCACTCGTGCTCGGCTCCCAGGTCCGGCGGCGGGGGCAGGGGCGGCTCCTGGTGGCCGCCGACGCAGGCGGGGAGCTTCATGTGCGGTTTGAAGGCGTGCAGCGTGTTGATCCACTCGGCCTCGGCGAGCTCGCGTCCCGGCGTCCTCTCGCCCTCGTAGGTGCGCAGCCAGCCCAGGTAGAGGGCGGTGAGCATCTCCCGCGTCCAGCGGTGCCGGTACCAGCAGGGCGGGAGGTCGTTGTGCAGCTCGGCGGTGTGGCACAGCCACTGGACCCAGGTGCGCAGTTCACGCAGCCGGGCCCGGCGTTCGGGCGGGGGCATGGCCGACCACACCCAGCGGCGCGGCGGCGGCGCTTCGGCCGGCGTCGGCGGCACGGTGGGCCACAGGGACGCCGGGTTGTCCAGGAAGTCATCCACGGTCCGCCGCCTCCTCCACCACCGCAGACTCCCCCACCCCTGGCTCCCCCACTGCCGCCTCCGCCACCGCGGGCGGCCGGGGCGCGGCCAGCAGGCGTTTGAGGTCGCGGTCGCGGAAGGTCAGCCGCATTTTCACCTTGATCGGCGGCTGGTTGGAGTACTGGGCGATCGCGGTGAACTCCTTCAGTTGCTGCAGGGAGTGGACGGGCGCGAGGTCGGTCTCGGTGGGCGAGGTGGTGGTGGAGAACTCGCCTCGGGAGCGCCCGTACGAGGTGCGCAGGGTCTCGGTGCGGCCGTAGAGGCCGGAGAAGTAGCGCAGGGTCTCCAGGTCGCCGCAGCCGGGCAGCAGCATGCGCAGGCCGCTCGCGGACAGCACCGTGTTGGCCTTCTGCACGCCGAGCCGGTCGCGCAGCTGGGACAGGTCGTGCCACACCGTCAGCAGGGTGATGCCCATGCCGCGGCCGGTGGTGAGGATGTTGGGCAGGCGCGGGTAGCGCAGCATGTTGCCCGCCTCGTCGACCAGCACGCCGAGGCCGGGGTCGAGGGGCTTGCCGGTGGTGTTGTAGGCGACCTCGGCGCCGTGGATGATCGAGGCGATGATCGACGTCAGCAGCGGGGCGAAGCGTTCGGCGTCGGCCTCGGAGGCGATCAGGCACACGGTGCCGTTCCGGTTCAGCAGGTCCTCGACGGTGAAGTCGGTGCCGGCGCAGGTCTCGCGGACCTCCTCGTCGGCGTAGACGCGGGCCAGGACGTTGAGGCTGAACTGGATGGAGCCGATGCCGTCCTCGTGCAGCCGCAGCCACGGGGAGGCGTAGTCGTCGGCGACCTCGGTGTAGCCGTACTGCTGGAGCACGGAGCGGACGTGGTCGACGGCGTCCTTGCCCAGGGAGAGCCAGCGGCGCATGGCGTTGATGCCGCCGCCGGAGAGGTTCGCGGCGAGCAGCACGCCCTTGAGGACGTTCTTGGCCTGGTCGATCCAGGGCGCGGCCCGCTTGCTGTCCCCGGAGGCCGACGACTCGGCCATCCAGGCGGCCATGCGGTCGGCGGCCTTGGCGTCGGTGCAGTACTCCACCGGGGACCACCTGTCCGTCCGGCGGCCGGGGACGCCGGCGGGGGCGATGACCCAGACGGGGCCGAGGGCGCGGCGCCGGGCGTGGATGATGTCGAGGTCGGCGGCCTTGGTGGTGGTCACCACCAGGGGGCCCTGCCATTCGGCGGCGTTGGGCAGGACCAGGCCGGTGGTCTTGCTGCTGCCCGGTACGCCGAACACGGTCGCCG
This sequence comes from Streptomyces sp. NPDC053750, assembly GCF_044544295.1. Taxonomy (NCBI): domain Bacteria; kingdom Bacillati; phylum Actinomycetota; class Actinomycetes; order Kitasatosporales; family Streptomycetaceae; genus Streptomyces; species Streptomyces sp. NPDC053750. The sequence goes on along the minus strand of NZ_JBITXB010000025.1, from coordinate 40,461 downwards.
AGATGTTGGGCTGCGCGGCCACGATCCGGCCGGTGTGCGTGCCGCGTCCGGCGGTGACGCGGTTGGTCCGCCGGGCCGGGTCCTGCGGTGCCTTGAGCCTGCGTTCGACCTTCGCTCCACCCCACTGCGCGCCGCCGGTGTGCGTGCCGGGGCTCAGCCTGGTGACGGCCTTGAGCAGGAGCAGGAAGAACGTCAGCAGCAGTACGGCGACGAGCGGGTAGAACAGCCGGCCGGGCGGGGCCGGGGCGAAGACCGCGCCGGGCCCGTCGACCACCGCGCGCAGCACGGTTTCCGGCAGGCTCGCGGTGGGGTGCGCCCAGCCGCGCCCGGCCAGCAGCGCGGCCAGCGGTCCGGCCAGCAGCACCGCGCCGCCGAGCGCGACGGCGAGCCCCGCGCCGTACGCGGCGAACAGCGTGCCGTCGTCGAGCCCGCCGCCCGCGGGCCTGCCGGCTGCTGCCACGGTTACATCACCATCTTCTCGTCGGTCTCGAACAGTCGTTCCTCGGTGTGGGAGAGCATCAGCTGCACGGCGTGCGAGCCTCCGCCGCGGCCGACCTTCCACAGGGCGCGCCCTCGCTGCCCGGCGCCCCAGGAGCCGATCAGGTCGCACTCGGCGTCGGTCAGGCCGATCGCCTCGCGGGTGATGGCCAGCGGACGGGTGTCCTGGGCGAGCTGGATACGGGTCTCGCACGAGCTGATGAGGTCCTTGGCGATGTTGACGGCTTCGGATCCGGCGGCGCCGACGCCCTCGAAGTCGCTGAGGCGGTGGGTGGCGAGGAGCTGGATCGTGCCGGTCGCGCGGGACAGGCGCAGGTCCGCGTCGATCTTCCTGATCTGGGAGGCCCCGCCGGAGCGCATCTGCCGCCACAGCTCGTCGCGCACGACGATCCACGGCCGGCTGCCGGGCCGGTCGATGGCCGCCTGGGCCCAGGACGAGACGCAGGTGAGGACCATGGCCACGGTCTCGTCGCCGTACTGCTCGAGGGAGGAGACGTCGACGCTCTGGATCGGGGCGTCCCAGTCCAGGCCGATGCTGGTGCGGTCGTCGAAGAGGCCGGCGACGTGGCCGTTGACCATGGCGCCGAGGGCGGAGCGGATGGATTCCATCTGCTCGCGTGCCCGCTGCACCTCGCCGTCGCGCACGCGCAGTTCCGCGGCCATGGCGTCGGTGGGGTCGCGCAGTCTGTCGTAGACGAGCGGCAGCGTGGGGGTCTCCAGCCGGGTCTGCCCGTGGAGTTCGCCGGTGACCTCGCGCACGGCGACGTCGAGGGCTTCCTCCTCCTGCGGCAGCAGGGTGCGGCGCGTCTGCAGCTCGAGCAGGGCCTTGAGCAGGGTCAGCCGCCTGCGGTGGATCTCCCTGAGCCGGTTGTTCAGCTCGCCCGGGTCCCTGATCGCGTCCAGGCCCTGGCCGAGTGGTCCGGCGTCCAGCGGGTTGATCCGGCCAGGCAGGCCGGGGCCGAGCCGGACCGGTTCCACTCCGAGGTGGCGGCACAGGGCGGCGTACTCGCCCTTCACGTCGCCCGCGATCAGGGTCCGGTGGCCGAACGCCATCAGCCGGAAGCACAGCGCCTTGACGTGCGCGCTCTTCCCGCTGCCCGGAATGCCGGTGATCATCACGTTGGGGTTGGTGCACAGCCCCTCCTTCACCCACACCGCCGGGTGTGCGCTGAACGCCTCGGTGGTCAGGGTGTTCTGCCCGATGTACGCGCCCACGGGCGGCAGGGAGGCGGCGTGCAGGAACGGGTAGGCGCCCGCCGCGTTGGCGGTGTCGGCACGGACGGCCTCGACTCGGGGCAGCGAGGCGGCACGCCCCGCGTAGGGCTGCGCCCAGCCCTTCCTGGGCGCCACCCGCATGACCGTCCCGGGGTCCTCCAGCAGTCTCGCGCGGCGCTGGTCACGGACGCTCGGCGCGGCCGGCGACGCCGGTGCAGGGCGCTGCGCGGCCAGGCCGGTGGCCTCGCCGAACGCGGACTGCTTCAGCAGGGTGTCGCCGGTCTCACGGCGCTTGAACGATCCCGACAACGACGACAGCGACAACAACGACGACAGCGACGCGGGCAACGGCATCAGAATCCGATCCTCCGGTCCGGCAGCCCCTGGCCCAACGGCAGTGCGGCGGCCGCGAAGCCGGCGTCCTGGGCGCCCCACATGCGCCGCAGCTCGAGTCCGGAGGAGGCGGCGTCCGCCTGCAGTTCGGCGCAGGCGGTTTCCAGTTCGCCCGGGTCGGTGACGGTGACGGCGAGCACCGCCGTCATCCGCACCACGCCCTGGCCCGTGGCGCGTGCGACGTCCTGGGCCCTGGCCTTCCGGGCCTCGAGCAGTTCGTCGGCGGACTCGTCCCGGCCGGTCCTGGCGCGCAGCTTGCGGGCGGACTCCCGTTTCGCCTTCTCACGGGCGAGGTCCTGCCGGGCGCGGCGCGGTCCGATCGGCTCGTAGACGATGCTCAGGCTGCGGCGGGCGTTCTGCCGGGGCCTGAGCAACGGCTGCAGGAACGTGGCGTACACGTCCGACTGCGGCCAGGTGCGGACCTGGTAGGAGACGGTCCACGCACCGTCGTGACGGTAGGTGCCCCAGTCGGTCTCGGCGTACGCCGGGCCCGCCAGTTCGGGGGCCACCCCGGGCTCGAGGCCCTGCCAGTCGGGCGGCTGGGCGGCGGCGTTGCGGGTGGCGAGCATCAGCTGCGCCTGGGGGTCGTACGCGGTACGCACCACCTGGGCCAGGGCGCGCGGGGCGAGCCACTCGACGACCTGCAGGCTCGCCGAGGACAGGGAGCCGTACATCGCGTGCAGCTCGCGCACCAGGACCGCGGCCGCGCCGACCTGCCCGCCTCCGGCGCCCTTGACGGCGGTCCGGGCCCGGGACGCGGACAGGGTGACCGACAGATAGGTCTCGCGGGTCGTGGCGGCCGGCCCGGCGCCCTCCATCAGCTCCGTGAGCGCGGCGACGGCCTCCTCGGGTGCGTCCGGCGCCAGATGCCGGCCGGTCCAGGAGCGCAGCGCCGCGCCGTCGTCGGGCAGGCACCGCTGGTGCACGGCGATCCGGACGATCGGCGAGTCCTCGGTGCAGAAGCCGCGCAGGAAGCCGGCCCAGGACGCGACGCGGGCCGCCTGCCGGTCGCTGTCGACAAGGGCCAGGCCGGGAAAGGTGATGCGGGCCACGGCCGTGTAGGTGTTCGCCACCGGGTCGTGGGCGACGCCCAGGTCACCGCCGAGGCCGTCGGGAGCCTCCAGGAAGCGGAGCCGCGACAACACACCCGGCAGGTCGGTGGGCTGCTGCCCGGTCGTCTTCGAGCGGGGTGCGAAGGCCCCGGACTGGAAGATGTTGCGCCTGGTGGCCACGTTGATCTGATGCCTTACTGCGAGACCGATCCATTCCTCCGCGCTCAGCCCCAGGACTCTCCCGAAGGCGAGCGCGAAGCACACCACCGCCGGTGGTAGGCACACGAACGCGGCCGTCCAGCTGCCCAGGTTGACCGGCGTGAGCAGCAGCACGCACCCACCCACGACCAGGGCGAAGCCGGCCCCGGAGAGCCGTCCCATGAATCCACTGCGCTCGGACTGCCAGCCGCCGTACGTGACGGGTGCCGCGCCGGAACCGAAGCCGGTACGGGATCCGGTCATCGGCTATCCCTCCCTCGGTGACGGGACGTCGGTGCCGGGCCGGCCGGTGCTCACCGATGCGGTGCCCGAGCGCGGTTGCGGCGCATGCTCCTGGGCGGTCTGAACGGCCGGGGCGGCCGGGACCGGGGGCAGACTCGCCGTGTCCGGACCGCGCGGCGGAATGACCACGTGACGGCCGCCGGGGGACGCGGAGTCGAGCCCGGCGTGCGCGGCGGTGTTGGCCATCCCGGATTCGAGGGTGTCCTTGCCCGCCGCCAGAACCTGCAGTCCCAGGCCCAGCGGTCCGGCCACCCGGGTACCGAGACGGCCTCCCGGCCCCTTGAGACGGGCCCCCAGCGACTCGTTGGTCCAGAATCCCCCGCCGCCCTGGGCGTTGGAGCCACCCGCCTGGGTCGACGTGTTGTCACGCTCCAGGGCCCGGGTGTAGGCGGGGCCGCCACCGACGGCACCCGCGCCGCCGAGTTCGGGCCGGTAGCCGCCACCCGTCGACGCGGCCGACGAGCCCAGCGTACTGATCAGGCCGCCTGCCGCGGCGGCGCCGGCGCCGAGGGTCGAGAAGGTCATGAACTTGGCCAGGACGGGCCAGCAGAAGCAGGCCATCAGGAAGATGACCAGGCCCACGACGACGTTGTGCATGCCCTCGCCCTCGGCGATGGCGAAGAAGCCGATCGAGAAGCAGAGCACGATCATCGGCTTCATCAGGATGAGCGCCAGCAGCGCGTCCCGGGCCTTGGGCCACCAGTTGGCGGTGGCGTCCGACATCTGCCCCACCAGCACGATCGGCATGGTGGCGACCAGGATCATGATGCCGGCCTGACGCAGGATCATCTCGATCCACAGCGCGCCGATGGCCAGGATGCACACGATGCCGATGACGATGACCACGGCTACGGCGGCCGCGGCGACGCCCTGGCCGGTGACCAGCGCCCCGCCCGCGGTGGCAGCCCCTCCGCCGCCGGTGATCAGACCGCCGAACAACGTGCCGAACTGGGCCTTCATGGCCTCCTCCGCCCCGGCGCCCTCACCGCCGTCGAAGGAGTAGTCGATGATCCAGGTGGAGATCGCGTCGGACAGCTCCAGCGCCGTCGTGGTGACCGTCCAGTAGGCCGCGGTGATCAGCGCCCACTTCGCCAGACCGAAGACGGCCGTGGCCGCGTGTTCACCGCGGTGGGTGACGGATGTCTTGCCGAACTGCAGCAGCAGGAGGAAGACGGCCAGGGCCGCGGACAGCGCCGTGGCGATGCCCATCGGCTGCTTGACGCCGGTGTCGTCGAGGTTCACGCCGGAGGCGTCGTTGAAGACGTCGGCGAACTGCTCGAGCAGCCACACCACCGCGTTGCCGATGTACTGCGCCGCCTCTTCCAAGGCGTCCCGGGCCAGCTCGGAGACCTTCTCGCCGACCCAGTCGCCGAGGCCCCGCCCGCCCGTCGGCCCGTACTTCTTGTGGGCCTCGTCCTTGCAGAAGGCGAGCGACGCCCCCTTGCCGACGCACTTCTCGAGGAACGTGAACCGCTTGTCGAACTCCGCCTGGTCGAGTTCGCCCTTCCGTACGAGGGCGAGGTTGGTCCGGCGCCACTCCTCCAGCTTCTTCTCCTCGACCGCCTCCCACTCCTCGTCGCTGCATTCCGGGGACTTCTCGCCGGCCGCGCCCTCGCACAGTCCGACGGCGCCGGGCAGTTCGCCGCTCTCCGGCAGGCGGCACAGACCGTCGTCGTTGATCTCGTCGTAGAGGCAGTAGTGACCCTGCTTGTCGATGCCGCAGGGCGCGCCGCCGCTCCAGTCGACGGGGCACTGCTTGCCGCTGTCGGGTCCGAAAGCTAGGTGGTACTTCGGGTCGTCCGCGGCCAGGGCCACTGGGGCGGTGCGCAGGCTGCCGCCGGCGCCCGGCGCACTTGGCCCACCGGCCACCGTCCCGGTGCCGAAGCAGCTCAGAAGGACGGCCGACAGGACAACCAGCAGGACGGCCGGCAGAGCAACGGGACGAACGAGGCGGGGCAGGAGACGGGCCGGACGCTCAGTCCGCATGCCTCACCTGCTGCCAGCCGTCCGCCCAGGAGACGTGGGAATCGGGAAAGTAGGCGCGGGGAAAGGAGCGCTTCTCCCGGTACTCGGCCTCGTCCGTGATCTTCCAGGCGCCGTCCTGCCACTTCAGCAACAGGTCGGTGGTCTCGCCCCTGAGCGGTGCGTCGTCCGGGCTGCCGTCGGCCTGCGTGGCGTACCGGTCGTAGTTCATCCAGACCTGCACGACCTTCCCCTCGGTCCCGGTCAGGGAGGTCGCCCGGACGGCGTTGACCGTGGTGCTGAAGGTGATTCCGGCTGGCGTACCACCGGACGGTGGAAGGCCGGCGTCCTCACGCAGCTTGCGCACCTCGGAGACCTGCTCGTCGACGTGTCCCCCGGCGTCCGGGGAGACGATCGCCTCCAGCTGCTGACGAGCCTTCCGGTCGTCGAGGAAGGCGTACTCCTCCCAGAAGTGGACGGCGGCGGAGATCGCTCCGACGGGCCCGTCGGAAAAGCCGGTGGACAGCCCGTCCGCCTGGCCGGTCGGCTTCTCCAGCACGAGTTTGCGGGCCCGGTCCGGAGTCATCTCCGCCTGCCGGCTCTGGGCGGGCGCGGAGGGCCCGCCCGCGGTGGGCGAAGCCGAGTGCGTGGGCGAGGCCGTACCGGGGCGGGAGTCGTCGTCCCCGCCGAGCACGGTTACGGCGGTCACGCCCCCGCCGACCAGCGCTCCGACCACCAGGATGCCGAGCCCGGCGAGCGTGATCCGGGCCTTGCGGGTCTTGCGGTCGCTCACCGGACCGCCCCTCACTTGCCCATGTTGTAGAAGGTGGTCACCAGCGCGGCGGTGACGCCGATCCCGCCTGCGCCGAACAGGCTCCACAGGATGGCCTGCTTGCCGCGTGCGGCCAGGGCGGCCCGTTCGCTGTTGTGCCCGACGGCGACCGCGGCCCAGCCGAGCAGGCCACCGAGGACGGCCGAGGCAAGGCCGAGCCCGGCGGTCCAGTTCAGGAGGGACCGGACCGGCTTGTCGACGTCCTTGGGCATCTGAGGGGTGACGTCGGGCACGGCGTCGGCGAGGACGCTCACGTGCGGGTCGACGGCCACCGCGACGGTGTGCACAGTGGCCAGGATCTGACTCATATCCGATTCCTCGTCAAGAAGCGGTGACTGCGGGGGCGACGGGGGCTGCCCGGGCGCCGGAGCCTGCAGTGGCGACAGAGGCCGCAGCGGGGGCAGCGGCGACGGGAGCGGGGCGCGGAGCAGGAACGACCGGGGCGGGACGCGGAGCGTCCGGCAGCGGACGGCCCCAGGCGGCGTGTGCCGCGGCGAGGACGGCCCCGGTGAGCCGGGCGCCGGCCTGCAGGGTGCGCGAGCGCAGGCGGGCGGCGGCCAGGGAGTGCGCGCGGACGTGCGGATCGTGGGGCACCTGCACCACCGCGGCGGCACGGGACGTGAGCATGGCCGCCCCGGCCCGCACCGCGGCCGGCGGGCGGCCGTCGCCGGTCGCGACCAGAGCGACGACGGTACGCCCAAGCGGCAGGCCCTCGGCGTGCAGGACCATGACCGCCTGCTGCAGGCTACGCACGCCCTGGGCGGTGGCGGCCGCGCACAGGACCGGCACGGCGAACGGCAGGTCGTACCAGCCGCGCGTCCGCCCGCTCCTCCCGGTGCAGCGGGCGGTCAGGAGATCGTGGGCGAGCGGGTGGGTGGTGTCCGCGACCACGGCCTGCCAGCCGCCGACAGCCGCCAGTTGGTACCAGGCAGCGGGATTCTCGGGCAGGGTCAAGGGCTGCGCATGCCAATCCTGTCCGTCGGACAGAAGATGCCACGCAGCGCCACCCACGTCCGCGCCGACACCGTGCGCCCGCTGAACGACGCACGCCTGCTGAACGGCGGACCGGGTCAGCGGCCGGTCCGGCGGCAGGGACGCAAGCCCGCCCGCCTTCTGTCCGGCGAGCAGAGCGGGCCAGGGGGAAGACAGCCGAGGCGCGAGATCCAGGACCACCGTGGAACCGCTCGAGGCCAGCCCGGCGCCGAGGAGCCCCGCGACCGTGGTACGTCCGCTGCCTCCGGTGGCAGCCATCACCGGCACCACCAGTCGCGCGCCCACGGGCAGCTCCGGGACGGCGGCGTCAGCCTGTTTGCGCACTTTCCATCCACCCCCTCCACGCAACATTTGCATTAGCTAATAACCTGCACGACACCCACCACCGCCAACCCCACGCCGGACCCTACACGGACAACCGCCCCACCCGAAAAGCCGAAACCAAACATCACCCTGATGTGGCACAACTGCACAACGTAATGACTCGTCACGCTAGGATCCCGCCGTCGACTCCCGCTCAGGAGTCTGAATTTCAGATTTGAAGGAGCAAATCTAACTACAGATCAAGAGGGAGAACATGCCGAGCAGGACGGTCGGGCGGGGCCTGCTGGCGCTCGGGCTGGGATTCGTGATGACACCGGTCGCGCTGGGCCTGAGCGTGGTCCTGCTGACTGCCACGTTCGACGGGAACGGCGACGGCCGCGTCGGCAACCCGATCGGAGGGCTACGGATCGGCAAGGGCGGGGTGCCCGCCCGGTACGCACCCCTCGTCCTGCGGGCAGCCGCCGACTGCGCCGAAGGGCTGTCCCCCGCCGTACTGGCCGCTCAGCTCAAGCAGGAATCGGGCTTCGATCCCGAGGCGGGCCCCAGCGTTGCCGGCGCGAAGGGCATCGCGCAGTTCATGCCCGGCACTTGGACCACCTGGGGTGTGGACGGCAACGGGGACGGCCGTAAGGACGTATGGGATCCGGAGGATGCCATCCCGGCCCAGGGCCGGATGATGTGCTCCCTGCTGCGGAAGGGCAAGGCGCATCCGGAGTACAACGGCTCCCCGATCGAGCTCGCCCTCGCCGGGTACAACGCCGGTTGGGGCCGGGTCGACGAGTACCGGGGCGTGCCGCCGCCCTCGTTCGCCCGCGGCCAGACCTACCACTACGTGCAGAACATCATGCGGATGTCGGCCGACTTCGCCGCCCCGGCACCGAGCGAGGACGGCACCCTGCCCGCCGGGTACGAAGTGCCCGAGGGAACACCGGAGGACGTACGCGTGGCGGTGTCGTGGGCACTGAAGCAGCGAGGAGGGCAATACCAGCTGGGCGGCGACTGCACCGACGCACTGGGCGACAACCCGGCCCGCTGGTGCGACTGCTCCTCCCTGATGCAACAGGCCTACCGGGCGGCCGGGGTGAGCATCCCGCGGACCACGTACGACCAGGTCGACGTCGGCACCCGGGTCGGCATCGACAGGCCCAAGCCGGGCGACCTGGTGTTCAACCCGGGATCCGACGGTTCGGACGCGCGGCCCGGCCACGTCGGTATGTACATCGGCCACGGTTTGATCGTCGAAGCGCCGCGCACCGGACTGAAGACCCGCATCGTCACGTACGAAAGCTGGCGCAACAGCACCAGCCACCTCACCCGCATCACCGAGGTCCGCCGGGTGGTGGACTGGTGAACCCCGGCCCACAGCAGGAGAGTCCGACCATGCCCGAGCCTCTCTACCGCCCCTGGGGGACGGTGACGCCGGAGTTCTGGGCCGCCCCCGGGCCCGGCACCGCACCACCCCGACCCGGACCGACTCCCGACATGTTGCGTGCCGGGCTCGTCAAGGTCGCCGAGATCGCCCGGACGGGACACCTGCCTGACGCCGCCGCTCTCGCCACCCGGATCGACCGGGACGCCACCGCCGAGTACGGCGAACTGCACCTGCACACGATCCAGGTCCGCGAAGTCCGCGGCTACCTCGCCGCCCTCGCCGGGGACCACCCGTCGGGCCTGTCCTGGTACCTGCACGCCGCGCAACTGCGTGTCACCATCCAGGGCCCCGGACACCCCGACGTCGAGGCGGCCACCCGCCGCGCCTACAGCCTGTGGCGAGCCATGCCGGCCGAGCCGGACCGACAGCGCCTGGGCGCCGCCCTGCTGACCGTCGCCACCGACATCCACGGCCCCGACTCCCCACTCGTCCACCACATCCGGGGGCGGCTGTACGACTTTGCGGTGCCTGTCGCTTCGTCCGCCGCAAGCGCGATGGGACACTTGCACAACCCATGAACCCCCTCGCGAAGGAATCGGCGCGGCGGTCGGGCTCGGGGCCGAGGGACGGTGCTCAGCCGCTCCCGCCCGAGGACGTGCGCGAGGGTCGGGTGCTGCGGCCTGGTTCCAGTCGTAGACGGCGAGGAGTTTGTACATGGCGAGCTGGACTCGGAGTAGAAGGGTTTGTCGTGCAGCCAGGAACAGGCGTCGATGATGACGGTGGTGCGGGTCATCGTGGCCACCGCTGCTCCCCTACGTCTCCAGGTCCCCCGCAGAGAACCGGCCTGCGGGCGTGGATCCGTTCACCGGAACTGTGGACCGTACGTGGCCGTGTTCGATGCTCAGATCACCCGAAGGGGTGGCAAATGGTGGCTCTTTGCGCTCACCTGGCCCTCAGCTCACGCCAGTTGTGCTGTTTTGTCCGCGGGGATGGTCCGGAGCAGGTTCCCCAAGGTCGTAGACTTCCGCTGGGCGTTCGTTACCAGCCCGTCACTGGATGTGCCCTCCGGCGCCATGGCCCGGAGGGAGCGGCTCGCCAGGCCAAAAGTCATATGGGCCGCATGCGAGGTGGCACATGGATGACGACGAACGGCCGGACTGGAGCTTCTGGTGCTTCATCATCGCGCTCCTGGAGCTGCTACTCCAGGTGATGGCGAAGCGGTAGCTCGCAGCCCGGCAGCCCGTCTCTGATGAGGACCGCCTCCCAGCCAGGGGGGCGGTTTCTTTTTGCTCGTTCACTGATCGGCCCCACCCTAGGGCATCTGGGGATGCGTTCAGATCACGCAAGCAGCGTACCTGAAATCTCGGTACCTCTCCGAATCTCCTTAAGTGATTTGCCATCAGAGAACCTCAACGCCACCCGAGGCCATATGAGCCGCTTCTCGCAGGTGCGGAACGTCGATTACTGCGGATCCGAAATCAACGAGAGTCCATTTTATTACTGTTCGTTAGGTTTTTCGAGCCGCTGTGCGGCCCTCTGATCCTGTGCCGGTAGCCAATGAGGGCAACTTTTGACCTGTCAGGTGATGTCAACTTCACACGATCTGAGTCACTGTCGCAGCCGCAGGTTGCTGTCAATCTGAGTTCCCAGGCCGACGTGGGTTGGATCGGCAAGTTCAATCAGCAGGTCTCCCTGGCCGGCTCGGTGACGTCCCAGCCTCGGATGAGTAATGGGTCCAGGAGCCAACTTCGGGCGAGGGTGACCCCACGGCCGTGTAGCCGTAGGCCCGCTCCATCGAGCTACCCCCTGCTGGCGCGGGGACGACATCATCCACGGTTACATGCCGCTCGACCTCGAGGAGTTACCCCCGCGGGTGCGGGGACGACGGCACCGTGCCCACCCCGGCGCTCGGCTCGCGGGAGCTACCCCCGCGGGTGCGGGGACGACGTCTGGCGGTACAAGGAAGGCGGCGCGTCCCTGGAGCTACCCCCGCGGGTGCGGGGACGACACCTGCGGCGGGACTTAGGGCCCTGGGAGGCCGGAGCTACCCCCGCGGGTGCGGGGACGACGGAATCCGACGCCGCAGCGCCGAGTCCAAGGGCGAGCTACCCCCGCGGGTGCGGGGACGACGTGCCGGTCAAGGTCGGACAGGATGTGGAGGGCGAGCTACCCCCGCGGGTGCGGGGACGACTGGCCGATCGCCAGGAAGCTGGTCTCGATGGTGGAGCTACCCCCGCGGGTGCGGGGACGACGAGACGATCGGGTCCAGCCACCTGGACACCAAGGAGCTACCCCCGCGGGTGCGGGGACGACCACCGGTCATCCGTGGTGCGGCCCGTGGGCCGGGAGCTACCCCCGCGGGTGCGGGGACGACTGGCTGTTCGCCGCGTTGGCGATCTCGAACCCGGAGCTACCCCCGCGGGTGCGGGGACGACACGTGAAGCCCCACGTGAGGCACTTCCGGGAGGAGCTACCCCCGCGGGTGCGGGGACGACAGCACGTGCTCGGGGTGGGCGGCGAAGTAGTCGGAGCTACCCCCGCGGGTGCGGGGACGACGTGTTCGGTGGTGGGCCCACGGGGCGGACGGGAGAGCTACCCCCGCGGGTGCGGGGACGACAGGGTGCCTGCGTCGTCGTACCGGCCGATCTGGAAGGAGCTACCCCCGCGGGTGCGGGGACGACGGACAACGACACGGCGCAGTTCGGCGTGATCGAGAGCTACCCCCGCGGGTGCGGGGACGACCGCCGTGGCTGCCCCGGCTGATCTGCATCCGGGGAGCTACCCCCGCGGGTGCGGGGACGACGCCGGCTGCCCGGTCTCCGGGCCGGTGCCGGGGGAGCTACCCCCGCGGGTGCGGGGACGACGGCCTGGGCCATCCGCTCGGACTGGACGACCAGGAGCTACCCCCGCGGGTGCGGGGACGACGCTGTCCCCCGCGAGCAGCACGAGGCGTACGCCGAGCTACCCCCGCGGGTGCGGGGACGACTTGGCTTCTCCTGCGACCAACTTCCTGACCCATGAGCTACCCCCGCGGGTGCGGGGACGACAAGGCCAGGGCGCAGCAGCACCACGACGTCGCCGAGCTACCCCCGCGGGTGCGGGGACGACCAGCGGCTGGGCAAGCCGGTAATCGAACTAAGAGAGCTACCCCCGCGGGTGCGGGGACGACATGCGGGGCCTGCCGTCGGTCGAGGGGACGTGCGAGCTACCCCCGCGGGTGCGGGGACGACGGCCCAGTGGACGCTCACGAGCCAGGAACCCGGGAGCTACCCCCGCGGGTGCGGGGACGACATGGTCGGGCGGGACCAGGTTCACGCGTGCGACGAGCTACCCCCGCGGGTGCGGGGACGACTTGGCGGCGGCTTCCTGGATACGGCGGTATGGCGAGCTACCCCCGCGGGTGCGGGGACGACATCGGCGGGGACGTCCTTGCCGACGGACGTCAGGAGCTACCCCCGCGGGTGCGGGGACGACAGATCGCCTACTGCAAGTGCCGTCTGGACTGGGGAGCTACCCCCGCGGGTGCGGGGACGACCTCCCCTCCGACTCCAAGGTGGGCCCGTACATCGAGCTACCCCCGCGGGTGCGGGGACGACGGCGGTGCCGGTCAGGCCGAGGACGGTCGCCCGGAGCTACCCCCGCGGGTGCGGGGACGACATCCGCATTCCTTGGTCCTCCGCCCCTGAGTCAGAGCTACCCCCGCGGGTGCGGGGACGACTGTCCGACGGCCCGCAGGTGACCGAGACGAGCGGAGCTACCCCCGCGGGTGCGGGGACGACTGGCGGCCACCGAAACGGATCGTGTTCGTCGTGGAGCTACCCCCGCGGGTGCGGGGACGACGCATCCGCTCGCCCTCGCGGAAGTCGACGGCCGGAGCTACCCCCGCGGGTGCGGGGACGACACTTCGTGAGCTGCGGAGATGTGAGCAAGGATATCTGTTTTCCTTCACCTCGCTTCGGCCTCGGAAGGCATTGTCAGTGGCCCCGTCTACAGTGCCGGCACCAACTGGCTGCAAGCAGCCAAGTCTTCAGGGGGCGGGCGTGGAGGATGAGCGGTCGGTCGTTGAGTTGATGCGGTCGATGGGCCTGGCCGACGAGGTCGTCACGCGGGTGTCACGGTTGTGGGGGAAGTCGGCCGCGCGCAACGGTGGGCGGACGCATCTGCTGCTGGGGCATCTGCTGGACACGGCTGCCGTGGCGTGGCGGGGACGATGTGGGACCAGTACGTGTCGGCCGCGTTCCGGCGACGGCTGGACGAGGTCAGCGGTGGCCGAGGGCGGGCGTGGTTCATGTGGGTGTGCGGCATCCACGACTGCGGTAAGGCGTGCCCGGCGTTCCAGGCCATGGACGCGGCCGAGGCCGCACCGGTGCTGGCAGCGGGACTGACGTGGGGGCGACTGCCCACTGGCCGGGACAAGCGGTGGCGTCATGACGTGGCCGGAGCGGTGCTGTTGCTGCCGCGGCTGGTCGCCGAGTGGGGCGACGACGAAGCCGCCGGGTGGGTGTGGCCGCTGGTCGCCGGACACCACGGGACGTTTCCGCCGGCCGCCGCTCTCGATCCGCCGCGCGGGGCCCAGGGGCGGGGCGCCGCCTGGGAGGAGGCCCAGCGGGCGGTCGTGGACGTCTTCACACGCGCTGTCGGCTTCGAGGACCTGTCGGATGTGCGGCCGGTCGGCTCACTGCGGAAGGCCGAGCAGCTGGCCTTGTCGGGTCTGATCGTGATGGCGGACTGGATCGCCAGCGACAGCAGCCACTTCGTCGGTCTGTCGGACGCCGACCTGGTCTCCTTCGTCTCATCACGTCGCCGTGCGGAGGCGGCATGGGAGCGGCTGCGGCTTCGCGGCGGCTGGGGGGACCTTCCGCTGCCGGAGGATCCGCTGGACCCTCTGACCCGTCGGCTGGGTGTGCAGCCGCGGGCGGCGCAGCGGGAGTTGGTGGAGCGGGCGTGGTCGATGCCGGCGCCGGGGCTGCTGGTGGCCGAGGCGCCCATGGGTGAGGGGAAGACGAAGGCGGCGCTCGCGGCCGCCGAGATTCTGGCGGCGAGGTTCGGCCTCGACGGGGTGTTCGTGGCGATGCCGACGCAGGCGACGAGCGACCCGATGTACGAGCAGGTGCTGCAGTGGGTGCGCTCCTTCGACCCGGAGCTCGAGTCGCAGGTGGCGCTCCTGCACGGCCGCCGGCGGTTCAACGCCTGGTGGCGGAGCATCTGGTCCGGGAAGCCGCGTCCCGACGGCGACGGGTGCGGATGCCGGGGAGAGGGCCTCCCCGGCACTGCGGGCATGGCCGATGACGACTTCGGCGCGATCGACGAGGACGCCGAGTACGACATGGTGTCCGCTCAGTCTTCGCCGGACGGAGCGGCCGGCCCCGAGGCGGACGGGCCGGCGTACTGGTTCCTGGACGACAAGCGCGGCCTGCTCACCGCGTTCGCGGTCGGTACGGTCGACCACCTTCTGCATGCGGCGACCCGCACCCGACACGTGATGCTCCGGTTCGCCGGGCTGGCCGGGAAGGTCGTGGTCGTGGACGAGGTGCACGCCGCGGACGTCTACATGCGGCAGTTCCTCGTCGAGGCGCTACGCTGGCTGGGACAGGCGGGGGTTCCCGTGGTGCTGCTGTCCGCGACCCTGCCTCCCGCTCAGCGGCAACGGTTCGTCGACGCCTACCTGTCCGGCGTACTCGGTACGGCGGACGTGCACCAGCCCGTGCCGGAGCCGGCCGGGTATCCGTGCGTCACGGTGGCCTACGGCGCCGATGGCCGGGCGGTGGCCGAGACGTCCCGGGAGGCGGTGCGGTCCTGGCGGGAGTCGGCGCCCGTGCGGCTGGCCTGGCTGCCCGATACGGATCCCGCGGGGACGACGGTCGCCGCGGCCGTGCGCAAGGCCGTCGCCGACGGAGGTGTCGCCCTGGTGGTGGTCAACCAGGTCGCCCGGGCTCAGGCGATCTACCGCGATCTACAAGAAGGTGGCTTCGACGGCGTCCTGCACCTTCTGCACGCGCGGCTGTGCGCCGCCCACCGTGCGGACCGGACCGCGGAGTGCCTGCGTCTGATGGGGCCACAGGCCGACGACGACCGGCCGGAGCGCATGGTGGTGATCGCCACCCAGCTCGCCGAGCAATCGTTCGACGTGGACGCCGACGTGTTGATCACCGATCTGGCGCCCACCGACCTCCTGCTGCAGCGCATCGGCCGACTGCACCGACACAGCGGTACCCGGCGTCCTGCCGCACACCACGTGCCTCAGGTGCTGGTCACCGGTGTGGCGCCCGGAAGGGACGGAACACCGCGGTTCCTGCACGCGTCGAAGCGGATCTACGGCGAGTGGTCACTGCTGCGGGCGGCGGCCCTGGTCACCGAGGCCGCGGGCCCGCTCACGGACGGGGAGACGGCCGTGCCGACGGCATCCGGATGGAGCATTCCCGCCGACGTGCCGGAGCTGGTGGCTCGCGCTTACGGGAATGCCGGAATCTGTCCGGCGAGTTGGGACGAGTCCGACGCGTGGGAGCAGTGGGAGGCGAAGGAGCGGGAGCGGGAGAAGAACGCCGAGGAGTTCCTGCTGTGCCGTCGGCGGGAGTGGGCCTTCCCGACCCTGGAGGGACTCCACTACGCCGGCAGCCGGGCCGCCTCCGAGGAACAGCTCGACGCCGTCGTCCGTGACGGTGATCCGTCCGTCGAAGTGGTCATCGTCCGGCGGGCCTCCGGCGGCTACCGGGGCATCGACGGAACCTGGCTCGGAGTGCACGGCGAGGTGGACGACGACGAGGTGACCGACCGCCTGATGGGTGGCACCGTCCGCCTCCCCCCAGGTCTCACCGATGCCGCCCACGCCGAGCTGAGTCCGCTTCCGGGGTGGGCCGGACGGCCCTGGCTCCGGTACCGCCTGGCACTCGTGCTGGAGGAGGACGGCACGAGGCTCCTGGGCGCGGACCGTGTGTCGTACCACGACGTACTCGGGCTGGTCATCGAGCGGCAGGCGAGGTGAAGCGGCTGTGGAGCCGGGCCGGGACCGCCTCACCCCGCGCTGCGGGGACGGCTCCTCGTGCTGAGCAGAACATCAAGCGGGAACACCCCCGTCCACGGGGAGGGCTCCGGCTC
Organism: Streptomyces sp. NPDC053750; assembly: GCF_044544295.1. NCBI lineage: Bacteria > Bacillati > Actinomycetota > Actinomycetes > Kitasatosporales > Streptomycetaceae > Streptomyces > Streptomyces sp. NPDC053750. Next base: position 24,224 of record NZ_JBITXB010000025.1, on the reverse strand, counting down.
CACGAGCCGTGCGCAGGGTACCCGCTGCCTGCCGGGATGACGGCGCCGGGCGAGCGTCTTCACCGAGTTTCCCCAAATCGGTAGAACAACAAGCATTCGGCTGTCACGCTGTCGTCGACCGGTCGGGGCCAGCTCCGCCTCGGGTCCGTGGGGCTGGCCCGTCGGTCGACGCGTCCAGGGGGGCGCAGGGATGTCAGTACATGGAGGGGGGAACCGCCATGGCCAGCGAGGGAGACCTCGTCCATGACGCATGGCTCACTGCCGTCGTTCGTGACGGCGCCCGGCTACCCGTCGGCTTGCTGAGCGCGTTGCTCGAGTCGCACACCATCCGGCGGCTCGAGCTGCCGGTGCACACGATGCTGCCGGTGGTGCTCCGGCAGCTGCTGCTGCCCGTGGTGATCGACGCCCTCGGGGCGCCTGGCACCCGACAGGAGTGGGCGGAGCGATTCCACCGCGGCCGCTTCTCGCAGGACGAGCAGGACCGTCTCGCGCACTACCTGGACGCCCGCTACGGGGACCGGTTCCGCCTGTTCGACGCGGAGCGCCCGTTCGCCCAGGTCGCCGGTCTTCAGGCGTTGAACGGGGAGACGAAGACGGCCGCTCAGCTGGTGCCGTCCATGGCGTCCGGCAACAACGTGCCCCTGTTCAGTGCGCTCAGCGAGGCCGACGAGCTGCTGCTGACGCCGGGGGACGCTGCGCTGTGGCTGCTGCACGCGCACTGCTGGGACACGGCGTCGATCAAGACCGGTGCCGTGGGGGACCCGCAGGCGAAGAACGGAAAAACGACCGGCAACCCGACCGGACCGCTCGGCCAGTTCGGCGTGATCGTGCCCACCGGTCGGTCCCTGTACGAGACGCTGCTGCTGAACACACCGATCCTGTCCGACGGCCTGGAGCCGGGAGACCGGCCGCAGTGGGCGTGGGACGAGCGTCCGGCCGGCCTGGGCTGCACGTCACCGGCCGGGGCCGCCTGGTCCGAGCGTCCGGCGACCGGCCTGCTGGACCTGCTGACCTTTCAGGCCCGTCGAATCCGTCTGATCACCTGCGAGACGGAGCAGGGGCCGCAGGCCCACCGGGCGATCGTGTCGGCCGGCGACCGGCTGACGCAGACTCCCGAGATCGAGCCGCACACGGCATGGCAGCACACTGCCAAGCCGAAGAAGGGCCAGCCCCACCGGCGGCCCCGCCGGCACACCTCGGGCCGCGCTGCCTGGCAGGGACTGGGAACGCTCCTGTCGATGACGCTGCCCGTGCAGAGCGACGGCCCCTACACCTCGCTGCTGCTGCGCCAGATCGGGGATCTGCGGGTCCTCAGGGTGCTGTCCGGGCAGTATCCGCTGGGCGTCGAGACGTCGGGGCTCGAGTACGGCACGCAGTCCGCCGTGGTAGAGAACGCCATCGGCGACGACCTGCCCCTGCCGGTGACGGCCCTGCTCGCTCAGGACAAGTGGCTGCGCAAAGCCCTGCTGGAGTGCGTGGATCAGGCGGACCGGGTCGCCCGGGCCCTGGACGGTCTCCACAACGATCTGCGGCGTGCCGCCGGCGGTGATCCACTGCCCCGTGACAAGGGCAGCCGGCCGTCCGCGCAGTTCCTGCACTCCCTCGACGCGACCATGCGCCGGCTGCTCGCCGGGCTGCGCACCGTCGACGAGGACGACGAGGAGCTCATGGAGCGCGCCCAACTCGCATGGGAGCAGTCGGTGCAGATCGCTGCCGACCGGGAGGCGGGCCTCCTGCTCGCAGCGGTCCCGCCACGAGCCGTGGTGGGCCGCACGGTGAAGAACGGCGACAAGGAGTTCGTCTACCGCAGCGGCAAGTCCGTCGGCGTCTTCCGGACGCGGCTCGCCGAGATCCTGACCCGGGTCGCCGAGGAACGCCGCGCCGACCGCGAGGAGAGTGCCGCAGCATGACCACCACCAGCAGCACTCCCATCGTCACTCCCTCGGCGGGCCGGTCCCGGCCGTTCTTCTGGGAGGAGGCGGCCGACGACTGGCGGTCGGCGTGCGAGGAAGGGCGGCGCCCGGAATTCTCCGAGTACGTCGCACGGAGCCTGCGGGCCCTGCGCGAGGGCGTCGGCCGGGAGGCCGGCACCGTCCCGGCCATGCGGTCCGTCCACCGCGTCCCCTTGCGGGACGACGGCTCCGACCGCCTCCCGGACCGCTACATCGCCGAACACTGCACGCTCACCCTGTTCGGACTGCACCAGCACACCGCGTCCGAACCCGCCCACCGGCCGGGCGTCGGCCTGGGCACCGCCTGTCTGGTGCTGCGCCGCAGCGAGGCACTGACGGAAGCCGCTGTGGAGCGTCGGCTGATCGCGGCCGCGACCGCCCAGGACCTCCACGAGCTGGTGCAGCACCTCCAGCGGCTCGTGCCGCTCCTGCAGCAGGCAGGAGTCGGCCTGGACTACACCCGCCTGTTCCATGAGCTGACCGCGTGGGACGGGCCGGACCGCAATCGGGTGCTGCGAGCCTGGGGCCTGCAGTACACCGACCCGGGCACACCGGACCCGACCGAGGCGGAGGCCGACGAGGACACCGACGGCCGGGAACGGGCGCCGTACTGGGTGACGTTCGAGCCCGGCAGCCCGGACGCCGGGGCGGAGCTGGCCGCGCTGCGCTCGGGTACCGGCCGCGAGCCGGGCACGGTCGCCTCGATGTGGCCGTTCCACCGCACCCGCATGGCGTCCGAGTGGCGGAACAAAGGCTCCCTCACCCGGGACCTGGCGGCCGAGCACACCGCGCTCACCCTCTTCGCCCGCCACCAGCAGACGCACGACCGCCGGATGCACGTCACGGGCAACAGCCCGGGCACCGCCGTCGGGCTGCTCGCCCGGAAGGCGGCCACGGACAGCGAGGGCAAGGCCGCCACCGCGGCGCTGGAGCGGCGCTTCGGCCATCTGCTCACCTCCGCCGACGCCGACGAACTGGCCATGCACCTGCGGTCCTTCGCCCCGCTGCTGAACCGGGCCGCAGTCGGACTCGACTACAACCTGCTCCGCACCGCCCTGCGGACCTGGGACGACCCTCGCCGCCCGCACGCCGCCGGCCGTTTCCGGCAGCGATGGGACCGCGACTTCCACACCACCGTCACCGCGTCCTCCTGACGCCACCCGGGAACCGGCCGGCCACGGCGCCGTGCCGTCGGCCCAGCAGCCCTGCCCACGTCAACCCGTCTTCGACCGCGCCCCGTCCGAGCGGCGCCTCGCGTCTTCAAGGAGTCATGCCATGAGCCGGCCCACCCTCTTCGTCGAGGTCCACATCCTGCAGAGCCTGCCGCCGTCGAACGTGAACCGGGACGACTCCGGCACCCCCAAGCAGGCCGTCTACGGCGGTGCCCGCCGTGCCCGCGTCTCTTCGCAGGCGTGGAAGCGCGCCACCCGTACCGAGTACGCCAAGCAGGTACCCGAGGCCGACCGTGCCACCCGCACCAAGCGGATCGCCGGCCTGCTCGCCCAGCGCCTCGCCCGCCCCGTCGCCGAGGGCGGCGCCGGACTGGAGACCGGGCCGGCGGACCGGCTGGCCGCCGCACTGCTGGAGCCGCTCGGCATCGCCAAGTCGGCCAAGAAGGACGACCAGTCCGCCTACCTGCTGTTCTTCGGCAAGAAGCAGCTCGACGCCCTGGTCCGGCTGCTCGACGGCCGAGCCGCCGAGCTTGCCGCCCTGCCCGAGGACGACCTCAAGAACGAGGTGAAGAAGCTCTCCGTCGTCCAGACGCTGTCCACCGGGCACCCGGCCGAGGTCGCCCTGTTCGGCCGTATGGTCGCCGACCTGCCCGCCCTGAACGTTGACGCCTCCGTCCAGGTCGCGCACGCCCTGTCCACCCACGCCGTGCGTACCGAGTTCGACTACTACACCGCGGTCGACGACGAGAACACCGACGACCACGGCGCCGGCATGATCGGCACCGTCGAGTTCAACTCCTCCACCCTGTACCGCTACGCCGTCCTCGGCGTGCACCAGCTGCGTGACAACCTCAGCGACGCCGACGAGACCCGCCGGGCGGCCGTGCGGTTCGTCGACGCGTTCGCCCGCTCCATGCCGACCGGGCACCAGAACTCCTTCGCCCACCGCACCCTGCCCCACCTGGTGCTGCTCACCGTCCGCGCCGACCAGCCCGTGAACCTGGTCTCCGCCTACGAGGAACCCGTCACCGGCGTCACCGGCCTGGCCGCGGGATCCGTCGTGCGGCTCGCCGACGAGCTCAAGGCGGTCGGCGAGACCTGGGGCGACAAGCCGCTGCGGACCCTGGCCACCTACACCGCCGAAGGCGACAAGATCACCGAGGTCTTCGGTTCCTCCCTGCCCTTCCCCGCCCTGCTCGACTCCGTCGACACCCTGGTGGGACAGTGGCTCGCCGACGGCGAGATCACGCCCGCCGGGACCACGGAGGCCGGTGCCCGATGACCGGCACCGACCACGCCGTCCTCGTGCTGCGGCTGGCCGCCCCGCTCCAGTCCTGGGGCGGCCCGTCCCGCTACAACCAGCGCGAAACCCGGCCCCAGCCCACCAAGTCCGGCGTCCTCGGCCTCCTCGCCGCCGCCGAGGGCCGCGACCGCGAGGCCACCCTCACCGACCTGGTCGGCCTGCAGCTCGGCGTCCGGGTGGACCAGCCCGGCACCCTGCTGCGGGACTACCACACCTACAGCGACTACCGCGGAGTACCGCTGCTGTCGGCCAAGACCAACGCCAAGGGACAGCAGACCAGGACCACCCCGGCGAAGCACACAGGTGTCACCCGGCGCTTCTACCTCCAGGACGCCGTCTTCGTCGCCGCCCTCCGCGGCCCGAAGGCTCTGGTGCAGAGTCTCGAAGAAGCCGTCCGCAACCCCGTCTTCCCGCTCTGTCTCGGCCGCCGCTCCTGCCCGCCCACCGGACCCGTCAGCCTCGGACTGCGCACCGACTCCCCGCTGAAGGAAGCCCTGGAGGATGTGCCGTGGCAGGCCGGCAGCCACCGCCGCCGGCAGGCCCGGGGCAGCACCGTGTCCCTGGAAGCCACCATCGAGGACGCGGCCGGCGACCAGATCGCCCTCGACGTGCCCGACACCTACGACCTCAGGACTGGTACCCGGTTCGTCCGGCGCGACGTCCGCCATCTCTGGGTCACCGTCCCCAGCGGCAACGACCGACCCGCGACGGAAACGGCCCTCGCCGGACAGCCCGACCACGACCCGTTCGCCCTTCTGGGCTGGTGACCACATGCCCTACCTGTCGAAGATCGCTCTCAACCCGCGCCGCCGCGCCGCCGCGGCCCTCCTGTCCAGCCCGCACCGTTTGCACGCCGCCGTCCTGTCCGGCCTGGCCGTGCAGCCCGTCACCGAACGCGTCCTGTGGCGCCTGGACGGCAGTACTCCGCACCGGGCGGACGTCCTCGTCCTGACCGAGAGCCGCCCTTCCTGGGCCCACCTCGTCGACGAAGCCGGCTGGCCGGGCGCCGACGGAGGCACCCCGCTCATCGCCGACTACACGCCACTGCTGGAACGTCTCGTCCGGGGCCGCGAGTTCGGCTTCCGTCTCACCGCCAACCCGGTCCGCAACGCCCTCCAGCCCAACAGACCGAGCGAGCAGCAGGCCGCCCGCTTGAAAGAGGGAGCCGACAGCGGCGGTCGGCCCCGCGGCGCGCGGGTCGCCCACCGTACCGCCGCCCAGCAGCTCGAATGGCTCCTCAAACGATGTGAGCGCCACGGTTTCACCATCCCCGACGCCACCGTCGCGCCCCCCGGACCCGGACTGCAGAACGAGGGCCAGGACCTCACCGCCGGACCGGCGGTGACCATCGTCGCCCGTGACATCCTCCGCTTCCGCAAGGGCTCCGCCGGTCCACGCGTCACTCTGTCCACCGCCACCTTCGAAGGACGCCTTCACGTGACCGACCCCGACGCGTTGCGCGCCTCCCTCCTGGGCGGCATCGGCCCAGCGAAGGGATACGGGCAGGGCCTGCTCACCCTCGCCCCGCTCCGAACCACCGAGACGAACCATGGCTGAACCCTGGTGGCGGACCGGACCGCAGGACGTGCACAGGCTGGAGGACCGCATCTCCAGCCTCTATGCCGAGCGCTGCCACATCGACCGGGACGACAACGCCATCGTCCTGGTCAACAAAGTGCGCACCGTCCACGTTCCGGCCGCCTGGCTCGCCGTCCTCCTCATCGGCCCCGGCAGCCGCGTCACCCACCCCGCAGTCACCCTGCTCGCCGACTCCGGGACCGCCGTGTGCTGGGTCGGCGAGCAGGGCGTCCGCCTGTACGCCACCGGCACCAGCACGGCGCGCGGCTCCCAGCTCCAGCTTCGCCAGGCCTGGCTGGTCACCCGCCCCAAGGAGCGCGTGTCCGTCGCCCGCCGTATGTACGACATGCGCTTCCCCGGCGAGAGCACCACCGGACTCACCCTCCAGCAACTCCGCGGCCGCGAAGGCACCCGCATCCGCAAGCTCTACGCCCAGCACGCAGAACGCACCGGGGTGCCCTGGACCAAACGCGATTACAAACCGGGCGACGCCTTCGCCGCCGGCGACGACGTCAACCGACTCCTCTCCGCCGCCAACTCGGCCCTCTACGGCATCTGCCACGCCGCGATCACCGGACTGGGAGCCAGCCCTGCCCTCGGCTTCGTCCACACCGGCAACGCCCTCTCCTTCGTCCTGGACATCGCCGACCTCTACAAGGCCGAGTTCACCATCCCCCTCGCCTTCGACCTCGCCGCACAGGGCCTCACCTCGGAGCGTGACGCGCGTACCGCCCTGCGGGACGCCGCCGTACGAGGCAAACTCCTGCCCCGCGTCGTCGCCGACATCAAGCAGCTCCTCGTACCCGACGGCGGTGACCTGCCGGACGAGGACATCGGTGCTCTTTGGGACGACGGCGACAGCGTCGTCAGCGGCGGCCGAAACTGGAGCGCCACGCACCACCTCGACATCATCCCTGACCCCACCCCTGCGGAGCCGGCCCCGTGAGCGCCGGGACGACCGTGGTCGTGCTCGTCGCGGCCCCGCCCGGGCTCCGGGGCCACCTCACCCGCTGGTTCGTCGAAGTCGCCGCCGGCGTCTTCGTCGGCAACCCCAACCCACGCATCCGCGACCGTCTCTGGACCGTCCTCGCCGAACGCATCCACGACGGCCAAGCCGTCATGATCGAACCGGCGGCCACGGAACAGGGCTGGTCGGCCCGCACCGCCGGCCGCGACCGCTGGACCCCCGTCGACTTCGACGGCCTGACCCTCATGGCCCGTCCACGCCAGAACGGACAACCTTGGCGGCCTGCGAACGAGGTAAAGGAGAACGGCATGATCACCTGACGGCATCGCAGGTCAGGAAGTGTCGTCCCCGCGCCTGCGGGGGTTGCTCTCCCTCATCGCATGAGCACAGGAGCATCAGTGGGTCGTCCCCGCGCCTGCGGGGGTTGCTCTAGGGCGGGCCGAGATCACCATGCGACGGCGATGTCGTCCCCGCGCCTGCGGGGGTTGCTCCATCGCGGCCCGGTTCGAGCTGGGCAAGGGCGAGTCGTCCCCGCGCCTGCGGGGGTTGCTCCTCTTCCGGGGCCTCGACGACACCGTCACCACCGTCGTCCCCGCGCCTGCGGGGGTTGCTCCTGGTGCAGGCGGTCACCCCGTTGCTGCAGCCGGTCGTCCCCGCGCCTGCGGGGGTTGCTCCCGTCAGCCAGATTTTCAAGGCGGCGAGCGATGGTCGTCCCCGCGCCTGCGGGGGTTGCTCCACGGGTGCGATCATCTACAACCTGGCCCAGCAGTCGTCCCCGCGCCTGCGGGGGTTGCTCTGCGGCGCTGGAGCCGGGCGACGTGGTCCGGGTGTCGTCCCCGCGCCTGCGGGGGTTGCTCATCGCCGAGGAGCGCGCCAGGGCCACCGGATGGGTCGTCCCCGCGCCTGCGGGGGTTGCTCATCGCCGAGGAGCGCGCCAGGGCCACCGGATGGGTCGTCCCCGCGCCTGCGGGGGTTGCTCGTGGTGGCAGGCACGCAACGCGGAGGCGTACGAGTCGTCCCCGCGCCTGCGGGGGTTGCTCTCCCAGCCCGCCAGGGTGGCCAGGTGGTGTTCCGTCGTCCCCGCGCCTGCGGGGGTTGCTCGACGCGACCCTGGTGCCCCACCATCCTCGACGAGTCGTCCCCGCGCCTGCGGGGGTTGCTCTTTCCCGACGACCAGCCACTATCAGGGCGACATGTCGTCCCCGCGCCTGCGGGGGTTGCTCGCAGCTCTACCTGGACCCGGCGTGGCGCGGGCAGTCGTCCCCGCGCCTGCGGGGGTTGCTCCCCGGGCGCGCGGCAGCGACCGCTCCAGCTCGAGTCGTCCCCGCGCCTGCGGGGGTTGCTCCCAGACGTTCGATACGGCGAGCTGCCAACGCGCGTCGTCCCCGCGCCTGCGGGGGTTGCTCCCACTATGAGCCTGACCACCGGAGCATTCTGGAGTCGTCCCCGCGCCTGCGGGGGTTGCTCACCGGCGCGGCCGGGAGGGCGAGCGGTGCCGGGGTCGTCCCCGCGCCTGCGGGGGTTGCTCCGACCCCGAGCGGGCCCTGCGTCGCATCGAGAAGTCGTCCCCGCGCCTGCGGGGGTTGCTCCATGTTCATCGGCCAGTTCGTCCTGGGCGAGTAGTCGTCCCCGCGCCTGCGGGGGTTGCTCCCGCACCGAGGCCGCCGAATGCGTCCGCCGGGCGTCGTCCCCGCGCCTGCGGGGGTTGCTCCGGGCCGTCCGGGCTGCGCGCCCACGACCCGCGGTCGTCCCCGCGCCTGCGGGGGTTGCTCCCGGCCTTTGAGTCGGAACCGTCCCGGCTTCCCGTCGTCCCCGCGCCTGCGGGGGTTGCTCCTGTGGACCGGGCGCCCTGACCGCCCGCCGCATGTCGTCCCCGCGCCTGCGGGGGTTGCTCCTTCAGCCGCAGGATCCGACGGGCCGCCGAGCCGTCGTCCCCTCGCCTGCGGGGGTTGCTCCACGCGCGCGGCCGCGCGCCCGATGGACCGCTAGTCGTCCCCGCGCCTGCGGGGGTTGCTCGTCGACGGCGACGACCGCGACGGCCGGCGTGATGTCGTCCCCGCGCCTGCGGGGGTTGCTCCCGCACGTCAGCAGCCTGCCGGAACCGTGATGAGTCGTCCCCGCGCCTGCGGGGGTTGCTCCTGGGCCCAGTTCGCCACAACTCGCTCCCGCCGGTCGTCCCCGCGCCTGCGGGGGTTGCTCCGGCTTCCACGGCGTGCTGATCGACGCCACCGGGTCGTCCCCGCGCCTGCGGGGGTTGCTCCCTCGTGGCTTCCTGTCATCCCTGCAACACCCGGTCGTCCCCGCGCCTGCGGGGGTTGCTCCCGGTGACCGAGCCGGAGCCGGTCGAGGAGAAGGTCGTCCCCGCGCCTGCGGGGGTTGCTCGAGGCTTGGCTCCCTGCTCCAAGCGGCGCGCGAGTCGTCCCCGCGCCTGCGGGGGTTGCTCGGCGGAGGACGCGGCGCCGGCCATCGTGATGGCGTCGTCCCCGCGCCTGCGGGGGTTGCTCCCGGCGAGACGCCGGTAGGTGTTGGGGTCGGACGTCGTCCCCGCGCCTGCGGGGGTTGCTCCTCCGGCACCGACGGAACGAGGCTCGGCTACATGTCGTCCCCGCGCCTGCGGGGGTTGCTCGGGGATCAGGTCGAGGGCTGTCTGCTCGGGGATGTCGTCCCCGCGCTTGCGGGGGTTGCTCGGGCAAGCAGAAGTACAAGGAGTTCGCCGACGCGTCGTCCCCGCGCCTGCGGGGGTTGCTCCCGGACCGTGACGGTGGTCGGCTGGTCGTTCGGGTCGTCCCCGCGCCTGCGGGGGTTGCTCTCGTTTTGGCTGACCGCTGCCGGCCCTCGCTAGGTCGTCCCCGCGCCTGCGGGGGTTGCTCCTCGACGATCTCGTCGATCCGGTCGCGGCACCGGTCGTCCCCGCGCCTGCGGGGGTTGCTCATGGCAGTGGGGCAGGCTCGGGGCCGCCATCCGGTCGTCCCGCGCCTGCGGGGGTTGCTCCTTCGCCGGGCCGTCGCCCTGGGTGGCCTTGTCGTCGTCCCCGCGCCTGCGGAGGTTACTCCGGGAAATCTCGTGGCGAGCCGCCAGCCTGGCGGTCGTCCCCGCGCCTGCGGGGGTTGCTCCAGCAGCGTCTCCAGCGGGCCACCGTCCGGGGCGTCGTCCCCGCGCCTGCGGAGGTTGCTCGAGGCAGGCTGGTCTGGCTGTGATTGCGCGTACGGCTGGTGTGACCCTGGCACGCGACGGAGGGTCGGCAGCGGGCGAGTGTCCCCCCTGCCGGCCCTCCGTCGCGTTGGGTCGGGTACGGCGAGGGCCCGTTCGCCGATGCCGTCTCCCACACAGCTCTGCGCACCATGACACCGAGACGGTCGCGACCAGCAGCAGTCCCGCGAGCAATGACAAGGTCAACCTCAGCGGCACTTTCTGCACCGCGACTACTCAGACCCGTAGACGCTTGTATAAATGCTCCGGTTGTATACGTCCCCGAGGGATGCGGTCCAGAAGTACCAAAGATCCTTCGCCATCTACCTCCTACTTGACCCATTGGACTGCGTCAGCTGCGGGTGTACGACGGCGGCCTGCTGGTGCTGCAGGGTCCGCTTTGCCTGTTCCTGTTGGAGGGTGCGGCGTCCCGTCGTTTCCAGGTCGTGGCGGTCGGGGAACTTCTCGGCGATCGTGGCGCGCAGGGCCTTCTCGGCGCGGGCGTTGACGGCCTGGGCGCGGTGGCTGGCGGCGAACGTCCGGAACTCCCGGGCCCTGCGGGTCGCGCGGCTGACGTCGTCGCGGTCGCGTTTGTCGAGGCTGTGGCCGTGCCGGGCAGCGGTGGAGCGCATCTCCAGGAACCGCTCGGCGGCCTTGTCCGCGCGGTCGGGCACCGGCTGGCCTGCTGCACCGAGGGGTTGGGCGATCCGGCTGTCCTGGACGGTCTCCCATGCCTTGTCCAGCGCCTGCCGGGCGTCGCGCCGGGAATCGGCTGCCAGGTTCCAGTACGCGGCGCTTTCTGCGGTCAGGCGCTGGGTCAGCTCGCGCTGCTCCTTTCGCGACGTGCCCGCCAGGCGCAGCGCGAGGCGGCTCTTGCCCTCGCTCTCGGCGAGCCTGGCGAGCCGGCGGGAGCATTCCTCGGCGTGGGCGGTCGCGACGGCGGCGGACCTCTCGTGTTCTCGTGCGATGGCGAGGCGGGTCTCTGCCTGGTCGAGGATCTGTCCGGTCTCGGCGGCAAACCGCTGCCCCCGGGTGGGCCGGCCGGTGGCCTGCTCCCGGTCGAGGCGGGCGGCGAGTTCGCGGGCCGTGGTCTCGGCCTTGACGGCTTCGGCCTCGGCGTCGGCGGCGAGCCGGTCGCCCTCGGCGATGCGATGGTTCAGCTCCTGCGGGGAGAGCGTGCCGTAGACGCGGGTCCGCCACGAGGGCACCGCGCATTCCTCGGCGCCGGCCTTCAGGCGGGCGAGGAGCTGCTGGGCCTTCTCCTCGTCGAGCCGGGCCTGTGCCCAAAGCTGGGCTTCGTCCTCGGCCCGGCGGGGAGAGAGGCTCACCGACTTCGCGCGGGCGGCCTTGGCTGTGTTCGTCTGCCGGAGCCTGCGTTCGAACTCCGCGCGGGCCTCCTCGGCGGACAGCTCGCGCTGCCGGGGCAGCGGCGCGGGCGTGGGCGGTTCGCGCAGGAGGCCGGAAACCATGCTGTCCGGCCGGGACTGGCCCAGGAAGCGGGCGAACGCGTCGATGGCGCGCTCCAGGCACTCCTTCTCGCTGCGGGCCTCGCCGAGACGGGCCCGGGTCCGCTCGTCCTCGAGGACGGCCAGCGGCAGCCACAGGTGATTCTGGCGCCGGGCCCGGGTGATGCCGGGGTAGGTGGCGAAGGCGTTCGCACCGTGGCCGTACAGCAGGGACGTGTCGCACGTCAGGCCCTGGCTCGCGGCAATCGTCATGGCGTAGCCCAGCGACAGGGCCCCGCCGGTGACCTTCTGCGCCGGCACCCAGGCGGACTCCTCGCGGTGGCCGCCGGGGGCCTTGGCGTCCGTCACGCGCCAGGTGATCTCGACGCGGTGGCGGTCGTCCAGGCCGGTGACGACCGCCCGGTGGCCATTGAGCACGTCCGGGCCCTCACCGCGGCGGGAGCGGTAGTCGTTCGCCCGCACGCGGACGACGTCGCCCACGGCGAGGGTGAGGGTGTCACCGCCGGGCAGGGCGTAGGTGTGCTCGGCGGCGAGTTCGCCGGCCTGGCGGCGGATCGCCTGCGCGCCGAGGTTGAGGGCGTCGACGTCGCTGTTGCGGGCGGCGAGCACCACCATGTTGGTGATGAGGTCGTGCGGGTCGGTCCGCTCCTGCAGACGCAGCTCGTCCCAGGCCATGAGGATCTGGGAGCGGGCCTCGTCGGCGGTCTCGGCGGGGTGGAGGCGCCCGCCCTCGGCGAGCATTCGCAGCGCCGCTTCGTGGTTGCCGGTGCGCCACACGTCCAGCGCGGCCCGTTCGGCGGCGTCCTCCTGGCGGCGGTTCTCGGTGAGGGTGAGCCCGTGCACCAGGCGGTGCGTCTCCTTGAACCAGCCGCCCGGCCCGACCGCCTGCAGCTGGAGGTGGTCGCCGATGCCGACGACCTTCGTGCCGGTGCGGGCAGCCTCGCCCATCAGTACGGCCGCGGCGCGGTCGTCGACCATCGTCGCCTCGTCCACGACCAGGACGTCGACGCCGCGCAGACCGTTGCCGTTCTCGATCTCGCCGAGCCAGGCCGCCACGGTCCTGGCGGGAATGCCGGAGGCGTGGTGCAGCTGCTGGGCGGCGACCGCGGCGAGGGTCGCGCCGGCGTACGTCGTGCCGGTCGCGTCCCAGCCGATCCGGCACGCCTCCATCAGCGTGGACTTGCCCGCCCCGGCGACACCGACCAGGGCGTCGACGCCGTGCCCGGCGGTGAGCACCCGCCTCACCGCGGCCTGCTGCTCCGGGGACAGCTCGAAACCGGCGGCGACCTGGAAGACGTCGACGGCGGCCGCGGCCTGGTCGGCGGTGAGCTGCGCCGTACCGGTGTCGAAGCGGTCCAGTACCTGGACGCGCACGGACTCCTCGGCGTCGAGGATGTCCTGCGTGGTGTAGCGGGCGGTCGAGGACATGACGGTGGAACCGAGGGCGGGCACGCGTACCGCGTATCCGGCGACTTCGAGTACGTCGTCGCACAGCCGCTCCAGGCTGCCCGGGCCGACGTCGATGCCGTACTCCAGGGCGTTCGCCACGGCCGCGAGGAGCTGCGCGCGGGTGAACGTCTTCTCGCTCGCGGTCAGTCCGCTCTTCGGGTCGAACACGACGGCCGCGAGGTCGGCGGGCGGCGGGATGCTCGGTCCTCCACCGGGCCCGTCGACGCCGGCGCCGCCGTCCGGGCCGGGCGGGCCGGGGGCAGCCGCGGCCACCATCGCGTCGACGTCACCGACAACGGCCTCGGCACGCTCGCGCCAGCTGTCGCGCATCGTCGTGGCGTCGACGTCGACCTTGTCGCGCTTGGTCGCCATCGAGGCCGCCTGCTTCTCCGTGCGGGAGGCGTCGGTGCCGGCCTTCGCGTCCACAAGCGCGGCCCGGCGGCTGAACACGTCGCGCAGTTCGACAGGGATCCCGCGGATCTCCCAGGCGCCGGTCCGCTCGACCCGTTCGCGCCGTACCCCGAACCGGCTGTACGTCAGGGAGCGGACGCGGGCCTTGAAGTACGCGTCGGCGGCCGACGCGTGCCGGTGCAGGTCCTGGCCCGAGTTGGCGATGGAGCGCCATTCGCCGTCCTCGCAGAGCGCCATGTTGGCGATCGTGACGTGCAGGTGCAGGTGAGGGTCGCCGGGCTCCCCGGCCCGGATCGGGCGGGCGCTCCGGTGCTCGACCGACCACGCGAGCAGACCGCCGGTCGCCACCCTCACCGGCTCCCCGTCCCTGCTGCCGACCCCGTACCCGGCCCAGCGCTCCAACTGGCGGAAGGTGTCGCGCTTGGCCTCGTGCACCAGGTCGCGCAGCTCCTGCTCGCCGAGCGCGTCCATGAGCCCCTGCAGGACGCTGTCGCTCTTGGGAAGGTCGAGGACCAGGTCCCAGCCACGGACCCGGTCGTCCACGCGCAGGTCCTTGTGCTCCCACGCGGTGGCCAGCTCCTCCTCGTCGTACACATCGGCGAGGTCGAGGCCGACGGCGCGCGCGAGCTTGTACAGGGTGACGACCTGCATCCGGTGGGCCTCACCGAACCGGTTGACGTTGCGCCGCTGCGCCTGGAAGACGCGGAGCTGCTTGGGCTTGCCGTCGAACAGCCCGGCGGCCGTGACGCCCCGCTCCACTGCGGCCTGCTCGATCGCCTCGACGATCCGGGCGGTGGTGAGCTGGGCCTTCTCGTGGGCGCGGACCGAGGTGCGCGAGGTGACCAACCGGGCCCCGGTTGCCGGATGACAGCCCGCCATGACACGCCGGGCGGCGGCCTTGCCCTCCTCGTCCAGGACGGCGCCCTCGACCAGTCCCAGGGCCTCCAGGCCACTGCCCATCCAGAGCAGCGCGGCCTCGCCTTCCGGTCGCAGGCGGTAGTCGACGGCCGGACTCTCGGCATCGTCCAGCACGACCATCTCGCCTCCGCCGGCCTCCACGACGGCACACCCGGCCTGCTCCTTGAGCCGGTACTCGACCTGCTCGTCCGCCACGATCTTCGTCAGCCAGGCCATGGCCGCCCCTCCCCCGCTCTCCACGCCATGTGCGCTTGTGCTTCTCGACCTGCCCGGGACTCCCCGCAAGGGGAACCCCCTTTGTCCTCACTCTAATTTTGATCTTGCTTCTAGGAGAGGACCAAGTGCCTGCCGTCGGCGGGATCCCCTCGAATGGAGACACTTCTTTGCGGTTCTCCGGCTCGGCTGGACAGCGCCCGGGAAACAGACGGCCCCGGCCACGGGCATGACCGCGGGCGCGGGACCGGCCACCGCCGACCCGTCTGTGGCCGGAGGTGAGAGGACTATCCCCGCGCGTGCGGGGAGCAGCGGGGCACGCCCGCCGGCATCTTGTTCCCGTCGGGACCATCCCCGCGCGTGCGGGGAACAGGGCGACGCCGGCCGCGCCATGGCGGCCCGCATGGGACCATCCCCGCGCGTGCGGGGAGCAGTGGCCAGGACGTGATCCAGATCAGCCCCGAGCGGGACCATCCCCGCGCGTGCGGGGAGCAGTTCCTGAGGGGTCACGACCGGTGGAAACGCGTGGGACCATCCCCGCGCGTGCGGGGAGCAGACCGGGGTGGCCGCGTAGGCGGGGTGGGTGTCGGGACCATCCCCGCGCGTGCGGGGAGCAGAGATGTCCGCACCGGACGTAGTAGACCTTCCAGGGACCATCCCCGCGCGTGCGGGGAGCAGACCCTTTGACCTGCACCTTTATAGCCGCTGAGGCGCGGTTTCGGCGACTTTCGCAGATTCCGACAAATAGCACACAAGCCATATCTGCGGCTTCCGCGAGTGGAGGATGACCAACCGCCTCCCCCTTCGAGCCCCAGCGCACCGCCCGGACGCCGACGACGCCGTAACTCGGCAGCGAACTCCGCCCGAAGGTCACGCATACCTGCGCCGCTCCCCTCGGTTCCCCAGCCCCACCTCCGCCCCCTCCCCGCGCCTCCCCCAGCCCACGAACGATCAGCCACCGCGCCTCTCCTGCCGACCGGCACGGACACGTCACGCACGACACGCCGGGCCAGCATTTCTTCTCCCGCCGACAGGACAAGCCCCCCAACACCGCAGCCAGTTGGGGCGGCCGAAGAGGCAGCCGAGGACCCCGGTTCGATCTTGGTTCGGGGTTAGGGTGCGGCTTCACAAGACTGCTCTCGGAGGTGCTCGCCCCGTGGCCGACAGCTTTGTTCACCTGCACAATCACACCGAATACTCGATGCTCGACGGCGCGCAGAAGCTGAAGCCGATGTTCGCCGAGGTGGACCGGCAGGGCATGCCGGCCGTGGCCATGAGCGACCACGGCAACATGTTCGGCGCATACGAGTTCCAGCAGGTGGCCAAGGGCTTCGGCTCGGTCAAGCCGATCATCGGGATCGAGGCGTACGTGGCCCCCTCCTCGCGCCGGAACCGGCGGCAGGAGTTCTGGGGGCCCGGCGGCCAGCGTGCCGTGTCGGACGGCGGCGAGGGGTCGAAGGACGTCAGTGGTGGTGGCCGCTTCACGCACATGACCATGTGGGCGACCGGGGCGCAGGGTCTGCGGAATCTCTTCTACCTGTCCACCGAGGCCTCGTACACAGGTCAGTTCCCGGCGGGGAAGCCCCGCATGGACATGGAACTGATCTCCGAGCACGCCGAGGGTGTCATCGCGACGACCGGATGTCCGTCCGGCGCCGTCCAGACTCGGCTCCGCCTCAACCAGTACGACGAGGCCCGAGCGACCGCTGCGGCCTACCAGGACATCTTCGGCAAGGAGAGCTACTTCCTGGAGCTGATGGACCACGGTCTGTCCATCGAGCGGGACGTACGGGAAGGCCTGCTGCGCCTGGCCAAGGAGCTGGACATTCCGCTTCTGGCCACCAATGACGCGCACTACGTCCACGAGAGCCAGGCCGACGCGCACGACAACCTGCTGTGTATCGGCGTGGGCAAGAACAAGGCCGACGAGAAGCGGTTCCGCTTCAGCGGCAGTGGCTACTACCTGAAGTCCGCGGCCGAGATGCGGGCCCTGTTCGCGGAGCTGCCCGAGGCCTGCGACAACACGCTCCTGATCGCCGAGCGGATCGGGTCGTACGACGAGGTCTTCGACAACGTCGACGAGATGCCGCAGTTCCCCGACGTGCCGGAAGGGAAGACGCAGGAGTCCTGGCTGCGCATGGAGTGCCTGCAGGGGCTTGCCATGCGGTACGGCGATCCCGTCCCGGCCGAGGTCTTGGAACGCTTCGAGACCGAGATGTCGGTCATCGGTCCGATGGGGTTCTCCTCGTACTTCCTCGTGGTCGCGGACATCTGCAAGTACGCCCGGGACAACGGCGTACCGGTCGGCCCCGGCCGTGGTTCGGCCACCGGCTCGATCGTCGCCTACGCGACCCGCATCACCGAGCTGTGTCCCCTGGAGCACGGCCTGCTCTTCGAGCGGTTCCTCAACCCCGAGCGGATCAACCCCCCGGACGTCGACCTCGACTTCGACGACCGTCAGCGCGACAAGATGGTCCGGTACGTCACCGAGAAGTACGGCGACGAGTACACCGCCATGGTGAACACGTTCGGCAAGATCAAGGCCAAGAACGCGATCAAGGACTCGTCACGGATCCTCGGCTACCCCTTCAGCCACGGTGAACGGATCACCAAGGCGCTGCCGCCGGACATCATGGGCAAGTCGATCCCGCTGGACGGGATCTTCGACCCCGCGCACCCGCGCCACGGCGAGGCCGGTGAGATCCGGACGATGTACGAGAACGAGCCGGACGTCAAAACCGTCATCGACACCGCCAAGGGCGTCGAGGGCCTGACCCGCGGCACCGGCGTGCACGCGGCCGCCGTCATCCTGTCCAAGACCAGGCTCACCGACCGCATCCCGCTGCACATGCGCGCCTCCGACGGCGTGAAGATCACCGGCTTCGACTACCCCAGTTGCGAGAACATGGGGCTGGTGAAGATGGACTTCCTGGGTCTGCGGAACCTGGGCGTCATCGACCACGCCATCCAGAACATCCGCGAGAACCGCGGCGTCAGGCTCGCCACCGTCGACCCGATGGACGGCGACAGCGGCACCGTCGTCATTCCGCTGGACGACAGGAAGACCTTCGAGCTGCTCGGCCGCGGCGACACGTTCGGAGTGTTCCAGCTCGACGGCGGCGGCATGCGCGCACTCCTCAAGCTCATGGAACCGACCCGGTTCGAGGACATCGCCGCCGCCCTCGCCCTGTACCGGCCCGGTCCGATGGCCGCCAACGCGCACACGAACTACGCGCTGCGACAGAACGGCAAGCAGGAGCCCGAACCGATCCACCCGGAGCTCAAGGAGGTCCTCGACCCGATCCTGGGCTCGACCCACCACCTGCTCATCTTCCAGGAGCAGATCATGGCCATCGCCCGGACCCTGGCCGGCTACACGCTCGGCGGCGCCGACATGCTGCGCCGTGCGATGGGCAAGAAGAAGCCCGAGGTCCTGGCCGCCGAGTGGGAGAAGTTCCACGACGGCATGGCCTCCAACAGCTACTCGGAGGAGGCCATCAAGGCCATCTGGGACGTGATGCTCCCGTTCTCCGGTTACGCCTTCAACAAGTCCCACACCGCCGGCTACGGTCTCGTCTCCTACTGGACCGCGTATCTGAAGGCCAACTACCCGGCCGAGTACATGGCGGCGCTGCTGACGTCCGTCGGCGACGACAAGGACAAGGCCGGCATCTACCTGGCCGACGCCCGCAAGCTCGGCGTCACCGTCCTCCCGCCGGATGTCAACGAGTCCGTCGCGGAGTTCACAGCCGTCGGTGACGACGTGCGCTTCGGACTGCGCTCGGTGCGCAACGTCGGCGACAACGTCATCGACACGGTCATCACGGCGCGGAAGTCCAAGGGGAAGTTCACGGGCTTCACCGACTTCCTCGACAAGGCCGACCTGCCGGCACTCAACAAGCGGGCCGTCGAATCGCTCATCAAGGCCGGCGCCTTCGACTCGCTCGGCCACACCCGCAGGGGACTGTGCGCCGTGCACGAGACGGCCATCGACGCGGTCGTACCGCTGAAGAAGGCTGCGGCCTACGGCCAGGACGACCTCTTCGCCGGGCTGGGCGGCGGCCCCGACGAAGGCGAGTCCGGTTTCGGCCTGGAGGTGAGGATCGACGACGGCGAGTGGCCGCGCAAGCAGCTCCTGTCCACCGAGCGTGAAATGCTCGGCATGTACGTCTCCGCCCACCCCCTGGACGGCACCGAGCACATCCTCGCCGCCCACCGCGACACCACCATCCCCGACCTGCTGGCCTCCGGCCGGACCGAGGGAACGGTGCGGCTGTCCGGGCTCATCACCAGCGTCCAGAACAAGGTGACCAAGCAGGGCAACGCCTGGGCCATCGTGAACCTCGCCGACCGTGACGGCACGATCGAGGTCCTCTTCTTCCCCGCCGTCCACCAACTCGTCCTGGGCGCGCTGGTGGAGGACAGCGTGATCTCCGTCCAGGGGCGCATCAACGACCGGGACGGCGCCATCAGCATCTTCGGCCAGGAGCTCCAGGTCCTCGACGTGACGGCCGCCGAGCGCAACGGAGCACCACCGGTCCAGCTGGCCTTCCCCTACCACCGCGTCAACGAGCCGATGGTCAGGGAACTCAAGCGGATCATGGGCGCCCACCCTGGCGAAAGCCCCGTCCACCTTTCCGTACGCGGCCCTCGGAAGACCACGGTCTACCTGCTCCAGTCGATGGTGAACGCGGCCACGATCGCCTCCGACATTAAGGGCTCCTTCGGTCAGGACACCTGGCACGGTGTGGCATGACCGACGGTGATGAGATCGCCGTCCGGGTGGTCGACCGGGTCCCGCCGTGTGCCCGCTGCGGAGGCGCAGTACTACTCCGTGTCCGTTTCGGTCATTCGTGGACGAACATCGCCGGGCATACCGTCGACGGCTTCCGGGAAGCGGACCTGTGCCCGGGCTGCGACTGCGGAGAAACGCCGGCGGAAAACCTGCTGGCACACCTCACGGTCGCCGAGAGGATTCCCGTCTCGAGCAACACCGAACTCGCCGGCCACGTGGCCGCCTGGGTCGAGTCGGTACGACAGAGCAGAGTTGACATGGAACTCTTGAAGCGTGAGGAGCAGGCTCACCGGCGCCACGGCGAGCTGCCATGACACCGAGTCCACGCCAAGCTGTCCCGGACCGCGTCCCCGAAGCGCGTGTGGTGCAGTGGCTGTGTGACTCGAGAGTTCACCGCTCGGGGCCTCCCGTCCGGCCAGCATGAGAGCCGGCGTTGGAGAGAGGTGCCCGAAGTTCCACCCGGAGCCGATTCGAGGTGTCGATGGGGAGCCCCGTACTGGAGTAGCGGAGCTCTTTCGAGTAGCTCTCGATGAGGTCGAGATCATCCGTCTGACGCTGCAGCTCGGCCAGAAGTGCCTCGTCGGGTTCGGGCAGAGCCTCGTTCTGCTCGGCGAGGTACGCCAGGTGCTGGTCGATTGCTTCCACGGCCCGTTGGCTGGCCCAGACAGCGAAGTCGTTGCAACCGAACAGGTACGCGTGCGCGGCATACAGCGTTGCCGCGGCTGCGTGCTCGTCCGCGTCGTCGGGACCGTCCTGGCCGTCGTTGTGGCAGTAGTCGCTCAGCATGTACTCGGCGACACCACGTTTGACCGCCGTGAAGGCAGTGGTGTCACCGAGTACGCCTTCCCACACGGAGTTCAGCAAGGGCCGCAGGCTCATCGTGAACGAGACCTGTTCCTCTTCGGGCAGTGCTTCGTGCCGGCTCATGAGCCGTTCGGCGATGCCGGCAGCGAATACCTTGCGCTCACCGGAGGACACTGCCGCGAGCCGTCTCTCCACCGATGCCGAAACTTCCTGCCACGTGTCCATCCGAGCTGCTCCTGGGGTGCGAGACCGGCGTCCACCCGCCGGTAACGGCGATCATGGCACCCACCAGTGACTCCCCTCGCCCTCTGTCGCCTGCTCTGTCCCGGCAGGGGGTGTGCCGCCACTCAAGACGAAACGGCCCGCTCGCCGTCGCTGAGGAAGGCGAACAGGGCCGTGGGGTGCTGGTCTGCTACTGGGCTCCCAGCTCGACCAGCAGAGCCTTGTACTCGTCCGGGTGCTGCTCCCGCAGGATGTCCATCCACACCCGGGTCCCTTGAAGGAACGTCTCGGGCGTCATCTTCCGGTGAAGATGGTGAACGCAGTAGAAGGCATCGTCGTAAGGGAGCCGCTTCGGCTGCTTCGGCTGTGCCGCTTCTGCGTTCGCCGGACCGGGCTCCGCCGCACCGGCGCGTGGTACCGGGATGGACTCGGAAGCCGCCTGCTCGCGCTCGGCGGGCGGGGTGGGTGTGGGTGTGGCAGCAGGAGGCGCTGAAGTGGATGTGGTGGCCTGGCCGGTGGACGTCTCCGGGATTATCACGCCGTGATAATCGGCGGGGCCCGCTGAGCGCTCGACGACGACGTCCCGCGCCTGAGCCTCCGCCTTGCTGCGGGCCGCCTCCGCCCGCTCATCCGCCTTGGCCTTCTGCTCCTCGGCGGACAACTTCCCGAGGTTGCGGACGTGTTCCACCTTCCGCACACCGGTCACCAGGTCCTTCTGGAGCTCGGGAGTGAGCTTCAGCAGGGACAGCTTGCTGGAGATCGTGTTCTGCGGGATGCCCAGCCGCTTGGCCGCCCTGGTCTGGGAACCGTAGTAGTCGACCAGGGTCTTGAGGGCGTGGGCCTCCTCCAGGTCCGTCATGTCGTCGCGGTGGTAGTTCGCGACGAACGCGGCCTCGAGGAGCGCCTCATCCGTGGCGACGCGTCCGTTGTCGACGCGGACGGGGATGGTGGCGAGGCCGACGCGGCGAGCGGCCTCGAGGCGCCGGTGGCCGTCGACGACGATGTACTGCGCCCCGTCGTCGAGGTCGCCGGCGCGGTCCGGCCGGCTGCGCAGGTAGGCATCGACAGTGGCGACGGCGATGGGGATGATGATGCCGACCTCGCGGACGCTCTGCACCGTCTCGTCGAGGTTGCGCAGGTGGTTGCGCGGGTTGTCGGGGTTGTCGCTGATGAGGGTGACCGGCAGCTCCGTGAGGGCCGCCGTGGTCGACTCCTCTCCCGCGATGGTCTTGTCGATGAGGTTGCGTCGGGAGGACCGTGCGCCGCGGGCTGCGCCGAACGCGGGTGCCGATCCCAGGGTGTCGGCCTTGCTCACCGGGTGGCTCCCCTCGCGACCTGCCGCATGGCTTCCGCCTGATCGCTCTGTGGCGCGTAACTGAGCAGCGGCATCCGCTTGCGGACCGCTTCACGCTGCTCCTTCAGGTCGCCGATGACGGCGAGGACCTTCGGGTCGCCGAGCGACTTCCAGTTCTCCAGGGAGGAGGTGGCGACGTAACCGCGGCGGGAGTCGTAGAGGTTGACGACCAGGCCGAGGTAGTCGATCTCGAGGGAGAGGTCTTCGCAGAGGTCCTCGATCTGCTGGGCGAGCATGCCGTAGGCGGTGGCGGAGGAGTCCTCGGCGAGTACGGGGATGACGACCCCGGAGCCACCGGCGGCTTCGCCGCGGCGCCGGCGCCCGTAGTAGAGGGCGGCGTCCATGGCGATGCCGAGGCTGGGCGGGCAGTCGACGATGATCACGTCGTAGTCGGCCTCCAGCGGGCGCAGTGCCAGCTCGAGCGCGGCCTCCTTCTGGAAGCCGCGCTTCTGCGTGGCCACGACGGCGATCTTCGCGTCGAGGAGGAATCCGTCGAAGCAGGCGGGCAGTACGTGCAGGCGCTTCTCGAACCGCGGATCCTTTATCTCCACGACGAGATCGCGCAGGTCTCCTCCGCCGTCGCCGCACATGTGCGAGACCAGGCTGTCGTGGTCGGGTTCGATCTGGGGGACTCCGAGCTGTTCGCTGAGGTGGCCCTGCGGGTCGAAGTCGACGATGAGGACGCGCTTGCCCGCCTCGGCGTAGGCCTCACCGATGCCGGCGGAGATGGCGGTCTTGCCGACCCCGCCCTTCTGGTTGCCGACGATCTTGCGTTCGGGATCGGTTCCGCGGGCGCCGTGCTGGGGGGAGGGGTTGGCGTCGAGCCAGCCGCGGACCGACTGGGCGAGGCCCTGGGTGTAGGAGACGCCCCGATCGGTGCAGGTCTCCTTGAACTGCTCGTACAGCCCTGGCGGAAGCCACGTGGAGAACGACCTCGCACCGGCGGTGTCCACCTCGGCTCCGCCGCTCGTGCTGTCGCGCCAGTCGTTGATGGCCGCCTCGACGGCGTCCTGGATGTCCAGGCTGAGTTCGGCGGCGCGAACCTTGAGTGCTTGCTGGAGCGCCGAGGGCAGCTTGGACGCTACCTTTTCCCGGTCTCCGTCGGGGTAGGGGGAAGCCATGACGTCAGCATACTGACTTCTGTCGGCGCGTTGACAACCGCTTTGCAAGTTCTGACGTGGTTTCACCCGATGGGTGTCCGGCCCGGATTATCACGCCGTGATAGTTGTCGGCTCCGTCGAGAGGGCGGGAAGGCTTTGGTGCGCTCGGATGTCCCGTCTCGCTCAATCGAGTCGCTGCCTCGACGAACCGAGTCGTTCAGGCTTCTGTCTCGGCGAACCTGGTCGCGCGGCTGAGCGCGCCGGGGGAGCTGGATGGCTGTACCGGCTGGGGTGGATCAGACGGGCGAGTGCGTCGAGTTGTCCCACGTGGACATCGCGCACGGACGCCGTCGGCCCCGCCACGGGACTGTGCGACGTGCCGGTTCGAGGATGTCGATCCTCGAACCGGCACGTACGTTCCGCTGGTCGCGGGGTGAGCGTCGTTTCCTCGGGTCGCAGCCGTTCTGGCTGCACTGGCATGACGGCGAGTGGAAGAGGTAACCGATGTCCACGGAATCGGACGGTCCAGCCGTCGACGAGGCCGTCCGCACAATGCTGTTGCTCATGCCACGGCTCGTGGGCCGCGCCAAGCGCCTGCCCATACCGCCGGCGCTCCAGGCTCTGGACCTGGCACCGCGACATCTCGCGCTGCTGGCCCACCTGGAGTACGACGGCCCCACCAGCGTCAACGAGCTGGCCGCTCGGCTGGAGGTGGCCCCGACGACCCTGAGCCTCATGGTCAGCGAGCTGTCACGGCCGGGCGTCCTGCAGCGCACTGCCGATCCCGCCGACCGCCGCCGCCGCATCGTCGCCATCGCCCCCGCCTACGCCGCACCCATCGGCGAATGGCTCTCCGGCAGCGCCTCTGCCTGGGAACGCGTCATGCGCGGTCTCGACCCCGCAGAACGCGCCACAGTCATCACCGCTCTGCACGCCTACGAGACCGCCTTGGAGCAGGCTGGCGACCGGCATCGGCACACGCAGCCGCGCTAGCGGTCTTCCGCTCCGCCGCGGCCTGGCCGCGGCGGCCCGCCGGGATTATCACGCCGTGATACTTGCCTGCCTCAGCAGACCAGTGATGCTCCTGCTGGTTGGCTCGCGGAGAAACGATCCGACTCCAGAGTCGCATCGCTTCACATCCTTGCCTGCTGCTGGGCTCAAGACGAAGCACAGTAGTTGGAGTGTCCGGGAAATGACGAGAGAGGCGGGGGGGGGGGGGGGGGGGGGGCGGCCCCCGCCCCCCCCGCCGCGGTCCCCCCCGGGGGGGGGGGGGGGCACGGGGGGCCCCCCGCGAGGGCCGGAGGACCCCCCCCCCCCCCGCCCCACAAAAA
>NZ_JBITXB010000024.1:0-89930 GCF_044544295.1 Streptomyces sp. NPDC053750 | reverse complement strand
GACAGACCAACACAAGGACAGCCCAGCAGGGCGTCAGTCAGTGCCCGAGTCACGACCGCCGGAACCCGAGTATCAGCATCAATGTCAGTGCCGTGGTCCACGATGGACGCATGAGTGAGCTGACCAGGATTCCCGCCCCCGACGGTGTCGCGCCCGCCGCCCAGTACAGCCATGTCGTCGTCGGCACCGGACGGTTCGTGGCCGTCTCCGGCCAGCTCGCCCTGGACGAGGACGGCAGGCTGGTCGGCGAGGGCGACCCGGCGGCGCAGGCCCGTCAGGTCTTCGAGAACCTGCGGCGGTGCCTGGCGGCGGCCGGCGCGTCCTTCGACGACGTGGTGAAACTGACCTTCTTCGTCACGGACATGGCGCACATGCCCGCGATCCGCGCGGCCCGCGCCGAGCACATACCCGACGACCGGCTCCCGGCCGCCTCGGCGGTGCGGGTCGCCGGGCTGGTCCGGCCCGAATTCCTGATGGAGATCGAGGCGTTCGCGGTCGTGGCCCCGTGAGCGGGCCGGTGGTGCGGGAGGTGCCGGGGGTGCCGGAATCGCCCGGGGTGCGGGAGATGACGCTCGCCGACTGCGACCGCGTGTCCGAGATCCGTGTCCGGGGCTGGCAGACGGCGTACCGGGGCCTGATGCCGCAGCCGTACCTCGACGGGCTCGACGCCCGCGAGGACGCCGAGCGGCGCCGCGCCCTCTTCCTCCGCGCCCCGGACACCATGGTGAACCTGGTCGCGCAGGACGACGGCGGCCGGGTCGTCGGCTGGGCCTGCCACGGTCCGTACCGGGACGGTGAACGGCACACCGAGGACGCCGAGTTGTACGCGATCTACGTCGACGCCGGACGGGTGGGCACCGGCGTCGGGCACGCCCTGCTCCAGGAGTCGATACGCCGGTGCACGGCCGCCGGGCACGAGCGCATGCTCCTGTGGGTGCTCAAGGACAACGCCCGCGCACGGCGCTTCTACGAGCGGGCGGGTTTCACCGCCGACGGCGCCGAGGAGGCGTCCGAGGTGGACGGCGTGGCCGTGCCCGAGGTGCGGTACGCGAGGGCACTGGCCGGCTGAGCACACGGGCGACGGCTCACCGCTGCCCCGGGATCCGCGCCAGCGCCCGCACCGCCGCCTCCGCGAGCGCCGGGTGGGCCAGGGCGTCGTTCAGGACGGGTGCGGCCCGGTCGTCGCCGAGCGAGCCGAGCCCCTCGACGCAGGCGAGCGCCACGTGACGGTAGGGGTCGTGCGGGCGCAGCCGGCGCTCCAGCGTGGTGATCAGCGCGGGCACGGCCTCGGGGGCCCGCAGCTCGACCAGCAGCCGCACCGGGTGCAGGGCGTAGGCGACGCGCAGTTCGTTGGTGGCCAGGGCGACGGCGGCGCGGGCGGTGCGGGGGTCGCCGAGGCGGGCGAGGGCGTGGGCGGCGGAGGCGCAGCGCGGCGGGTCCCGGTGGTTCAGCAGCAGTACGAGGGACTCGAAGGCCCGCCGGTCCCCGGCCACCCCCAGCCGGAACGCGGCCAGTTCCCGGGCCCACAGGGGGTGCCCGGGTGCCGTGAGCACCGCGGCCAGCTCGTCGTGGTCCCCGGTCGCCACGAGCCGGTCGTACACCGCCGGGCCGTCGGGCGCGCCCGACGCGCTCGACGCGCCCGACGCGCCCGACGCGCTCGACTCGGCTCGTAAACGCTCCGTGAGCGATCGCAACTCTTCGTCCATGACACCGAGGTTAGGGCCTGCCCGGGGGCGCCACGCCGTGCGTGTGGGACGTACGTCACGAACACCGGGGGCTGGCGCGCTCGTTACCCGCGAGTTAATCTCAGACGAGCGAGTTACCCACTCGCAGCACTCCTCCCGGCGGTCTGGTGACGCGGCCGCCGTGAGCACAGAGCAAGTCGGTTCGGTACCCCTGGTACTGGGTACCGCTGTACGACTCGGCCTCGGGACAGGGCCGGTCGGAGACCGCCGTGCGGGCGTGTGCGCGCCCTTCACGACGGCACCGGGCGTGTGCGCCAGTCAGCCCGGCAACACCCGCACTCCTCATCCCACGCACCCGGTGCGCCCCTCGGCGCACCCGGGCGTGCTTCCTGTCGTCACCCTCATTCCTGGAGTCCGCGATGGCCACTCCCCTGTCCGACACCCCTCTGTCCCCGCTCCGGACCATCGCCGTGGTCGGCCTCGGCACGATGGGCACCGGCATCGCCGAAGTCCTCGCCCGGGCCGGACGGGACGTCGTCGGCATCGACATCAGTGAGGCGCAGGCCGCGACGGCCGTCGCCGCGCTGGAGTCCTCCACCGCCCGTGCCGTCGAGCGCGGACGCCTCACCGGGCGGGAACGCGCCGACGTCCTCGCCCGCGTCCGTACCTCGACCGACCTGGGCGCGGCGGCCGACGCCGACCTGGTGATCGAGGTGGCTCCGGAGTCGTACGAGATCAAGCAGCAGATCTTCCGGGAGCTGGACGGGATCGTGCGTCCGGAGACGATCCTGGCGACCGGCACCAACGCGCTGTCCGTGACGCGGCTGGCCGCCGACTCGGCCCGACCGGAGCGGGTGCTCGGCCTGCACTTCTTCAATCCGGCGCCCGCGATGAAGCTGGTGGAGGTCGTCTCCTCCGTGCTGACCTCGCCGGCCGCGGTCACGGCGGTCACCAACCTCGCCCTGGATCTCGGCAAGGAGCCCGTCGCGGTCGGCGACCGGCCCGGTTTCGTCGCGGACGGCCTGCTCTTCGGCTACCTCAACCAGGCCGCGGCGATGTACGAGGCGAACTACGCCTCCCGCGAGGACATCGACGCCGCCATGCGGCTCGGCTGCGGTCTGCCGATGGGCCCGCTGGCGCTGCTCGATCTGATCGGCGTGGACACGGCGCGCACGGTCCTGGAGGCCATGTACGCCGCCTCCCACGACCGTCTGCACGCCCCGGCGCCGATCCTCAGGCAGCTCAGCGAGGCGGGCCTGACGGGCCGCAAGGCCGGGCGCGGCTTCTACACCTACGAGGCGCCGGGCAGCGCGACGGTCGTGCCGGACACGCTCACCCCGAGCGCGGGCGACACCCCGGTCCCCGGCCGTCCCGTCCGCTCGGTGGGCGTCGCCGGTTCGGGCACCATGGCGTCCGGCATCGCCGAGGTGTTCGCCAAGGCCGGCTACGAGGTGGTGCTCGCCGCCCGCAGCGCGGAGAAGGCCGAGACCGCCAGGGCCCGCATCGGCAAGTCCCTGGCGCGCAGTGTGGACAAGGGCCGGCTGACCGCCGAGGCCGCCGCGCAGACGCTGGAGCGGATCACGCCGACGGGGACGTACGACGACTTCGCCGACGTCGATCTGGCGGTGGAGGCGGTCGCCGAGGACCTGGAGGTCAAGCGGCAGCTGTTCGCCACGCTGGACAAGGTCTGCAAGCCCGGCGCGGTGCTGGCCACCACCACCTCCTCGCTGCCCGTCGTCGCCTGCGCCCGCGCCACTTCGCGCCCGCAGGACGTGATCGGCATGCACTTCTTCAACCCCGCGCCGGCCATGAAGCTGGTGGAGGTGGTCCGCACGGTGCTGACGGCGGACGACGTGCACGCCACCGTCCGCGAGGTCTGCGCCAAGATCCGCAAGCACGCCGTGGACTGCGGTGACCGGGCCGGGTTCATCGTGAACGCGCTGCTGTTCCCGTACCTCAACAACGCCGTGAAGATGGTGCAGGAGCACTATGCGACGCTCGACGACATCGACGCCGCGATGAAGCTGGGCGGCGGCTACCCGATGGGGCCCTTCGAGCTGCTGGACGTGGTCGGTCTTGACGTCTCGCTGGCCATCGAGAAGGTCCTGCACCGCGAGTTCCGCGACCCGGGCCTGGCCCCGGCACCACTCCTCGAGCACCTGGTGGCCGCGGGCTGCCTCGGCCGCAAGACGGGCCGCGGCTTCCGCGAACATGCCCGCCGCTGAGCGACCGGGCGACCGGTTCCGGTCCGAGGAGGACTGGGGCGGACTGCTCGATCCGGCCGGGTTCCCCCCACCCTCCCCGGCCGGGTCTCCCCCGTCCCGTGCGGGCGGGGGAATCCCCGGTCACGCGCATGATTGCGCGCCCATGCAGTACGTTCGGGTCATGTCCCAGCCCGCCAAGTCCTCACGTACACCAGCAACGCCCGACGCGCCGGAGAGCGCGGCCGGCAGCCGGGCCGCCGCCCAGCGGCTCAAAATGCGCCGGGAACTGGCGGCCGCGGCCATGGAGCTGTTCGCGACCAAGGGGTACGAGGCGACCACCGTCGACGAGATCGCGGCCCAGGCCGGGGTCGCCCGCCGCACCTTCTTCCGTCACTTCCGCTCCAAGGAAGAGGCGATCTTCCCCGACCACGACGACACCCTGGTGCGCGCCGAGGCGGTGCTCAACGCGGCGCCCGCGCACGAGCACCCGCTCGACACGGTGTGCCGCGGCATCAAGGAAGTCATGAAGATGTACGCGGCCCGGCCGGAGATCTCGGTCGCCCGCTACAAGCTGACGCGCGAGGTGCCCACCCTGCGCGAGGCGGAGATCGCGTCCGTGGCCCGCTACGAGCGCCTGTTCACCCGCTATCTGCTCGGCCACTTCGACGAGCACGCGCACGACGACGACGCCAACGACGACCCGCTGCTGGCGGAGGTCGCCGCGTCCGCGGTGGTCACCGCCCACAACCACGTGCTGCGGCGCTGGCTGCGGGCGGGCGGGCAGGGGGACGTGGAGTCCCAGCTCGACCACGCCTTCGCGATCGTGCGCAGGACGTTCGGCACGGGCATCGGCGCCGGGCGCTCCGCGGCCTCCTCCGGGCCGCCGGCCGCCGCCTCCTCGGCGTCCGTGCAGGGCGAGGTGCTGGTGACGGTGGCGCGCACCGACGCGCCGCTGCACGAGGTGATGCGCACCATCGAGCAGGCGCTCAAGGAGCGCTGACCCGCACCGACCCGCTCCTCTCCGTCTGTGACAACGGCCACCCTCCGGGTGGCCGTTTTTGCACGTCAACGCCCCTTTTCAGGGTTCCGTCGACCCCCGTTCGATCGATCATCGCTCATCTGAAGCGTAAAGATTTCATCTGAGAAGAAGTTCTGGCACTCAGTGCCTTGCGGGGTGACACGCGGTGTCATACGTTGAAGGTGTCCGGGCTGTCCCCGCAAGCGATCGCCTGCGTGCCCGGCGCCTGCGTCACAGGCACCCTCCGCGCCACAAAGCGCCGCCGCACAAGCACCACCCGCCGAACCGACGGCAGCCCCTTCACCCACCCTCAGCAGCACCGACGTAACCCTCAGCGCCCCTCCCTCAGGGCGCTCGACGCCGGAGGCAACACCGTGACCATGAAGGACATCCTGGCCGCGATCCAGTCGCCCGAGTCCACCTCGGCCGACTTCGCCGCCCTCCCGATCCCCGAGTCGTACCGTGCGATCACCGTGCACAAGGACGAGACGGAGATGTTCGCCGGCCTCGAGACCCGCGACAAGGACCCCCGCAAGTCGATCCACCTCGACGAGGTGCCGGTGCCCGAGCTGGGCCCCGGTGAGGCCCTGGTGGCCGTCATGGCCTCCTCGGTCAACTACAACTCGGTGTGGACCTCGATCTTCGAGCCGCTGTCGACCTTCGGCTTCCTGGAGCGCTACGGCCGCACCAACGAGCTGGCCAAGCGCCACGACCTGCCGTACCACGTCATCGGCTCCGACCTCGCGGGCGTCGTCCTGCGCACCGGCCCGGGCGTCAACGCCTGGCAGCCCGGCGACGAGGTCGTCGCGCACTGCCTCTCCGTCGAGCTGGAGTCGTCCGACGGCCACAACGACACGATGCTCGACCCCGAGCAGCGCATCTGGGGCTTCGAGACCAACTTCGGCGGCCTCGCGGAGATCGCCCTCGTGAAGTCCAACCAGCTGATGCCGAAGCCCGGCCACCTCAGCTGGGAGGAGGCCGCGGCCCCGGGCCTGGTCAACTCCACCGCGTACCGCCAGCTCGTCTCCCGCAACGGCGCCGGCATGAAGCAGGGCGACAACGTGCTCATCTGGGGCGCCAGCGGCGGACTCGGCTCCTACGCCACCCAGTTCGCGCTGGCCGGCGGCGCCAACCCGATCTGCGTCGTCTCCAGCGAGCAGAAGGCCGACATCTGCCGCTCGATGGGCGCCGAGGCGATCATCGACCGCAGCGCCGAGGGCTACAGGTTCTGGAAGGACGAGCAGACCCAGGACCCGAAGGAGTGGAAGCGCTTCGGCAAGCGCATCCGCGAACTCACCGGCGGCGAGGACATCGACATCGTCTTCGAGCACCCCGGCCGCGAGACCTTCGGCGCCTCCGTCTTCGTCACCCGCAAGGGCGGCACCATCACCACCTGCGCCTCGACCTCGGGCTACATGCACGAGTACGACAACCGCTACCTGTGGATGTCCCTGAAGCGCATCATCGGCTCCCACTTCGCCAACTACCGCGAGGCCTGGGAGGCCAACCGCCTCATCGCCAAGGGCAGGATCCACCCGACCCTCTCCAAGGTGTACTCCCTCGAGGACACCGGCCAGGCCGCCCACGACGTCCACCGCAACGCCCACCAGGGCAAGGTCGGCGTGCTGTGCCTGGCCCCGGAGGAGGGCCTGGGCGTGCGCGACGAGGCGATGCGCGCCCGGCACATCGACGCCATCAACCGCTTCCGGAACATCTGAGGGCGGCGGAGGTCACCCATGACTGAGCGTCAGAAGGACCGGCCGTGGCTCATGCGCACGTACGCCGGTCACTCCACGGCCGAGGCGTCCAACGAGCTGTACCGGCGCAACCTCGCCAAGGGCCAGACGGGTCTGTCGGTCGCCTTCGACCTGCCGACCCAGACCGGCTACGACTCCGACCACGTCCTCGCCCGTGGCGAGGTCGGCCGGGTCGGCGTGCCGGTCGCGCACCTCGGTGACATGCGCCGGCTGTTCCAGGACATCCCCCTGGAGCAGATGAACACCTCGATGACCATCAACGCCACGGCCATGTGGCTGCTGGCGCTCTACCAGGTCGTCGCCGAGGAGCAGGGTGCGGACATCACCCAGCTCCAGGGCACGACCCAGAACGACATCGTCAAGGAGTACCTGTCCCGGGGGACGCACGTCTTCCCGCCGGGGCCCTCGCTCCGCCTGACGACGGACATGATCGCGTACACGGTCTCGCACATCCCGAAGTGGAACCCGATCAACATCTGCAGCTACCACCTGCAGGAGGCGGGCGCCACGCCGGTGCAGGAGATCGCGTACGCGATGTCCACCGCGATCGCCGTGCTGGACGCCGTGCGCGACTCCGGCCAGGTGCCGCAGGAGCGCATGGGGGACGTGGTCGGCCGCATCTCCTTCTTCGTGAACGCGGGCGTCCGCTTCGTCGAGGAGATGTGCAAGATGCGGGCGTTCGGCCGCATCTGGGACCGCGTCACCCGCGAGCGGTACGGCATCGAGAACCCCAAGCACCGCCGCTTCCGCTACGGCGTCCAGGTCAACTCCCTCGGCCTGACCGAGGCCCAGCCGGAGAACAACGTCCAGCGGATCGTGCTGGAGATGCTGGCGGTCACCCTCTCCAAGGACGCACGCGCGCGTGCCGTGCAGCTGCCGGCCTGGAACGAGGCCCTCGGTCTGCCCCGGCCCTGGGACCAGCAGTGGTCGCTGCGCATCCAGCAGGTGCTGGCCTACGAGAGCGACCTGCTGGAGTACGGCGACCTCTTCGAGGGCTCGAAGGTGGTCGAGGCGAAGGTCGACGAGCTGGTCGAGGAGGCGTTCGCGGAGATCGAGCGCATCCAGGAGATGGGCGGCGCGATGGCCGCCGTCGAGTCCGGCTACCTCAAGTCGCAGCTGGTCGCCTCGCACGCCGAGCGCCGGGCCCGGATCGAGTCCGGCCAGGAGAAGATCATCGGTGTCAACGCCTTCGAGGGCACCGAGCCGAACCCGCTGACCGCCGACCTGGACACCGCGATCCAGACGGTCGACCCGGCGGTGGAGGCCCGTGTCATCGCCTCGCTCCAGCACTGGCGGGACACCCGCTACCAGCCGCCCTTCAACCACCCGCGCCCCTGCAAGGCACTGGAGAAGCTGAAGGAGGCCGCCAAGGGCACCGACAACCTCATGGAGGCCACCCTGGAGTGCGCCCGCGCCGGCGTCACGACCGGCGAGTGGGCCGGGGCCCTGCGCGAGGTGTTCGGCGAGTTCCGCGCGCCGACCGGTGTCTCCTCGGCGCCGGTCGCCGTCCCCGCCGAGGAGGGCTCGACGCTGTCCCTGGTGCGCCGCAAGGTGGACCTGACGGCCAAGGACCTCGGCGTCGGCAAGCTGCGCTTCCTGGTCGGCAAGCCGGGCCTGGACGGGCACTCCAACGGTGCCGAGCAGATCGCCGTGCGGGCCCGCGACGCCGGGTTCGAGGTGGTCTACCAGGGCATCCGGCTCACCCCGGAGCAGATCGTGGACGCCGCGCTCGCGGAGGACGTGCACGCGGTGGGCCTGTCCATCCTGTCCGGCTCGCACGCCCAACTGGTGCCGGACGTCCTGGAACGGCTGCATGTGGCCGGTGCCACAGATATTCCGGTGATCGCCGGTGGCATCATCCCGAACGGAGACGCCGAACAACTGCGGGCGGCCGGAGTGGCCGCGGTCTTCACCCCGAAGGACTTCGACATCACCTCGATCATCGGCCGCATCGTCGACGAGATCCGCAAAGCGAACAAGCTCGACCCCCTGGAGGTCCCCGCATGACGATCAACCGCCTTCGCCCCCGGCGCTCCTGCCTGGCGGTCCCGGGCTCGAACCCGCGCTTCCTGGAGAAGGCCCAGGGCCTCCCGGCGGACCAGGTCTTCCTGGACCTGGAGGACGCCTGCGCGCCGCTCGCCAAGCCGGAGGCGCGGCACACCATCGTCAAGTTCCTCAACGAGGGCGACTGGACCGGCAAGACCCGCGTCGTGCGCGTCAACGACTGGACGACCGAGTGGACGTACCGCGACGTCGTGACGGTGGTCGAGGGCGCCGGCCAGAACCTCGACTGCATCATGCTGCCCAAGGTCCAGGACGCCCAGCAGGTCGTCGCCCTCGACCTCCTCCTCACCCAGATCGAGAAGACGATGGGCTTCGAGGTCGGCCGGATCGGCATCGAGGCGCAGATCGAGAACGCGCAGGGCCTGAACAACGTCAACGAGATCGCGCAGGCCTCCCCGCGGGTGGAGACCATCATCTTCGGCCCGGCCGACTTCATGGCGTCCATCAACATGAAGTCGCTGGTGGTCGGCGAGCAGCCGCCCGGCTACCCGGCGGACGCCTACCACTACATCCTGATGAAGATCCTCATGGCCGCCCGCGCCAACAACCTCCAGGCGATCGACGGCCCCTACCTCCAGATCCGCAACGTCGACGGCTACCGCGCCGTCGCGCAGCGCGCCGCCGCCCTCGGCTTCGACGGCAAGTGGGTGCTGCACCCGGGCCAGGTCGAGGCGTCCAACGAAATCTTCTCGCCCTCCCAGGAGGACTACGACCACGCCGAGCTGATCCTGGACGCGTACGACTACTACACCTCCGAGGCGGGCGGCAAGAAGGGCTCCGCGATGCTCGGCGACGAGATGATCGACGAGGCCAGCCGCAAGATGGCCCTGGTCGTCTCCGGCAAGGGACGCGCCGCCGGCATGCGGCGCACCAGCAAGTTCGAGATCCCGGAGGGCTGAGGACGATGCAGTTCGGACGCACCTACGAGGAGTTCGAGGTCGGGGCGACGTACAAGCACTGGCCCGGGAAGACGGTCACGGAGTACGACGACCACCTGTTCTGTCTCCTCACCATGAACCACCACCCGCTCCACATGGACACCAACTACGCCGAGAAGACGACGGACTTCGGCAAGAACGTGGTGGTCGGGAACTACGTCTACTCGCTCCTGCTCGGCATGTCCGTCCCGGACATCTCCGGCAAGGCGATCGCCAACCTGGAGATCGAGTCGCTCAAGCACGTGGCGCCGACCTTCCACGGCGACACCATCTACGGCCAGACGACCGTGCTCGACAAGTGGCCGTCGAAGTCGAAGAACGACCGCGGCATCGTCCACGTCGAGACCAAGGGCTACAAGCAGGACGGCACGCTCGTGTGCGTGTTCCGCCGCAAGGTGATGGTGCCGACCGAGACGTACATCAAGGAGCGCGGCGGCGAGCAGCCGGGCCGCCCGGAGCTGAAGGAACAGGGGAAGCAGTAATGGCGCGACTCGCCCGGACCGCCGGTCTGACCGACATCCAGCAGGAGATCCTGTCCACCGTCCGCGACTTCGTGGACAAGGAGATCATCCCGGTCGCGACGGAGCTGGAGCACCGCGACGAGTACCCGCAGGACATCGTCGACGGGCTCAAGGAGCTGGGCCTGTTCGGACTGATGATCCCGGAGGAGTACGGGGGCCTGGGCGAGTCGCTGCTCACCTACGCCCTGTGCGTGGAGGAGATCGCCCGCGGCTGGATGTCGGTCTCCGGCATCATCAACACGCACTTCATCGTGGCGTACATGCTCAAGCAGCACGGCACGCAGGAGCAGAAGGACCACTTCCTGCCCCGCATGGCCGCCGGTGACATCCGGGGCGCCTTCTCGATGTCGGAGCCGGCGCTGGGCTCCGACGTGTCGGCGATCTCGTCGAAGGCGGTCAGGGACGGCGACGAGTACGTCCTGAACGGCCAGAAGATGTGGCTCACGAACGGCGGTACGTCGTCCCTGGTGGCCGTCCTGGTGAAGAGTGACGAGGGTCACCCCGAGGGCACGGCGCCGCACAAGTCGATGACGACCTTCCTGGTGGAGAAGGAGCCCGGGTTCGGCGAGGTCCGCCCCGGCCTGACCATCCCCGGCAAGATCGACAAGATGGGCTACAAGGGCGTCGACACGACCGAGCTCATCATGGACGGCCTGCGCGTTCCGGCCGACCGGGTGCTCGGCGGCGTCACCGGCCGAGGTTTTTACCAAATGATGGACGGTGTCGAGGTCGGCCGCGTCAATGTGGCGGCACGTGGCTGCGGCGTCGCTCAGCGTGCCTTCGAACTCGGCATCCGGTACGCCCAGCAGCGTCACACTTTCGGCAAGCAGATCGCCCAGCACCAGGCCATTCAGTTCAAGCTCGCGGAGATGGCTACCAAGGTGGAGGCCGCGCATGCGATGATGGTGAACGCTGCACGCAAAAAGGACTCCGGCGAACGAAACGACCTGGAAGCGGGGATGGCCAAGTACCTCGCGTCCGAATACTGCAAGGAGGTCGTCGAGGACGCCTTCCGGATCCACGGCGGATACGGCTTCTCCAAGGAGTACGAGATCGAGCGCCTCTACCGCGAGGCCCCGATGCTCCTGATCGGTGAAGGCACCGCCGAGATCCAGAAAATGATCATCGGCCGCCGACTGCTCGAAGAGTATCGATTCCAGGGTTAGATGTCCGGATACGGGGTGTTTTCTTGGAGAACAAGGTCACACCCCGTAGGCACTGTTCGGCCGCCGACTCGGCTTCCTGGCTTACCCAGTTGCGGCAGGAAGCCGCTACGATCGCCGGAAAGCCGCCGTCCCCCGTCAGAGCGCGGCATCATCCTACGAAGGTCATCCATGCCCCACAGCCAAACCTCTGCACCTCGCGACAGCCTCGCCGGCGTACGCCTCGCGCGCGGAGCATCGCCGTGGCTTCTGCCGACCGTCGCCACCGCAGCCGTCAGCCTTCTCCGTGCCCGTCGCTCCGGCGCCGCCAAGGCCGTCGCCGTCCCTGCCACCGCGCTCGCGGCGGGGATGCTGTGGTTCTTCCGCGACCCCGAGCGCGAGATCACCCCGGGCCGGGTCATCTCGCCCGCCGACGGGGTGGTGCAGAGCATCATGCCGTGGAAGGACGGCCGCACCCGCGTCGCGATCTTCATGAGCCCGCTCAACGTCCACGTCAACCGTGCGCCCTTGTCGGGCACGGTGACCTCGGTCGAGCACGTCCCCGGTGGTTTCGTTCCCGCCTTCAACAAGGAGAGCGAGAACAACGAGCGGGTGGTGTGGCACTTCGACACCGAGCTCGGCGACATCGAGATGATCCAGATCGCCGGCGCGGTGGCCCGCCGCATCGTGCCCTACGTGCCCCAGGGCACCAAGGTCGAGCAGGGCGAGCGGGTCGGCCTGATCCGCTTCGGGTCGCGCGTCGACCTGTACCTGCCCGAGGGCGTGGAGATCGCGGTCGAGGTGGGGCAGAAGACGGTGGCTGGGGTGACTCGAATTGACCGTGATTGATCCACAGACCCAGGCCGGGTGGGTGCCCGAGGCCGACGAGGCGGACGACGAGGAGGAGATGCCCCTCTCGCTGCGCCTGTCGATAGCGGACACCCTCACCCTGGGCAACGCCACGTGCGGCTTCATGGCGGTGTACTTCACCACCACCGGCATCCTGATCCCGCACCTCATGGGCAGCGACGAGTCGGGCATGGCCCGGCACAGCGCGGCCACGGCCGTCATCCTGATGCTGTGCGCGGCGATCTTCGACCTGTTCGACGGCCTGGTGGCGCGCAAGCTGCGCAGCTCGCCGATGGGCGCCGAACTGGACAACCTCTCCGACCTGATCAGCTTCGGACTGGCCCCGGCGTACTTCGTCCTCGTCTACGGCATGGTCGCGGACGACGCCTACCAGCGCGTTGCGGCGGTGGGCGCGATCGTGGTGCTGCTGGCCGTGGTGCTCAGACTCGCGCGGTTCTCCTGCGTCACGGTCAAGGACGGCACGTTCCAGGGCATGCCCTCGCCGTTCGGGGCGCTGACCGTGGTGTCGATCGTGCTGCTGGAGCTGCCCTTCGTGGCGACGCTCCTCGCGATCATCGGTACCGCCTGGCTGATGGTGAGCCGGGTGGAGTACCCGAAGCCGCGGGGGCGCCTCGCGGTGGCGATGCTGTCGTGGATCGTCCTGTCGATGGGGCTGCTGGCCGCGTGGGCGTTCGACGCGCCGAGCGGGCAGCTGCTGCTGCAGACGGGGTGTGCGCTGCAGCTGGTGATGGGTGCGGTGATTCCCCTGTTCGCCACCGCTCGCAGGGTGAACAACTTCCGTGACAATCGGCGGGAGGCGCGGGCGGCGCAGTTGCCGTAGCGCTCCGCTGAGTGGGCCCCGGACCCGGGTCGGGTTCGGGGCCCTTCTGTTTGTGCGCGCCCGGCGCCGGTGTGGGCCTCGCTGGGGGCTCCGCCCCCAGACCCCCGGGCCTATGCCCACCCACCGCCCGACTCGGTGGGCTGAAAGGGGACCGCAACAGGCCACCCAGCCCGTCCGGCGTTTGAGGACGAGGCCCGTTCAGGGCCGAACGGGGGTCTGGGGGCGGAGCCCCCGGGGTCGGGAATGGGAAGGGGCGGCGGGGGCGTAACTCCCCTAGGCCAGGAAGTCCCGGGCGATCCGCTCCGCGACCCGTTCCAGGATCGGCCCCGCATCCGCGATGCACTTCGCGACGTCCGGCTCGACATCCGTCAGCGGGTACGCCCGCCGGATCCCGGCCCGCCCCAGCACCTCCGGTGCCAGCGCCAGCCGCCCGCACACCGCGACGACCTCCTTGCCCGCGGCCCGTGCCGCCGCCGCGACACCCGCCGGCGCCTTTCCGTGCAGGGTCTGCTCGTCGAGCGAGCCCTCCCCGGTGATCACCAGGTCCGCCCGCTCCAGCGCCGGCGCGAAGCCGAGCACGTCGAGCATCACCTCGATACCGGGCCGGAACCGCGCGCCCAGCAGCATCGCACCGAACCCGATGCCGCCCGCGGCGCCCGCGCCCGGCGAGGCCGCGTACTCGGCGGCCCGTGCGCCCACGCCCTCCGTCTGCTCCAGCACCTTCGCGAAGTGCGCGAGGGCCGCGTCCAGGCTCTCCACGTCCTCGGGCGTGGCGCCCTTCTGCGGGCCGTAAACCGCGGGGGCGCCCTTCGGCCCGGTCAGCGGGTTGTCGACGTCGCTCGCGAGGACCAGCTCGACGTCGGAGAGCCGCGCATCCAGCCCCGACAGGTCGGCCGAGGCGAGGTCGGCGAGACCGCCCCCGCCCGGGGCCACCGGCTCGCCGTCCGCGCCCAGGAACCGCGCGCCCAGCGCGGACAGCATCCCGGCGCCGCCGTCGGTGGTCGCGCTGCCGCCGACCCCGAACACGATGGTCCGCGCACCCGCGTCCAGCGCGGCCCGCAGCAGCTCACCCGAGCCGTACGTGGACGAGGTGAGCGGGGCGAGCACGCCGGCCGGCAGCCGCTGCAGGCCACTGGCCTCGGCCATCTCCACCACCGCGGTGCCCTCGCGCAACGCGTACGCGGCCGTCACCTCGTCGCCGAGCGGCCCGGCGACCCGTACTTCCCGGCGCTCGAACCCGGCCGCGACCGCCGCGGCCACGGTGCCGTCGCCGCCGTCGGCCACGGGCAGCGCCTCGACACCGAGGTTTGGCACCACGCGCCGGAGTCCGGCCGTCACCCGCTCGGCGACCTCGACGGCCGTCAGCGAACCCTTGAACTTGTCCGCGGCGACGAGCACCCGGCGGGTCCCGTCCACTGCAGCGTCAGCCACCTTGCTCTCCCCTTGCTCTTCGAGCCTTGCGCACGTCAAGGCAGTCGCGCCGCTGCGACCTTAACCGGAGGACGCCCACGCCGTCATGCCCCTGCCCGCAGGGTGGAACGCCCGGGTCTCGTTACCCTTTCGGAATGACCACTCCTGACTACGCCACCTACATCGCCGGTCTCCCCCGCGTCCTTGCCGGTGCCGCCGCGGTCCTCCGGGACGCCGAGGGAAGCGTGCTGCTCGTGGAGCCCGGCTATCGCGAGGGATGGACGTTGCCCGGGGGCACGATCGAGTCCGATGCCGGGGAGACCCCGCGGCAGGGCGCCTGGCGGGAGACGCTCGAGGAGATCGGGCTCGACGTCCCGCTCGGCCGGCTGCTCGCGGTGGACTGGTCGCACGGGCCGGGACGGCCGCCGATCGTGGCGTACCTGTACGACGGCGGGGTCCTCACCGAGGACGACTTCAAGGCGATCCGGTTGCAGGAGGAGGAGCTGCTGTCCTGGCGGGTGGTGCCGCGCGAGGACCTGGGCGGCCACCTGACCGGCGCGCTGCTCGGCCGGGTCCTGGCGGCACTGGACGTGCTGGCGGAGGGCTCGGGGACGGCCGAGCTGGAGAACGGCGTCCGGGTCGACCGATAACCGGTCGCCGGGCACCCACCGGCGTCCTACCCTCGACCGCATGACCACCAAGCCCCTCGTCGCCGTCCTGAGCGGCGCCGGCGTGTCGACCGACTCCGGCATCCCCGACTACCGCGGGCCGAACGGGCTGTGGCGGCGGGACCCGGAGGCCGAGAAGCTCGTGACGTACGAGTACTACATGGGCGAACCGGAGATCCGGCGCCGGTCCTGGCAGATGCGGCGGAGCACGCACGCGCTGCGGGCCGAGCCGAACGCCGCGCACCGCGCGGTGGCCGAGCTGGAGCGGTCGGGGGTGCCGGTCCGGGTGATCACGCAGAACGTGGACGGGCTGCACCAGCAAGCCGGCCTGCCCGACCGCAAGGTGCTCGAACTGCACGGCACCGCGCGGAGCTACGTGTGCACCGGCTGCGGTGCCCGGGGGCCGATGGAGGACGCGCTCGCCCGCGTCGAGGCCGGTGAGGACGATCCCCCGTGCCGGGAGTGCAGTGGGATCCTGAAGTCGGCGACCGTGATGTTCGGGGAGCAGCTCGACCCGCTGGTCCTCGGCGAGGCGGTCGCGATCAGCAAGGCGTGCCAGGTGTTCATCGCCGTCGGCACCAGCCTCCAGGTGCACCCCGCCGCGGGGCTGGCCGGGGTCGCCGCCGACCACGGCGCCCGGCTGGTCGTCGTCAACGCCGAGCCGACGCCGTACGACGACCTGGCGGACGAGGTCGTCCGCGAGCCCATCGGCACCGCCCTGCCCGCGCTGTTGCGCGACCTGAACCCCGAGAACGGCCGGGACGGTGACTGACCGCGTGGACGAGGAGGTCATCCCCGTCCTGCGGGTGGCCGACGCCGCCGCGGCCGTGCGCTGGTACGCGCGCCTGGGCTTCGCCACGCAGTGGGAGCACCGCTTCGAGCCGGGTCTGCCGGCGTTCGTGGAGGTCGCGCGGGGACGCATACGGCTGTTCCTGTCGGAGCACACCGGGGACGCCCGGCCGGACACGCTGGTGTATCTGCGGGTGGCCGACGTCGACGCGGTCGCCGCCGAGTTCGGTGTGCCGGTCGAGGAGGCGCCCTGGGCGCGCGAGACCGAGCTGCGCGACCCGGACGGCAACCGCCTCCGGGTCGGCACACCGAACGAGTGAGGTGACCGGGCCGTGCCGGGAGAGCTCTCGCCCCGCCTCGCCGCGATCGTGGACGCGCTGCCCCTGACGCCCGACGCCCGGGTTCTGGAGATCGGGTGCGGGCCGGGGGCCGCCGCGCGGGCCGTGGCCGCGCGGCTGGTGACGGGGCACGTGCTCGCCGTCGGCCGTTCGGCGCGGGCGATCGCGCAGGCGGAGGCCGGCTCGGCCCGGGAGCTCGCCTCGGGGCGCCCGAGCCTGAGGTGCCTCGCGGCGGAGGACTTCGTACGGGAGCCCGGGGAGGCGCCCTTCGACCTGGTCTACGCCGTACGCGTCGGCGCACTCGACGGCCGCCGTCCGGAGGCGGGGCGGCGCGCGCTGGAGCGCATCGCCGCCGCGCCGGCCCCGGGCGGCCGGGTGTTCGTGGACGGCGGCCGGCCCCTACGGGAGATCTCCGTCCCCCGTGGTGGACCGGGTGATGACCCAGGTGCCTAGAAGAGCGCCGCACCCCGCTCGAAGTCCAGCAGGCGCTGCTTGCGCTCCAGGCCGCCGCCGTAGCCGGTGAGGCCGCCGCTCGCGCCGATGACGCGGTGGCAGGGGACGATGATCCCGATCGGGTTGCGGCCGTTGGCGAGGCCGACGGCGCGGGAGGCGGCCGGGTTGCCGAGGGCGTCGGCGAGTTCGCCGTAGGTGCGGGTCTCGCCGTACGGGATGCGGCGCAGCTGGTCCCAGACCGTGCGCTGGAACGGGGTGCCGTTCAGGCGCAGGTCGAGGGTGAAGTCCAACAGGTCGCCGGCGAAGTACGCCGTCAGCTCCTCCCGTGCCTCGGTGAACGGACCGTCGTCGGGAGACGAGGGTGCGCCGAAGGTCTCCTCCGGCGGGCGGTGCCGCTGCTCGGTCATGTACAGGCCGCACAGGACGTCGTCCTCGGCGACCAGGGTGAGCGGGCCGTAGGGGCTGTCGATCACGGTGTGCTGCTTCACGGGATTTCCCTTACACGGGCAGGAAGTTGATCGGGTGGCTGTCGGTCGCCCACAGGTACTGGACCGCGTACGCCCGCCAGGGCCGCCAGGCCGCCGCGCGGGCGGTGAGCGCCGCCGGGGTCGAGGGCAGGCCCAGTTCCCCGGCGGCGCGGCGGATGCCGAGGTCGGTGGGGAGGAAGGCGTCGGGGTCGCCGAGGGCGCGCATCGCGATGACGTCGGCGGTCCAGGGGCCGAAGCCGGGGAGGGCGAGGAGGCGGGCACGGGTCTCGGACCAGTCGCACTCGACGCCCAGGGTGAGCGAGCCGTCCGCCAGGTGGGACACGAGGGTCGTCAGGGTGGTGCGGCGGGTGCGGGGCATCGCGAGGGTCTCCGGGTCCACCGCTGCCAGCGCCGTCGCCGCCGGGAAGAGATGGGTCAGCCCGCCCTCGGGGTCGTCGACCGCGTCGCCGTGTGCCGTGACCAGGCGGGCGGCGTGGGTGCGGGCGGCGGCGGTGGAGACCTGCTGGCCGAGCACGGCCCGTACGGCGAACTCCGCCTCGTCGACCGTGCGCGGGACGCGTCGGCCGGGTGCCTTGTCGACGAGCGGCGCGAGCAGCGGGTCGGCGCGGAGCTGGTCGTCGATCGCCGTCGGGTCGGCGTCCAGGTCGAGCAGGCGCCGGCAGCGGCTGATGGCGACGGTCAGGTCGCGCAGGTCGCTGAGGGTGAGGCGGCAGGCGATGTGGTCGGGGGTGGGGGTGAGGGCCACGATGCCGTGACCGTACGGGAGGCGCAGGGTGCGTCGGTACGCGCCGTCCCGCCACTCCTCCACGCCGGGTACGGCGGTGGCGGCGAGGTGGCCGAAGAGGTTGTCGGGGTTGAGGGGGGCCCGGAACGGGAGGCGGAGGGAGAGGGTGCCGGGGGTGGTGCCGGTGACGCGGCCCTTGGGGGTGCGGGCGCGCAGCTCGCTCGGGGAGAGGGCGAAGACCTCGCGGACCGTGTCGTTGAAGGTGCGGATGGAAGAGAAGCCGGCCGCGAAGGCGACGTCCGCCATCGGCAGCGGGGTCGTCTCGATGAGCAGGCGGGCGGTCTGGGCGCGCTGCGCGCGGGCGAGCGCGAGCGGACCGGCGCCCAGCTCGGCGAGCAGCTGGCGTTCGATCTGCCGGGTGCTGTAGCCGAGCCGGGCGGCGAGGCCGGGCACGCCCTCGCGGTCCACGACGCCGTCGGCGATCAGCCGCATGGCGCGGGCGGTGAGGTCGGCGCGCCGGTTCCACTCCGGGGAGCCGGGGCTGGTGTCCGGGCGGCAGCGCTTGCACGCCCGGAACCCGGCCTGCTGGCAGGCCGCCGCGCTCGGGTGGAAGGTCATGTTCTCGGGCTTGGGCGGCACCACCGGGCAGCTGGGCCGGCAGTAGATCCGGGTGGTCAGGACGGCCGTGAAGAACCAGCCGTCGAACCGCGCGTCCTTCGACTGCACGGCACGCACGCAGCGCTCGGTGTCGGTGTGCATTCCCGTCTGCATGCGTCCAGGATGGTCCACCGGCCGGGCCGTGGCTGGCGGGAATCCGACATCGACGTCCCGCTTCCTGGGCTCCGCCGGATCGCCCTGCTCATCCGGCTCGCCCTGGCCACTCGGATCGACCTGGTCACTCGGATCGCCACGCCGACTCGCGCAGCAGCCGCAGCCCGTTGAGGCCGACCAGTACGGTCGAGCCCTCGTGTCCGGCGACGCCGAGCGGCAGCGGGAGGTGGCCGATCAGGTCCCACAGGACGAGGACGGTGATGAACGTACCCGCGACGACCAGGTTCTGCAGCACCAGTCGGCGCGCGCGGCGGGACAGCCGGACGACGGCGGGTACGGCCGTCAGCTCGTCGCGCACCACGATCGCGTCGGCCGTCTCCAGGGCCAGGTCGGAGCCGGCGCGGCCCATGGCGACACCGGCGTGCGCGGCGGCGAGCGCGGGGGCGTCGTTGACGCCGTCGCCGACGAGGAGCACCTTGCGCCCGGCCCGCTCCCCTTCCCGTACGGCCTCGACCTTGTCCTCGGGCAGCAGGTCCGCGCGGACGTCGGTGATGCCGGTCGCGGCGGCCACGGGGGCGGCGGCGGAGGCGTTGTCGCCGGTGAGCAGGGTGGGGGCGGTGCCGGTGAGGGCGGTGAGCGCGGCGGTCGCCGGTGCGGCGTCGGCGCGGAGGCGGTCGGTGAGGGCGAGGGTGCCGAGGAGGGTGCCGTCGCGGGTGACCTGGACGGTCGTCTCGGCGCCCTCGGGGGTCTCGGCGCGGCCGACGTGCACGGTGTGGCCCTCGATCACCGCGGTCACCCCGCGGCCCGG
The DNA here is from genome assembly GCF_044544295.1 of Streptomyces sp. NPDC053750. Taxonomy (NCBI): domain Bacteria; kingdom Bacillati; phylum Actinomycetota; class Actinomycetes; order Kitasatosporales; family Streptomycetaceae; genus Streptomyces; species Streptomyces sp. NPDC053750. The sequence continues at coordinate 70,462 of NZ_JBITXB010000024.1, read as the reverse complement.
GGCCGCCGTGAAGTCCGCCGCGGGCGCGAGGTGCAGGTCCCGGGCGCGGGCCGCGGCCACGACGGCGCGGGCCAGCGGGTGCTCGCTGGGGTGCTCGGCCGCGGCGGCGAGTGCGAGGAGGCCGTCCTCGTCGAGGCCGGATCCGGGCAGCGGGCGTACGGCGGTCACCTCGGGGGTGCCCTCGGTGAGGGTGCCGGTCTTGTCGAGGGCGACCGTGTCGATCTCGCCGAGGCGTTCCATCGCGACCGCCGACTTCACCAGGACGCCGTGCCGGCCGGCGTTGGCGATGGCGGAGAGCAGGGGCGGCATCGTCGCGAGGACGACCGCGCAGGGCGAGGCGACGATCATGAAGGTCATGGCGCGCAGCAGGGCGCTCGTGAGGTCGGCGCCGAAGGCGAGCGGGATGCCGAAGACCGCGAGGGTGGCGACCACCACTCCGACCGCGTAGCGCTGCTCGATCTTCTCGATGAACAGCTGCGTCGGCGCCTTGGTGCGGGACGCCTCCTCGACGAGGGTGACGATGCGGGCGATGACCGAGTCGGCGGGGTCGCGCTCCACGCGGACGCGCAGGGCGCCGGTGCCGTTGAGGGTGCCGGCGAAGACGTCGTCGCCGGGGCACTTGAGGACCGGGACGGACTCGCCGGTGATGTTCGCCTGGTCGACCTCGCCCTCGCCGCCGAGGACCGTGCCGTCGGCGCCGATCCGCTCCCCCGGCCGGACCAGGATCAGGTCGCCGACGGCGAGGTCGGAGGCCGGGACGGTCTCCTCGCGGTCCTCCCGCACGCGGGTCGCGGTGGTGGGCGCGAGGTCGAGCAGGCCGCGCACGGAGTCGGCGGTGCGGGCGGTGGCCAGGGCCTCCAGGGCGCCGGAGGTGGCGAAGATGACGATCAGCAGGGCGCCGTCGAGGACCTGTCCGATGGAGGCCGCGCCCAGCGCCGCGACGATCATCAGCAGGTCGACGTCCAGGGTCTTCTCGCGCAGCGCCCGCAGGCCCTCCAGCGCGGGCTCCCAGCCGCCGGCGGCGTAGGCGACCGCGTACAGCGGGCCGTACGTCCAGGCGGGGGCGCCGCCGAGGTCGAGCGGGAGGGCCGCCAGGAAGGCGAGCAGCGAGACGAGCGCCCAGCGGGCCTCGGGCAGGGCGAGGACGCGGGTGCGGCGGCGGGGCGCCGACGCGACGGGAGCGGATACGGGAGGGGGAGCAAGCGTGGTGGACACGCGGCACACCATACAGGAACAGATGAAGACTCATTCATGCATTCATGTGTGGTGAGTAGGATGAGCGCATGGGTCACGGAGCCGCCACCACCGCGCAGGACGCCGCCGCACGTGTGCGCCTGGACGCGGACAACGTCGCCAAGGTCGCCACCACGCTCCAGGCCCTGTCCACCCCGTCCCGGCTGCTGATCCTGGCGCGGCTGCGTGAAGGCCCGCTGCCCGCCACCGAGTTGGCGGCGGAGGTCGGCATGGAGCAGTCGGCCTGCTCGCACCAGCTGCGGCTGCTGCGCAACCTGGGCCTGGTGGTGGGTGAGCGCAGCGGCCGGTCGGTGGTCTACGCACTGCACGACCACCATGTGGCCGAGCTGCTCGACCAGGCCGTGTACCACGTGGAGCACCTGCGGCTGGGCATCAGCGACGCCGCCGAGTGAGCGGGGGAGCCCGGTCGCCCCGGACTCCCCCGCTCCTCCCCGGCCGTTCGGTCGCCGTGGACCGCTATTCGGTGGCCGTGGGCCGCCGCGAGGCCGCCGTCGCGTCACGGACGTCGGTGACCGGGCGCAGCCGGTACGTGTAGGAGTAGTCCCGGTCGGCGAAGAGCTTGAACTCGTCGTGGGTGTGCGCGCCCCAGCTGTTGTCGCCGCCCACGCCCATCTGCCGGTGGTTCAGCCGCAGGACGACCTCGTCGCGCGGCGTCAGCTGGTAGTCGTGCCGCACGCCGGTCGACAGGTCCTCCGGCGTGAAGTGGGAGGCGTTGGCCTCCAGCAGGGGTTCGCCGGACGCGAGCAGGCCCCGGCCGTGGCGGTCGGTGAGGGCGATCCAGCGGACGTCCGTCTTGTTGCCGTTCTCCTGCGGGCGGATGTAGGGCGTCCACTGCTCGGCGACGGTCCCGGAGTAGAGGCCCACGTCGGTGCCGGTGTTGCGGTCCCAGTGGTTCTCCTCGGGGCCGCGGCCGTAGTAGTGCAGGCGGTCCAGGCTGCTCGGCAGGAGGAGCAGGGTGCCGACCTCGGGGATGTAGGGCAGGTTCGCGGCGCCCGGGTGCAGGGTGTTGTCGACCTTGATCTCGGCGTTGCCGAACACCGTGTAGGTGGTGGTGTACGTCGACTCCACCGTGGTCGGCAGCGTGCCGGTGACCTTGATCTCGACGGCCCGGTCGCCCAGGGTCCGCACGGCGACGTCGGTGACCTTGCGACGGGTGCCCGCGTCGCGCCAGGTCTGGTTGCGGGTGTGCTGGCCGTTGCCCTTGTCGTTGTCGGTGGGCGCCCGCCAGAAGTTGGGCACGGGGCCGGAGGTGATCAGCCGGGTGCCGTTCGCCTCGTAGGAGGTGAGGGTGCCGCCGCGCTTGTCGACGGTGACCGAGAAGCCCTTGCCCGTGACCCTGACCTCGCTGTCGCGGTCGTCGTGCCGCAGGGCCGGGACGCTGTCCAGCCGCACGGGCGTCACGTCGGGGCTCCCGGCCTCGACGGGGAGCTGCTGCCGGGCCACCTCGAAGCCCGCCTTGGCCCAGGGCGTGGACTCCTTGGTGGTGAAGGAGAGTTCCAGGAAGTACTCCGTGCCCGGGGCCGGGTCGCCTGGCAGGCGGACGGGGAGGGTGATGTCCTTGCCGGACAGCGGCGCCACGTCCAGCTGGTCGCCGGTCAGCCTGCCGCGTCGGACGACCTTGCCGTCGGCGACGAGCTCCCACCGGCCGTCGAACTCGCGGAGGTTGGTGAAGAGGAACTCGTTGGTGAGGGTGACGGCTCCGGGGTCGCCGCCGGAGCCGCGGGCGGCGTTGACGGCCTGGTAGACGCGCTTGACCTCGGCGGCCTTGCCGGTGTGTCCGCGGTCGGCGGTGACGATGCCGTCGGCGACGAAGGCGCCGTCGTTGGGGTTGTCGCCCCAGTCGCCGCCGTAGGCGAGGAACGTCTTGTCCTGGGGCCGCTTCTGCTCGGTCTTGACGGTGGCGGCGTCGAACCAGAACCGCACGCCGTCGTCACCGGGACCGCGGCCCTCCGAGGCCAGTTCGGCGGCGCCGAGCGCACGGGCGTAGACGCGGGCGCGGCGGATGGTGCCGCTGAATTCCCTGGTCTGGGCGTCGGCGTCGGTGGCGAGGGCGAGGGGCGCGGTGTTGCTGCTGGGCCGCCGGGTAGTGGTGCGGGTGGCCTTCGCCGCGCCGTCGACGTAGAGGGTCAGCGTCCCGGCGTCCGCGTCGAAGACGCCCGCGATGTGGTGCTCCCGGCCGGTCCAGTCGTCCGGCACGGCCCAGCTCGCGGTGATCCACTGGCCGTCGGAGTGGATGAAGAACTCCAGGTTCCGGTTGGTCTGCTTCAGCGCGTACTGGGTGTCGCCCTTGGCGAGGATGGGCTGGTGGTAGCCGGTCACGTCCGGGGTGATCCAGACCTCCAGGGTCAGGGAGCCCGTGAGGTCGAGGCTGTCGTCGCGCTCGAAGACCGTGATGCCGGTCAGGCCCTTGTCGCGGTCGAGGCCGCCGTGGGTCGCGAGGATCTCGCCGCGCAGCCCGGCCGGCCCGGCCTCCGTCAGCAGGGTGCGGGACGGGACGGGCGTGTACAGGGACTGGTCGACGAAGTCCCAGATCCAGCCGCCCTGGAGCACGTCGTGGGCGCGCACGACGTCCCAGTACTTCTTGAAGTTGCCGGTGGAGTTCCCCATCGAGTGGGCGTACTCGATCATGACGTAGGGCCGGGTGTCGGAGGTGTCCTTCGCCCGCTGTTCGACGCGCTGGGGGCTGTCGTACATCTCCGAGCGGATGTCGCTGATCCCGGGGCGGTCGTCGCCCTCGTACTGGATGACGCGGCTGGGGTCGTAGGAGCGGATCCAGTCGTGCATGGCGGTGAAGGTGCTGCCGCCGCCCGCCTCGTTGCCGAGCGACCAGATGACGACCGAGGCGTGGTTCTTGTCGCGGTGGACCATGTTCTGGGCGCGGGCCACGCAGGCCTCGGTCCAGTCGGGGTGGTCGCCGGGGTACTCGTCGCGGATGCCGTGGGTCTCGAGGTTGGTCTCGTCGACGAGGTAGAGGCCGTACTCGTCGGCGAGTTCGTACCACAGGGGGTTGTTCGGGTAGTGCGAGGTGCGGACGCTGTTCATGTTCATCCGCTTGATGATCCCGATGTCCTCGACCAGGTCCTCGCGGGTGAGCGCGGTGCCCCGGGAGGGGTGCATCTCGTGGCGGTTGGTGCCCCGGAAGGAGACGGGCTTGCCGTTGATCCGCATCAGGCCGTCCTTGAGCGCGAACTCGCGGAAGCCGACCCGGTGCGACAGGGTCTCGATCACCTTGCCCGCCGGGTCCCGCAGGCGCAGCACGGCGGTGTAGAGGTTCGGGTGCTCGGCCGACCAGAGCCTGGGCTTCGACACCGCCTTCGCGGCCCGTACGGTGACGTCCTGACCGACGCCGGCCGTGCCGAGGTCGGCGGCCTGCTCCAGCGGCCGGGACCAGACGGCGTGGCCGCGGGCGTCGTACAGCTGGGTCTCGACGGTGTACCGGCCTGTGCCGCCGTCGCCGTACGCCCGCACGCTCGCGGTGACCGCGAGTTCGGCCTCGGTGTACGTGTCGTTCAGCGGGGTGTCCAGCTTGAAGTCGCGCAGGTGGACGACCGGGGTGGAGTAGAGGTGGACCGAGCGGAAGATGCCGCTCAGCCGGATCATGTCCTGGTCCTCCAGCCAGTCGCCGTCGGCGTAGCGGTAGACCTCCACCGCGATCTGGTTGGTGCCGGGCTTGAGGTGGTCGGTGACGTCGTACTCGGAGGGGGTGTAGGAGTCCTCGTCGTAGCCGACCAGTTCGCCGTTGATCCACACGTAGTGGGCGGACTTGACGCCCTCGAAGTGGAGGAAGGTGCGGCGGCCCTGCCAGTCGCGGGGGACGGTGAAGGTGCGCCGGTACTGGCCGACCGGGTTGTAGCGGGTCGGCGCGGTGGGCGGCTGGGGGTCCTCGCCGCGGCCGTTGGGGCCCCAGTACGGGTAGGTGATGTTCAGGTAGATCGGGAAGTCGTGGCCGTGCAGCTGCCACACCGACGGGACGGGGATGGTCTCCCAGTCGCCGTCGTCCACGTCGGTGCGGTGGAAGTCGGCGTCCCGGTCCTCGGGGCGGTCGGCGTAGGCGAACTTCCAGTTGCCGTCGAGGCTGAGCCGGTAGGGCGAGCGGGTGCGGTCGCCGGCGAGGGCCTGCCGGACGTCCGCGTACGGCGTGAGCGTGGTGTGCGGCGGCTCGGTGCCGAGCCGGAAGACTCCGAAGTCGTTCCACTGAGGGGGCTCGTCGGCCGCCGCCCGCCGGCCGGCCGCGTGCGCCACGACGGGCGACGCGGACGACAGGGCGAGTGCGCCGAGGACGGCGGCGCCGCCCTCCAGGAGACGGCGGCGGCTGACGAGCGGCCGGGGGCGGGCCGGGGTTGCGGCGGGTGACACGGGCGAGTGCGGCATGACCGTGGCCTTCCATGGGCTTCGGGGGCGGCTCAACGCACGGTGCTGTGACGGCAGTTGATGTGGAGACGGCTCACAACTGCCGGTGACGCAGCGACTACTGAGTCAGGGTCACCCTAGGACTCGAACACAACCGAAGCAATTACCCCGTCGGACTTTGTTGGTTCCTGATGGAGGTCTGGGAGGCTTGGAGGTCTGGAGGTCTGGAGGTCTGGAGGTCTGGAGGTCTCAGGCGTTCTGGACTCCGGGCACCCCCGCCTCGATCACGAAGGACTTGTCGGTGCGGACCGGGGCGTCGGGCCGGGTGACGTAGTCGACCACCCGGTAGTCGGCGGTGTACCGGTCCCGGGACACGGTGCACCGGACGTAGCCGCGACGGCTGCTGTAGTACTTGGTGTGCGGGTTCTCGTCCCAGTACACCTGGCCGGGGTCGTGGGTGGCCGAGCCGTCGCCGCCCGAGGTGATGGACGTGGTGACGAACTCGCTGCCCAGCAGCCGGGTCTCGGGGCGCTCGAAGTCGCGGCGCAGGTCGTTGGTCCAGTTGTTGTGCACGTCGCCGGTGAGGACGACGAAGTTGTCGATACGGCGCTCCTCGACGTAGCCGAGCACCCGGTCGCGGGAGACGCGGTAGCCGTCCCAGCCGTCGTTGTAGCCGCCGTCGTCCGGGCCGGCGACGGCGTCCCAGTTGGCGAAGTAGATCTGCTGCGGGAGCACGTTCCAGGTGGAGCGGGACCGGGACAGGCTGCGCTCCAGCCAGGCGTGCTGCTCGTCGCCGAGGATGGTGGCCTTCGGGTCCCACTGCTCCGGGCCGGAGACCTGCCACTTGTCGCCGTAGGGCTGGTTGGTGCGGTACTGGCGGGTGTCCAGCACGCTGAAGGTCGCGGTGGCGCCGAACTCCAGGCGCCGGTACAGCGGCAGCGCCGTGTCCACCGGCTTGCGGAAGCGGCGCAGCGGCATGTGCTCCCAGTACGCCTGGTAGGCGGCCCGGCGGCGGGCGGCGAAGTGCGCGGTGGTGTCGTTGCCCTGGCCGGCGTCGCTGTTCTCCGGGCTCAGGTCGGCGTAGTTGTTGTCGGTCTCGTGGTCGTCCCAGGTGACGACGAACGGTGCCGTCGCGTGCAGCAGCCGCAGGTCCGGGTCGGTCTTGTACTGGGCGTGCCGGGCCCGGTACTCGGCGAGGGTGTTCATCTCGTCGCCGTGGTGCGTGCGCACCTTGCCGTTGACGCCGGCCGCGTACTCGTAGAGGTAGTCGCCGAGGTGGAAGACCACGTCGGGGCGCTCCTCGGCCATGTGCCGGTACGCGGTGAAGTACCCCTGCTCCCAGTTGGCGCAGGACGCGAAGGCGAAGTCGACGGCGGGCGCGGTGCCGGGGGCCGGGGCGGTGCGGGTGCGGCCGACCGGTGAGACCGCGTCGCCGGCGCGGAAGCGGTAGTAGTACTCGTGGTGCGGGCGCAGGCCGCGTACGTCGGCGTGGACGGTGTGCGCCTCCTGCGGCACGGCGTGCTCCACGCCCCGCTTGACGACCTTGCGGAACCGCTCGTCGAGCGCGACCTCCCAGCGAACGGGGACCGGACGCGCCGGCATGCCGCCGTCGTCGTCGAGCGGCTTCGGCGCGAGACGGGTCCACAGGACGACGCCGTCGGGGAGCGGGTCGCCGGAGGCGACGCCGAGCTGGAAGGGGTCGGCCGGGACACGGCCGGGCGCGGCAGCGACAGGTGCGGCACCGGTGCCGAGCAGCACCGCGCCGGCGCCGGCGGCGCCCGCGATGCCGAGGAAACCCCTTCTCTTCAGGGAGTTCGGGGAGCTGGTGCGCGGCGGGGTCATCGAACCTCCAGAGGACGGATGGTCGGACGACGCCCAGGCAAACGGCACCGGGTGAACCCCGATGGCTGTGCCCGTGGACCGCGCTTGACCGATACATGTCCAATGAAGGTTCTTGCGGTCAGCGGTTCGTGAGACCGGCCCATTCGACGGTGCGGTCGCACCAGCGGTCGAGGAGGACCCGGTCGTGGCCGACGGCCAGCAACCCGGCGCCGGTGGCGGCCCGGTAGTCCTCCACCACCCGGACCAGGGCGGCGGTGGTCGACGCGTCGAGCATCGCCGTCATCTCGTCGCACACCAGCCAGCGCGGCTGCAGCACGAGGGCCCTGGCGAGGCAGGCGCGCTGCAACTGGCCGTCGCTGACCTCGTGCGGGCGTCTGCCCAGCAGGTCGGCGGTCAGGCCCACGGTGGCGGCCAGTTCGGCGATCCGGTCGGCGCTGCCCTCGCGCCGGCCGGTGGCGCGCAGCGGTTCGGCGATCAGGTCGGTGAGGGTGAGGCGGGGGTCGGCGGAGAGCCGCGCCTGCTGGAAGACGACGCCGAAGGCGGTGCGCTGTTCGCGCGGGGCGCGGTGGCGCCAGTGCCGTACGGGGGTGCCGTCGAGGACGAGTGTGCCGGCGTCGGGGCGGTGGAGCAGGGCCGCGACGCGGGCGAGGGTGGACTTGCCGCAGCCGCTGGGCCCGAGCAGCCCGACGGCCTCGCCCGGGGCGATGGTCAGGGAGACGTCCCGGACGACGGGGGCGTTCCTGGTGTATCCGGCGGTGACGGCGCGCAGTTCAAGCACGGTCGGCGGCCTCCGTGAGAGCTGCGTGCGGGTGGTGGCAGGCGACCGTGCCGGTCAGCGGCGGCAGCGCGGCGCAGGCGTCGCTCGCCCGGTCGCAGCGGGCGGCGAAGGCACAGCCGTCGGGCAGGGCGCCGAGTTCGGGCGGCAGGCCGGGGATGGGGGTGAAGGCGCGCTCGGGCAGGGCGTCGAGCAGGCCCCGGCTGTAGGGGTGGCGGGGGCCCGGGGTGCCGAAGAAGTCGCCCGCGTCGGCCAGTTCGACGATCCGGCCCGCGTACATCACGGCGATCCGGTCGGCGATGCGTGCGGCGGCGGCCAGGTCGTGGGTGATCATCAGCAGGGCGCGGTTCTCGTCGTCCGTCCTGCTGTCGACATGGCGCCGCAGCTCGTCGACGGTGTGGTCCACCAGGTCGCGGTCGAGTCCGGTGGTCGGCTCGTCGGCGAGCAGGAGGGGGGCGTCGCCGACGAGTGCCATGGCGGTGGCGGCGCGCTGGGCGAGGCCGCCGGAGAGTTCGTGCGGGTGGTGGTCGAGGTGGCCGACCGGGAACGCGGCGCGCTCGGCGGCGGTCTCGGCGGCCTTGCGCAGGGCCGCACGGCCACGGACCCCGGTGAGCTCGGCGACCGTCTCCTCCAGCTGGGAACGGATGGTGCGCACGGGGGTGAGGTGGGCGGCGGGGCTCTGCGGGACGAGGCCGATCAGCCGGCCCCGCACCGTGCGGGCGAAGGTCCGCTCGTCGGCGGCGAGCAGGTCCAGCTCGCCCAGGCAGGCGCTGCCGGCGCTCTGCGCGTTGCCGGGCAGCAGCCCGAGCAGCGCGGAGGCGAGGACGGACTTGCCGCAGCCGCTCTCCCCGATCAGGGCCAGGCACTCGCCGGCCGCCACGTCGAAGTGGACGTCGGTGACGGCGGCTACGCGCCGCCCGCCGGGCATGAGGAAACGCACCGACAGACCGCGCACCGACAGCACGGGGGCTCGCTCGGTCACAGCATCAGCTCCGATCGCCGGCGGGGGTTGATCCGCTCCCGCCAGGCACCGGCGAGTCCGGCGACGGCGAGGGTGGGGACGATGATGAACAGCCCCGGGAACAGGGTCGGCCACCACTGCCCGGCGAGCAGCGAACCCCGCGCCTCCTGGATCAGGTTGCCGAGGCTCGCGGTGTGGGTGGGCAGCCCGAGCCCGAGGAAGGACAGCGCCGACTCGTGCCACATGGCGTGCGGCACCATCAGTACGGCGGCGAGCGCGGCCTGGGGCAGCACGCCCGGCAGCAGATGCCGTACGGCCACCCGCCACCGGGAGGCGCCACCGGAGACGGCCGCGTCGATGTACGGGCGCGAGCGCAGGGACAGCACCTCGGCGCGGACGATGCGCGCGGTCGACAGCCAGTGGGTGAGCGCGACGGAGATCACCACCGGCCAGACGCCCGGCCGGAACATCGCGACGATGAAGATGCCGAGCAGCAGGTGGGGCACGGAGGAGATGGTGTCGACCACCCGCATGACGGCCCGGTCGACCCAGCCGCCCAGCGCCCCGGCGGTGGCGCCCACGGCGGTGCCGACCACCGTCGCCGTCAGCGCCGCCGCCACCCCGACGAGCAGGGAGACGCGCAGGCCGTACACGCAGCGCAGCAGCAGGTCGCGGCCCACGTCGTCGGTGCCGAAGGGGTGCTCCCGGCTGGGCGGTTGCAGCTTGGCGGCCAGGTCGACGGCCTGCTGGTCCAGCTGCACCAGCGGCGGCACGAGCAGCACGGCGAGGACGGTCACGGCCAGCACCGCGGCGGAGGTGCGCAGGCGCAGGGTGCGGGTGGAGCGGCGGTCGCCGCCGTAGGAGCGCCAGGCGGGGCCGGGTCGTTCCGTCCTGGTGGCTGCCTTGGCGGCTGCCTTGGTGGCTGCGGTCTCAGCCATGGACATCACATCTCACTGTGCTTCACCCTCGGGTCGAACAGTCCGTAGAGCAGGTCCGCGAGCAGGTTTCCGACGAGTACGGCGGCGGTGGCGAGGGTGGTCAGGGCGGCCAGCAGCGGGAAGTCGACGGCGGTGGCCGCCTCGACGGTGGCCGCGGCGATGCCCGGCCAGCTGAAGACGCTCTCCACCAGCAGGGCGCCGGTGATGAGTTCGGGCACGCGGGAGCCGATCAGGGTGAGCACCGGCAGCAGCCCGGAGCGCAGGGCGTGGCCGAGCAGGACCTTGCCCTCGCCGACGCCGCGGGCCCGCGCGCCGCGCACCGGATCCTCGGCCAGGGCGTCGCCGACGCCCTGGCGCACGTACAGGGTGAACCAGGGCAGTTGGGAGACCGCGAGCACACCGGCGGGCAGGACGATGTGGCTCGCGACCTGGCCCGGGCTGACCTGTTCGCTGGCGGTGTCGGTCAGGCCGCCGGCGGGCAGCAGGTCCCACTGGAGGGCGAACAGCCACACGGCGAGCAGCGCGATCCAGAAGACCGGCGCCGCCTCCAGGGTGTACGCGAGCGAGGTGACCGCCCGGTCGAGCATCGATCCGGGACGCCGGGCGGCCAGCACGCCGAGGAGCGTGCCGACCAGCACGGCGGCGGCGAAGGCGACGGCGCACAGCAGCGCGGACCACACGAGGCGTTCCCCGATGACCTGCGTCACCGGCTGGCGCAGTACGCCGGAGTGGCCGAGGTCGCCGGTGAGCGCGGCGGTCAGCCAGTCCCACCAGCGGGCCACGAACGACTGGTCGACGCCGAGGTTGTCCCGCAGCCGGTCCAGGGTCTCCTGGTCGGCGCCGAGCGCGGCGGTGCCGGCGTAGGCCTTGACGGGGTCGAAGGGCGAGGCGGCGGCGATGGCGAACACACCGAAGGTGACGACGAGGACGATGGGGACGGCGAACAGCGCCCGCCGTCCCACCAGGCGTGCCATCGCTCCCCAGGGCAGTTTCCGGGGGGATCGGGTCACTTCTTCGGCTGCCAGTCCTCGATGTTCCACCAGGGGCCGCTGGCGAAGCCGTGCTCGTGCGGCTCCAGTTGCGTGGTCAGCCCGTCCCAGCGGTCGGCGAGGACGTAGAGGTGGTCGATGTGGGTGAGGAAGGTGTAGCCGGGGTTCTCGACCAGGGCCTGCTGGATCGCGTCGTAGGCGGCGGAGCGCTTCTCGGGGTCCTGGGTGCGGCGGCCGGCGTCGAGGGCCTTGTCCACCACGGGGTTGTCGTAGTGCGCCATGTTGTTGAAGCCGTCGCCGGCGAGCGAGGAGTGCAGGAGGGTGTACAGCCCGAAGTCCGGGTCGCCGACGCTGCCGAAGCCCGCCAGGACCGCGTCGCTCTTCATCCGCGGCTCGATGACCTCCCAGGTGGCGCCCTCCACCTTCACCTCGATGCCGGCCTTCTTGGCGTCGGAGGCGTAGGCGAGCGCGTGGTCCTGGCGGACCTTGTCGCCCGAGGGGTAGTACAGGGTGAACGAGGCGCGCTGTCCGTCCTTGGCGCGGATGCCGCCGGAGCCGGGCTTCCAGCCGGCCTCGTCGAGGATGCGCTTGGCCTTGGCCAGGTCGTGCGGGCGCTCGATGCCGGGCGCGTACGAGGGGTCGTCGGCGGGCAGCGGCCCGTAGGCCGGGCGGCCCGCCCCGTCGAGGATCTTGTCGACCATGGCCTGGCGGTCCACGGCGGCGTCCAGGGCCTGTCGGACGGCGCGGTCGCCGGTGACCTTGCCGGAGGTGGGCAGGGTGACGGCCCGGAAGTCGTAGGACTTGGCCTGGTAGCTGCGCCGGCCGTCGTCGTTCTTGAAGGTGGCGGCGAGATTGGGCGGCAGGACGGCGCCGTCGAGGTCGCCGGAGCGCAGCCGGGTGGCGCGCACGTTGTCGTCGGCGATGACCGCCATGGTGAAGGACTTCACCGCGGGCTTGCCGCCCCAGTAGTGCGGGTTGGTCTTGAAGGTGAGCTTCTCGCCCTTGCTCCAGTTCGCCAGGACGTACGGGCCGGTGCCGACGGGCTTGGTGTTGAAGTCGCCGGTGTTGGGGTCCTGTCCGCCCGCGACGTGCTCGGGGACGATGGGCAGCACCGTGCGGGCGGCGAAGGGCGCGTAGGGGTACTTGAGGGTGAAGACGACGGTGTCGTCGCCGCCCGCGCGGACGTCCTTGATCGCGTCCAGTTCGCTGCGGGCGGTGTTGTTGGTCTTCGCGTCGAGGACGGTGCGGTAGGTGAAGACCACGTCCTCGGCCGTCAGCGGTTCGCCGTCGCTGAACTTCACGCCGTCGCGCAGGGTGTACGTGTACGTCAGGCCGCCGTCGCCGACCTTCGGCAGCGCGGTCGCCAGGGCCGGCTTCAGCTTCAGGTCGGTGTCGTGGGCGAGCAGCCCGTCGAAGATCTTGGAGTTTCCGTCCTTGCCGTAGCCGAGGAGCGGGCTGAGGGTGTCCGGCTCGGAGCCCACCCCGATCACGACGGACTCGGCCGCCTTGGCGTCGTCCCCCGTCCCGCCCCCGGGGGCGGAGCAGGCGGTGACGCCGGCGGCCAACGCCGCCGCGGCGGCGGCACTTCGTATCCGACGGGTCGTCATGTCTCTCCCACATTGTTGCCGGTGTGGGGTTATTGCACATCAGTCGCAATTGAAGCGTCAAGCCAGGTGAGAGCGCGGGTGAGGGCGCGTACGGGGATACGTACGGGAATGCGTACGGGAGTACGCAAAGGGAGGCAGGGCGCGTGGGCCGAGGATCCGTCAGCGGGTCCGGGCGGCGAACGCCTCGTAGGCCCGGTCGTCGAACAGGACGAACCGGACCTCCGCGACCGACGTCCCGGCGGTCCGCACCGTCTCGACCGCGATACGGGCCGCGTCGTCCATGGGCCAGCGGTAGACACCGGTGGAGATCGCCGGGAAGGCGACCGTGCGCGCGCCCAGCTCGTCGGCGACCCGCAACGACTCGCGGTAGCAGGAGGCGAGCAGGTCCGAGCGGTCCTCGGTGGCCGACCAGACCGGGCCCACCGTGTGGATCACCCAGCGGGCTTCCAGGGCGCCCGCGGTGGTGGCGACGGCCCGGCCGGTGGGGAGGCCCTTGCCGAGGTGCCCCGCGCGGAGCCTGCGGCACTCCTCGAGGATCGCGGGGCCGCCGCGCCGGTGGATGGCGCCGTCGACGCCGCCTCCGCCGAGCAGGGAGGAGTTGGCCGCGTTGACGATGGCGTCGGCGCTCTCGCGGGTGATGTCGCCGAGGGCGAGTGTGATGGTGGTCATGTCTGCCTCAGCCTTCGCCAGACGGCCTTCGCCGCGTTGTGCCCCGACATGCCGTGCACGCCCGGGCCGGGCGGGGTGGCCGACGAGCAGATGAAGACGGCCGGGTGCGGGGTGGCGTACGGGAACAGGGACAGCTTGGGCCGCAGCAGGAGCTGGAGGCCGCTGACCGCGCCGGAGGCGATGTCGCCGCCGACGTAGTTGGCGTTGCGGGCGGCGAGTTCGGGTGGACCGGCGGTGGCGCGGGCGAGGACGCGGTCGCGGAACCCGGGGGCGAAGCGCTCCAGTTGGCGTTCTATGGCGTCGGTGAGGTCACCGGTCCAGCCGTTGGGTACGTGTCCGTACGCCCAGAACACGTGCTTGCCGGCCGGGGCCCGGGAGGGGTCGGCGACGCTGGGCTGCACGGTGATGAGGAACGGCGCGTCGGGTGCGCGGCCCTCGCGGGAGGCGGCGTTCAGCGCCGCGCCGATCTCCGCGCTGCCGGCGCCGATCTGCACGGTGCCGGCGGTGCGGGGTTCCCGCGCGGTCCACGGGACCGGGCCGTCCAGCGCGTAGTCGATCTTGAAGACGCCGGGGCCGTAGCGGTAGTTGTCGTAGTAGCTCCCGAGGCCGGCGATGCGGGCCAGGGCCGTGGGTGAGGTGTCGAAGACGTACGCCCGCGCGGGCGGCAGGTCGTCGAGGCGCTTGACCTCGTAGTCGGTGTGGACGGCGCCGCCGAGGTCCTTCAGGTACGCCGTGAGCGCGTCGGAGACGGCCTGGGAGCCGCCGCGGGCCACGGGCCAGCCGCGGGCGTGCGCGGCGAGGGCGAAGACCAGGCCGATGGCCCCGGTGGCGAAGCCGCCCAGCGGTGCCATGACGTGCGCGACGAGACCGGCGAAGAGGGTCTTGGCCCTGTCGTCGCGGAACCGGCGCATCAGCCAGGTCGACGGGGGCAGGCCCACCAGGCCGAAGCGGGCGAGGGTGACCGGGTCGCGGGGCAGCGCGGTGAGCGGCAGGGACATGAAGTCGCGGGCCAGGGTGTCCCATCGGGGCAGGAAGCGCTCGACCAGCCTGCGGTACGCGCCCGCGTCGCGCGGACCGAACGAGGCGGCCGTCTCACCGACCGAGCGGGCCAGCACGGCGGCCGAGCCGTCGAGGAAGGGATGCGCCATGGGCAGCCCGGCGTGCAGCCACTCAAGCCCGTACCGCTCCAGGGGCAGGGCGCGGAACGCGGGCGAATTGATGCCCAGCGGGTGCGCGGCGGAGCACGGATCGTGCAGGAAACCGGGGAGGGTCAGCTCCTCCGTGCGGGCGCCGCCGCCCACGGTGTCCCGCGCCTCGAAGACGGCGACGGAGAAGCCGCGGCGGGCCAGCTCCACGGCGGCGGTCAGTCCGTTCGGCCCCGCACCCACTACGACCGCATCGAGCATCGACGGCACCTTCGGACCCCTTCGTCAGCCGACGGCCACTGGGGATCAGGATATGCCCGGGGTCCGACAGCCCGCGGTCGCGGGTGGGCGGGACCGCCGGTGCTCAGGCAGCCGCCCCGGCGCGGAACGTGCTGGGGCTCACGCCCTTGTGGCGTTTGAAGGCGGCGCTGAAGCCGAAGGCGTCGGCATAGCCGACGGACTCGGCGACCTGGGCGACGCTCAGGTCGGTGTCGGCCAGGAGCGCCCCGGCCTCGTCCATGCGGCATGCGGTGAGGTAGGCGAGGGGCGGGCTGCCCATCAGCTCGGTGAAGCGCTTGGCGAACAGTGCCCGGGAGACACCGGCTCGCGTGGCCAGCGACGCGACCGTCCAGGCATCGGCGGGCCGGTCGTGGAAGGCCCGCAGGGCGGGGGCGAGGACCGGGTCGGCGAGGCCGCGGTACCAGCCGGGCGCGTCGGCGCCGGCCTGGTCGAACCAGGTGCGCAGGGTGCACACCAGCGCCCAGTCGAGGAGCCGGTCCATGAGGGCCTGGGAGCCGGCCGAGCGCCGGGCGGCGTCGGCGGCGGCCGTCTCCAGCCAGGCGCAGACCTCGACGTCCTCGTTGACCACCAAGGCGGGCGGCAGGGCGCTCAGGAGCCGTTCGTGGCGATGGCCGAAGGCGCGGTAGGCGCCCACGATCAGCGCGGTCGCCCCGTCCGGATCGGTGCCCCAGCGGATACCGCCGAGGTCCTGGGCCGTGCACTCGGCTTCGGTGAAGCAGGCGATCTCGTACTCGGCGTGGGGGCGGTCGACCGTGGTGGGCCGGTCCGCGAGGAGGAAGGGCTCGGGGCCGCGGACGACGGCCGTGTCCCCCACGCCGACCGTCCGCTCGGTGCCGTCGGGCAGCAGCAGGGTGCCGCCGCCGCGCAGCACGCTGACCATGGTGAGCGGCGCGCCGTCGGCGAAGCGGATGGTCCAGGGCGCCGTCAGTACGGCGTGGCTGACGACCGAGCCCTCGGCCCGGATGCCGCTCAGCAGCGAACTCAGGGGATCCACGGAAGACAGCGTAGACGATCTCCTATGTTTCGGAGGGTTTCTCCCATGGATCATCCACGTGACCGGGGCTGTACTGGTCTCGTCGGATTGATTCGGATTGATCAGGACCAGCCGGGAGACACCGTGACGCAGCACAGCAGCGACGCCAGGACGGCCCTCGTGGTCGTCGCGCACCACCGCAGCGATTCCCTCACCGCACACACCGCCCGTCGTACCGCCGCCCGGCTGGAGGCCGCCGGATACCGCGTCGACCTGCTCGACCTGCACGCCGAGGGGTTCGACCCGCGGATGAACGTGGCGGACCAGCCGGACTGGGGCGACAGGGAGAAGGCGTACTCGGACGAGACGCACGCCCATATGCGGCGCATCCTCGACGCCGAGGTCGTCGTCGCCGTCTTCCCGGTGTACTGGCAGAGCGTGCCCGCCCTCCTCAAGGGCTGGATCGACCGCGTGTGGAACTACGGGTTCGCCTACGGCCGCAGCAAGCCCCGCCTCGCGGGCAAGCGCATGCTGTGGCTGGCCCTGGCCGGCGCCACCGCCGACGACGCCGTCGTGGAGGGCATGCAGTCCGTCCTCGAGACCAATCTGAGCGAGGGCATCGCCTACTACTGCGGCTTCGCCCACTCCACCGTCGGCCTGCTCACCGACGCGGAGGAGCGCCCGCAGCGCATCGACGCCGAGGGAAATCTGCTGGTCGGCGAGGCGGTCGCGGGCACCGAGCGCGAGGCGCAGTACGCCGACTTCGACCGTCGCGCACGCGAGCTGGTGGAGAAGTTCCTCGCCGAGGAGCTGGTGGCGGCCTGACGGCAGGCGCCCGGACGAGGGTGACCGGTCAGGCCTCGCCCGCCAGCAGTGCCACCACCTGGCGGGCCGTCGCCGCGTCGCGGGCCGCGGTGAACGGCAGGTCGTTGCCGCCCGTGATGCGGAAGGGCTCGCCCGCGCGGGTCAGGTGGGTGCCGCCCGCCTCCTCGACCAGGAGGAGCCCCGCGGCGTGGTCCCAGGCCGCCTCCCACGAGAAGGCGGTGGCGTCGGACTCGCCGCGGGCGACGGCGAGGTACTCCAGGCCGGCCGAGCCGCAGGCGCGCGGTGCCACACCCGGGGTGCGCAGGCCGAGCAGGGCGCGCTTCTGCTCGTCCGTCGTGTAGTCCGGGTGGGACGTGGCGACCCGCAGGTCACGGCCGGGCTCGGGCGGGCCCGCGTACAGCCGCTCGCCGTCCAGGAAGGCACCCCGGTCCCGGACCGCCGTGGCGAGTCGGTCGGAGGCGGGGGCGTACGTCCAGGAGGCGTGCACGACTCCGTGGCGGGCGAGCGCGACCAGCGTGCAGAAGCCCGGGTCGCCGTGCACGAACTGCCGGGTCCCGTCGACGGGGTCGACGATCCAGACCGGCGCCTCGCCCCGGATCGCCTCGTACGACGCGGGGTTGGCGTGCACGGCCTCCTCGCCGACCACGACCGAGCCGGGCAGCAGGGCGACCAGGGCCTCGGTGAGGTACTGCTCCGCCTTGCGGTCGGCGTCCGTCACCAGGTCGTGCGGGCCGGACTTCTGGTCGACCTCGTGCGCCGCGAGCCGGCGCCAGCGGGGCATGATCTCCTGGGCGGCCGCCTTGCGGACGGCCTCCTCCACGTCGTCGGCGTGCCGGGGGAGAAACTCGTCGATGGTTTCGTTGTCGTCGATCATGACTCCATGGGAGCACACGGCACTGACAATCCCCACCCGGGTGGTGTACTCCGGGTGGAATCAGCATGAACACACGGTGCGCGGGTTCAGCGGCCGACCGCGTAGCCCTGCATGCCGCGCGGGTTCGCCGCCGCCGACAGCACGCCTGTCTCCGGGTCCCTCGCGACGGCGCACAGCCGGCCCTCCGACCACGCGTCGCCGACCGTCACGTCGTGCCCGCGGCGCCGCAGCTCCTCGACGACCTCCGCCGGCATGCGGGACTCCACGGTGACGCCGCCCGCCCGCATGCCGCGGGGGAAGAAGGAACCGGGGAAGCTGTCGTTGTGCCAGTTCGGGGCGTCGATCGCGCCCTGGAGGTCGAGGCCGCCGCGCACGTGGGCGCGCAGGGCGACCGCCAGGAAGAAGTGCAGCTGCCACTGGTCCTGCTGGTCTCCGCCGGGCGTGCCGAAGGCCATGACGGGCACCCCGTCGCGCAGGGCGAGGGAGGGCGTGAGCGTGGTGCGCGGCCGGCGTCCGGGGGTGAGGGAGTTCGGCAGGCCCTCCTCCAGCCAGGTCATCTGCAGGCGGGTGCCGAGCGGGAAGCCCAGTTCGGGCACGACGGGGTTGGACTGGAGCCAGCCGCCGCTGGGCGTGGCCGAGACCATGTTGCCCCAACGGTCCACGACGTCCAGGTGGCAGGTGTCGCCTCGGGTGCCGCCGTCGGCGGTGACGTCCGGTTCGCCCGGCACCGGTGAGGTCGGGCTCTTGGCGACCGTCGGCTCGCCGACCCCGAGCGCGTCGAAGCCCTCCCCCTCGACGGCCGCCACGCGCGCGTGGGCGCTGAGCCGCGGGGTGCGCCCGCCGGGGCTGCCGGGCCGCAGGTCGAAGGACGCCTTGTCGCCGACGAGGTGCCGCCGCGCCGCGTTGTACTCCGGCGACAGCAGGTCGTCGAGCGGTATCCGGTCCGCGCCGTCCGCGTCCCCGTACCAGGCCTCGCGGTCCGCCATGGCGAGCTTGCAGCCCTCGACCAGCAGGTGGACGTAGTCGGCGGAGCCGTGGGCGGGCAGTTCGGGCGGGAGCAGCGCCAGCTGCTGGAGCAGGACGGGGCCCTGGCTCCACGGGCCGGCCTTGCACACGGTCCAGCCGTTCCAGTCGTACGTCGCCGGGGCCTCGTAGGACGCGGACCAGCCGGCGAGGTCTGCGGCGGTCAGGGTGCCGGTGTGGCGCTCGCCGCTGGTGTCCATGGTGGGCCGGCCGGACTGCCGGACCAGCGCCTCGGCGACGAATCCGGTGCGCCACACCTCTCGGGCCGCCTCGATCTCCGCCTCCCGGTCCCCCGCCCCGGCGACCTCGGCGAGCAGCCGCTGCCAGGTGGCGGCGAGGGCCCGGTTGCGGAAGAGCTCCCCGGGGCGGGGCGGGCGGCCGTCCGGCAGGTAGACGCCGGCCGAGGACGTCCACTCCGTCTCGAACAGCTCCCGGACGGTCTCGACGGTCTCCGTGAAGCGCTCCACGGGCGGGTGCCCGTGCTCGGCGTAGCCGATGGCGTACTTCAGCACGTCGGCGAGGCGCTTGGTGCCGTGATCGCGCAGCAGGAGCATCCAGGCGTCGAAGGCTCCCGGCACGGCGGCGGCGAGCGGCCCGGTGCCGGGGACGAGTCGCAGACCGAGGCCCGTGTAGTGCGCGACCGTCGCCCCGGCCGGCGCCACGCCCTGCCCGCACAGCACCCGCACCTCGCCGCCCGCCGGGGCGATCAGGATCGGCACCTCCCCCGCCGGTCCGTTCAGGTGCGGCTCGACGACGTGCAGCACGAACGCACCGGCCACGGCGGCGTCGTAGGCGTTGCCCCCGTCCTCCAGGACCGCCATGGCGGACTGCGAGGCCAGCCAGTGGGTGGAGGCCACCATGCCGAAGGTGCCCTGGAGGGTGGGACGGGTCGTGAACATGGGGCCTCCACCTCGAGCCGGAGCCGTCCTCCGGCTGCTCTGCGCTCTGCGGTCTTTGCTCTGCGCTCGCCCGGCAGACTATCGATCGTCCCGCGCGCCTTCGGCCCCGCCTCCGGCTCATTGTCACCGAAGCGGTCGGGCGCGGGGTCAGCCGATCGGTTGACCCTCCCGTCAGCCGTCCGCGCGCGGGAGGCAGCCGGTACGCCGACGGACCGGGGCCCCCGGCGGACCCAGCATGGGTCCCAGAGCGGGACGGCCCGTACCGGCCGTACCCCACCGACCACCGGATTCAGGAGATGGGTCATGAAGCACGTCAAGAAGGCCTCGAAGCGCACCCGCGCCGTCACCGGCGGCGCGCTGGTCGCCGTCCTCGCCCTCGGCGGCTTCGGCGCCTACTCCGCCAGCGCCGACTCGCCCAAGGCGGCCCCGGCGGCGGTGAAGGCGGAGGCCAGGGGCAAGAACCTGACCCGGTCGACCCATCTGACCGTCGAGGCCGCCACAAAGGCCGCGCAGGCCGCGCTGGACGCCGCGGAGAAGGAGAACCAGCGCGTCTCCGTCGCCGTCGTCGACCGCAACGGCAACACCATCCTCACCCTGCGCGGCGACGGCGCCGGCCCGCAGTCCTACGAGTCGGCCGAGAAGAAGGCGTACACGGCCGTCTCCTGGAACGCGCCCACCTCCGAGCTGGCCAAGCGTCTGGAGCAGGCCCCCAACCTGAAGGACATCCCCGGCACCCTGTTCCTGGGCGGCGGCGCCCCGGTCACCGCCAAGGGCGCCCCGATCGCGGGCATCGGCGTCGCGGGTGCCCCGTCCGGCGACCTGGACGAGAAGTTCGCCCGGGCCGGTGTCGCGGCGCTGGGCAAGTAGCGGCGGGCACGTCGAGCAGTGCACCCGCGCAGACCCCGGCGGCGCACGTGATCCCTCGTGCCGTGCGCCGCCGGCTCTTCGACCCGGCCCGGATCCACGCAGGTGTCCGGGCGGGGACCGGCATCGCCGCGCGGAGTGGGACGAGGGCGGCCCTGGCCTCACTGCGCAGCCCGACCCATTCGAGGAGCACCCCCATGTCCGCTGCCGACCGCGCCCTTCGGGCCGCCGTGTGGGACGACGACGCCGACGCCGTGCGCCTGGCCCTCGCCGACGGCGCCGAGATCGAGTCCCGGGACGAGCACCGCCGCACCCCGCTCCTGATCGCCGCCATCGGCGACCATGTGGCGGCTGCCGGGGCCCTCGTCGCGGCCGGCGCCGACCCCGACGCCCAGGACGACCGTGAGGACAGCCCCTGGCTGGTCACCGGTGTCACCGGCAGCGTCCGCATGATGCGCGTCCTGCTCCCGGCGGAGCCGGACCTGAAGCTCCGCAACCGCTTCGGCGGCACCGCGCTGATCCCCGCCGCCGAGCGCGGCCACGTCGACTATGTCCGGGCCCTGCTCCGCGCGACGGACATCGACGTCGACCACGTCAACCGGCTCGGCTGGACCGCGCTGCTCGAGGCGGTGATCCTCGGCGACGGCGGCCAGGCGCACCAGGAGATCGTGGAGCTGCTCATCACCGCCGGCGCCACGCCGGGCCTCCCGGACGGCGACGGCATGACCGCGCTCGAACACGCGCGGCGCCGCGGCTTCACGGAGATCGCCGGCCTGCTGAGCGCCCTGCGCTGACCCGGGAACACCGCCACCTCCGTCACTGTTGCCCCTCATGTGCGGAAAGGGCGGAAAGGGAGGCGGATCGGTGCACGGTGAGTACAAGATCCCCGGCGGCAAGCTGGTCGTCGTGGACGTGGAGGCCGAGGGCGGTGTGCTGCGGCACGTGCGCGTGGCGGGCGACTTCTTCCTGGAACCGGACGAGGCGCTGGACGCCGTGAACCGTGCGCTGGAGGGCGCCCCGGCGGACACCGACGCGGCGGGGCTCGCCGCGCGGATCGACGCGGCGCTGCCCGAGGGCACCGTGATGTACGGGCTGACCTCGGAGGGCGTCGGCATCGCCGTGCGCCGTGCCCTCGCGCACGCCACGGACTGGACGGACTACGACTGGCAGCTGATCCACGAGGGGCCCGAGTCCCCGGCGCTGCACATGGCGCTGGACGAGGTGCTGACGGCCGAGGTCGCCGCGGGCCGGCGTCCGCCGACGCTGCGGGTGTGGGAGTGGGCCGCCCCGGCGGTGATCATCGGCAGCTTCCAGTCGCTGCGCAACGAGGTGGACGCCGAGGGCGCCGCGCGCCACGGCATCGACGTGGTGCGCCGGATCTCCGGCGGCGGCGCCATGTTCGTGGAGCCCGGCAACACGATCACCTACTCGCTGTCCGTGCCGGAGGCGCTGGTGCAGGGGCTCTCCTTCCAGGACAGCTACGCCTACCTCGACGACTGGGTGCTGGGCGCCCTCGGCGAGATGGGGATCCGGGCCTGGTACCAGCCGCTGAACGACATCGCCACCGACCAGGGCAAGATCGCGGGCGCCGCGCAGAAGCGCGTGGTGGGGCCCGGCGGCGGTCCCGGCGCCGTGCTGCACCACGTGACCATGTCGTACGACATCGACGCGGACAAGATGCTGGAGGTGCTGCGCATCGGGCGGGAGAAGCTGTCCGACAAGGGCATCAAGAGCGCGAAGAAGCGGGTGGACCCGCTGCGCCGGCAGACCGGTCTGGCGCGCGAGGCCCTGATCGAGCGGATGATCTCCTCCTTCGGCGTCCGGTACGGGCTGAGCCAGGGGAAGGTGACCGACGACGAGCTGGCGCGGGCGCGGGAGCTGGCCCGCACCAAGTTCGGCGCGCCCGAGTGGACGGCGCGGGTGCCCTAGGGACTCTCGGACCGGTACTGCCGCCCCCGTGCCGTCACCAGGCCCGATTCGTACGCGAACACCACGAGTTGGGCCCGGTCCCGGGCGCCCAGTTTGGTCATCGCCCGGCTGATGTGGGTCTTGGCGGTCAGCGGGCTGATCACCATGTGCGCGGCGATCTCCTCGTTGCTCAGGCCGCGGGCGGCGAGCGCGGTGACCTCGCGTTCGCGGCGGGTGAGGCGGTCCAGGCCGGGTGCGGTGGCCCGGTCCGGGGGCCGGGACACGAACTCGCCGATGAGGGTGCGGGTGACCGACGGGGAGAGCAGGGCCTCGCCGCGGGCCACCACCTCGATGGCCTGCAGCAGGTCGGCCGGCTCGGTGTCCTTCAGGAGGAAGCCGCTCGCGCCCGCCCTCAGGGCCTCGAAGACGTACTCGTCCAGGCCGTAGTTGGTGAGGATGACCACGCGGACCGCGGCGAGCGCCGGGTCGGCGGCGATGCGGCGGGTCGCCTCGATGCCCGTCATCACCGGCATCTGCACATCGACCAGCGCCACGTCGGGCACCCGGTCCCGCACCAGTGCCACGCCCTGCTCGCCGTCGGCGGCCTCACCGACCACCTCGATGCCGTCCTCCGCGTCGAGGAGGGCCCGGAAGCCGGCCCGCATCAGCGCCTGGTCGTCGACGAGCGCGACCCGCAC
This sequence comes from Streptomyces sp. NPDC053750, assembly GCF_044544295.1. Taxonomy (NCBI): domain Bacteria; kingdom Bacillati; phylum Actinomycetota; class Actinomycetes; order Kitasatosporales; family Streptomycetaceae; genus Streptomyces; species Streptomyces sp. NPDC053750. Next base: position 47,568 of record NZ_JBITXB010000024.1, on the reverse strand, counting down.
GACCTCGCTCATGCCGTCGTCTCCCCCAGCGGCAGCCGGGCCCGCACCGCGAAGCCGCCCTCCGCGCGCGGGGCGGCGTGCAGGGTGCCGCCGAGTGCCGTGACGCGCTCGTGCATGCCGGTCAGGCCGGTGCCGGGCACGGGCGGGCGGGCCGGGTCCGCGGCGCCGTCGTCCTCCACGTCGATCGTCAACTCCCCCTTGGCCGACCGTTCCTTGGCCGGATCCCCCTCGGTGCCCCGGCCGTAGTCGATGCGGACCGTGACCTTCGCCGGTCCGGCGTGCCGCGCCGCGTTGGTGAGGGCCTCCTGGACGACGCGGTAGGCGGCCCGGTCCAGCGCCTGCGGCAGCGGGCGCTCGTCGCCGGTGACCGTCAGGTCGACGGGCAGGCCGGCCGTGCGGGCCCGCTCCACGAGCAGCGCCGGGGTGCCGGCCGGCTCGTCGGCGCGCAGCACCTGGAGGGCGGAGCGCAGCTCGCGCATCGCCTCGCCGCTCGCCTCCTGGATGGCGAGCAGCGCGGGCGGCACCTCCTCGCCGCGTTTGCGGGCGAGGTGGACGGCGACGCCCGCCTGGAGCTTGACGATGGAGATGCTGTGCGTGAGGGAGTCGTGCAACTCCCGGGCGATGCGCAGCCGTTCCTCACCGGCGCGGCGCAGGGCCGCCTCCTCCCGGGTGCGTTCCGCCTCCAGGGCGCGCTGTTCGGTCTGGCGCAGATACGCCTGCCAGTTCCGGTCGGCGAGCCCGGTCACCACCGCGCACAGGAACCAGCCGGCGAGCAGCCCGGCCCGCTCGGCCACGTCCTGCGTGCCGGGTCCGGTCGACACGTACCCGGCCAGGAACACCGCGCTGCCGGCCGCCGCGAGGCCCCGGTGGCCGACCCGGGCCGCGGTGTGCACGGCGCCCAGGACGGGCAGGGCGGAGAGCGGCCCCGGGTGCGCGTGGACGACGTACGCCGTGCCGAGCACCGTGGCGACGGCCAGCACCGCGCGCGGGGCGGCCCGGTGGAAGGCAAGCGCCGCCGAGGCGAGGGCGATGAGCGCGTGGTCGAGCGGCGTGGTGCCGTCGTCGAAGGCGGCGACGCCCGTGCCGAGAGCGCCGACCACGGCCGCGAGGACCAGGTCGGCGAGCCGTCCGCGATCGACCTGACGCCCACTCATGCCCGCACCCTAGACGGTCCCGCCGACAGCCGCGTCGGCCCTGTGGACGGCTTGTGGACTACTCCCGGCGAAGTAGTCGCCCGCCCGGACGGGCCCCGTCGTCGCAGCCCGGACTGCCTCCGGCGGTACGACGACCGGGAGTGCCCCGGCGGCGCACGCTGCTGTCCATGTCCTCATCGTCCTCACCCTTCCTGCACACCGAACCGCTGCCGCCGAAGTCGGCCACCGGCCGCGTCGCGGAGGTCTACGGCCAGATCGCGCGGGACTTCGGCATCCCCGAAGCCGCCCCCTTCGTGGCACTCTCCTCGGCACCCGAACTCATGGCGGCCACCTGGGCGTTGATGCGCGAGTCGCTGATCGCCGGCCCCGGCACCCGGACCGGCAAGCAGGTCGCCGCCTTCGGGGTCTCGCTCGCCAACCAGTGCCCGTTCTGCGTGGACGCGCACACCGTGCTGCTGCACGCCACCGGAGACCACACGCTGGCCGAGCGGCTGGCCCGGGGCGAGGCGCCCGCGGACGGGGAGCACGCGCGCGTGCTCGACTGGGCGCGGCGCTCCCGGGTGCCGGACGCCTCCGGGAACCCGTGTCCCGTCCCGCGCGAGGAGGTCCCGGGCTACGTGGGCACCGCGCTGGCCTTCCACTTCATCAACCGGATCGTGTCCGCGCTGGTGGCCGAACAGCTCTTCCCGGCCGGCGCGCAACGGCTGCGCTGCGTGCGCAGTCTGGCGGGACGGTCGCTGTCGCGCACCGTGCGCCGCCCGGCCGTGCCCGGCGCCGCCCTCACCCTGCTGGACGACACCCTGCCGGACGCCCCGGGCCGGGGCCCGGCGTGGGCGGCGGGTACGCCGGTCGGCCCCGCGTACGCGGCGCTGAGTACGGCCGCGACGGCGGGCGCGGGCCTTCTCGACCCCGACGAGCAGAGCCTCGTACGGCAGTCGGTGGCCGCCTGGGACGGCTCGCACCCTCCGCTGACCCCGGACCCGTTCCCCGACCGGCGTGAGTGTCCCGGCGCGCGGCTGGCGCTGCTGGCGGCGCTCGCGCCGTACCGGATCACGGACGTGGACGTGGCGGCGTGGCGCCGGCCCGAGCACACCGACCACTGCCTGGTGCACCTCGTCGCGTACGGGGCGTTCACCGCGGTCGACCGCATCGAGACCGCCCTCTCCGCACCGCGCACGACCCCGCCCCTCACCCGCACGACCCCGGCCCCCACCCGTCCGACCACCCGGGAGCCCTCATGACCCTCGTCGCCAACCCCCGTCAGGCCGAGGCCTGGAACGGCCCCGTGGGCCAACACTGGGCCACCCACCAGGCCCGCTACGACGCCATGCTGGCCGGCGTGAACGACGCCCTGTTCGACGCGGCGGCCGTCGCCCCCGGCGACCGCGTCCTCGACGTCGGCTGCGGGGCCGGCGCGACGACCCGGATCGCCGCGCGGCTCGCGGCCCCCGGGCAGGCCGTCGGCGTCGACATCTCGGCGCCGCTGCTGGAGCGGGCCCGCGCAGGCACCGCCGCCGAGGGGATCACCAACGCGGCGTACGAGTGCGCCGACGCGCAGGTGCACCCCTTTCCGGCCGGCGGGTACGACGTGGTCGTCAGCCGGGGCGGGGTGATGTTCTTCGCCGACCATGCCGCCGCGTTCGGCAATCTGGCGCGGGCGCTGCGGCCCGGTGGGCGGCTGGCGTTCGTCTGTCCGCAGCCGCCGGGGCCGGAGTCGGAGGAGGCCCGGGCGCTGGCGCTGTTCGCCCGGCTCGCCGACGAGACGCCCGACGCGGACACGGTCGCCGCGCGGACCGCGATGGCCTCGCTGTCGGACCCGGCCCGCATCCGGGAAGTCCTCGCGGGATTCGAGGAGGTGACGGTCGCTCCGGTCACGGTCGAGGCGGTGTGGGGACGTGATGTCCGGGACGCCGTCGAGTTCCTGCTGTCGCGTTACCCCGGCGGCGCGCTTCCCGCCGGGCGGCGCACCGGACTTGAGGAGGCGCTGCGGCCCTACGCCACCGACTCGGGTGTACGGATGCGGGCCGGGGTGTGGCTGGTGACGGCCGTCCGCCCGTGAGTCCGCGGTGCGTCTGCGTCACCGCCTGGCCACGCACCGAGTTCGGCCTTCCGCCTCACAGGGAGTCGTGTGACACTGGCGTCCCGTCCGCAGTGCGGACTCCTTCCGCACCGTCCCCCACGAGAAGTGCGCCGTGCGTTCTCTTCCCCTGCCGCTCGCCCTGACCGCGCGTCTGGCCCCGGTCGCCGTGCTCGCCACGGCGGGCTGGGCGCTGTCGTCCGGGCCGGACACGTCACCGGCCGCGAAGGACGAGACGCCGCCCGACACCACGAACCGGTCCGCCTCCGCACCGGCGACCGAGGCGGCGACGAAGACGTACGCCGCCGCCCCTGCGCCGTGCGGGAGTCTGGCCGGGAAGACGGTCACCTCGCTGGTGCCGGGCGCCAAGGCGGCCGGCAAGGAGATCCCGTCGACGGACACCCAGGTCCGCCGCACCTGTTCCTGGAACGCGCTCAAGGGGTACGACTACCGCTGGCTCGACGTCTCGTTCGAGGTGATGGAGTCGGACGAGGCGGCGCTGAAGTCGTACAAGGAGCGGGTGGCCGACCGGAGCGGCGGAGGCGAGGTCCCGGGGCTCGGCGACGCGGCCTACTCCGTCGTGAACCTCACCACCGAGGACAAGCAGCAGACGCGCGAGGGCACCGTGCTGGTCCGCGCGTCCAACGCCCTGGTGATGATCACGTACAACGGCAGTGACTTCGAGTCGAAGAAGGCACCCGGCACCGAAGAGATCAACAAGGGTGCCATCAAGGCGGCCAAGGAGGCCGTGTCCGCCCTGGCCGACGGCGGGGCCTGACCCGCCCGTCGGCCGGCGCCGCACCGGGTCCGCCGCGCGGGGACGTCTATCCGGAATCCATGGTTCCGTGACATCCGTCACGTCGCTTGCCGATCTATGCGGGCACCTTAGTAGGAACCACCCCAGGGACATATAGGACTTTGTCCGGCTTGCCGTGCGAGGAGTCCGGGTCGGCACGGGGGGTGGTCCGGGCCCGGCGGGAGAGTCGGCGGTTCTTCGCGAGCGGCGGACTTCTGACGAGACAGCAGGCGCACTCGGGCGCCCGCGCGGGGCGGGTCTGCACGCCCCGTCGTCCGTCGCAAGGACCGCGCGAGCCTACTAAGCGAGGTAGTAAAAGGGCCCTTTGCCCTCCGTGTCGGGCCATCCCAAGAATGACCGGCGTCAGGATGTCGCCACCGAGTGAGGTCACGCATGGGAAAGCATCGCCACAAGCACCACTACCGGCGGCCGGTCGTCGCGGCACTGGCCGTGGGCGCCATAGCCATACCCTCCGTCGCCCTGGCCTGTTCCGACTGGCCCGGCAGCGAGGAGCGGGTGCAGAACACCGCCGCCTCCGCCGGAGCCGAGGACAGGTGGGGCGACGCCGACTGGTACCGGGAGTGGAGCAGCCAGCAGGGCGGTGAGCCCTCGGCGGCACCGTCCACGACGCCGACCGCCACCGCGAGCGCGTCGAAGCCCGCGAAGTCCAGGACGCCCGGCCACTGGAACGACAGGCCCGCGCACAAGCCGAAGACGACGGCTCCCAAGGCCACCGCCACGAAGCCGTCCGCGGGTTCCGCCAAGCCGTCCACCGGCTCCGCCAAGCCCTCCGCCGGCGCCTCCAAGCCGTCCGCCGCGAAGCCCACCCCCTCGGCCCCCGCCGCCACGACCCCCGCGTCGCCGAGCACCCCGGCGGCCACCGCCCCGGCCTCCGGTGACGTCGCCAAGGTCGTGGAGCTCGTCAACGCCGAGCGCGGCAAGGCCGGTTGTTCCCCGGTGACGGTGAACGCCGCCCTGACGAAGGCCGCGCAGGCGCACAGCGAGGACATGGCGGCCACCGGCACCATGTCGCACTCCGGCTCCAACGGATCGTCCCCCGAGGACCGCATCTCGAACGCCGGCTACAACTGGAGCACCTACGGCGAGAACGTCGCCTACGGCTACGAGACGCCCGAGAAGGTGATGGCGGGCTGGATGTCCAGCCCCGGCCACCGGGAGAACATCCTCAACTGCGAGTTCAAGGAGATCGGCGTCGGCCTCGCGCAGCCCGGCTCCTACTGGACGCAGGACTTCGGCACGGCCCGATAGACGAGCGGGGCCGCAGGCGCTCACGCAGGCCTGCGGCCCGCCGTCAGCGCGACGTACACGACGAGCGACGCCGCCAGTCCCACCGCCCAGCCGTAGTCGGCGAGCGGCTTCAGGAAGGGAATCAGCCCGTCCTCGGGGAAGGGGCCCTTGCCCGGGGCCGAGTGGGAGCCGCCCACCGCGAGCACCCCGCCGACCACGAAGGCGGCGACGGCACGCAGGTTCCAGCCGGAGGTGTACCAGTAGCGTCCGCCGGGGGTGTACAGGTCGGGCAGGTCCAGGACCGTGCGGCGGATCAGCCAGTAGTCGGCGATGAGGATGCCGGCGACGGTGCCGAGCAGCCCGCCGACCAGGCCGAGCCAGGTGAAGATGTACAGCTCGGGTGTCTCGGTGAGCTTCCACGGCATGATCAGCACACCGACGACGCCCGTGATCAGGGCGCCGGTGCGGAAGCTGATGAGCCGCGGAGCCAGGTTCGCCAGGTCGTACGCCGGTGAGACGACGTTGGCCGCGATGTTCACCGAGATGGTGGCGACGAGCACCGTCACCAGGGCGAAGAGCAGGCCGAAGACGTTGTCGGTCTTGGCGGCGAGGGCGACCGGGTCCCAGACCGCGGCCCCGTAGACCGCCTGTGAGCCGGAGGTGACGAACACCGACAGCAGCGCGAACAGCGTCATGGTGGTGGGCAGTCCGAGGGTCTGGCCCCAGACCTGGGCGCGCTGGCCCGCGCCGAAGCGGGTGAAGTCGGGGATGTTCAGGCTCAGGGTCGACCAGAAGGCGATCATGCCCATGAGGGACGGGAAGAAGACCGGCCAGAAGTCTGCGCCCCAGCCGAGCTGCGAGGGCTGGTCGAGCAGCGGCCCGAGGCCCCCGGCCTTGTTCGCGATCCACGCCAGCAGCACCAGCGCGCCGACGATGACGAACGGCGCGGCCCAGTTCTCGAACCGGCGCAGGGCCTCCATGCCTCGGTAGATGATGGCCAGTTCGAGCGCCCAGAACAGGACGAAGCACACCCACAGCGTCCAGGGCTGACCGCCGACCTCCGACGCCTTCGCCCAGCCCCCGAACAGCTTGCCGAGCAGCACGAAGATCCCCTGGCCGCCGATCCAGGTCTGGATGCCGAACCAGGCGCACGCCACCCCGGCCCGGATCAGCGCCGGCAGGTTGGCGCCGCGCAGCCCGAACGAGGCACGGGCCAGCACGGGGAACGGGATGCCGTACTTGGGGCCGGCGTGCCCGGTCAGCAGCATCGGTGCGAGCACGATGACGTTGGCGAGCGCGATGGTGAACACCGCCTGCTTCCAGTCCATGCCGAGCGCGACGAGACCGGAGGCGAGCAGCCAGGAGGGGATGTTGTGGGCCATCCCGACCCACAGCGCCGCGAAGTTGTACGTCGTCCAGCGGCGCCGGGCCAGCGGCACCGGCAGCAGGTCGTCGTTGACGAAGCGGCTGTCGGTGAGGACGGTGCCGGGCGGCAGCTCGACGCGTCCCGCCGGGTCGGGTATGGGGCCGTCGGAGGGCGTGGGCGGGACGGTCGCGGTCATGGGCGTGACCCTTCGGCAGAGGGTTCCGGTCAGCGGTGGAGTGCCGGGATGATCTCCGCGCCGTACGCGTCGATCGTCGTTTCCTGCGCGTCGTGCATGTCGTACACGGCGAACTGGTCGACGCCCAGCTCGCGCAGTGCCCTCAGCTTCTCGATGTGCGCCTCGGCCGGGCCGAGCAGGCAGAACCGGTCGACGATCTCGTCGGGGACGAAGTCCGTGGAGGGGTTGCCGGCGCGTCCGTGGTGGCTGTAGTCGTATCCGTGCCGCTCCTTGATGTACGCCGTGAGCGCCTCGGGGACCCGGTCCGAGTGCTTGCCGTAGCGGGAGACGAGGTCGGCGACGTGGTTGCCGACCATGCCGCCGAACCAGCGGCACTGCTCGCGGGCGTGCGCCAGGTCGTCGCCGACGTAGGCCGGGGCGGCGACGCAGATGGTGACGGAGGACGGATCGCGCCCCGCCTCCACCGCCGCGGCGCGTACGGCCTTCACCATCCACTCGGTGAGGTACGGGTCGGCGAGCTGGAGGATGAAGCCGTCGGCCTTCTGTCCGGCGAGGGCGAGTGCCTTCGGCCCGTACGCCGCCATCCAGACGGGCAGCTTGCCGTTCCTCACCCAGGGGATCCGCAGCGGCTGCCCGTCGACCTCGGCCTCGCGTCCCTCGGCGAGGTCGCGGATCACGCCGATCGCCTCGCCGAGGCGGGCCAGGGTGTTGGGTCTGCGGCCGGCGACGCGCATCGCGGAGTCGCCGCGGCCGATGCCGCAGACGGTGCGGTTGCCGTACATGTCGTTGAGGGTGGCGAAGGTGGAGGCGGTCACCTCCCAGGTGCGGGTGCCCGGGTTGGTGACCATCGGGCCGACCGTGAGGTGCGTGGTGTGGGCCAGGATCTGGCTGTAGATCACGAACGGTTCCTGCCACAGCACGGCGGAGTCGAAGGTCCAGCCGTAGCGGAACCCGGCCCGTTCGGCCCGTTTCATCAGGCTGACGACTCGGGAGGCGGGCGGGTCGGTCTGCAGGACGAGTCCGAAGTCCATGGGCACCGCTCCTCGTTGACTAGTGGAGGTACTGACAGGTGGCGCGCGGGGTGTAGACGCCGTGGCCCTTGCGCCCGGTGTACTCCCGCTCGGTGACGACCGGCTCGCCGCGCGAGAGCACGGTCTCCACGCGGCCGGTGACGCGCTTGCCCTCGTACGCCGAGTAGTCGACGTTCATGTGGTGGGTCTCGGCCGAGACGACCTGCTCGGCGTGCGGGTCGTAGACGACCACGTCGGCGTCGGCGCCGGGCGCGAGGGTGCCCTTCTTCGGGTACAGGCCGAACATGCGGGCCGGGGTGGCGCAGGCGATCTCGATCCAGCGGCGGCGGCTGATGTGCCCCTCGACGACGGCCTGGTGGAGCAGGTCCATGCGGTTCTCGACGCCCGGCATGCCGTTGGGGATCTTGGAGAAGTCGCCGCGGCCGAGTTCCTTCTGGCCGGTGAAGCAGAAGGGGCAGTGGTCGGTGGAGACGACCTGGAGGTCGTTGGTCCGCAGGCCCTTCCAGAGCGCCGCCTGGTGCTCGCGCGGGCGCAGCGGCGTGCTGCACACGTACTTGGCGCCCTCGAAGTCCGGCTCGGCGAGGTTGTCGGTGGACAGGAACAGGTACTGCGGGCAGGTCTCGCCGAAGACGTTCAGCCCGTCGTCGCGGGCCCGGGTCAGCTCGGCGACCGCCTCCTGCGCCGAGACGTGCACGACGTACAGCGGGGCGCCGGCCACCTGGGCGAGCCTGATGGCGCGGTGGGTGGCCTCGGCCTCCAGCAGGGCCTTGCGGACCTCGCCGTGGTAGCGGGGGTCGGTCTCGCCGCGGGCCAGCGCCTGCTCGACCAGGACGTCGATCGCGATGCCGTTCTCGGCGTGCATCATGATCAGACCGCCGTTCTCGGCGGCGCGCTGCATGGCCCGCAGGATCTGCCCGTCGTCGCTGTAGAAGACGCCGGGGTAGGCCATGAACTGCTTGAAGGAGGTGACGCCCTCCTCGACCAGCAGGTCCATCTCCTTGAGCGTCTCCTGGTTCACATCGGAGACGATCATGTGGAAGCCGTAGTCGATCGCGCAGTTGCCCTCGGCCTTGGCGTGCCAGGCGTCCAGGCCCTCGCGCAGGGAGTGCCCGACGCTCTGGATGGCGAAGTCGACGATGGTGGTCGTGCCGCCCCAGGCGGCGGCCCGGGTTCCGGTCTCGAAGGTGTCCGAGGCGTAGGTGCCGCCGAAGGGCATCTCCATGTGGGTGTGTCCGTCGACCCCGCCCGGAATGACGTACTTGCCCGTCGCGTCGATGACACGCTCGGCGGTGAAGGCCTCGGCCGCGGTGGTGCCGGTCGCGGCGAGGGCGGCGATGCGGCCGTCCTCGATCAGGACGTCGGCGTGGAGCTCGTCGGACGCGGTGATCACGAGGCCACCGCGGATGACGGTACGGCTGCTCATGGTGCTGTTCCCTCCTGTCAGGGTCCCCGGTGCGTCGGTCACAGGCTCCGCAGGGCCCGTTCGAGGATCGCGGCGCCCTCCTCGGCCTCCGCGACGGTGAGGGACATCGGCGGGGCGACGCGCAGGGCGCTGGTGTTGTGGCCGCCGCCCTTGCCGATGAGCAGCCCGCCCGCGCGGGCCTCCTCCAGCACGGTGGACGCGGCCTCGGGGGCCGCCCGGTCGGTGCCGGGCCGGGTCAGCTCGATGCCGATCATCAGCCCGCGCCCGCGCACCTCGCGCACGTGCGGCACCTGGGCGGCGACGGCCCGGAGCCGTTCGATGAGCAGGCCGCCGACGCGCCGGGCGTTGCCCTGGAGGTCGTGCTCCAGCAGGTAGTTGAGGTTGGCGAGGCCGGCCGCCATGGTGACCTGGGTGCCGCCGAAGGTGGAGATGCTGTTGGCGTCCAGGCAGTTCATGATCTCGGCGCGGGCGATGACACCGCCGATCGACATGCCGTTGCCGATGCCCTTGGCGAAGGTCACGATGTCGGGCGGTCCGCCGCGTCCGTGGGCCTGCCAGCCCCAGAAGTGCTCGCCGGTGCGGCCCCAGCCGGTCTGCACCTCGTCGGCGATCCACAGGATGCCCCGCTCGTGCAGCACCTCGCGGAACGCGGCGTAGAGGCCGTCCGGCGGTGAGGTGAAGCCGCCCACGCCCTGGACGGGTTCGGCGATCAGTGCGGCGGGGGCACGGGTGTGGCCGAGCAGGTCCTCGAGGTCGTCGACGCAGGCGTCGATGAACTCCCGGTCGTCCAGGTGCGCGTAGGGGCCGCGGGTGCGTACGCCGCCGTGGACGTAGAGCGTCTGCAGCGGGGAGAGCGAGGTCGGGGACCAGCCGCGGTTGCCGGTGATGCCGACGGCGCTGAAGGAGCGGCCGTGGTAGCTGTTGCGCATCGCCAGGACGGTGTTGCTGCGCCGGTAGGTGGTGGCGAGCAGCAGGGCGGTGTCGTTGGCCTCGGTGCCGGAGGTGGTGAAGAAGACGCGGGCGTCCGGGATGCCGGACAGCTGGGCGATGCGCTCGGCGAGGTCGACCATCGGCCGGTTGAGGTAGAGGGTCGAGGAGTGGATGATCCGTCCGGCCTGCTCGCCGACCGCCTTGGTCACCTCGGGCAGAGCGTGCGCGGTCATCGTGGTGAGGATGCCGCCGAAGAAGTCGAGGTACTTGTTGCCGGCGGCGTCCCAGACGTGGCGGCCCTCGCCGTGGGTGATCTCCAGCGGGTCCTCGTAGTAGAGGGCGAGCCAGTCGGGCAGGACGGCGCGGTGACGGCCGAACAGGTCCTTGGTCACGGCTGCACCAGCCCTTCGTAGGCGTCGGGACGGCGGTCGCGGTAGAAGGCCCACTGCTGCCGCACCTCGTCGATGAGGTCGAAGTCCAGGTCGCGGACGACGAGTTCCTCCTTGGTGTCGCTGGCGACCTCGCCGACGAACTGGCCGCGCGGGTCCACGAAGTACGACGTCCCGTAGAAGTCGTTGTCCCCGTACTCCTCCTGGCCGACCCGGTTGATCGCGGCGACGAAGTACTCGTTGGCGACGGCCGCCGCGGGCTGCTCCAGGCGCCACAGGTGGGCGGAGAGGCCGCGGTGGGTGGCGGACGGGTTGTAGACCAGCTGGGCGCCGCCGAGGCCCAGTTGCCGCCAGCCCTCCGGGAAGTGCCGGTCGTAGCAGATGTAGACGCCGACCTTGCCGACGGCGGTGTCGAAGACGGGCCAGCCGAGGTTGCCGGGGCGGAAGTAGAACTTCTCCCAGAAGCCCTTGACCTGCGGGATGTGGTGCTTGCGGTACGTGCCGAGGACGGTGCCGTCGGCGTCGATCACGGCCGCGGTGTTGTAGTAGAACCCGGACTGCTCGACCTCGAAGACGGGGACGACGATCACCATGCCGGTCTCGCGGGCGAGGGCCTGCATCCGGCGGGTGGTCGGGCCGTCGGGCACGGGCTCGGCCCAGCGGTAGTGCTCGGGGTCCTGGACCTGGCAGAAGTAGGGGGCGTTGAAGACTTCCTGGAAGCCGATGACCTTGGCTCCCCGACGGGCCGCCTCGCGGGCGTGCTCCTCGTGTTTCGCCACCATGGACTCGGTGTCGCCGGTCCAGGTGGCCTGGACGAGAGCGGCACGTACGACGTTGGCCATGAGCTGCTCCTTCGACACGACGTCAGAGCCTCTACGCCCGTAGAGCAGGCCATAGAGGGACGAACGTAAGCCTGGCCGTACGGGCTTGCCAAGACCATCGTCGTCAAGGCGCGGTGTCGATCATGTTTCGCACTCCTGTGGGTGAGTCACCCCCACGCTCAGAGCACGACGGGCACACACCGTCCCACCAGCTCGTCCATGGACAGCCCCAGCGCGCCGGCCAGCGCGGCCACCGTGAAGAACGCCGGGGTGGGCGCCCGGCCGGTCTCGATCTTGCGCAGGGTCTCGGCGGAGATGCCGGCCTCGGCGGCGACGTCCGTCATGCTCCGTTCACCGCGGGCCGCGCGCAGGAGGCGCCCGAGGCGCTCGCCGCGTTCGCGCTCTTCGGGGGTCAGGGGGGTGCGCACCATGGCGTCATTCTAATACCGGTCCCACAGAACGGACCCAATTCAAATACCGGTATAGTAATTGGCATGGTGGAACTGAAGACGGACACATCGATCGACGCCATGCACGAGGCCGGCCAGGTCGTCGCGCGCGCCCTGACCGCCGTACGACGCGCCGCGGACGTGGGCGTCTCCCTGCTGGAGCTGGACGCGGTGGCGCGCGAGGTGCTGCGGGAGGCGGGCGCCGGCTCGCCGTTCCTCGGCTACCGGCCCTCCTTCGCGCCGACGCCCTTCCCGGGCGTCATCTGCGCCTCGGTCAACGACGCGATCGTGCACGGCATCCCCGACGGCTACCGGCTGCGCGACGGGGACCTCGTCTCCATCGACTGCGGCGCGACCCTGGGCGGCTGGGCCGGCGACTCGGCGGTCAGCTTCGTCGTGGGCACCCCGCGCGCGGCGGACCTGACCCTGATCGACACCGCCGAGCGGGCCCTCGCCGCGGGCATCGGGGCCGCCGTCGTCGGCAACCGCATCGGCGACATCGCCCACGCGATCGGCACGGTGTGCCGGGCGGGAGGCTACGGCATCATGGCGGACTTCGGCGGCCACGGCATCGGCCGGCGCATGCACGAGGACCCGGGCGTGCCCAACGAGGGCCGGCCCGGACGCGGGCTGCCCCTGCGCCACGGCATGGTCCTCGCCATCGAGCCGATGCTGACCGGCGGCGGCCGGGACGACTACCACGCGGCCCCGGACGGCTGGACCCTGCGGACGAACGACGGCTCCCGGGCGGCCCACGTGGAGCACACGGTGGCGATCACGGACGCGGGGCCACGCGTCCTCACGTCGCGGGACGGCCTCTGACGGCCCTCCGCCAGGGCCTTTGCGAAGCCCGCCGCCCGCCGGGGTTCCCGGCATGCCCACCGGAACAGAACGTGTCATGTTGGGCATGAGCGCGCCCCGACCGGGTTACCCGGCCCCGGCACGTCGTTCAGCGATGCAGCGGAGGTCCGTACACGATGACCAGCGGCTACATGGGCCCGGAGGGCGACCCGTTCGCGGAATTCCTGGCACGCTTCTTCGGCGGGCCCCGGCCGAGGCAGATCGACATCGGCAGGCTGCTCAGCCAGCCCGCCCGGGAGCTGGTGCGCGGGGCCGCCCAGTACGCCGCCGAGCACGGCAGCCGGGACCTGGACACCGAGCACCTGCTGCGGGCGGCGCTCTCCACCGAACCGACGCGGGGTCTGCTCAGCCGGGCCGGCGCCGACCCGGACTCGCTGGCGTCGCAGATCGACGAGCGCAGCGGCCCGGTGCAGCACCCGCCGGGCGAGGTGCCGCCGCCGACCTCGCTCTCCCTGACCCCGGCCGTCAAGCGCGCCCTGCTGGACGCGCATGAGCTGGCCCGGTCGACCGGCACCGGCTACATCGGCCCGGAGCACGTGCTCAGCGCCCTGGCCGCCAACCCGGACTCGGCCGCCGGGCACATCCTGAACGCCGCCCGGTTCGCGCCCTCGGGCCTGCCGACGGAGACCCCGGACGCGGCGAAGGGCCGCACCGAGGGACCGAAGACCACCAACACGCCGACCCTGGACAAGTACGGCCGCGACCTCACCGACCTGGCCCAGCAGGGCCGGATCGACCCGGTGATCGGGCGCGAGGACGAGATCGAGCAGACCGTCGAGGTGCTCTCCCGCCGCGGCAAGAACAACCCGGTGCTGATCGGTGACGCGGGCGTCGGCAAGACCGCCGTCGTGGAGGGGCTGGCCCAGCGCATCACCGACGGCGACGTGCCCGAGGTGCTGGTCGGGCGCCGGGTGGTCGCCCTGGACCTGACCGGCGTGGTCGCCGGCACCCGCTACCGGGGCGACTTCGAGGAACGGATGAACAACATCGTGGGCGAGATCCGCGCCCACTCCGACCAGCTGATCATCTTCATCGACGAGCTGCACACCGTCGTCGGCGCGGGCGGTGGCGGCGAGGGCGGCTCGATGGACGCGGGGAACATCCTCAAGCCCGCCCTGGCCCGCGGCGAACTGCACATCGTGGGCGCCACCACGCTGGAGGAGTACCGCAGGATCGAGAAGGACGCGGCCCTCGCCCGCCGCTTCCAGCCCATCCTGGTGCCCGAGCCGACCACCGCGGACGCGATCGAGATCCTGCGCGGCCTGCGCGACCGCTACGAGGCCCACCACCAGGTCCGCTACACCGACGAGGCGCTGGTGGCGGCCGTGGAGATGTCCGACCGCTACCTCACCGACCGCCGGCTGCCGGACAAGGCGATCGACCTGATCGACCAGGCCGGCGCCCGGGTGCGGTTGCAGGCGCGCACCAAGGGCACGGACGTACGGGCCATGGAGCGCGAGGTCGAGCAGCTGGTCCGGGACAAGGACCAGGCGGTCGCGGACGAGCAGTACGAGCAGGCCACCCAGCTGCGCGACCGGATCACCGAGCTGAAGCAGCGGATCACCGAGGCCGACGACGGTGTCGAGGCCGACGAGGGGCTGAACCTGGTCGTCGGCACCGAGTCCATCGCCGAGGTGGTGTCCCGGCAGACCGGCATCCCGGTCAGCAGCCTCACCCAGGAGGAGAAGGAACGCCTGCTGGGTCTGGAGTCCCACCTGCACCAGCGGGTGGTCGGCCAGGAAGAGGCCGTACGGGTCGTCTCCGACGCCGTGCTGCGCTCCCGCGCCGGGCTCGCCAGCCCCGGCCGGCCCATCGGCAGCTTCCTCTTCCTGGGCCCGACCGGCGTCGGCAAGACCGAGCTGGCCCGGGCGCTGGCCGAGGCGCTGTTCGGCAGCGAGGACCGGATGGTCCGGCTCGACATGAGCGAGTACCAGGAACGCCACACCGTGAGCCGCCTGGTCGGCGCCCCGCCCGGCTACGTCGGACACGAGGAGGCCGGCCAGCTCACCGAGGTGGTGCGCCGGCACCCGTACTCGCTGCTCCTGCTGGACGAGGTGGAGAAGGCGCACCCCGACGTCTTCAACATCCTCCTCCAGGTCCTGGACGACGGCCGGCTGACCGACTCGCAGGGCCGGACGGTGGACTTCACCAACACGGTCGTCGTGATGACCAGCAACCTCGGCTCCGACGTGATCACCCGCCGCGGTGCGGGCATCGGCTTCGGGGCCGGCGGCTCGGAGGCGGACGAGGAGGCGCGGCGCGAGCAGGTGCTGCGGCCGCTGCGCGAGCACTTCCGGCCCGAGTTCCTCAACCGCATCGACGAGATCGTCGTCTTCCGCCAGCTCAGCGGCGAGCAGCTGCGGCAGATCACCAGTCTGCTCCTGGAGCAGACCCGCCGGATGGTGCAGGCGCAGGGCATCGCCGTCGCCTTCACCGACGCGGCCGTGGACTGGCTCGCCGAGCGCGGTTACCAGCCCGAGTACGGCGCCCGTCCGCTGCGCCGGACCATCCAGCGCGAGGTCGACAACGAGCTGTCCCGGCTGCTGCTCGACGGCAGCATCTCGGAGGGCGGCCGGGTGACGGTCGACGTCGAGGACGGGCGGCTGGCGTTCCGTACGCCGCAGCGGCCCGTCCCCGAGCTGTGACCCTCCCTACCGGGCGGGCCTGACCACCATCGCCGAGCCGCCGCCGCGTCGTTCCCTCTCGGCGGCGGCCAGCCACTTGCCGTTCGGCAGCCGCTGCACGCCGGTCGTCGCGCCGATCTCCGGGTTGAGCTTGAAGGAGTGGCCGAGGGCCTCCAGCTCCGCCCGCAACTCGCTGTCGTAGAGGCCCGGTTCCAGCTCCGTCTGGGCGGCGTTGCGCTGGCTGGCGCGCGGGGCCGCGATCGCGTCGACCAGCGGGAGGCCGCGGTCGAGGACGCCGGTGAGCGTCTGGAGCACGGTGGTGATGATCGTGGCGCCGCCGGGTGAACCGACCGCGACGACGGGCTTGTGGTGCTGGTCCAGGACGATGGTCGGCGCGATCGACGACCGCGGACGCTTGCCGGGACCCGGCAGGTTCGGGTCGTGGACGGCCGGGTTGGCCGGGGCGAAGGAGAAGTCGGTGAGCTCGTTGTTGAGCAGGAATCCCCGGTCGGGCACGGTGATGCCGCTGCCGCCGGTCTGCTCGATGGTGAGCGTGTACG
Source organism: Streptomyces sp. NPDC053750 (assembly GCF_044544295.1). Taxonomy (NCBI): domain Bacteria; kingdom Bacillati; phylum Actinomycetota; class Actinomycetes; order Kitasatosporales; family Streptomycetaceae; genus Streptomyces; species Streptomyces sp. NPDC053750. The sequence continues at coordinate 31,643 of NZ_JBITXB010000024.1, read as the reverse complement.
CGACGACGTTCCCCCACTTGTCGGCCACGGTCAGGTGCGTGGTGTTCTCGCCCTCGTACGTGGTCGGCGCCGCCGTGCCGCCGGCTGCGCAGGGGGCGGGGTTGCGGGGGTCGCCGGGGGCGAGGGGGCTGGTGAGGGCCGCGTCGTCCTTGATCAGGCACTCGCGCGAGTCGGCGTACCGCTGCGAGAGCAGCTCCTTCACGGGTACGTCCTCGAAGGCCGGGTCGCCGACCCAGCGCCCGCGGTCGGCGAAGGCGATACGGCTCGCCTCGATGAAGCGGTGCAGGTATCGGGCCTTGCTCGCCTTCGACAGGTCGGTGCGCTCGAGGATGTTGAGGGCCTCGCCGACCGTGGTGCCGCCGGAGGAGGAGGGGGCGATGGAGTAGACGTTCAGGCCGCGGTACGAGGTCCTGGTCGGCGCCTGGAGCTCGGCCTCGTAGGCCACGAGGTCCTTGGCGGACAGGTCGCCGGGGCGGGCGTTCCAGCCGGAGTCCGGGTCGACGGGCGGCTTGTTGACGGTGGCGACGACGTCCTCGCCGAGCTCGCCGTGGTAGAGCGCGTCGACGCCTTCGCGGCCCAGCTCCTTGTAGGTGCGGGACAGGTCGGGGTTCTTGAACGTGGAGCCGACGACCGGGAGTTCGCCGCCGGGCAGGAACAGCTCGGCGGTGTCCGGGAAGTAGCGGAACCGGGTCTCGTTGGCGGCGGTCTGGGAGCGGAAGGTCTCGTCGACGGTGAAGCCGTGCCGGGCCAGTCGCTCGGCGGGCTTGAGTACGGAGGCGAGCCCGCGGCTGCCCCACCGGTCGAGGGCGGTCTGCCAGGTGGCGGGCGTGCCCGGGGTGCCGACGGCGAGGCCGCTGCTGACGGCGTCGGCGAAGGCGAGCGGTTTGCCGTTCTCCGTGAAGAGGTCCTCGTCCGCGGTGAGCGGCGCGGTCTCCCGGCCGTCGATGGTGCGCACCGTACGGGTCCTGGCGTCGTAGTAGACGAAGTAGCCGCCTCCGCCGATGCCGGCGGAGTAGGGCTCGGTGACGCCGAGGGCGGCCGCGGTGGCCACCGCCGCGTCGACGGCGTTACCGCCGCCCCGCAGGACCTCGATGCCCGCGGCGGAGGCGTCCGGGTCGACGCTGGCGACCGCGCCGCCGTACCCGACGGCGACCGGTGTCTTCGGGGCGGTGGGTCTGCTCTGCTCGGCGGGTGGCGCCGCCGCCCCCACCGACACCACGGCGGCCGAGACCGCCAGAACCGTCAGTTTCCGTGCGACAGGGCGACGCATCCGCACCTCCAGGGAAAGGCCGTTCGGGCAGCTTAATTGATCGTCATGGCCGCGTCAGGAATGCCTGGAGAACGCGGACGACACGGCCTGTCGAACACCGGTACCCCGATGCCCGCTACCATGCGCGCCCATGACTGACGACGTACGCAACATCGTCCTCGGCGTGGTCGCGGCGGGCATCAGCGCCGCGCTGGGGTGGCTCGCCCGTACCTACATATGGAAGCGGAAGCTCCGCCGCAAGCAGGCGTTCTTCGGGCTGCCGGACAGTTCCGAGTCGTTGCTCGTCGTCAACCGGGACCCCGCCGCCTCGGAACCCGCGGTCCACCGCTTCGACGTCTTCGCGCTGCTGGAGCTGTCCGCACTGATCAAGGACTGCGGCGCGCACGTCCAGGTGGTCACCCAGGACATGGTCCACCAGGGCTTCGGGGAGCGTACGGAGTTCTGCGTGGGCGGTCCCGGGTCGAACCGCCGGATGGTGGCCCACATGGCGGCCATGCTGCCCGGGGTGCGGGTCAACGTCGATCCGGAGCCCGGCCCGGACCGCGGCGCCTTCCAGATCGGCGCCGAGCGCTACCGCATGGACGCGGGCATCACGGAGTACGTCCTGCTGGCCCGTCTCACTGCCGGGGAGCGGCGCGAGGCCCGCCCCGCGTTCCTGTTCTGCGGCCAGCGCGCGATCACCAACCAGGCCGCCACCCGCTACCTCGCCCGTCACCACGAGAAGCTGGCCCGCAAGCACGGCACCAACTCCTTCGTCCTGCTGCTGAAGGTGGTCAACTCGCAGGCGTACGGCCCGGACGTCGTCGAACTCGTCGGAGACGTGACCCGGGCGGCCACGAGCCCCCTGCCTGCTCCGGCACCGGCCGCCCGCAACTCCCACCGCGCCCAGGACCGGTAGCCGATGTCCCGCGGGCCCGGCGCTGCCCCGCCGGAGGCTCACGTCTCCGCGACCTCGCCGTACAGCTGCGAGAGCTCGGGGACGCCGACCGCTGCCCACTCCTGACCGGACGCCACCACGTCGAACTCCCGGCCGGAGGCGAGCCGCACGACGGGCTGCCCGTCGGACCGGATGGACCAGGCGGCGCCGGGCACGGTGCGCACGATCACGGTGCCGAGGTACAGACCGGCGTCGTTGCCGAGCCAGGTGACGATCTCGTCGTCGCCCCGCCAGCGCGGCAGCACCTGGTCGAGCTGCTCCAGCGAGACGGCGGAGTCGTCGAGCCGGACACCGTCCCGTGACGCCTGCGAACGCAGCAGATCGCAGTCGGCGAGCAGATCACCGATGCCCTCGGCGTCATGAGTCCGGCGATCTTCGCGTCGCTTGCCCAGGAAGGGGAAGTTCATACCTCCAGACTGTCATTCGTACCGCCATACGCACCACAGGGCGCGCGCACGGCCGGGGCACGGCAGGACCGGGCACGGCAGGACAGGGAAGGCGGGCAGCGCCTACACGTCCAGGTCCACGACGACCGGTGCGTGGTCCGAGGCGCCCTTGCCCTTGCGCTCCTCGCGGTCGACGTAGGAGTCGGTGACCGCCTTGGCGAAGGGTGTGTTCCCGTACACCAGGTCGATGCGCATGCCGCGGTTCTTGGGGAAGCAGAGCTGGCGGTAGTCCCAGTACGTGAACGGGTGGTCGTACTTCAGCGGGCGCGGGACCACGTCGGACAGGCCGGCCTCGCGCAGGGAGGCGAGGGCAGCGCGCTCGGCCGGGGTGACGTGGGTGGAGCCCTCGAAGGCGGTGCGGTCGTAGACGTCGTCGTCCGTCGGTGCCACGTTGTAGTCGCCCAGCACCGCGAACGGGCGGCTACCGGTCGCGTCGCCCGCGACGGCGGCACGCAGTGCCTCGAACCACTGGAGCTTGTAGGCGTAGTGGGCGTGCTCCACCTCGCGGCCGTTCGGCACGTACACCGACCAGACGCGGACCGGACCGCAGGTGGCGGAGATGGCGCGGGGCTCCTGAACCCCTTCGTAGCCGGGGTCGCCGGGGAGGCCCTTGACCACGTCCGCCAGGCCCACGCGCGACAGGACCGCGACGCCGTTCCACCTCCCGGTGGCGTGGACGGCCGCCTCGTAACCCTGCTCGCGCAGCTCGTCGAAGGGGAACTGGTCCTCGGCGACCTTGGCCTCCTGGAGGCACAGCACGTCGGTGCCGCTGCTCTCCAGCCAGGCGAGGAGCCTCGGCAGGCGGGCGGTGATCGAGTTCACGTTCCAGGTCGCGATGCGCATGTCTCACAACCTACCGGGCGGGACTGACAACCCGGCCCCGACCGGCAGCCGGGGCTGTGACCGGGGGGTGTGGCAGGGGCTGTGGGCAGGGGCTCTACAGCTGCGCGGATCCGCCAGGGGGCAGCCGCAGGTGCTCGGAGCCGCCCAGCTGACCGATCTGGCGGTCGTAGATCGGGCGGGCGAGGTCGGTGAGCAGGGCGTCGTGGATGTCGTAGGCGCGCTGCGGCTTGACCTCGCGGACGTACTCGATGACCTCGGAGATCTTGTTCCAGGGGGCCATGACGGGCAGCATCAGCGTCTCGACCGGCCGGTCGGGGACGGTGAGGGCGTCGCCGGGGTGGAAGACTTTGCCACCGTCCACGAGGAAGCCGATGTTGGTGACGCGCGGGATGTCCGGGTGGATCACCGCGTGCAGCTCGCCGTGGACCTGCACGTCGAAACCCGCGGCGGTGAAGGTGTCGCCGTGGCCGACGGTGTGCACGCGGCCCGGGAAGGCCGCCGAGACCTTCTCCGCGACCGACCTCAGGGTCCAGATCTCGGCAGCGGGGTCGGCCTCCATCGCGGCCCGCAGCCGCAGCTCGTCGAAGTGGTCGGGGTGCTCGTGGGTGACGAGGATCGCGTCGGCGCCGAGGGCGGCGTCCTCCTCGCTGAAAGCGCCGGGGTCCAGGACGAGCGTCCGCCCGTCCTTCTCGAGGCGGACGCAGGCGTGCGACTTCTTGGTGAGCTTCATGTATCCATCCTGCCGCCCCCCGGCACACGGGCCACCGGACTCACTCCGGCGGTCGGGACTCACTCCGGCGGTGTCGTCTCCTCGCGGATGACCTGCTGCGCCACCCGGAAGGCACGGTTCGCCGCCGGTACACCGCAGTAGACGGCCGCCTGGAGCAGCACCTCCTTGATCTCGGCCGGGGTAAGACCGTTGCGCAGGGCGGCCCGGGTGTGGGGAACCAGGTCCTCGAGGTGGCCGCCGGCGACGAGGGCGGTGAGGGTGACGCAGCTGCGGGTGCGGCGGTCCAGGCCGGGCCGGTCCCAGATCTCGCCCCAGGCGTAGCGGGTGACGAAATCCTGGAAGTCCCCCGAGAACTCGTCCGCCTGCGCCAGCGCCTGGTCGACGTGCGCGTCGCCGAGTACTTCGCGACGCACCTTGAGCCCCGCGTCGTACGGGTCGGGCCGCCCCTGCCCCGGTGCCTGCGGCGGTACGACGGCCGGGGCGATCTCGGCGACGGGCGCGGCCTGCGGCGGCACGGGCGCGGCCATCAGGGCGGGCTGGACCGGGGCGGTGGAGGCCACAGGCGCGGTGGCGTGGACGGCCGGGACGGCGATCTGGCCGGTGGAGGCGTCGTGCGGGGTCTGCCAGGCGGTGGTGAAGTGCCGTACCAGCAGGTCGGTGACGGCGGCGGGCTGCTCGACGGGGACCAGGTGGGAGGCGCCGGGGACGACGGCGAGCCGGGCGTCCGGGATGCCGGCGACCAGGGTGCGCGCCTCGGCGGGGCCGGTGATCTGGTCGTCGGAGCCGACGAGGACCAGAGTGGGGACACCGACGCGGCCGAGGTCACCGCGCACGTCGAACGCGGCGAGCGCCTCACAGGCGGAGATGTAGCAGCCGGGGTCGGTCGTCCGCACCATCTGGACGGCCCACTCGGTGATCGCGGGCTGGGCCGCGGCGAACCCTCCGGTGAACCACCGCTCCGGCGCGCTGCGGGCGATGGGGTCGAGCCCGTTCGTACGGACGATCACACCGCGCTGCCGGAACTCGTCCGCCGTACCGAACCGCGGCGAGGTGGCGATCAGCGCGAGGGAGGCGAGGCGCTCGGGATGGCGCAGGGCCAGTTCGACGCCGACGGCCCCGCCGAGCGCACAGCCCGCGTAGCCGAAGCGCTGCACACCGAGTCCGTCGAGTGTGGCCAGCAGACGCGCGGTGAGCTCGGCGACCGATCCCGCCGGGTGCGCGGGGGCGCCGCCGTGTCCGGGCAGGTCGAAACGGAAGACCCGCCAGTGCTGCGCGAGCTCGGGCACCTGTCTGTCCCACATGTGCCATGTGGTACCCAGTGAGGGACCCAGGATCAGGACCGGAGCGTCTTCTGGCCCGTCAAAGCGGTATTGCAGGGTGTTCGGCGGCGTCTCACTCACGGCTCCGACCCTCTCACGTCTCACAAGATCTCACACAGCCGGGGGAATCCTGTGACCCGATGCATCCGCGGCTCGACTTGTCGGGCGCTGCCGACGGCATCATCGGTCGAGTCTGAGCCTCTCAGTGTGCACGCGCGCGCCTGACTCAGCGTGTCCTGCTGGCCGCGCTCCCGCCCGGCCCTCACGTCGGCGCGCTGCCTTCTTCATCAGCACTGCCGCCAGCCGTTCCGAGTTTGCAGCAAAGGGTGGGGCGCCGTCCCGAAGGTCGGGACGGCGCGGCGGGGAACCGTTCGGGCCACTGCGAGCAGCACCTGATAGGACACCATTTCAGTTGGCGTGATCTTGCGGCAGTCTGAGGTGATGACTGCTGCGCTTGTCGAACGGTTGGCGCCGGACGATCTGTGGGAGTTGTTTCAGCGGGTGGTCCCGCCGGCTCCGGAACGTCCGCAAGGCGGAGGGCATCGCCGTAGAGGGGACCGTGAGGTGCTGGCTGTGATCATTTTCGTGGCCACCTCGGGCTGCACCTGGAACCAGTTGCCACCTGGCTTCGGGCTGTCGGGTGTGACCGCCTTCCGCCGGTTCACCGTGTGGACCGAGGCCCGGGTGTGGGCCAAGCTGCACCGCTTAATCCTGGACGAACTCGGTGCTCAGGGTGGGCTGGACTGGTCGCGGTGCGCGATCGACTCCGTCAGCGTCCGGGCCCTCAGAGGGGGCTGTTGACGGGACCGAATCCGACCGATCGCGGCAAGAACGGATCGAAAATTCATCTCATCGTTGACCGCAAAGGCCTGCCGCTGTCCATCGGCATTTCTGCCGCGAACCTCCACGACAGCCAGGCCCTCATCCCGCTGGTCCGCGGCATCCCGCCCATCCGCTCGCGTCGCGGCCCCCGACGCCGCCGGCCCCGAAAACTGCACGGCGACAAGGGCTACGACTACCCCCACCTGCGGCGCTGGCTCACCTCCCGAGGTATCCGGCACCGCCTTGCCCGAAGGGGCATCGAGTCATCCCGACGACTCGGCCGACACCGCTGGGTCGTAGAGCGAACTTGTCCTGGCTGTCTGGCTGCCGACGCCTCCATCGCCGCTACGAGCGCAAGCCAGAACATTTCCTTGCGTTCACCGCCATCGCCTCGACCCTCATATGCCACCGCAGACTCGCCAACTGAAATGACGTCTCATGCACGGACAGACCGAAGATCGCCCGACCGAGCCGCCGCATTCGAGCCCATGCTCACCAAGATCGGTACGACAACGGCTTCTCAGGCAGCTCGACCAGAAAGCCTCGTCGGCCTGACCCCCTACCAGGCCCTGGGCTTCCTCCAGGGCTGGACCGGTACCCGCACCACCTGCAACCGACCCCTCCCCCGCAACCGAACCGGACTCAGAAGCTGACGAAGCACAGTCGTCAGAGATCGATACAACGTCTGAATCGCTGCGGTATCGGTTGTGAGTCGGGGAGCTCAGCCCACTTCTCGCTAGCCCGTCAGGCACCAGTGCCATGTAGCACTGGATCTGCTTCTGAACGCGGTGTGCCGATCCGCGGGTGCGAGCTCACCCGACGCACGTTCCGTCATAGGTTGAAGATCTGCCACTCCTGGTTCGTGCCGGTGCCGAGAGGCCACTGGATGACGTTGGCGCCGTCGGACGTCGATCCGGCCTCGACGTCCGCGCACCAGCCGTTGTGGACGTTGACGAGGCGGTAGTAGCCGCTGCCCGCGTCGACGAGCTTCCACCACTGGTTGTTGCTGCCCGCATCTGCCCACTGGATGAGCTGGGCCCCCCGGCCGGACCTGCCAGGGCTATCGAGAACCTTGCCGCTGTGGCGGGCGGCGAGGCGGAACGAACCGTCAGTGTTGGCTAGGAGCTGCCACTGCTGGTCGGTGGCACCGGACCAGGTGTTCTGGATGATCTTGGCGCCGTGGGCCGTGCTGGCAGCGGAGACACCCAGGACCTTGCCACTGCGACGATTGATCAGTCGGACGTACCCGACAGGCAGGGAGACAGTGACGTCCGTGCGCTGCCCGGCGGCCAGAGTGACCTTGCGCGCATGCGTACCCAGAGGTGAGGAGGCCACTGTCGCGGAGGTGCTCACCGAGGTCATGCCGCGGCGGCTAATGAGGGTGATGGTCTGGTTGATCGCGGAGGTGACGGACAGGGTGGCGGTGTGGGCGGACAGGTTCCAGGCGAAGGTGTGGATGCGGATCCGGCCGCGGGCCCGTACGCCGGTGATGGAGCCCTTGGCCAGTTGGTCGGGCAGCGCGGGCAGGATCTCCAAAACGCCGGGCCGGGTGTAAATCAGGGCCTCTGCGAGCACGCCGGGTGTGGCGTTGGCGGCGTCTGCGTTGTAGATGTCGAGGTCGGGGTTGTGGGAGGTCATCAGCGACTTGAAGACCATGTTGTTTCCGATGATCTTCTGCAGGTTGCTGTAGACCTTGCCGCCGTCCTTGAGCCGGGCACCGGCCAAGGCGCGGTGGAGGCTGCCGTGGGCGGAGATGTTCTGGTCGCCGCGCAGTTCGAGGGCCCTGAGCGACGGGCCGACGAGGGCAGGCTTGTCCTCGGCGTTGATCTCGTGCAGCGGCCAGGCGCCGTAGAGGTGCTGGACATGTCGGTGGTCATAGCGGTCGGTCAGGCCGGGCCAAGACCACTCGGCGAGCGCTCCGTCGCCATTGATGCGGTAGTCGGGGATCTTCTGCAGCAGCGCGGTCCAGCGGCCGATGCCCTCGTCGCCGCCCTGTTCCACGCCGAGAGCGTTGGCCGCGTCGATGGCGGCTTGCAGGGCGTGCTTGGCTGCCATGATGTCCCCGGTGGCGTTGATCGCCAGCATCGAGTCGGTGTTCCCGGGGCTGTTCTCCATGGAGAAGGCCGGCACGAAGACCGCTTTGCCGTTCGAGTCCGTACGGGTAAGGAAGTCCTCGTAGAACAGGGCCAGTTCCATCAGGGCGGGGGCCAGCTTGGTGCGGTAAAAGCTGCTGTCACCGGTGACCTCGTAGTACTCGAGCAACGGGTAGAGCAGCCAGTCGGCGCCGCCGGTCCACGTGTGGCCCGGGAATTTGTTAGCGAAGTGGAGCATGTGGCCGTATTCGCCGTCCGTGCGGGAGGGGGCGAGGAAGCCGCGGGCTCCGTAGAGGTTGGTGGCGTTGGTGCGCCAGTCGGAGAGCTGGCCGAGGACCAGGTTGAAGTAGCCTTCCATAGCCTCGGTGGTATCGAGGATGTTGCCGCCCGCGACTTGGAGGTTGATGTTGGCGTCGGTGGTGAAGTCGTCGGCCCAGGCACCGGTCCAGGAACCGGTCCAGATGCCGGTGAGGCGGGGCGGAAGTACGCCGCTGGAGCTGATGAAGAGATAGCGGCCCGAGTCGTAGAGCCGCTCCAGCAGCGCCATGTTGATGACGCTCCGGTCCGCGTTCTGTCGGGCTATCAGCTCGCCGACCGAGAGCTTTCGGTCGGCGTCGGAGACGTTCAGGTCGAGTCGGGAGCGGTCGTAGATCCCTGCGTGGATCGCGATGTGCGCCGAGCTCAGTGCGGAGTAGTCGGTGCTGAGTGCGGCCAGCTTGGCGTGCAGCGGCTCGGCGTTCCATGCGGTCGAGGAGTCGTAGCGGTCCAGCTTGGTCAGCAGGATCACCTTGGTCGCCTGGGCCACCACGATGGTGGAGCCGCTGGCGCTGACGGAGGCGTTCGGTCCCGTGGCGACGACCCGGGTCACGCCTTCGTAGCCGAAGGCGCCCTTCCCGGAGGGGTAGGCGCCGCGCAGGTTCAGATAGCCGTTGCCATTGCTCATGGTGGCGCGAGTGGTGAAGCTGACGCTGGTGGGCGTCCCTTCAAGCTCGGTGTTGACACTCAGCGTGGTGTCCACCGTGCGGCCCGGGGCCGGCGTCAGCTCGTGGACGATCACGTTGTCAGCACGGGAGACGAAGGCCCGGCGTGTCCAGGTGCCGAACTGGTCGGTCCAGCTGGAGCTGACCTCGCCCGTACGGAAGTCAGTGATCCGGCCGTAGTCGTTGACCGTGGTCATGCCAGGGGTATCTATGCGCAGTTCGTAGGCGGGATGGTAGGTCTGCGTCCACTTCAGCGACCACCCGGAGGTGAAGTCGGTCTGGGCTCCGGCGTAGTCGCCGGCGAGCGCCTTGTCACGCACGCCCTCCAGACGGTCGGAAAGCACGGGCGGCTTCATGGCACGGGTGCCGTTCGGCATCACCAGACGGTGATAGTTGAAGACCACCTTCTCCAGCGCCGCCGCCCCGTGGAGGATTGCACCGTACTCGCCGTTGCCCGTGAGAAAGCCGTCGGTCCAGGACGAAGCGGGAGCCGTGTCGTAGATACCGCGGTCGGGGAGGGTGATCTGCGGGGGGCTGGCGGCCTCAGCCTTCCCCGGGAACAGGCCGCCGGGAAGGGCTGCCGCTCCCGCGGTCAGCACGGCGGCGGTCAGGAAGCGTCGGCGATCCAGGGGGTGTTCCATCACACGAACTCCTTCGTCTGTCGAGCAGGGCGGGGTGTGGGGCAGGGGTCTGGAATGAGTGCGGACACGGGACCGCCGCCGCGGGATTCGGCGCGTGAACAGGGCGGGCGGCAGTGGAGCTCGGTCAGTCGAGGTGGTCGACCTTCTCCGGTCCCGGACAGCGCGGCTGGCTCTATCGGTCACTCGCCAGGAGGACGCACCGAGAACACTCGGGATCTCATCCGCCGGTAGGCCGACGGCCAGCGACGGGGGCGAGCATGGGATCGCTTTGCGAGTGCGTTCGGTGGCGATGTCCAGTTCGAGGTATTTGCCGCCTCGTCTGCATGGCGGGGTGACGGTCAGGCCGCAGGTCTGGGCCCCGAGGCCCTGATAGCCGGCGCGGGTAGGGATCTGCGGTCGTGGTGTCGGCGAGCAGGTCGGCCAGGCTGAAGTAACGAGCCTGAGTGACGTTGGCGCCGGAGTCGGCCGGAAACCTCGCCGCAGAACAGTGGTCGTGCGCGCTAGTGGTGACGAGGAGGGCTTCCATGGCGTTGTCGCTGCTCTTACCTGAGATGAACCGGCTGCGTCCGCCGCGCTGTGCGCCCGGGCGACGGACTCGGATCTCGGTGGCATCGATGAGTGTGGTCTGGACGAGTATGGCCAGGAGCCGCTCGCTGAAGACCAGCCTCTACGTCGCACCCGCTCCCACGGCTCGCTGGCGTGGTCGGTCGAGCAGTTCTGCATCCCTGCGGGGCCTGCCAGACCGGACCCAACTCCGCGACCAGAGCGGCAATCACAGCTGTGGAAAGACCCGTGTCCCGACGCTCCGCCATGATCAGCCTACGCGCCTGCGTCCCTAACCCAAACGGCCTAAAGAGACAGTGAGGCCATCGTTACCGCTAGAGCTCGTCAGTGGTCGCGCTCATACAGCTCCTCCCGGGTAGGCCGCGTCAGCATGACGCGAACGTGTGTGATGGGAGGGGCCGTGCCGTGCGGCCCCTCCGACGGGTTGTTTCAGCAGATGCGCCCCGAGTACGTCTGCGTCACGGTGCCGGCCGGCGGCGCGGCGTCGGCATCGGACGTGACCGTTGCGTCCACAGCGCCGGAGGGCATATCACGCAGCCGAGTCGTGAAGCTGTGGAAGACCGACTTTCCGGGTGCGACGTTCGCGAACGTCTTCGCGCCGTACGGCGTGGTCAGCTCGACCGTGACCGGAACCTCATTCGCGTTGACCGCGGAGACCGCAAGCATTGTCTTCTGATCGACACAACGTGCCTCGACCGACACCACCGCCGACAGCTCAGGAGCCTGCAGGCTTTCGTGGACAGCGAAGTGATACGTGCCCGAGCCAACGGTGACCGTCGTCACTTCGGCGTCCGCGTCGTAGTCGACGTCGGTCACTCCGTTGCCCTCCGCGAGAGCCGTCCCCGCTTCTGTGACCGCGTGGCCGTCAGGGGTGGGGATGCGTACACGCGAGGTCGTGTTGACGGGGATGGTCACGTCGAGCGTGAGGTCGTCGCCGTCAGCCTTCCACTCGGACGAAAGCGGTCCGTAGACGGTCTTGATCTCGTTCTTGGCCTCGGTCAGGCCCGCACCCAGGTGCGGATCGATGATGCTCGTGCGGTAGCCAGGCTCGTCGATCCGGATCCCGCCGACGTGTTGCTGAACCCAGTCCAGCACCGCGCCGTACGCGAAGTGGTTGAAGGAGTTCATGGAGACGTCGCCGAACTTGCCGTTCTCGTCGATCGAATTCCATCGCTCCCAGACTGTGGTCGCGCCCTGGGAGATCTCGAAGAGCCAGCCAGGGTAGTCATTCTGCATGAGCACCTCGAAGGCGAGGTCATCGCGACCGATGCTGCTCAGCGCCGGTAGCAGCCACGAGACACCGAGGAAGCCCGTCGTCAGGTGGTTATCGTTCTCCGCGAGCTTCGCGACGAACTTGTCGGCCGCCTTCTGACGCAGCTGCGGATCGGTGATCAGTTCCATCCCGAGAGCCACGGCATACGCCGTCTGGGACGGGGGCACGCTGTCCCGGGCCGGACCGTCGAGACCGAGTGAACTGCCGAACCTGAACGTCTCCGGCCCGCCCTGCACGGAACCGTCAGCAGCGACGAACTTCGCCGTGAACGCCTCTCGTACGGCCTCGTGACGAGCGGCGTAGGCTGCCGCATCGGGATCCCCGATCGCCTCCGCGAGCTCAGCCATCATCCGCAGGTCCTCAGCAGAGATCGCCGTGGACAGCAGACTCCGAGAAGTCGGGTCGTTGAGATTCAGCCAGTCCGAGCAGGGTCCCGATCCGCAGCGCCCAAGATCGGGATCGATGTTGTCGTCGCCGAGTTCACCCATCACGTAGGCGATGAAGCGCTCCATCGTCGCCCAGTTGTCGCGGACGATGCCGAGGTCGCCGGTGGCCCGGTACATGGCGTAGGGAACGGTGACAGCCGCGTCCTCCCAGCCGAAGCTGCGCTGCCCGGACACCCCGATGCCGACGGGATACGGTGCCACCGGCGGGAAGGACCCCGCCGAAGTACCGGTGAGTCGCTGCTCGCCCGAGAGGTCCGTCATCCACTTGCCGAGAAACGCACGCGAGTCGAACAGGTAGCCCGCAGTGGGCGCGAACACGCTGATGTCGCCCATCCAGCCCATGCGCTCGTCGCGCGCCGGAGTGTCGGTCGGGATAGACAGGAAGTTGCCGCGCGCACCCCAGTAGACGTTCGAGGTCAGCTGGTTCAGCTGGGACGAGGATGTCGTCAGATCGCCGACGCGCTCGAGGTCGGAACCCCACACGACGCCCGTCACGTCTTCGGCGGCGGGAAGATGCGCCAGACCGCTGACCTCCACGTACCGGAAACCGTGCTGCGTGAACTTCGGCGTGTACTCGATCGTGCACGAGCTACCGCAGGACGGCGCAAAGGTGTAGTGGTCGGTCGCCTGCGCCTTCCGCAGATTGTCGGTGTAGAGATGACCTTCCTTGTCGCCGTAGTACGAGGTGTACAGCACCTCTCCGTACCGGATCCTGGCCGTCTCACCGGCCGCGCCGGTCAGGCGCAACTTGGCGACGCCAACCATGTTCTGACCGAGATCGTAGATGCGCGTGCCGGGGACGGGATCGGAAGCGGTGACCGTCGGAAGCTCCCCGAGCGTGCGCACGGGTGCATCGGGCTGAGGCACCAGCTTGGCGGTCGCCGATTCGGAGGCGACGACTGGCCTCCAAGAGGAGTCGTCATAGGTGACCGTGTTCCAGCCCGGCTTCTCGTACTGGGCGTCGTAGACCTCGCCGTTCTGAAGGTCGTTCGAGACCAGGGGGCCATTGGTGGCCTTCCAGGTGGTGTCGGTGTCGATCCACTGAACGCTCCCATCGGTGTAGGTCAGCTTGATCCGGCCGACGAAGGCGTTCTTCGTGCCGAACTGATTGATCCCCTTGACTCCGACGGAGCCCGTGAACCAGCCGTTGCCGAGTTCGACGCCGAGTACGTTGCGCCCCGGTGTCAGAAGTTCGGTGATGTCATACGTCTGCGACTGGATCCGGTGGTTGTAGTTGGTGAATCCCGGAGCCAGGTGCGAGTTGCTCGCGTCTTCGCCGTTGAGCGTGAGTTCGTAGATGCCCTGCGCCGATGCATAAACGCGCGCGTCAGCGAGCTGCTTGGTGGGGTCGAGGTCGAAGGACTTGCGGATCAGAGGTGCATTGTCATCCGGGCCGGCAGCGTACTTGTACGCGCTGTATACCTCTCTCTTGGTGACGCCGACCAGCGTGTAAGTGCCGTCGGACGTCGTCCCCGCCGTCAGCGAGTTCTCTGCCGAGAAGTCGGATGCCGCGAGCTCTTCGCCCGTCGATCTCGTCACGGAGAATGACGTCAGCGAGAAGCTCTCGGGCGTCGAGCCGCTGTACGATGCCCGGAACCCCGCCTGACCGCGTGCATGGTTGCTGTAGCTGCGCGAGTCGACCTGGGTGCCGTCGATCGACGTCACGAACTGATCTCCGGTGACACGGACTTCGAGATCGTGGTATCCGTTGATCAAGCTGTCCCATGTGATGCCGAATGGCTGGAGCTCGACAGTTGTCGCGGCGTAGGACGAACCTGCCTTGACGTGCGGCTTGAGAATCGCGTATGTGGGGTTCGTCGTGGATCGGGCCACCTGCCAGAGATATCCGTTTGTGAAGTTCGCGTCCGACCGCAGCATGAGGCCCAGGGCGACCGCGTTGACCTTGAACCGGGTCTTGACGACGTAGTCGTCCCACTTCGCGAACTGAGGGGCGGCTTTGCCGATCCACTGAGCCGTGCCCCAGTCCGAAGCAGACAGAAGACCGGTCTCGAACCATGTCGGCTCGCTCCAGTCGCTTCCGGCACCCCGGTCGTCCCAGACCTTCACTCTCCAGAAGTAGCGAGTGCCCGAGGCCAGACCTGGACCTTCGTATGCGATGTCGACCTGGTCCCGCGACGCGACCTTGCCCGAGTCCCAGACATCGGCCCGGCCGGCAGCCGAACCGACCTGGATCTTGTATGCGGTCTGAGTCACACCGCGGCGATCGGACGTCGACGCCCATCCGAAGACGGGATCGCCTCCAGGAATGCCGAGAGGTTCTGTCCGGCCGTTCGTCTTGAGGCTCGCGACACGGACCTCAGACGTCGAAGCTGAGGCGTTCGCCGGAACGCTGATGACCCCGGCGACAACTGTGGCTGCAGCCACCAGCATTGCGGCCAGTCGATGGAAGCGGCATCCCCTTCGAGGGCGCCTTATCAGGTGAGACATCAATGCCCTTCAGAGTGTGAGGGGATTCATTGCATGGCGGTCACTGCATTGCGCCCTCATCCATACACGCTATGAATCGTTTCAAATCCGTGCCGTTCAGCCTAGCTCGATACGTATCGGGGGACAAGGGCTCATCACACTGAACTTATCGTCCGTAGCAGCGCTGTCACCGCCCGCCCGTCTCGGGATAGAGGCGCTGAGCGGCACTTTTATAGCGCGTCGCGGTTCTGCCGCCGGGCTCCGTGATCGACAGCCAATCGAACTCCGGCCGGCTCAACGCATCGGACCGGGCGACTGCCAGGAGACCGGCCATACCGGCCGAATGTGCATCGTCCCGCGCGCGCGCCACCACAGTGCCCTCGACGATTCCTTCGACGAGGTTCCCCACCATGCGCAGCGACACCTCGCTCCAGGCGCCGGGCACGACGTCGACGAAACCTGTCGCCAGGACCCTCTCGCCACCCGGCTCAGTTTCGGCCGCGGCACGGATGATCGCCTGCTGCTCCGCATCGCCGATCAGCGCTGCCTTGTCGAGCTTGCCATTGACCGAAACCAGACGAAAAGCACCGTCGGCAGCGACTTCGAAGAGATACCCCTTCGGCTCGAAGCCATAACCGGTTCCGACGTGGTGCACGCGTCCCATCACCGCGGCGGCGTCGTTGCCGCTCACCTTCAGGCGTGTGCGCACCTCGTAATCGGCCCAGCCTGCGTCGCCGATGATGGTGTAGGGATGCCAGTCGGGCGCCCACGACAGAGTCGGAATCGGAACACTTTGGCGGAGCGTCCCAGAGCCGGTCAGCTCGAAAGCACCAGCGATGTCAGCAGTGAAGTGAGGCAGGCGGCCTTGCGGAGCGCTGTCTGCGGAGTAGTCGTCGTAGTACGGGAACGGGAAGGGCGCCGACGGCGGCACAGCATCGAACGTTCCCTTGCGCTGTCCCGAGGTCGACGAGATGGAGTAGACCGTGTTCGGCTCAGCGTCCAACTCGATCGCGCCGTCCTTGATCACGAGGTCAGCACGGCGCACGAACTGCTCGTCCTCGTCACTGCTCCAAACGCACATACGGGTGCCGTCGGCGATGCCGGCGAGCCGTAGGACGAGGCGCTGCGCACGTGAAGCTCCCTCGGTCTCGAGGATGGCACTGATGTCGGCCCCCTCGGGGCTGCGGAGCACGACGACGCTGCCGCCGTCGGCGAGCTCCCCGCAAGCCGAGCGCACGTACGTCCAACCCGCCTCGGTGAACTGGCCGTAATGGGCGTACGCCCACAACGCCTCACGGATCTCGTAATGCCCGCTCCATGGCTCGCGGGCGATGATCATCGCGGGCTGGGTGGGATATGGCTCAATCGGGTATACGCCGGCGATGTCGTACCAGAGCACCACCTTGGTCGCTCCGCTCACGATGAAGTTGCGGTTGAAGCATCGCACAATGCCGATGAGGCAGTCGAAGCCGTCGCGGTAGACGTGGTCCTCCGAGTTCCAGATGGGCTTGCCCGCCTCGGCTGCCCACTGCTGCACCCACTGCGGAGCCGGCGCTTCGGCATCTCCATGCATGACGTGCGCGCCGATGATGTCGATGGCCTCAAGCGCGGCCGGATGCGCGTCGAGTTCCGCGACGAAGTCGAACTTGTCCGCAGGCCAGTTGTCGAACGCGTGCACTCGCACGTGCCGGAAGCCCGCCGCGTCGAGCGCGAGACGCAGATGTGCCGCGAACTCGAAACTGACGCCCTTCTCATTGCGACATCCGAGCGCGTCGAGCTTGAGCCCGTGCACATCGCGCAGCAGTCGCGCCCACTGCACGTAGTAATCGGCAGTGTCCTGCGACCAGAACTCCCCATCGCCCAGCCAACCCGGTGCACTCCATGCGGCGGCGTCGAGTGTCAGCTGCGGATTGCGAGCTTTCGCCTCGCGCAGCACCCACCAGGTGTAGCCGCGGAACGCGTCGAGATCGTCACGCGCGTGCATATGGCTCGGCATGGAGCCCTGGGTGGAATTCCCGTCTCCTGGCACCTCTACGAGCATCGTGCTGACGGATGCCCCGAACTTGGGGGCGAACACAAGGTCGAGGATCTGAGATCGCTGCGGCTCGGCATAGTCCTTCAGGAGCACGGAGGTCGCACCGCCCCCGTTGACCGCACCGATGCCGTCGAACGCGGGATCGGTCATGTCGGGTGTTGCGGTGATGAGCTGTGACGCTGACATGTGAGGCATGGTTCGCGGCTATCCCTTCACGGCGCCCGCCACCAGGCCCGCGACGATCCACCGCTGGCAGAACAGGAAGAAGACGAACACGGGGATCAGCGCGATGACCGTGATGGACATGAACATCGGCCAGTTGGTACTGAACTGCCCGACGGCGTTGAACACGGCGAGCACGATCGTGCGATTCTCGGACGACGACAGCAGCACGTTTGGCCAGAGGAAGTCGTTCCATGTGCTGAGGGTCTGGAAGACGATCACCGTGGTGAGGATCGGCTTGATCAGCGGCAGGACGACCGACCAGTAGACCCGCAGCGGGCCAGCGCCGTCGATGCGCGCCGCCTCGAGGATCTCGAGTGGGAGCTTGCGCATGTATCCGACGATCAGGAAGTAGCAGAAGATCGCGCTGCCCAGGTAGATCAGGATGAGACCCGTGAGCGAGTTCACGAGACCCGCCTGCGCTTCCATGCGGTAGATCGGGATGAGCGTCGCCTGCGTCGGGATCGCGAAAGCGACCAGTAGCGCAGCGCCCACCCCAGCGGTGAACCAGCTCTTGCGGAGGATCATGCCGTACGCGGCGAGCGACCCGATGAGCACCTGGAAGAACACTGAGACGAGCGTGACAATGATGGTATTGACGAAGAAGTGACCGATGTTGTTCTGCTGGAACACCGCGGTGTAGTTGTCGAAGGTCCACGATGACGGCAGGCCCAGCGGCGAATGCGCCATCTCGGCCGGCGTCTTGAAGGTGCTCACGACTACGTAGTACAGCGGGGTCGCCATGAAGACCGTGAGAACGATCATGACCACCGAGCGGGTGGCGAACCGCCCGCGTTCGCGCCGGGCGATACTCACGAGAACCTCCTGGTCGCGGTGTTCGCGACAGCCATCTGCAACATGACGACAAGCACACAGCCGAGTGTGAACAGCACCGCGAGCGCCGATCCAAGACCGTAGTCGGACTGCGAGAGACCTCGCACGATGATCGACTGAGTGATGGTGTTGGTGGAGAACCCCGGGCCACCGTGGGTCATGGCATAGGGCAGATCGAAGACCTTCAGGCCGTTCGTGAGCAGCAGGAACGTCGAGACGACGATCGCGGGCACGAGTTCCGGCAACGTGATGTGCCAGAACTGCGAGCGGTTGCCGGCGCCGTCGAGCGATGCCTGCTCGTACAGGTCCACCGAGATGGTCTGCAGATAGGCGAGGTACAGCGTGGCGTGCCAGCCCACCTGTGCCCACACTGCCACGAAGATCACGCAGAAACGGGCCAGTGTCGCGTCAGCCAGCCACGGGATCGGCTCCACGCCGAACGAACCGAGCACCGCGTTGAGCGCGCCCGATCCGATCGGCGAGAACACGTACTGCCAGATGAGGCCCAGCACCGCGAGTGAGGGGACTCCCACGAAGAAGAAGAGCGAACGAGCGATCGTGCGGCCGAAGAATCTCTTGTTCAGCACCACCGCCAGGGGAATCGCGAGTGCTGTCGTGACCACGGTAGTCAAGATCGCGTAGAGAAGAGTGAATCCCAAGCCGGAGAGCAGTGAGGCGTCGGTAAAAACCGTGACGTAATTGTCCAGCCCTATGAAGTTCGACTCTCCGGAGAGAGTGTTGTAGTCGGTGAAGGAAAAGTACACGCTCTGCAGCAGGGGGATGAGGAAGAGTGTGATGAAGATCGCGACAATCGGCAGCAGGAACATGGTCGAGCTGAAACGGTTCTCCGTCATACCGCGGCGGCGCTCGGCCGGGCGTGCCGACGCTTGTATCGGTGCTTTCTCCGGCACTCGTGTGAGGCTCATGTCTTGTCCGCTTTCGAAATGGCGGGGACCTGGAGCCAGGCCCCGCCTTGGTCAGTGAGCTACTGTTCACTCCACTTCGCGTCCAGCGCCTTGGCGACATCAGCCGGCGTGGCCTGGCCCTGTATGAGCAGCTGGAACTGCGCAGCGATCTCGGAGCCCATCACGTTGCCGCTGGCGGGCCAGTTGATCCAGTAGTACTTGCCGTTCTTGACGTAGTCCCGGTAGACGTCCTCCAGTTGCGAGGCGACGTTGCTGTCGTGCTTGGCGGAGGTCGAGATCTGGTTGAGACTCTTCTCCGCCAGCGTCAGACCTTCGTCACTGTTCAGGAACGCGAGGAATTTCTCGGCAGCGGCGAGCTTGTCACCGCCGATCTTCGAACTGAGGACGTAGGGCGAGTCCGGGCCACCGCCGACGAAGGGCTCTCCGCCTTCGAATGCCGGGAACGGAGCCGTGCCGTAGTCGACGCCGGACGTGCCGAGGTCAGCGAAATCCCAGGGGCCCGAGCGGAACATCGCGAGGTCGCCGGTCATGAACGACTGCTTGATCTGGTCTGCGCCGACGCCCACCGTCGACGTGGGCAGCACACCTTCGGTGACCAGTCGCTGCCACTGCTCGATGAGCGGCGTCCAGTCCGATGCGAAAGTCGCCTTCCCCTCGAAGATGGTCTGGTCGGTCTTGCCGGAGGCGGCGTAGTAGCCGCCGAGCATGGGGTTGAAGGAACCCGATGTCACGCTCGTGTCTTCCATGTACGGCGTGATGCCTTCGTCAAGCAGATCCTTGCCGAGCTGGATGAAGCCGTCGAGATCCTTGGGAACGCTTTCATAGCCGGCCTGCTTGAGCAGATCCTTGTTGTAGACGATGACACCCGCCCAAGCGGTCGGCGCCATGCCGTAGACCTTGCCGTCCTTCGTATACATCTCGCTCGCGGTCGGGTCGATACCCTCCATGAAGCCGGCATCGGTGACGTCGCGAGCCAGACCGGCCTCGATGATCTCGTTTCGCGTCTCGATCGACATGTGGAACACATCGGGCGTCTGATTTCCCGAGATACGGGTCATGAGCGTCTGCGCGTAGTCGTTCGCGGTGCCGGTGGGGGCGGAGAAGTCGATGCTGATGTCTGGGTTTTCGGCCTCGAAGGTGTCGATGATCTCCTTCATCGACGCCTCGTTGTTCCAGGAGAAGTAGCTGATGGTGGTCTGACCGTCGCTGCCCCCGTTGTCGGCACCCGCACTGCAGGCGGCAAGGGATGCTACGGCGAGCGTGAGGGCAGCGCTGGTTGCCAGGGCGCGGGCGAAGTTTCTCATGGGGTGACCCCTCGTTGAGCTCACAAGGAACGGCCGATACGTACCGACCGGTAGCGCCGATCGATACGTATCGGTCGGTACGTATCGAAATCTTACACAGCTTCGCCAGACACGCCAATAGTCTGAGAGGTTTCCTGCGCAGCCGGAGGGCCGGTCGCCGGCGGGACGTCAGGACGGAGAGATCGCCGTGGATGCTCGACGCACCAGCGGCTCCGGGCGGACGAGGACGGTACGAGCGGGGACGTCACTGCCGCCGAGACGTTCGATCAGGAACTCCATGGCTATGCGCGACATCTCGCGCGGCTGTGGTGAGACGTTGCTGACCGGAAAGGCGAAGGACTTGGCAAGCTCATCGGTGCAGCGACTCACGACCGAAATATCACGCCCGGGGATGAGTCCACGCAGCTGCAGTAGATTCATGAACCACTGCGTCACCCGCGGTGTGCGGGCGATGAGGCCGAGCCTGGCGTCGGCGCGGCCCAGCAGCCGGTCGGCGGCAGCCTGCACGCCAGGCCAGCTCTGGTCCTCGACGGCGATCAGGTCCAGTGTCAGCTCGCGCTCCGCTGCCCGCGTGCGCACGCCGTCGACGAAGTCGGAGATGAATTTGTACTCCCGCTCCGCCTCTTCAGGCTCGGCGAGCATCGCAACACGCCGATGTCCGGTGTCGGCGAGCTCATCCACCAAGAGCCGCCCTGCTTCCCGGGTGTCGAGGTCGACAACATCCAAGCCCTGCGGGTCCGCTGGTCGCCCCACGAGAACAGCCGGTACGCCAAGCTCGGCGAGCTTACCGACGCGGGCATCGTGCGACTCGACGTCCATGACCAGGAAGCCATCGCAGATGGCGCGTCCAGCCAACCGCGCGATGCCGTCGACCCCCTCGCGCAGGGTACTCAGCACGACGTCGTAGTCGCTTCGGCGTGCGATCTCGACGACGGAATCGATGTACGGCACGGTTTCGGCCGCGTCATCCTGCTGTTCCAGGTGCACCACCATGGCGATCGCGTTGGTGCGGTTGGTGCGAAGGGTGCGGGCGCCTGCGTTGGGCTGATACTTGAGCATGCGCATTGCCTCTTCGATACGCCGCTTGGTATCGGGGGCAACCGGGCCACCGTTGATCGCAGCAGAGACGGTGCTCTGCGCCACTCCTGCGAGTGCTGCGACGTCACGGCTTGTCGGTGCGCCGCGGCGTCCGCGCGAGGGGTGTTTCATTCGAGCAGGATACCCATTCGTCTGGGCAGGCTCGCTCTCTGCCTGCTCGATACGGCAGCTGCAGATGGGTCTGCCGGAGCTCGTTGCTGCTGGTCAGCTGCTCGAAGGGGGTGGGGGCACGAGGGCGGCAGCCTTGATCATGACGTGGTGTAACGCAGTATCAGAATGAGACCGGCCGCCGCGGCCCGCCGGAACTCCTCGGTCGGCGGCGCGGATCTGTGTCATGTCGCCGTGCACCTGGGCGGTGATCCAGGTCAATTCCGGCGACACTCCCGCCCGACACGACGGCGAGGCGGGGGCCTCGGTGCAGCTGGTCCCTCGGCACCGTTACACCCTGCACCGTGTCCTACCACCGCTGCTTCGCCCCGGGGCCGGTGACACTGACGCGACTGGTGTCACTGGTGTGCCGCAGGTGACGGGTGGTGGACGATCTCCAGGACGCGTAAAGATCTGCCACCTCGGCAAAGGCCAGGTCACCCCGCTGGAGCTCCTGGCCCTTCTGGAGCGGGTTCAGCCTGGTCGCCTACGCATTCCCGGCCACCGCAGCCGCCCCCGGACCCACCGCACAGGCGACCCGCGAGACCCCTGCGAGGCCGGCCTCGTCCCCCTTCCGCGGCCACGCACTCCTCTGCCTGCTACGGGCTTTGATCCTTCCGCCGGCCCGACGAGACCGCGATCAGCGGCTGTGGTGGTCCACTGGCGCCGCCTCCACCGACACCGCGTACGCGTGCCACCGCCGCCGGCACGCGTACGTCGGCACCACACCGTGATTAGAAGGGTTCAGCAACGGCCGTCTACATCTGCCGTGTCGATCGGGACGTGGAGAGGATGCTTCTCTCTTCTCTGCTTGCAATCATCGATACGTACCGTACGATACGTATCGATGACCTTACGGGCTGCACAACCTGATCCCGTGCCGAACGACGCCAGAGGAACCTCGACGATGAACCCTCCGCCTGCACTGACGCGCCAGTCAGACAGGTCCGTGACACTCGATGGCGATGTCATCTCCGAACACATCGTCGACATAGCTCTGCTGCCCCGGGAGCGCTGGTGGGGCGGGAGCACGACCGATGGCGTGAGCATGCCCTTCGGCGCGACGGAATTCGCACGGGATCTCAACGGACCCTCGAGCTTCACCGACGGCCTCGGCACCCCCTCCAATCAAGCCAGCTCTGCGCTCGTGTCCACAGCAGGAAGAGCGATCGGCTCGTGTCACCCCTTCCGATTCAACATCACGAAAGGACGTATGCGAGTAGAGGGTCGGGGGCTGCGTCTCATCCTCGGCGGTACGACGCTGCGCGATGGATATTTGGCGGCAGCCCGCGAATTCTTCCCTGCAAGCGGCCAGACACCTGCGCGGGCCTTGTTCGCTGCTCCGCAGTACAACACTTGGATCGACCAGCCCTACGTGCCCACGCAGGACTCTGTATTGCGCTACGCCGAGGAGCTCCTCGCTTCTGGTATGCCGCCGGGCGTGCTCTACATCGACGACTCATGGGGGCCCGACTACGGCACCTGGCGCTTCGACAAGGCCCGATTTCCTGACCCGGCGGCGATGGTGACTCGCCTGCACGACCTCGGCTTCTCAGTGATGCTGTGGGTAGTACCGTTCGTGAGCCCCGACTCGTTCTCTTTCCGCGAGTTGGAGAAACGCGGCCTGCTCGTGCGCAACAGGACGGGCGACACCGCCGTGCGTCGCTGGTGGAACGGACTGAGCGCCGTGCTCGACCTCAGCAATGATGCGGCGATCCGTTGGATCACTGACCAACTCGACGCAATCATGGACGAAATCGGCGTCGACGGTTTCAAATTCGACGGTGGCGACGTTCGCGACTTTCATCACGACGACATCACCGCGGGCGACCTTGAGCCGGTGCAGATGTGCCACGCGTGGAGCCGCGTCGGCCTTCGCTACCCGTTCAACGAGTTCCGTGCCAGCTGGAACATGGGCGGGCAGGCTCTCGGACAGCGCCTGCAGGACAAGCCCCCGGCATGGGATGAGACCGGTATCGGCTCGCTCATCCCCGAGATGCTCGCGCAGGGCATGGCCGGATACGCGTTCACGTGCCCTGACATGATCGGCGGTGGCGAGATCGATGCAATGAGCGAGCTGTCCGGTATCGATCAGGAGTTCTTCGTACGTTATGCGCAGCTGGCGGCGCTTGCCCCGATGGCGCAGTTCTCCGTGGTGCCCTCGCGCGTGCTGGACGCCGAACACCTCGACGCTGTCCGCGAGTCGATGCGCATCCGTGCCGAGCACACGCCACTGATACTCGACCTCGTCGACCAGGCGGCCCGCACAGGTGAGCCTGTGGTGCGCCCCATGGCGTACCACGCGCCGGAACTGATCGATGTGACCGACCAGTTCTTCCTCGGCGCCGACGTGGTCGTCGCGCCCGTGCTTCAACGCGGGGCGACCGAGCGCCGCGTCCAGCTTCCGGCCGGAAGCTGGCGCGGTACGGACGACCGCATCGTCACAGGGCCCGTAGAGGTGGCCGTGACATGCGGCCTGCGCACGCTGCCGATCTTCGAACGAGTGACACAGGAGGCCTGAGTCACGCACTCCGCCCGATCCGCCGGGCCGAACGAAAGGAAACGACGAAGTGTTCCGAACGGCAAAGAGGCGACGCGTTCACGCTGCGGGAGTCGCCGCTACCGCTACTGCGCTCATACTCACCGCGTACCCCACAACGAACGCCGTGGCCAAGCCCGCCGACGAGAAGCCAGTTGTGGTCTCGAGCGTCGCGCACAACGGCACGAAGGGCTATCTCGAGGTCGACGGCAAGCCTTTCCCGATCTCCGGCGTGCAGAACTTCGGCGAATGGCAGCTTTACGGCAACGGCCTCGACCCCGCCAACATCCCCACCGATCGCAGCAACCAGATTCTCGATGAAGCATGGCTCGAGAACGCGTTCGAGAAGACGGCCGCGGCCGGCTTCAGGACCGCGCAGATCGAACTGGGCTGGAACACGATCCAGCCCGAGCGCGAGGGCGAGTACGACTGGCACATCATCGACAAGTATGTCGAATGGGGCAAGAAGTACGACCTCAAGCTGGACTTCGTCTGGTTCGGCAGCAACGGAGTCGGCGGTGCGGTCATCGACGGCGAGCACAACGGCTACATCAGCACAGTTCCCACCTATCTCGAGGATCCGAAGTACTGGCAGGAGAACGCCGACGGCAGCCCTGTGCGTGTGAGCGGCGACCAACGCCACCCGCCGAAGCTGCCGATCCCCGGTGAGCCGTACTACGATGATGCGCGATACCTGTTCGATCAGGAGCAGGCCGCGGTGCATGCGATGTTCGACCACCTCGCCGAGGTAGACACCACACACCAGACGATCCTGTTCCAGCTCTACAACGAGCCGGACGCTTACCCGTACTTCTCGACCGGCGGCATTGAGACCACGGTCTGGCGCCAGCTGGTCGATGAACTTGGCGCCGCGATCAAGACGTCGAACTACGTTGTGGCGACGCGCATGAACTTCCAGCGCGGCAACTTTGCCAACGATGACCGCCGGGCGCGCTACGCGACCTTCCTGTCAGAGAACGTCGACTTCATCGGTGTGGACAGTTACGACCATAACCCGATGAACCAAGTCGGCTACATCAACATGGTCCACGAGACCGGATCGCCGATCGCGTACATCCCGGAGACCGGCGGTAACAGCAACGAGAAGAGCCCGGTGCTCGCGTCTGTACTCGCGGCCGGCGGGTTCGTCGACTTCTGGATGCTGAACGACGCGTGGGCGACGACCGGCACGGAGGAGACCGGCATCCGCTCTGGCTTCTCGCTGTACGGTGACGACAGCAATGTCGAGAACTTCCAGCACTACTACGACTGGGAGCTCGGCACAATCCCCGCGATGCCCGTAAGCACACAGCGACTGCGGAACTTCTTGGTCAGCATGGAGCAGATGCCGGAGCTAGTCGCCAAGGCCGAGGTGGGCACGATGGCCGCGTTCAACGCTTCTAAGACCGCAAGTGACCAGCCGACACAGGCAACTGAAACGGTATCGCTGCCCGGCGGCGACGTCACCTTCAGCACAACGACCAAGGACGTCGGCTTCGCGTTGTACGACGAGGACACTCTGAGCACTTACGTGATCAGCGACACCTTCGGCGATGTGGAATTCACCGTGGATACCGACAACCCTGTTGCCGAGGTGGGCTCGTTTGACGAGGACGGCGTGTGGATCCCTGAGGGGACACTCGAGGTCGCGTCTGACGGGTCGTTCCACGTCGGAAAGGGCCAGTTGGCTCGCGTGATCAGCGCCGGCACCGACCAGCTTTCGTCGGTGGTGTCGGTTGAGGCTCGTTGCGTCGCTCAGAAGGCAATGCTTGCGGTTTCCGCGGTCAACACGAATGAGGCCCCGGTCACGATCGAGCTGACCACGCCGTACGGCCCGAAGACGTTCGCGAACGTCCCGCCCGGAAAGTCTGTCTTCCAAAGCTTCACGACTCGGGTGCGTGACCTGGCCTCCGGGGCGGTCGACGCAACAGTCACGTCCGATGTCGACGGTGCGCCGCCGACCGGCACCGTGACACAGACCTACTCGGGGCACACCTGCTGAAACAGCCCATGGGAGGGCCGCATGGCGCGGCCCTCCCCTCACACACGTTCGCGTCGTACTGACGCGGCCCACCCGGAAAGAGAAAGAAATGAAGGCGACCAGTAGAGGCACCCGCATCGGCGCGGCAACGCTGGGTGCAGTCGTGCTCTCCACCATCTTCGGTGCAGCAGTTGCGACAGCCGAAGAAGACCACGACAAGGACGACGTGGACGTCACTGTCGAGATCCCCGCCATCGACAGCCCAGGGGTTCTTGCGCTCACCGTCGACGGTGACAGTACAACGCTGACCGAAAACGGCTCGACCGACCTCGTCCGACAGTTCACCGGCACCATGCCCACGGTCACGGTCACCGACACCCGGTCGGCAGACGAGATTCCCGCCGGCGCGTACTGGTACGTGCTCGGCACGGCCACGAACTTCACTGGCGACGAGGGCCAGGCGCCGATCAATGCGAACTACCTCGGCTGGACGCCACGTCTGATCGACGCTGATCCCGGAAGCATCTCCGCCGGTGACCCGGTCTACTCCGCAGTCGACGACGACCAGGCACCTGACAACGTCGGCCTCGTCGACGAAGAGCTCTTCGCCATGGCAGCCGACTCCGGTGCAATCGCGGCCGAAGGGCAATGGACCGCTACCGCGGACCTATCCCTTCGTACCCCGGCGACCGTCGCTGACGGCACCTACACCTCCACCATCACACTCTCACTCTTCGAATGAACCGAAGGAGATGACCATGTCGCGGCGCAGCAACCTGTTCGCTCGCCTGCTCGCGGTTGCAACCGCTTTGGCCAGCCTTGTTGTTGCTCCTTCGGGGTGGGCCGCCACTGACGCGAACGAATCGACCAGCGTCACATGGTCGATTCGTCCGGCGGATGAGAATGGCCCTGATGGGCGCGCCTGGATAGAACAGAAACTGGACCCGGGCACGTCCATCACGAACTACGCGCTCATCCGAAACTTCGGAGACATCGACGCTGAGTTCCAGCTCACCGCCGCCGATGGCTACTTCACTGATACGGGCCGGTTCAACATGCTGCCGACCCAGATGGGATCGACGGACGCCGGCACGTGGATCGACCTGCCTGCGTCCGTGATCGTCAAAGCGCATGGGGCGGAGATCGTTCCCTTCACGGTGACCGTGCCCGACAATGCGACACCGGGCGATCATGCCGCTGGCGTAGCCGCATCGATCTTGAGCAGCGGAACAGACGACAAGGGATCCAAGATCGGGGTCGTGAGCCGCGTCGGGTTCAGGGTGATGACAACCGTGACCGGTGATATCAGGCCCGATCTCGAGATCCAGAACATCGAGACGAAGTCGTCGATCTCATGGAATCCCTTCGCCCCGGCCCAGATCAATGTCAGCTACCGTGCCGCGAACAGCGGCAACATGCAGCTGAGCTACGCTGATCGAATAGGCAGCGACGAGAAGAATGAACGTGGCGGTTTGCTTCCTGGCGAGACCAGGGCCGCCACGGTGGTGACGTCCGCATGGCCGGTGTTTCTCGTCCCCGTGAACCTTACTCTCACAGCCACGGGAACCAGCCCCGGCATTGCGGCGGACGCTCGGACAACGATTCATGTCTGGACGGTTCCTTGGCCGCATCTCGCGATTCTGGTTGCCGTGGTTCTCATCCTGTTCGCTCTCTTCGCGGGCCGACGCCGAAAAGTGGCTCGCGTTGACCGGATGCTGGAGGAAGCTCGCGATCAGGG
Organism: Streptomyces sp. NPDC053750; assembly: GCF_044544295.1. NCBI lineage: Bacteria > Bacillati > Actinomycetota > Actinomycetes > Kitasatosporales > Streptomycetaceae > Streptomyces > Streptomyces sp. NPDC053750. The sequence continues at coordinate 4,028 of NZ_JBITXB010000024.1, read as the reverse complement.
GCGCCGGGAAGCAGCATGCACGCCGCCACCGCCGACCGCATGACGGGCAAGGCCGTCGGAGATCCACCGCTCCACCGTGATTCACCGCCCAAGGACTGTTGCGGAAGGCCGTGATCACGCAGGCTGAAGCGGTGCCTGTGTGTGTTCGGTCGTGCGGCGAGGGCAAGGTTGTACACGCGGGCGACGGCTTGGACGGTGTGCCCCTGGCAGTGCGTGGCCAGAGGCCATAGTCCCTACACGCATTCGCGTCCGCCAGGTCGCCAGGGGCCGCCATTGTACTCGGGATCCGGCTGCGACCTCCCCTCCGTCGGCAGCGGTTCGGCTTGAAGCGCTTACACTCCGATGACATCCCGATCACGGCGGTTGGCGTCCCCGTGGCATAATCCGGTCCGAAGCGTTTTCATCGGCAACCGTGATGCCAGGAGGCTGGATGGTCCGCCGCCCCGCTCCGAAAGACGGGCGGGATCGCCCGGCGACGATCCGTGATGTGGCCCAGCACGCTGGCGTGTCGGTCGCCACGGTCTCGCGCATCCTCTCGGGCAGTTACCCGAGCGCCCCGGCGACGCGCACCAAGGTGATGCGTGCCGTGCGCGAACTCGACTACGTGGCCAATCCGCACGCCCGCGGTCTGGCCGGCGGCCAGTCCAGGAACGTCGCCATCGTGGTCAACAGTGTCGCCTCTCCGCACTACGCGCATGTCGCCCAAGGTGTGCAGGAGGAGGCCGCGCGCGCGGGGCGGATCTGCCTGGTCGGCACCACGGGCGGCGACCCCGAGCAGGAGCTCGCCATCGTCCGGCTCATGCGGGAACGCCAGGCCGAGGCTTTGATTCTCGTGGGCAACGTCGTCGCGGACGACGCGTACCGGGAACGCATGGCCTCCTACGCCCGCGCCCTGACGGTGGCGGGGTGCCATCTGGTCCTGTGCGGCAGACCCTCACTGGGCCCCGAGGTGCCGGCCATCGTGGTGGAGTACGACAACCAGGGCGGCGCCTTTGCCATGACCAGCCGCCTCATCGCGGCCGGCCACCGGCGCATCCTGTTCCTGGGGCGGCGAGCGGGCTACTCGACGCCGGAGAGCCGCATCGCCGGTTTTCACGCGGCCCTCGACGCGCATGGCGTGACCCGGGACGCGGGGCTGGAGTCCGACGGGACGATGGAGCGGCACGAGGGACATCGCATGATGTCCGAGCGGCTCGACCACGGTCCGCGTGACTTCTCGGCCGTGATGGCGGCCAACGACCAGATCGCCGCAGGCGCCCGGCAGGCACTGACCGAGCGCGGTCTGCGTGTTCCGGACGACGTGTCTCTCGCCGGGTTCGATGACCTTCCTCCGGCCGCCGACATCGGTCTCACCACTGTTCACGTCCAGCATGAGGAACTGGGCCGGGCCGCGGTGCGGCTGGCACTGGAAACCGAGAAGCCCGGTACCGCCCGGCATCTCCTGCTCGGTACCCGCCTGGTGGAGCGCGAGAGCATCGGAGCTCCCGCAGCGGACCCGTTCCGTCGCCTGCCCGCGGCCGGCTGAGATCGGTCCGTGCCGCAGGAGAAGGCGGCCCCCACCGCCGTGTTGGCGGTGGGGGCCGGGAGGCACGGTGCCGGCTGAACCGCGGCGAGGGTGGCGACTGCCTGTGGTGAAGCTACCGGTCATGCTCGTGGCCGACGGCCGGGTCTCGCCCCACGCCGAACGCGCGGCCTTACCCGGCACTTCCCATTCCGCCGCCCACTGCGCCTCCGGCGCCTCCGCTCAGGGCACCTCGCAGCGGTTGTAGCTCAGCTTCAGCGACGGCTTCACCGCTCAGCGGTCGATCGTTTCAGCTACCCGCATACCGGATGTTCGGGCGGGGCGGGGCGGTCATGCCCGCGCCAAGGAAGTAGTCGACGTGGTGGGACTGCATGTAGCCCTTGAACGTCATGGCGTTCCGGTAGGCGGGGTTGTGCGCGAGGGTGTACAGCCTGGTGTCCGAGGGCCGGTCGGTCGTGAAGATGATCAGCTCGTCGTAGGCGGCGTTCGTGTAGACGGCCTCCTCCCGCCAGTCGCCGAGGACGTCGCCGACGAAAGTGGGCTGAACGCTCTGACTGGCGTCGACCGCACCGAACTCGGAGGTGGTGAGCAGGCGCGGCAGGCTGTTGCTGGCGGCCGGGTTCTCAGGGTCCCACTTCTCGAACTTGCCGTTGTTGAGCAGTTCCCGGGTGGTGTCGCCGTCCCACCACAGGCCCAGCTGGGGCCAGGGGGCGAGGGAGGAGTCGGGTTCGGTCAGTCTGTTGGTCGGCGCGTTGTAGAGCCCTGAGAAGGACCAGACCTCCATGCCGGCGTGGCGGGCGTCGACGTCGGCGGCCATGCCGCGCCCGACGTCCGCCACTCCGTCCTCGATGTGCTGCCACTGCATCGTTCCGTTGCGGGCGTCGTAGTAGTACTCACGCAGTCCGCTCGGGTTGTCCTGCTGGACGCCGTAGCCCTGTAGGCCGGGGCGGTCAGGGTCCATCTTGGCGATGTCGAAGCGGTCGCCGTGCTGGATGCCCTCGTCGGCCAGCGAGTAGCGCAGGGTGCCGTCACCGTTGAGGGCGAAGCCGATCTCGGCGATCTCGTCGGTGCCGTTGCCGTCGACGTCGATGGCGCGCGTGTTGTGGCCGTCCGCCATGTTCTGGTCACCCCGCAGCCACTTCCACTGCCGGGTGAGGTCGGTGCCGTCGAACTGCCACGCGGCGATCACGGCGTTGAAGTCTCCGCCGTCCTGCCGGTTCTTCATGAAGGAGACCAGACTGGGTGTGCTGCCGTCGAGGTAACCCACCCCGAAGCGGGCGTAGAGCGGGCCGTCGGAGAGGTAGTCATCGGGGACCGGGGCGGTGGCACGGGACGCACCGGTCCGGCCGTCGAGGATGGCGATGAACTGGTGCGTGTCGTCGCTGTAGGTGAACGTCTGCCCGTCGCCGAAGGTGACTCCGTCGGCGATGCGCAGGGCTATCTCGGCTCTGCCGTCGCTGTCGAAGTCGTAGACCGTGACGCCGTCCCAGTTGCCGACGTCGATGGTGGAAGATCCGCCCTCGATGTTGCCCTGGTTCCGGCTGTTCGGGCCCATGTCAACGGACCAGAGGAATGTGCCGTCGCCCTTGTACGCCTCTATGGACTGGGGCGAGGTCTGCCGGTCCAGTACGTAGTCGTACTCGCCGTCACCGTCGAGGTCACCGACCCAGACGAACTTCACGGGTCCTCCGGCACGGAGCGGGAGCCGCACGGCCGGTTCTTGGGCGTGAGCGGCGGTCAGCAAGAACGACCCGCTGGCTGCACCTTCTTTGCCGTCGATCACTGGACGGACACGGTAGGCGTTCCGCTTGGTCAGGTCAGCCCCGGTGTCGACGAAGTTCGTACGGTCGGTGATGACTTCGTCGTTGATGCGGTGGTAGTTACTGCCGGCGGAGGACCGGTAGACGTTGAAGCCGATGCCGTCGGGGTCGAGTCCCAGCAGACGCCAGCTGACCAGGACTTCGGTAGCGCTTGAGCGCACGGCCACCACACCACGGCCGAGGTTTTCCATGGGCCTGGCCTGTACTGCCGCTGCCTGTCCGGCCGCGGACATCGTGCCTGCCGGGGAGGGATGCGGCGAGCCCGGCGAGATGACACAGAGAACCAGCGCCGCTGCCACGGCCGCCGCTGTGGTGAGACGACGAAGACGTCGTCGGGGTTGTCGTTGCACGAAAGGGCCTCCTTACCGGCCTGTTTCGCTGTGCGTCGGAGGTGGACGATCCGTCCGGTGGCCGGCACGACGAGCGGGATTCGGTACCGCTGGGCACCAGTTATGTGACGGCATAGTTAAAACGATTACACAAGCAGGTAATCAGTGGGGCAGGTTCACGTCAATAGCGTGCGCAGTCATCTCGTTGAAACGCGTACACCCCCGTCCTCGCAGGGGCAAGGGTGTACGGGGTCGTGGTTCGACTAGAGGTTGTCCCGTATGGGGTGTGAGTTATCCAGTGAGGGCCAGGTTGTGCAGTCGGGCGATGCCGAGCATGGCCTGGTGAACTCCGTCGCC
>NZ_JBITXB010000023.1:0-90630 GCF_044544295.1 Streptomyces sp. NPDC053750 | reverse complement strand
GGCGTCCTGGACATCGAGGCGAGTGAAAAGGCCGCGCGCTTCGTGCAGATGTGCGACGCCTTCAACATCCCCATCCTCACCCTTCTGGACGTACCGGGCTTCCTGCCGGGCGTCGACCAGGAGCACGGCGGCATCATCCGCCACGGCGCGAAACTGCTGTACGCCTACTGCAACGCGACGGTGCCGAGGATCTCGCTCATCCTGCGCAAGGCCTACGGTGGCGCCTACATCGTCATGGACAGCCAGTCCATCGGCGCCGACCTCACCTACGCCTGGCCGACCAACGAGATCGCCGTGATGGGCGCCGAGGGCGCGGCCAACGTCATCTTCCGCCGTCAGATCGCCGGCGCCGAGGACCCCGAGGCCATGCGGGCCCGCATGGTCAAGGAGTACAAGACGGAACTGATGCACCCCTACTACGCGGCCGAACGCGGCCTGGTCGACGACGTCATCGACCCCGCCGAGACCCGTGAGGCGCTCGCCAGGGCCCTGGCGATGCTCCGTACCAAGCACGCCGACCTGCCCTCCCGCAAGCACGGCAACCCCCCGCAGTAGCAGGACCGCTTCTCGCAACAACAGCACGAGTCACAGGGCCGGCCGGTGCAGGAGACCGTCCGGCCCTCGGTCAGGAGCCCCTCATGGTGAAACAAGAACGTGCGGCACGTACGCGGCAGTCGCTGGTGCGGGCCGCGGCCGAGGTGTTCGCCAGGGAGGGGTTCGTCTCTGCGTCGCTCACCTCGATCAGCCGCAGGGCCGGAGTGAGCAACGGGGCACTGCACTTCCACTTCGAGAGCAAACAGGCGCTGGCCCGCGCCGTCGAGGAGGAGGCCGCCGCCGTACTGCGGGAGATCGGCCGGTCCTCCGGCGGCCACAGCGGCGCCCTGCAGCACCTGGTCGACGCCACGCACGCCCTGATGAGCAGTCTGGACCAGGATCCGGTGATGCGCGCCGGCTTCGAGCTGAGCTGCGGCTTCCCGCGCCGGGCCGACGGGGTGGACCTGCGCGGGCAGTGGCGCGGCTGGGTGGAGCAGGTGCTGCGGGACGCCGAGTTCGAGGGCGCCCTCGCCCACGGCGTCTCGGCGATGGACGCCTCCGTCGCCGTCGTCGCGGCGACCGTGGGGTTCGAGCAACTGGGGGCCGGCGACCCCAAGTGGACGTCCGGAGCCACCCTGGCGCAGTTCTGGGACCTGATGCTGCCCCGGCTGGCATCGACCGCCGCCCTTCCTCGGCTGCGGTCTGCGGGGACTCTCTCAGCTCAGTAAAACAAACCGCGAGGCCGGTCTTGTATGGCGTCGATCCTTTGGGGATGGGCGGCTCCGGCCGTGCCGTTTTCCTTCTGGGGTTCCAGTGGATCTCTAGGGGGTTGTGCCTCGAACGCGTCGCCCTGACGTCGCCATCACAAGTGAAAATGCAGGTCAGATGGTGTTCTGTGGGTTGCCTTACCGCGCCATCTCCCAACTAACAAAACAGCGCGGGCGGTTTGGTATTGACAAACCGTCCGGCCTGTTTTGTAATCGATGAGTGCCGACAGCAGCACACTCACTTAGGGGGCACCGGCGTGGACATCGACGTACTGGGCGCATTGGACGTCAGGGAGAACGGGGCGTCCATCGCTCCGACCGCGCCGAAGCCTCGGCAGGTGCTCGCTCTCCTGGCGCTGCACGCCGACCAGGTGGTGCCTGTCTCGACCCTGATCGAGGAACTGTGGGCGGAGCGCCCGCCGCGCAGCGCGCGCACCACCCTGCAGACCTACATCCTGCAGCTGCGCGAACTCATCGCGGCGGCACTGGCGAAGGAGGCACCGGCCGGCGGTGCGGCGGGAGCGCCCGGGCGCAGCGCCAAGGACGTCCTCGTGACGTCGCCCGGCGGCTACCTGCTCGTCTCCGGCGGAGGCACCAGTGACGTCCGGGAGTTCGAGCGGCTGGCGGGCATGGGCTACCGGGCGATGGACGGCGGGGACTTCCCGGGTGCCTCGCGCAGGCTCCGTGAGGCACTGGCGCTGTGGACCGGCTCGGCCTTCGCCGACGTACAGACCGGCGCCCAGCTGGAGATGGAGGCGCGGCGTCTGGCGGAGAGCCGCCTGTGCGCCCTGGACCAGCGCATCGAGGCCGATCTGCGGCTCGGCCGCCATCGCGAACTGCTCGCGGAACTCACCGTACTGACCAGCCGTTACCGCACCCACGAGAACCTGCACGCCCAGTTCATGCTGGCGCTGCACCGGTCGGGGCGGCGCGGTGAGGCGCTGGACGTCTACCACCGGCTTCGCGGCACCCTCGTACGGGAGCAGGGCCTGGAGCCCTCGCCGCGGCTGCGCAGGCTGCAGCAGTCGATCCTGGTGGCCGGCCCCGAGACCCCGCTCCCGGCGGACCCGCACCTGCCCGCCGTGCCCTCCATACAGTCCGACCGGTCGGGCGGCGGTCATCTGGTGCGGGCCAACTGACCTGGCCCGGGATCCCAGATGCAGGAGAGATCGGAAAGGACCCGCAGCCGGCTGGTGCACGCCGGAGCCGAGCTGTTCGACCGCAAGGGGTACGGGAACGCGTCCCTGCTCGACATCGCCGGCGCGGCCGGGGTGACCAAGGGAGCGCTGTACTTCCACTTCGGTTCGAAGGAGGAACTCGCGGACGCGGTGCAGCAGCGCAGCCGCTCCCTGGTGCAGCAGGCCGTACGGGCCATGGAGGACGACGGCCGTGCACCGTTCCAGGCGCTGATCGACCTCACCCACTGGCTGGGCGGGACGCTGAGCGAGGAACCGGCGATGCGCGCGGCCTTCCGGATCGCCGGTGAGCGCGCCGACGCCGGCGGCCGGCGGGGCTCGTCCTTCCACGAGACCTGCTTCGCCGCCGCCCTGCAGCTGCTGGAGCGGGCCCGCGAGGCGGGGGAGCTGCGGCCCGGAAGCCCGGAGGGCCCCGAGACGCTGATCGCCGCCGCGCTCTGCGGCATCGAGGTGCTGTGCCGCACCGGCATGGAGTACGACGAACTCGCCGCCCGGATCGGCATGCTCTGGGACCTGATGCTGCCCGCGCTGGTGCCGGACGGCGCCGAGGGCGGGTACCGGACCCGGCCGCCCCGGTCCGGTCCCGGCCGCGGACGTCCGCGGGACGGGGTGGGCGACGCCGCCCCCCGCCGCGCACCCGAGGACCCGGCGGGGCCTACCTCTCCGGGTGGAGCACGGCCGGGCGACCTCCCTCCCGCGAGCCATCCCGACGGGCCCGGTTCACCGCGCACGGCGATGTGCGCCGTACCGGCGGCACCGACACTGTCCGTACGGCAGACCGGGAACGACCCTTGGAGACGCCAACCATGACCAGCGAACCCCCTACGGGCACCCCGCCCGGCGCCGGCCTGCTCAGCGAACTCACCACCGTGCTGGCCGGCATCCTGGGCGTCAAGGCCGAGGCGATCGACGCCGAGCAGCCCTTCCAGCTGCTCGGGCTCGACTCGATGCTGACCGTCGAGTTCGTCGCCACCGTCAACGCGCGCTACGGCACCCGGGTCAGGGCCGGTGCGGTCTACGACCATCCCACTCCCGCCGGGTTCGTCCGGCATCTGGCCGCCGAACTCGGCGTTCTTGGGCCCGCGCCTGCGGCTGCGCCCGCGCTCGTTCACGGAGCCGCGGCCGGATCCGCGTCCGCGGTCGGGTCCGTGCCCGCGTCCGTCGTCGACGTGCTGCGGGCGCAGCTCGCCGCGATCCTGGCCTGCGAACCCTGGGACATCGACGCCGACTCGGCGTTCAACCTGCTGGGCCTCGACTCCGTCCTCGGTGCCGAGTTCGTGGCGGGGATCAACCGGACCTACGGCCTCGACGAGCGTGCCGTCTGCCTCTACGACCATCCCAGCCTGAACGCCATGGCCGCGCACATCACCTCCCTTACCGCGGGAACCGTCGCGCCGGGTCCTGTGTCCGGGGCGGCCGGGCAGGGGGCGGGCCCGCTCGACCTGGAGGCCCTGCTCGACGCCGTGCGCGACGACCGGCTGAGCGTCGACGAGGCCACGGTGTTCCTCGCCGCCCACGCCGCCTGAGAAGACTCCCGGGACCATGGACAACAGAGAGATCCTCACCCGCTTCAAGAACGGCGACCTGGACCGGCAGAGCGCCATGGCCCTGCTCACCGGCCCCGCTCTGCCGCCCCCGCCGCCCGTCGCCCCGCCTCCGCCTCCGCCTCCGCCCCAGCCCTCGGAGACGTCTGTCCCGGACCGGGTGGTCGGCGATTCCGGTCGGTACGCCGGAACCGTCGAGGACGGCGAACGGTACGCCGTCGTCGCGCTGGCGGGCCGTTTTCCCCAGGCGCCCGACCTGGACGCCTTCTGGCGCAACGCGCTCGACGGGACGGACACGGCTGCACCGCCGCCGCGCGACCGGGACACCGGTCCGGCCGAGGGGAACGGTCACTACCTGGACGCAGTGGACGAGTTCGACGCCGCGTTCTTCGGACTGACCGACGGCGAGGCGGTCCTGATGGATCCCCAGGAGCGCCTGCTGCTGGAGACCCTGTGGGAGACGCTGGAGGCGGCCGGCCTCACCGGCGCCCGGCTCGACGCACTGACCTCGGCCGACGGCAGCCCGCGCAGCCTCGGCGTCTACGCCGCCGCCGCGTCCCGCGACTACGCGCTGCTCGCCGCCGGACTCTGGGCCGGGGGCCACCACGACCTGCTGCCGGGTGGCGGCCACTGGAGCCTGCCCGGCCGGCTGTCCACGCTGCTGGACCTGACCGGCCCCAGCCAGTGCGTCGACACCGCCGAGTCCTCCTTCCTCGTGGCCCTGCACCAGGCGGTCGGCGCCCTGCGTGCGGGGGAGTGCGCGGCGGCGCTCGTGGGTGCGGTGGAGCTGCGCCTGCATCCCTCGCGTCTCGCGCCCGGCGGCGGGGAGGGGGTGTGCGCGGTGCTGCTCAAGCCGCTCGCCGCGGCGGAACGGGACGGGGACACCGTCCATGCCGTCGTCCGCTCCACCGCGGTGCGGCATGTCGGCCCCGGGGGTGGGGAGGCCGGTGGTTCCGGTGGTTTCGGCGGTGCCGGGGATTCCGGTGGGGCAGTCGTGGAGTCGGAGCGGACCGTGCGGGCCGCCGTCGGATCGGCCGGTGCGGCCACCGGCGCCGCCGCGCTGGTGCGGGCCGTGCTGCAACTGCGGGCCGGTACGCTCGCCGCCACCCCGGGCGGTGCAGGGCCGGACGCCTGGCAGCGCCCCCGGGACGGCGACGGCACCGAACGCGCGCGGCGCGTCTCGGTCGTCGTACGCGGCAGTGGCGGCACCGAGGCCCGGGCGGCCGTCGAGGAGTACCGCCCGGTCGTACGGCGACAGGCGCGACCGCCGGAGCCGGAGGGCGGGCAGCCCGCGCTGGTCCTGCTGTCCGCGCCCACCCCGGCGCATCTGGTCGCCACTGCGCGGCGGCTCGCGGACGGCCTCACCGGGCGCACCCCCGAGGACGGCGTCCCGCTCCGGCCCGCCGACGTGGCCGCCGAGCTGCGCTCCGGGCGGGCCGCGCGGGAGTACCGGCTCGCGGTGACCGCGCAGGACACCGTCCGGCTGGCGACCGCGCTGGACGACTTCGTGCAGGACCCCGGCGCCGCCGCGCTGCGCGGCCGGGACGCCCGGCCGGTGCCGGGGCTGGTGTCCACCGACGACCCGGAGCGTCGCCCGGGCCCGCCACTGCTGGACGACCTGCCCGAGACGCGCGCCTACCTGGCGGCCCTGTGGCAGGGCGAGTGCTTCGAGCAGCTCACCCGCCTGTGGCTGGCCGGCGTCGACGTCACGCGGGCGGCCGTACCGCACGGTCGTGTGGTGGCGCTGCCCACGAGCGCGCTGCGGCGTCGGCGGCTGTGGATCGGCCGGGTCACGCCCGCCGAAGGGGACGCGGGGACGGAGCGGGGCCGGTGAGCCGGGACACTGAGCGCTCCTTGCCGGTGGCCGGGGCGGTCGGGGCCGCAGGGACCGCAGGGGTGGCCGGAGTCGCTCCCGGACCGGCTCGAGAACCGGTGAAGCTGTGGATCTGCCCCAACGAGGACCTCGCCCCGGCCATGGCGGGTGTGCTCGCCGCCCACTGGCTGGACGAGCACGAGCGGGAGATCGCGGGCCGCTTCCTCTTCGAACGCGACCGTCGCCAGTACCTGGTCGCCCACACCCTGGTGCGGCGCGCCCTCGCGCTGGAGGCCGGGATCGCCGAGGCGGAACAGGTCATCTGGCGCTCCTCCCGGGGCCGGCCGTTCCTGCAGCTCCCGGACGGTGGGCTGCCGCGCGGCGGAGCCGAACTCGACTTCAACCTCTCCCATGCCTCCGGCTTCAACCTGCTCGGCATCGTGCGCCGGCGCCGCATCGGCGTGGACGTGGAACGCCTCGACCGGGACGAGCACGCCCTGCGGACCATCGTGGAGACGTTCACCCCCGAGGAGCAGCGGTGGGTGGCCGGGGCCGCACCCGGACAGGCGCGGGACCGGCGCACGATCCGGCTGTGGACCCTGAAAGAGGCCTACTCCAAGGCGCGCGGTCTCGGACTCGGGCTCCCCTTCGACGAGTTCTCCTTCGAGCTGGCCGAGGACGGCGGCGTCCAGGGCTTCCGGCCGCCCGCCGACGACCGGGACGGGCGCTGGAGGTTCGTCGAACTGGAGCCCGTCCCCGAGGTGCTGGCCGCCGTCGCCGTGCAGGACGACGGCAGCCGGGACGCGGTGCTCCTGCTGCACCACGGCTTCCCCTGGGGCCGGGCGGCACCGCACCGCATCGTCCTGCCCGCACCGGCCGGCAGGACGCGGTCGGCAGTCTGAGGGCGGCCCGCGGCGTACTTGGTGCCGTCGGTCACCTCCTGGCGGCACCGGCTCCGGCGTTGGGAGACCTGCCGCCCAGCCCCGGGATCAGCACCGCCGCCACCGCCAGGTGCATCAGAGCGAGGGAGGCCCGGGTGCCGCCGTCCATGCCGTCGCCGATGAACGGCAGGAAGGACACGGCCAGTACGGCCCCGGCCACCCCGGTCCAGAGGGTGCGGGCGCGCCGCACCCCGAACCGCTCCAGAGCGGCCAGCAGCCCCCACCCGGAGAGTGACGCGAGCAGTGCGACGACCGCCACGGGCACGGCGCCGATGTCGAGCGTCTGCTCGCCGTCGGCGATCCGCAGCCGGTGCCCCAGCAGGGGGTCCGCGATCAGCCACACCAGGACGGGGGCCAGGACGGCCAGGGCCGTAGCCCCCAGGCGCCTTCGCCGTGCGCTCACTCGGCGCCCCCCGAGAGCGCCCCGTGCAGGAAGACGTCCACCAGCTCCTGCGGGGTCAGGTCGGGCTCGTCCGCCGTACGCGGCTGGGTGAAGAGCAGCCCGAAGAAGAGGGCCGCGATCTGCTCCGGCGGTCGGCGCAGGACGGCCCTCTCGGGCTCCAGCAGCTCCACCAGTGCCGCGCGGATACGGGTCGTCGACTCCTCGCGGCCCGCGCCGCGCACCGTGCCGGGGTGCTTGCCGCCGCGATGCCCCAGCGAGCCGAGGATCGCGCCCATCCGGGACAGGTGCGCCTGCAGCGCCTCGGCCGCCTCCGCGAGCCGGTCGGGCAGCGGCTGGGAAATGTCGATCGCGTCGAGCTCGCGGACCGCGTGCTCGGGGGAGAGCGCCTCGGCCACGCAGGCCTGCAGCAGCTCGTCCTTGTCGGCGAAGACCCGGAAGATCGTGCCCTCGCCGATGCCCGCGGCGCGGGCGATCTTCGCGGTCGTCACCGCGGCGCCGTACTCGGCGATCAGCGGGATCGCGGTCTGGATGATCATTTCGCGGCGCTGCTCCGGCAACATGGCGGGCGCGCGGCGGCGGGTGGTCTGGTCCTTCTTGGGTGCGGTCATGACCACGAGATTACGGAGTGAGCGCTCACTCCGTCAATGAGTGAGCACTCACTCCGCTCTCTTGCCCCGTACTCGGCTGCGTGGCCAACTGCGCTGTTAGCGTTGCTGCTTGAGCGAGGGGGAAGACAGCACGTGACATCGACTGCGTTTTGTATCGGCGGGGAGCTGGAAGTACGGCGGTTGGGGTTCGGGGCGATGCACTTGCCGTCGGAACCGGGCACGGACCGCGAGACCTCTCTCGCGGTCGCCCGGCGGGCCGTCGAGCTGGGTGTCACGCTGATCGACACCGCGTACCTCTACGGCGGAGGAGCCAATGAGGAACTCCTGGCCGAGGCCCTGCACCCGTACCCGGACGGACTGCTGATCACCACCAAGGTGGGCGTTGCCCGATCGGGCTCCTCAGGTGAGTGGAAGCTCGACGGGCGGCCGGCCGCGCTGCGGGAGCAGGTCGAGCAGGCGCTCCGCCGACTGCGTGTCGAGCGGATCGAGCTTCTTCAACTGCACCGCATCGACCCCGGAACGCCGCTCACCGACCAGGTCGGCACGCTGCGGGACCTGCAGGCCGAGGGCAAGATCGGCCGGATCGGACTGTCCGAGGTCACCGTCGACGAACTCGACCAGGCGCGGCAGATCGTCGACATCGCGAGCGTGCAGAACCGGTACAACCTGCTCGACCGCGAGCACGAGCCCGTGCTCGCGGCCTGCGAAGCGGCAGGAACAGCGTTCCTGCCGTGGCGACCCGTCGCCTGGGGCAACGCAGGGGAGAAGGCCGAAGTCGCCTCCGTGGCGACCGAGCTCGAAGCCACGCCCACGCAGGTCGCGCTCACCTGGCTCCTCGGCCACTCACCCGTCATCCTCCCGATCCCCGGCACCGCCCGGATCGACCACCTGGAGGAGAACCTCGTTGCGGAGCGCCTCGAAATGACCCCGGCGCACCGGGATCGCCTCGACCGTCTGTCCGCCGCGGCATAGGGCTCCGCCTTCAGAGGGCATCTACTGGCGGGAGAGTCCGGCCTGATCGATCGCAACAGGGAACGGGGTGTTCAGGTCAGTGGTCGCGCCTGGGAGTGCGCTCGTCCGCTTCACGTACCGGCCGCCTTCCAGCTCGTAGACGACGAGCATGGGCGCGAGGTCGAGCTCGAGTCGCCAGAAGTGCGGGATGGCGGGCTCGGCGTAGAGCATCGGCTTGAACTTGCGGTCCATGGGGCGCGCACGACTACGGAGGACAACGCGATCCTCCGGAAGGCCGCCGCCTATTTTCGCGCGGGAGGTTCCGTCCCCCTGATCGGACCGCAATGGCCGGCGGTCCTTTCTTCGTGGGAGTGGTCGGGGTTGTCGGGTGGGGTGGGGTGGTGGGTTGTCAGGGCTTCGAAGCGGGTTGTCAGTTGTTGTAGTTGGCGGGTGAGGACTGCCAGGTGTTCGCCGATGCGGGTGAGTTCGTCTGTTTCGGCCGTGGCGTGGGGGGCGTACGGGGGCGGGTACGGGTCCTCGTCGCTTCGGCTGCCGGGCCACAGCCGTACGGGGGAGAGGGACGCCTCGTGGCGGAGCAGGGCCTCCCGGCGGCCGCGCAGGGACGGGCCCGGTTCCACGCCCAGTTCGGCCATCAGGCGGTGCCGCGCCCGCTCGTAGACGGCGAGGGCCTCGCCGCGGCGCTCGGTGCGGTGGAGGGCGACCATCAGCAGGTCGTAGAACCGTTCCCGCAGGGGGTGCTCGTCGGTCAGCCGCTCCAGTTCGCCGGTGATGCCGTCCGGGCGGGCCGAGCGCAGCCGGGCCTCGTAGAAGGCCTCCAGCGTGATCAGGCGGTGTTCCTCCAGGCGGTCGGCCTCGGCCGTGCAGATCGGGCCGCTTCGGCAGTCGGCGAGGGCCGGGCCGCGCCACAGGGCCAGTGCGCTGCTCAGCAGGGTGACGGCCCGGTCGGGTTCCGTGGCGGCGACGGCTCGTCCCTCGGCGGAGAGGAGGCAGAAGCGCTGCGCGTCCGTGGTGGCGTCGGCGAGGCGCAGGAGGTAGCCGCCGGGGGTGGTGACTATGCCGGTGCCGGGCGTCGGGGGCGGTTCCGGGGTGGGGGGCGGCAGCAGTTTGCGTAGGCGAGCGATGTGCGCCTGTACGGCGTTGGGTGCCGAGCGGGGTGGGCGGTCGCCCCACAGTTCCTCCGCGAGTCGCTCGACGGACACGGTGCGGTCCGCCTCGACCAGCAGCACGGCGAGCAGGGCGCGCTGTCTGGCGCCGGGCACCGGCAGGTGCCTGCCGGTGCGCGTGTCGTGGACCTCCAGTGGCCCCAGCAGACGGAACTCGGTGCCCGGGGTGTTCATTCGGGCCGGTCCTGGAACGACCAACTTGAGCCATCCGCGTGCGCGAACACGAACAGGCGCAGCGCGGTGTTCGCGTCCGACCACCGGGGTGTACCCGGTGGGACAGGTGCGGATTCCATCGTGTCTCCGTCCGAACTCGGCTCCGTCCGACTTGACTCGCCCCGGCCTGCCGTACCCGGATGTGCGCCGGAAGCGGGACGAAGATATCCGCGCGAATGCACCGCACACCGGAATCGGAAGTTCATTCCAAGCGGTAGTGCATGTGTTCTTTAGTTGATCGGGTCATCGGCGCAACACGTCGTGTGGAGGGCCGCTCAAGGGCCGCTACAGAGCAACGATCGGTGTGAACGGGCCCGGCTAGCGTGCGTCACGGCGCAGATTTCTGGCCAAAGGAAGGAACGGACGAAGAGCTCGACCACTACGGAGGAAACCGTGAGGATTCAGGTTCTGGGTCCGCTGAGTGCCGAGGTCAACGGGGGATCGATTGTTCCTACGGCGGCCAAGCCGAGGCAGATTCTGTCACTGATGGCGCTTTACCCGGGACGGGTCATGCCGGTCCCGACGCTCATGGAGGAGATCTGGGGGACCGAGCCGCCGACGAGCGCGCTCACCACCCTCCAGACGTACATACTGCAGCTGCGCAGGCGGCTGGGCACCGCGATGGGGCCGAGTTCCCCGGGCAGTGCGAAGGACGTGCTGGCCACCCGGCACGGCGGGTATCTGCTGCAGATCCCCGAGGACAGTGTCGACGTGCACCAGTACGAACGCCTGGTGCGTGAGGGGCAGGCCGCCTTCGAGACCGGCGACAACCAGGTGTCGGCCCGACGGTTCGCCGCGGCGCTGGACCTGTGGAAGGGGGCGGCCCTGGTCGACGTGCGCGTCGGGCCGATCCTGGAGATCGAGGTGCGGCGGCTGGAGGAGAGCCGTCTGGTCACCGTGGAGCGGCGCATCGACGCCGACCTCAGGCTGGGCCGGCACGCCGAACTGCTCGCCGAGCTGGCCGATCTGACGGCCCGGCACCCGCAGCACGAGGGGCTGCACTCGCAGGCCATGGTGGCCCTGTACCGGTCGGGCCGGCAGGCGGCGGCGCTGGAGAGCTACCGCCGGCTGCGGATGCGGCTGATCGAGGAGCTCGGCGTGGAGCCGTCGCCGCAGTTGCAGCGGCTGCACCAGGCGATGCTCTCGGTCGACCCGCAGCTGGACGTGCTGGCCGGGCCGCGGCACTCGTCGACGTTCGACCTCTTCGCGGCCTGAGAGCACGTGCCGGGACAGGCGGGCTCGGCACGTGCCCGACGTGTCCTCGAGCGCTTCTCCACCGTGGTCGCCGAGCCTCTTCTGACGCCAGGTCGCCCCGTTCGGGGTGGCACGGCGTCCGGGGAGGGGTGGTTGCACCATGGCCGACGGCCGGTCCGTGACGCTCTACTGCTTCGCGCACGCCGGCGCCGGTGTGAGCAGCTTCCACCGCTGGCCCGGCGCGGCGGGCTCCGGCGTGGAGATCGTGCCGCTGACCCTGCCCGGGCGGGAGGGCCGGTGGCGCGAGGAGCGGATCACCGGCCGGGCCGAACTCGTCGCCGAGTTCCTGGACATCCTGGGACGCAACGGTAACGACCGGGGGCCGTTCGCCCTCTACGGGCACAGTCTCGGCGGCCTCGTCGCCTACACCCTCGCCCGTACGCTCGCCGACAAGGGGCTCGAACAGCCCGCCTTCGTCGCCCTCGGCGCCACGCCGCCGCCCGACGAGCCGCCCGCGCTGCTGGACGCGGCCGACGCCCCGGCCGGTGAACTCCTGCGCCTGCTGGGCACCCTCGGACCTCTGCCCTCCGCTTCCGTCACCGCTCCCGGCGGGGTGTGGAACCGTACCGTCCTGCCCGTACTCCGGGACGACCTCAGACTCGCCGCCGCGCTGCGCGAGGCCGCCGTCGACCCCGCCACCGGCGGACCCCTCGACGTGCCGCTGCTCGCCCTCGGCGGCACCGCCGACCCCGCGGTCCGCCCCGGCACGCTCGCCGGCTGGCACCGCTGGACCACCGGCCCCCTCACCGTGCGCACCGTCGCCGGTGACCACTTCTTCGTACGGGGACCCCAGGCGCCCCGCATCCTCGGGCGCGCCTGTCGCGTCGTACGACGGCTGCTGCCTGAAGCCCCGACGCCAGCCCCGACGTCCGTGCACACGACCGTGAGGAACACCCGATGAGGCGTGTCGTCATCACCGGGATCGGTGTCGTCGCCCCGGGAGCGACCGGAACCAAGGCGTTCTGGGCCCTGCTCACCGCCGGCCGCACCGCCACCCGGCCCATCTCCCTGTTCGACGCGACCGGCTTCCGCTCCCGGATCGCCGCCGAGGCCGACTTCGATCCCGCCGACCACGGGTTCACCCCCGCGCAGGCCGGACGGCTCGACCGGGCCGCGCAGTTCGCTCTCGTCGCCGCCCGCGAGGCGCTGGCCGACAGCGGGGTCCGCGAGGGCCTCGACCCGGTCCGTACGGGGGTGACGCTGGGCAGCGCGGTCGGCTGCACCACCGGCCTGGACCGCGAGTACGCGGTGGTCAGCGACCGGGGCGAACGGTGGAACGTCGACCACACCCGGGCCGTACCCCACCTGTTCGACTACGTGGTGCCCAGCTCGCTGGCGGCCGAGGTCGCCCGGGACGCCGAGGCGCAGGGTCCCGTCGCGGTGGTGTCCACCGGCTGCACCTCCGGGCTCGACTCGGTGGGACACGCCGTGGAGCTGATCCGCGAGGGCAGCGCCGACGTGATGCTGGCCGGGGCCACCGAGGCGCCGATCTCCCCGATCTCCGTCGCCTCCTTCGACGCGATCCGGGCCACCAGCCCGCGCAACGACGAGCCCGGTACGGCGTCGCGGCCCTTCGACCGCAGCCGCAACGGTTTCGTGCTGGGGGAGGGGTCGGCCGTCCTGATCCTGGAGGACGCCGAGCGGGCCCGCAGGCGCGGTGCCCGTGTCTACGCGGAGATCTCCGGCTTCGCCAGCCTGAGCAACGCCTACCACATGACCGGTCTGCGGCCCGACGGCCACGAGATGGCGCGGGCGATCTCCCTGGCGCTGGACGAGGCGCGGGTGGACCCGTCCGCCGTCGACTACGTCAACGCCCACGGGTCGGGCACCAAGCAGAACGACCGGCACGAGACCGCCGCGTTCAAGCGGAGCCTGGGGGCGCGGGCCCACGAGATCCCCGTCAGCTCCATCAAGTCGATGATCGGGCACTCGCTCGGCGCGATCGGTTCGCTGGAGGTGGCCGCGAGCGCCCTGGCCATCACCCACGACACCGTGCCGCCCACCGCCAACCTGCACGATCCCGACCCGGCCTGCGACCTCGACTACACCCCCCTGACCGCGCGCGAGCACCGGACCGACACCGTCGTCAGCGTCGGCAGCGGCTTCGGTGGCTTCCAGAGCGCCATGGTCCTCACCCGGGCCCGGCTGAAGGAGGCCGCATGACCGTCACCGCCGCCGTACCCTCCGCCGTACCGTCGGCCGCACCCTCCGCCGCGCGTGGCGAACGGGCGGCCCGCACCGCCGTGTTCACGGGCGTCGGCATCGCCGCGCCCGGCGGCCTGGGCACCCGCGCCTGGTGGGCCGCCGCACTGCGCGGCCGCAGCGCGATCGGCCCGATCACCCGCTTCGACGCCTCCGACTACCCGGTGCGGCTCGCGGGCGAGGTCCGCGGCTTCGCCGACGAGGAGCACGTGCCCAGCAGGCTGCTGCCGCAGACCGACCGGGTCACCCGGCTGGCCCTCGCCATGGCGCAGGAGGCCGTCGACGACTCGGGCGCCGACCTGGACGCGCTGGACGAGTACGCGGCGGGCGTCGTCACCGCCAGCTCGGCCGGCGGCTTCGAGTTCGGGCAGCGCGAGTTGCAGGCCCTGTGGCACCGGGGCAGCCGGCACGTCAGCGCCTACCAGGCGTTCGCCTGGTTCAACGCCGTCAACACCGGCCAGATCTCCATCCGGCACGGCACCCGGGGCGCGAGCGGCGTCCTCGTCTCCGAGCAGGCCGGCGGCCTCGACGCGGCGGCGCAGGCCCGGCGCCAGGTCCGCAAGGGCTCGGCGCTCGTCGTCACCGGCGGCGCCGACTCGGCGCTGTGCCCGTGGGGCTGGGCCGCCCAGCTCGCGGACGGCACCCTGTCCACGGCCACCGACCCGGAACGGGCCTACCTGCCCTTCGCCGCCGACGCCCGCGGCCACGTCGCCGGAGAGGGCGGCGCCATGCTCGTCCTGGAGGACGCCGACAGCGCCCGGGCACGCGGCGCGCGGGCCTACGGCACCCTCGCCGGATACGCCGCCACCTTCGACGGTTCCGGTCCGTCCCGACTCGGCGACGCGGCCCGGCTGGCCCTCGCCGACGCCGGGGCCGGACCGGCCGACGTGGACGTGGTGTTCGCCGACGCGGCGGGCGCACGGGACGCCGACCGCGTCGAGGCCGCGGCGCTGACCGCGCTCTTCGGACCCCGCGGCGTCCCGGTCACCGCGCCCAAGGCGATGACCGGGCGGCTGCTCGCGGGCGGCTCCGCACTGGACCTCGCCGCGGCCCTGCTCACCCTGCGCGAGCAGGTGATACCGCCCACCCCCGGCACCCGCGACACGGCCCCCGACTGCCCCGTCGACCTGGTGACCGGCCGGCCGCGGCACGGCCTCGCCCTGCGCACCGCCCTGGTGCTGGCCCGCGGGCGCGGCGGCTTCAACTCCGCGGTCGTGCTGCGCGCGGCCGACTGAGACACCACCCACCCCGACGAAGCGAGGGAGAGCACGATGGAGCGTCTGGAACTGAGCGACCTGGTCACGCTGCTGCGCGAGTGCGCGGGGGAGGAGGAGTGGACCGACCTCGACGGCGACATCCTGGACAAGCCGTTCCTCGACCTCGGCTACGACTCGCTCGCCATGCTGCAGACCACCGGCCGCATCGAACGGGACCACGGCATCACCTTCGACGAGGAGGCCATCGACGAGGCCGAGACCCCCCGTCAGTACCTGGCCCTGGTCAATGAACTGCTCTCGGCGCGAGCGGCGGTCTGAGCCGTGGCGCGCTCCGAGTGGCGGGACACCACCGTGCACACCGACGTCCTGGTCGTCGGCGCCGGTCCGGCGGGCCTCGCGCTGACCCTGATGCTGCTGCGCTCCGGCGTACGCGTCACCCTCGCGGAGCGCTCCACCGCCTTCCGCCGCGACTTCCACGGCGAGATCCTGCAACCCGGCGGCCAGCTCGTCCTCGACCAGCTGGGCGTCCTGGAGGGCGCCGAGCGGCGCGGCGCGCACACCCTGGAGGGGTTCCAGGTCGTGCAGGGCCACCGGACGCTGCTCGACATCGACTACCGCAGGCTGCCGGCGCCGCACGACCGGCTGCTGGCCCTGCCCCAGCCCCATCTGCTGGCCGAACTGCTCGCCACCTGCGCCCGGCTGCCCGGGTTCACCTACCTCGACGGCCACCGGGTCAGCGCCCTCACCGAGGACGACGGCCGCTGCACCGGCGCCGTGGTCACCCGCCTGGGCACCCGGCGGGTGCGGGTCCGCGCGTCGGTGGTCGTCGGTGCCGACGGCCGGTTCTCCAAGACGCGGAAGCTGGCCGGGATCGACGCCGGCCGTACGGACGTCTTCGACCAGGACGTGGTCTGGTTCACGGTGCCCGCGCCGGGCCGGGCGACCGGGCGGGTCCGCATCCACCGCGCGGGGGCCGCCGCGGTGCTCGTCCACGACACCCACCCCGACCGGCTGCGGATCGGCTGGACCCTGCCGCACGGCAGCTACAACCGGGTGACGGCCGAGGGGATCGCCGGCATCAAGCGCGACCTGGCCGCCGCGCTCCCGGCCCACGCCGACCTGCTGCACGAGCACCTGACCGGCCTCGGTGACCTCAGTCTGCTGGACGTCTTCGCCGCGAACGCGCCCACCTGGACGCGGGACGGGCTGGTGCTCCTCGGCGACGCCGCCCACACCCACGGGCCGCTCGGCGCGCAGGGCATCAACCTCGCCCTCCAGGACGCCGCCGTGCTGCACCCCGTACTCGTCGCGGCCCTTGCGGCGGGCGACGTGCGGCGTGCGCGGCTGGTGGCCTTCGAGCAGGCCCGGCGCCCGGTCGCCGAGGCGGTGACCCGGATGCAGCGCGTCCAGGCCAAGGCGTTCTTCGGCACGGGCGGCCGGGCGGCGGCCTTCCTGCGGGCGCGCGCCGCCGCCGTGGTCACCCGGACCCCGGTCGGCGCGCGCATCACCTCCCGCATCGCCTACGGCCGCACCCCGGTGCAGGTGCACACCGACCTGTTCACCGCGGGCGCCGTGCCGGGCGCGCGGGCCGCCTGATCGCGAGCGCGGCCAGGAGGACGACCACCGCGAACAGGGAGCCGGCGGTGAAGCCCGCGGACCGGGCGTCGCCGAACGCCGAGTGCCCGGAGGAAGCGGTGACCAGCAGCGCGATGCCCAGCGAACCGCCCAGCGCCTGGAGGGCGTTCAGCACACTGGAAGCCGCTCCCGCCTCGTCCCCGCGCAACCGCGAGGTGGCGAGGACGGTGGGCGGGATGACACAGCAGGCCATTCCCGAGCCGAGCAGGACCAGGGCGGGCAGGACGCGCACCACGGTGACGTCGTCGAGCGAGGCCAGCATCAGGTTCGCCAGCGCGAGCGCCGCGGCTCCCAGGGCCATCAGCCGCTTCGGCCCGACGAACGGTTCCAGGCGGGTGACCGCACCGGCGGTGAGGGCCATCGTCAACGGCACCGGCAGCAGCACACAGGCGGTGGCCAGCGGGGTGAGGCCCTCCTGCTGGAAGGACTGGCTGAGGAAGAAGTAGGCACCGGCCAGGGCGCCGGGTACGGCGAGCACCGCCAGATAGGCCAGCAGGCGGTCCCGGTCGGCGAACAGCCGCAGCACCACCACGGGCTGCTCGGCGCGGGCCTCGACGGCCGTGAACACGGCGAGCAGCGCGAGGCCCGCCAGCAGGGGGAGGGCCACCGCCGGATCGCTCCATCCGTGGTCGGCGGCCCGCGCCAGCGCGTAGACCAGGCAGGCCGCTCCGGCGGCGGACAGCAGCGCGCCGAGCACGTCGAACCGGCCCGGGTTGCGGGGCGTCTCCGTCAGCACGCGCGGGCCCAGCAGCAGGATCGCCACGCCGAGCGGCACGTTGAGCAGCAGCACCCAGCGCCAGGAGCCGAGCGAGGTCAGCGCCCCCGCCAGCAGCAGGCCGCCCGCGGTGGAGACCGCGCCCACCGCCGTGCAGACCGCGATCGCCTTCCGGCGGGCGGGCCCCTCGGCGAACGTGCTCAGCAGCAGGGCCAGCCCACTGGGCGCGGCGCACGCGGCACCCAGGCCCTGCACGGCGCGTACGGCGATCAGCGTCCCCTCACCGGGCGGGACGAACGCTCGCGCGGCCGCCGCCGCGGTGAACACGGCGACGCCGGTCAGGAACACCCGGCGGCGGCCCAGGATGTCACCGGCCCGGCCGCCGAGCAGCAGCAGACCACCGAACGCCAGCAGGTACGCGCTGAGCACCCAGGACGCGCCGACCGGGGACAGGCCGAGGTCGGCCCGCATGCCGGGAAGCGCGATGTTCACGATGGGTTCGTCGAGCTGGATCATCGCGTTGCAGCTCGCGATCACCGCCAGCGCGGCGCCGGGACGGAGGCCGGGCCGTTTCCCCGGTGCCGCCGGGGCGGGCGGCATGCCACGCCGTCGTGTGTCGGCTCGTAGGGACACGGACATGGGCTGCCTCCCGTGGTTCGGTTCGCGTGGGAGGACCGTCGCAGGGGGCGCTGGAGGAGCCGTGGAGATCCGGCAGGAGACGTATCGAAAGAGCCGGGAACTGGGGGCGGCGACGGGGCCGCCGGCCGTATTCTTAGGGGGCAGGCACCGTTCTGCGGCCGGAAATCCTCCAGATACTGGGGGAATGACCAATCCAACGATGCTCGCGGAGACTTTTCCCACACCACGGCGGGAGACGGGAAGTGATTTTTCCGAGCTGTCCCGCCGTATATCCGAGGCGGGACTGCTGAGGCGCCGCCCGCTGTATTACTCGGTGCGTTTCGGTGCGGTCGCCCTCGCGCTCGCGGGGGGTGTCGCGGCGTTTGTCGTGCTGGGCGACAGCTGGAGCCAGCTGTTCGTCGCGGCCGCCCTGGCCGTGGTCTTCGGCCAGCTCGGACTGGCCGCCCACGACCTCGCCCACCGGCAGGTCTTCTCGCGCCGGCGCCCCAGTGAGACCGGCGGCCTCCTGGTGGCCAACCTGCTGCTGGGCATGAGCTACGGCTGGTGGATGAACAAGCACACCCGCCACCACGCCAACCCCAATCACGAGGAGAAGGACCCGGACGTCTCCCCCGACATCCTGGTCTGGTCACGGCGCCAGGCGAGCAGGGCAAAGGGACTTCCCCGCTTCGTCGGAAAGCATCAGGCCGCGTTGTTCTTTCCGCTGCTGACGCTGGAAGGACTCAACCTGAGTTTCAACAGCTTCAAGGCGCTGCGCAGCCCGTCGATGAAACGTCCCGTTCTCGAGGGCACACTCCTCGTCGTTCATTTCGTCCTGTATTTCGGCGGCCTGTTCGCGGTCCTCTCCCCGGGCAAGGCGCTCGCCTTCATCGCCGTCCACCAGGCCCTGTTCGGTGTCTACCTGGGCTCGGTCTTCGCGCCCAACCACAAGGGCATGCCGATGATCGAGGAGGGCACGCGGCTCGACTTCCTGCGCCGCCAGGTCCTCACCTCCCGCAACGTGCGCGGCGGTGCGTTCATCGACGCCTTCATGGGCGGCCTCAACTACCAGATCGAGCACCACCTCTTCCCCAGCATGCCGACCCCGGCGCTCGGCAGGGCCCAGGTCATCACCGAGCGGTACTGCGCCGAACTGGGCGTCCCGTACCACCAGACGGGCCTGCTCGCCTCGCACCGCGAAGCCCTGCGGCACCTCAGGAACGTCGGCGAACCGCTGCGCGACGCCCACTGACGCCGTACGCACGGCAGGGACGGAACCCGGGCCGCAGACGGGGGGACGACGGGCCCGGGTTCCGTGTTCGGGAGCGCCCGAAGGGGGCGGCTCAGCGCAGGTGCGCCTTGATCGACGACATCACCCGCGCCGCCTGGGAGTTGAGGAAGAAGTGGCCGCCGGGGAACGCCTCCAGGGTGAACGACCCCGTGGTGTGCTCGCCCCAGGCGCGTGCCTCCTCGAGCGTCACCTGCGGGTCCGCGTCCCCGGTCAGGGCGAACACCGGGCAGCTCAGCCGCGGCCCCGGCGTCCACCGGTAGGTCTCGGCGGCCCGGTAATCGGCCCGCACCGCCGGCAGGATCATCCGCAGGATCTCCGGGTCGCCCAGCACCTGGGTGTCGGTGCCGCTGAGCCGGGTGATGTCCGCGATCAGTCCCTCGTCGTCCCGCAGGTGCACCCGCTCGTCCCGGACGGTGGACGGGGCCCGCCGCCCGGAGGCGAACAGCCCGTGCAGTACGTGCCCCTCGGCCTCCAGCCGGCTCGCCAGCTCGAACGCCAGCGAGGCGCCCATGCTGTGCCCGAAGAACGTCACCGGCCGGTCGAACCACGGACGCACCTCGTCGACCAGCGCGTCCGCGAGCGCCGGGATGCTGTCGACGCAGGGCTCGGCGCGCCGGTCCTGGCGGCCCGGATACTGGATCGCCAGGACGTCGACGCCCGGCGACATCGCCCGTGAGACCGGGAAGTAGAACGACGCCGCGCCTCCCGCGTGCGGGAAGCAGATGAGCCGGTGCGGGGCGTCCGGCGCGGGATGAAAGCGCCGTACCCACGCACCCGTGGCCGTCTGCGTGGTCACCTCAGGCCCCCAGCTCGGGCGAGATCACGTAGTCGGACACGTCCGCGGTGTTCTCGGCGACCCGGCCGAGCGCCTCCTTCACCGGCACGGCGAGCCGCTCCTCCTTGGCCGACTCGCGGGCCTCACGGCGCTCGACGAACTCCGGCATCACCTCACGGGCGAACAGCTCCAGCGACTCCATGATGTGCTCGTGCTGGTTCTTGCCGATCTGCACCGAGAAGATCACCTGGTCGACGCCGGCCTGCTCGTAGCGACGGAGGGTGTCACGGATCTGCTCCGGGGTGCCGATGCCGCGCCGCAGCGAGGTGATCTGCTCCAGCATCGCCTTGGCCTCGGCCGAGGGCTCCTCGCCGTCCGCGACCGCGACCGGCTCACGGGTCAGGCCGACGGAGGCGCGGTTGTCCTGGAAGTCCTGCCACACGTCGGTGACGCCCGGACGGTGCTGGCCGGTGATGTAGTAGTGCATCAGGGAGTACGAGAAGAAGTGCGCGCCGTCCAGACCGCGGTCCAGGGCGGTCTCCTCGTCCGGGTGGCACATGAACGGGAAGACCACCGAGAAGTTCGGGTTGACCGTCTTGCCGGCGGGGACGCACTCCTCGGAGGCGATGATGTCGTAGTAGGTGTCCACCCAGTCCTTGGCCTCCTCGGGGGAGACGAAGGAGAAGGACAGCGCGCCCATGCCCCCACGGGCCGCGGTCTCGATGGTGGTGCGGGCGCTGCAGGCCATCCACAGCGGCGGGTGCGGCTTCTGCTTGGGCTTGGGCAGGAGGTTGCGCGGCGGCACGCTCGCCCACTGGCCCTCGTAGCCGGTGAACGGGGTCTCCGTCAGCAGCCGGGTGATGATCTCCAGGGACTCCTGCCACTGCTCCTTCTTGGTGTCCCGGTCGACACCGAAGGCTCCCAGCTCCAGCTGCGAACTGCCCGCGCCGGTACCGAAGTCGACACGGCCACCGGAGATCAGGTCGAGGGTGGCGAGGCGCTCGGCGACGCGCACCGGGTGGTTCACCGCGGTCGGCAGGGACACGATGCCGTGGGCCAGGCGTATCTGCCGGGTACGGGCGGCGGCCGCGGCGAGGAAGACCTCGGGGGCCGAGGAGTGGGAGTACTCCTCCAGGAAGTGGTGCTCGGTGGCCCAGGCGTAGTCGAAGCCGAGCTTGTCGGCCAGCTCGATCTGCTCCAGGGACTCGTTGTAGAGACGCTCCTCGCTGTCCTCCTCCCACGGGCGGGGCAGCTGGTGGTGGTAGAGGATGCCGAATCGCATGAGATGTACTCCTAGGTGACGGGTCGGAAGTTCAGGCCGCGGGACGGTGGAAGGCGGAGCGGTAGAAGAGCAAGGGCGTGTCATCGGGGTCGGCGACCTCGACCGCGCGCACCCGGCCGACGACGATCCAGTGGTCGCCTCCGGGGTGCACCGTCTCGACGGTGCAGTCCGCCCAGGCCAGAGACCCGGACAGGACCGGGGAACCGGTGGCCGGCCCCGGCGTCCAGTCGACGCCGGCGAACTTGTCGGCGCCGCGGACCGCGAAGGCACGGCACAGGGCCTCCTGGCCGGTGGTGAGGATGTTGACGCAGAAGGAGCCGGACGGCTCCATCCGCGGCCAGGTGGTGGAGGTGCGGGCGACGGAGAAGGTGACCAGGGGCGGTTCCAGGGACAGCGAGGCGAAGGACTGGCAGGTGAAGCCGACGGGCTCGGCCCGCCCGTCCCCGCCGGGCACGCCGGCGAGCGAGGTGATGATGGTCAGCCCGCTGCAGAAGTGCCCGAGTACGTGCCGGAACTCCTCCGGGGCGATCCGGTCGTCCAGGGTCGGTGTGTGCGCAAGGGCATGCATGACAGCTCCCGTCACTGCGGCGCTTCTTCGAGGATCACGTGGGCGTTGGTGCCGCTGATGCCGAAGGAGGAGACACCGGCCCGGCGCGGACGCCCGGTCTCGGGCCAGGGCCGGGCCTCGGTGAGCAGCCGGACCAGGCCCGCGTCCCAGTCCACCTGCCCGGTCGGCTCGTCGACGTGGAGCGTCCTGGGCAGCGTGCCGTGGCGCATCGCGAGGATCATCTTGATGATCGACGCCGTCCCGGCGGCCGCCTGGGTGTGCCCCAGGTTGGACTTCACCGAGCCCAGCCACAGCGGCCGGTCCTCCGGACGGCCCCGCCCGTAGGTGGCCAGCAGCGCCTGCGCCTCGATCGGATCGCCCAGTTTGGTGGCCGTACCGTGGGCGTCGACCGCGTCCACGTCCGCGGTCGTCAGACCGGCATGGGTGAGCGCCTGCCGGATGACCCGCTGCTGCGCCGGACCGTTGGGCACGGTCAGGCCGCTGGACGCACCGTCCTGGTTGAGCGCCGAGCCCCGGACGACGGCCAGGATCCGCCGGCCGTTGCGCCGGGCGTCGGACAGCCGCTCCAGCATGATCATGGCGCTGCCCTCGCCCCAGCCCGTGCCGTCCGCCGCTGACGCGAAGGACTTGCAGCGACCGTCGGGGGCGAGTCCGCGCTGCTTGGTGAAGTACTGGAAGGTCTCCGGCGAGGCCATCACCGTCACCCCGCCGGCCAGGGCGAGGGAGCACTCGCCCGTGCGCAGCGCCTGCGCCGCCAGGTGCAGGGCGACCAGTGACGACGAGCAGGCCGTGTCCACGGTGACGGCCGGGCCCTCCAGGCCCAGGGTGAAGGCGACCCGGCCGCTGATCAGGCTGCCGCCGGTGCTGGCGCCCTCGTACTCGTGGTACATCAGCCCCGCGAACACGCCCGTGTCGCTGCCCTTGAGCGACAGCGGATCGATGCGGGCGTTCTCGATCGTCTCCCACGCCGTCTCCAGCAGCAGCCGCTGCTGGGGATCCATCTCCAGCGCCTCACGCGGTGAGATGCCGAACAGTTCGGCGTCGAAGTCCGCCGCGTCGTGCAGGAACGCGCCGTGGCGCGTGATGCTCCTGCCGGGCGCGCCGTGCTCCGGGTCGTAGAGGCGGTCGACGTCCCACCCCCGGTCCGTGGGGAAGGGGGTGACGCCGTCGCGTTCCTCCAGCAGCAGCCGCCACAGGTCGTCGGGCGTCTCGACGCCCCCGGCGAACCGGCAGGCCATGCCCACCACGGCGACGGGCTCGGCCGTGGCCTGCGTCAGCCGTTCGTTCTCCTGCCGCAGCCGCTCGTTGTCCATCAGGGACGCGCGCAGCGCCTCGACGATCTCGTCGGTGTTCATGACTGTTCCCCGCCTCCGCCTCAGTCGGACTTCCTGGCCGCGAGGGCCGTACGGACCAGATCGCTGATGTCCATCTCCGCGATCGAGCTCTGCGCGACGCCCGGGGAAGCCTCCGCGGCGGCCGGCTCGGCCTGCGGCGGTGCGAGTTCCTCGAGGAGATACCGCGCCAGCACGTCGGGGCTCGGGTAGTCGAACATCATCGTCGCCGGAAGCCTGAGCCCGGTCTCGGCACCCAGCAGGTTGCGCAACTCGATCGCGGCCAGGGAGTCCAGGCCCAGTTCGGTGAAGCCGCGGCTCATGTCGATCGCGTTCGGGTCGTCGTGGCGCACCGCCGCGACCTGGTGACGGACGACGTCCAGCACGATCCGCAGCTGCTCGTCCTCGGGGCGGCCGGCAAGCCGTTCCTCCAGGCTCTGCTCCACCGCGACCGGTGCCGCATCGCCCGTCGGTGCGGCCGATGCCGCCGCCCGGACCGGTGCCCGGCCGGGCACCACCAGCTCCCGCAGCGGCGCCGGGATCCGCTCCGCCGCGGCGAGCGCCGCGCCGTCGATCCGCAGCGGCACCAGCACCGTCTCGCCGGTGCCCAGCGCCGCGTCGAACAGGGCCAGCCCCTCCCGCGCGGTGATCGCCGGTGTGCCGAGACGGCGCTGCCGCTCG
Organism: Streptomyces sp. NPDC053750; assembly: GCF_044544295.1. Lineage (NCBI taxonomy): Bacteria > Bacillati > Actinomycetota > Actinomycetes > Kitasatosporales > Streptomycetaceae > Streptomyces > Streptomyces sp. NPDC053750. The sequence goes on along the minus strand of NZ_JBITXB010000023.1, from coordinate 66,907 downwards.
AACACGGTGGGATCCAGGGCGGCTCCCATGCCGTCGCCCTCCCACAGGTGCCAGGCGAGTGAGGTGGCGGTGAGGCCGGTGGCGCGGCGGTGGTGGGCGAGGGCGTCGAGGAAGGTGTTGGCGGCGGCGTAGTTGGCCTGTCCGCCGTTGTCCAGGAACCCGGTCGTCGAGGAGAAGAGGACGAACGCGGTGAGGTCCAGGCCGAGTTCGATGCTGAGTTCGTGGAGGTGCCAGGCGGCGTCGGCCTTGGGGCGCAGGACGGTGTCGAGGCGGTCGGGGGTGAGGGAGGCGATGAGTGCGTCGTCGATGATGCCGGCGGCGTGGACGATGCCGCGCAGGGGGTGGGTGTCGGGGACGGTGGTGAGGAGGGTGGTGAGGGCGTTGCGGTCGGCGGCGTCGCAGGCGGCGAGGGTGACGGTGGCGCCGGCGGCGGTGAGTTCGTCGCGCAGGGTGGTGGCGCCGGGGGCGTCGGGTCCGCGTCGGCTGGTGAGCAGGAGGTGGCGTACGCCGTGTTCGGTGACGAGGTGGCGGGCGACCAGGGCGCCCAGGCCACCGGTGCCACCGGTGACCAGCACCGTCGACTCCGCGTCCCACGGGCCGGTGCCGGTGCCGGTGGGAGCCTTCGTCAGGCGCATGACCCGCGACTGACCGGCCCGCAGGGCGAGTTCCGGCTCACCGGAAGCGGCCGCCGCGGGCAGCGCCCGCGCTGACTGGGCCGTGGCGTCCAGGTCCACCAGGACGATCCGGCCCGGGTTCTCCGACTGCGCCGCCCGCACCAGGCCCCACACCGGGGCCTGCGCCACATCGGGGGACTCCTCGTCCGTCACGGCCACCGCGCCACGGGTGGCGACGATCAGCCGTGAGGCGGCGAACCGCTCGTCCGCCAGCCACCGCTGCAGTGCGGCCAGCACCGTGTGGACCGTCGTGCGCGCCCCGACCGCTCCGGACCCGCCGGTTTCCACGGGCAGCAGCACCAGCTCGGGGACATCACCCGCCGCGTCCCCCACCGTCTCCAGCACCGGCAGCGGGTCGTCGGACGGTCCGAGCACCGGGCCGGGCACCCAGGAGAAGCGGTGCAGACCGTCGGCGGACCGCTCGCCCGCCGTACCGAGCTGTTCGGCGGAGACCGGGCGGGACACCAGCTGCTCCACCGTGGCCACCGGCCGGCCGGCCGCGTCGGCCACCCGCAGGGTGGTGACCTCCTCGCCGCGCACCCGGCGCAGCAGGACCCGCAGCGAGGTGGCACCGGCCGCGTGGACGCTCACGCCGCTCCACACGAACGGCAGTTGCGTCGTCCCGGCCTCGTCCTCGTCGAGCAGATCCACATGGCTCGCCGCGTCGAGCAGGGCGGGGTGGAGGGTGAAGCGGGCGGCGTCGGTGTGGGCGTGGTCGGGGAGGGTGACCTCGGCGTAGACGTCCTCGCCGGAGCGCCAGGCGGCCGTGAGGCCCTGGAAGACGGGGCCGTAGGTGTAGCCGCGGGCGAGGAGCCGGTCGTAGGTACCGTCGAGTCCGATCGGCTCGGCACCGGCCGGCGGCCACTGGGCGAGATCGAAGCCGGGCTCGACACGCTGTGCGGTCACGGTGCCGGTGGCGTGGCGGGTCCAGTCGCCGTCGGAGTTCTCGGGTCGGGTGTGGATGCCGACGGGTCGGCTTCCGGTGGTGTCGGCGGGGCCGACGGTGACCTGGAGGGCGAGGGCGGTGCCGTCGGCGGGGAGGGTGAGGGGGGCCTGGAGGGTGAGCTCCTCGAGGTGGGAGGCGCCTGCTTCGTCGCCGGCGCGGATGGCGAGTTCGACGAGTCCGGTGCCGGGCAGCAGGGTGGTGCCCAGGACGGTGTGGTCGGCGATCCAGGCGTGCGTCGCCGTCGACAGCCGGCCCGTGAGGACCGCACCGCCGCCGTCGGGCAGCGTGATCACCGAACTGAGCAGCGGGTGCCCCGCGGCCACCTGCCCATGGCCGGTGGCATCCGCGGCCACGGCCGGGGTCGCGGGGGTGTCGAGCCAGAACTCCCGCTTCTCGAAGGCGTAGGTGGGCAGGTCGACGCGGCGGGCGCCGGTGCCGGCGTAGTAGGCGGTCCAGTCGACGGGGGTGCCGGTGGTGTGCAGGTGGGCGAGGGCGGTGACGACCTCGGTGGCTTCCGGACGGTCGCGGCGCAGGGTGGGGACGAAGACGGCGCCCTCGTTGGTCTGGCGGCCCATCGCGGTCAGGACCGCGTCCGGGCCGAGTTCGAGGTACGTGGTGACGCCGGAGTCGGCCAGGGTCCGTACGGCGTCGGCGAAGCGGACGGCCTCGCGGACGTGGCGGACCCAGTAGCCGGCGTCGGCCAGCTCTGCCGCGCCGACCACGGAACCGGTGAGGGTGGAGACGATGGGGCTCTGGGGTTCGCCGTAGGTCAGGCCTTCCGCGACCGTGCGGAAGTCGGTGAGCATGGGCTCCATCAGCGGGGAGTGGAAGGCGTGGGAGACCTTCAGCCGGCTCGTGCGCCGGCCCAGGTCCGCGAAGTGCGCCTTGACCCGCTCCACCTCGTCCTCGGCGCCGGAAACCACCACGGCGGTGGGACCGTTGACGGCCGCGACACCGACCGCATCCGACAGCAGGGGTACGACCTCGTCCTCGGTCGCTTCCACGGCGGCCATCGCCCCACCGGAGGGCAGGGCCTGCATCAACCGGCCCCGCGCCGCGACCAGCCGGGCCGCATCCTCCAGCGACAGCACACCCGCCACATGCGCGGCGGCGAACTCCCCGATCGAGTGCCCGGCCAGGTAGTCGGGCCGCACCCCCCACGACTCCACCAGCCGGAACAGCGCAACCTCGACGGCGAACAGCGCAGGCTGAGTGAACTCCGTGCGGTTCAGCCGCTCCGCGTCCTCGCCCCACACCACGTCCCGCAGCGGCACGTCCAGCGCGGCCAGCACGTCCAGGACCGCGTCGAAGGCCCCCGCGAACACCGGGAACGCCTCGTACAGCTCCCGGCCCATCCCCAGCCGCTGCGCCCCCTGACCCGTGAACAGGAACGCCGTCAGACCTTCGTCGTGGGGCGTGCCCGTGAGGGTCGTCGGGGAGGTGCGGCCCTCCGCCAGTGCGGTCAGGCTCCGCAGGGCGGTCGGGTGATCGGTGGCCACGACCGCCGCGCGGTGTTCGAGCGCCGCGCGTGAGGTGGCCAGGGAGTGGGCGACGTCGACCAGGTCGAGCCGGGGATCGGCGTCGAGCAGCGCCTTCAGCCGTTCGGCCTGCGCAGGCAGGCTTCGGGCGGTGCGGGCCGACAGCAGCAGCGCCGCGGGCCGGCCGTCCGCCGCGGGCGTCGCGGGCGCGGTGGCCGGCGGCTCGTCGGGGGAGGGGGCGGCCTGCTCCAGGATGACGTGGGCGTTGGTGCCGCTGAGCCCGAAGGAGGAGACAGCGGCTCGGCGCGGGCGCCCGGTCTCGGGCCAGTCCCGGGCCTCGTCCAACAGCCGGACGTTCCCGGCCGTCCAGTCCACCTGGGGCGACGGCTCGTCCACGTGCAGGGTCTTCGGCATGAGGCCCTCTCGCAGGGCCATCACTGTCTTGATCACGCCGCTGACGCCGGAGGCCGCCTGGGCGTGCCCGATGTTCGACTTGATGGAGCCGAGCCACAGCGGCCGGTCCTCGGGGCGGTCCTGGCCGTAGGTGGCCAGCAGCGCCTGCGCCTCGATCGGGTCGCCCAGCGTCGTCCCCGTACCGTGCCCCTCGACGAGGTCCACGTCGGCCGGGGAGAGCCCGGCGACCGCCAGGGCGCGCTGGATGACCCGCTGCTGGGAGGGGCCGTTGGGCGCCGTCAGGCCGTTGCTGGCACCGTCCTGGTTGATCGCCGAACCCTTGATGACGGCCAGGACGGGGTGGCCCTTGGCCCGGGCCTCGGACAGCCGTTCCACGAGCAGCAGGCCCACGCCTTCGGACCAGCCGGTGCCGTCGGCCGCCCCGGCGAACGCCTTGCAGCGACCGTCGGGGGCGAGGCCCCGCTGCTGGCTGAAGTCGACGAAGATGTCCGGCGTCGGCATCACGGTGACACCGCCCGCCAGCGCCATCGTGACCTCGCCCTGGCGCAGTGCCTGCACGGCCATGTGCAGGGCGACCAACGAGGACGAGCAGGCGGTGTCGACGGTGACCGCCGGTCCCTCCAGGCCCAGGGTGTAGGCCACGCGGCCGGAGGCGATGCTGCCGGCGCTGCCGTTGCCGAGGTAGGGCGACAGGTCGTCCGGCACGGCACCGTCGGGCCGGGTGCCGTAGTCGTGGTACATCACGCCGACGTACACGCCGGTCTGGGTGCCGCGCAGCGACGTCGGGTCGATGCCGGCCCGCTCGATCGCCTCCCACGAACCCTCCAGCAGCAGCCGCTGCTGCGGGTCCATGGCCAGCGCCTCGCGCGGCATGATGCCGAAGAACTCCGGGTCGAACTCGGCGGCGTCGTGCAGGAATCCGCCCTCGACCGTGTACGTCCTGCCGGGGGTGCCGGGCTCCGGGTCGTACAGGCCCGTGGCGTCCCAGCCGCGGTCGGTGGGGAAGCCGGACACCGCGTCACGACCCTCGGCGACCAGCTTCCACAGGTCCTCGGCGGAGCGGACCCCGCCGGGGAAGCGGCAGCTGATGCCGACGATGGCGATCGGGTCGTCGTCGACGGCGGTCCTCGCCGGCGTGGGCGGCGTCGGCGCGGTCGCCGGGGCGGCACCGCCGGACTTCTCCTTGATGAGCGCCGCCACGGCACGGCAGTTGGGGTGGTCGAAGACGAGCGTGGCCGGCAGCTTCAGGCCCGTGGCCGCGTTGAGCGCGTTGCGCAGCTCCACCGCGGCGAGCGAGTCGAAGCCCAGCTCCTTGAACGCCCGGTCCGCGCCCACGGACTCGATGCCGCTGTGACCGAGCACGGCCGCCACCTCGTGGCGGACCAGGTCGAGCACCGCCCGGTCGCGCTCGGCCCCCGACAGTCCGGCCAGCCGCTGCTCCAGCGCACCGGCGCCCGCGGCGGAACCGGCGGCCGACCGGTCGGCCGTACGGCGGACCGGACCCCGCACCAGGCCCCGCAGCAGCGCGGGCGGCTCGTCGGTACGGGAGCGCAGCGCGGCCCGGTCGACGCGGACCGCCGTCACCTGGGAGGCGCCGGTGGCCAGCGCCGCGTCGAAGAGGGCGAGGCCTTCGGCGACCCCGAGCGCCGGCATGCCGAGCCGGCGCATCCGGTCCAGGTCGGAGTCGGCGATCCGGCCGAGGCCGGTGTCCACCGCCCACATGCCGAACGCGGGCGCCGTCGCGGGCAGGCCGGCGGCGCGGCGGTGGTGGGCGAGGGCGTCGAGGAAGGTGTTGGCGGCGGCGTAGTTGGCCTGCCCCGCCGCCAGGACCTGGCCACCCGCGGAGGAGAACAGGACGAACGCGGTGAGGTCCAGACCGAGTTCGACACTGAGTTCGTGCAGGTGCCAGGCGGCGTCGGCCTTGGGGCGCAGCACGGTGTCGAGTTGCTCGGGCGTCAGCGTCCCCACGAGTCCGCTGTCGATGATGCCGGCGGCGTGGACGATGCCGCGCAGGGGGTGGGTGTCGGGGATGGCGTCGAGGAGGGTGGTGAGGGCGTTGCGGTCGGCGGCGTCGCAGGCGGCGAGGGTGACGGTGGCGCCCGCGGCGGTGAGTTCGTCGCGCAGGGTGGTGGCGCCGGGGGCGTCGGGTCCTCGTCGGCTGGTGAGCAGGAGGTGGCGTACGCCGTGTTCGGTGACGAGGTGGCGGGCGACCAGGGCGCCCAGGCCACCGGTGCCACCGGTGATCAGCACCGTCGACTCCGCGTCCCACGGGCCGGTGCCGGCAGCGGTGCCGGTGGTGGCACGGACGAGGCGCGGCACCGCGAAGTGGCCGCCGTGCACGGCCGCCTCGGGCTCGCCGGAAGCGGCGGCCACGGCCAGCGCGGCCAGCGAGGTGGGCGCCCCGTCGGTGTCCAGCAGCGCGAAGCGACCGGGGTTCTCCGCCTCCGCGGCACGCACCAGGCCCCATACGGGAGCCTGTGCCAGGTCGAGGGTGTCCTGCGGACGGGCGGCCACCGCGAAGCGGGTGACGAAGACGAGCCGGGACCCGCCGAACCGGTCGTCGGCCAGCCAGGTCCGCACCGCCTCCAGGACCGGGAGGGCGACCTCCCGGACGGCCTGCGGAGCCGGGCTTGCGACGGCCGGAGCGACCGGGTACAGCACCACGTCGGGCATCGGCTGCCCGGCCTCGACCGCCGCGGCCAGCGCGGCGAGATCCGCGAACTCCGGTACGTCGACCTCGAGTTCCGCCGGTCCGGTGAGCCGGGCGACGGTACCGCCGGCGGCCTCGGGCAACGGCAGGCTCTGCCAGTCCACGCGGAACAGCGCATCGTGTGCGCCGCCGGAGGTCTCCAGCTGTTCGGCGGAGACCGGGCGGGACACCAGCTGTTCCACCGTGGCCACCGGCCGGCCGGCCGCGTCGGCCACCCACATCGCCGAGAGCTCGTCGCCGCGCACCCGGCGCAGCAGGACCCGCAGCGAGGTGGCACCGGCCGCGTGGACGCTCACGCCGTTCCACGAGAACGGCAGCAGGGTGTCGCCGTTCGCCTCGCCCTGCGCGTCGAGCAGGTCCGCGTGCATCGCCGCGTCGAGCAGGGCGGGGTGGAGGGTGAAGCGGGCGGCGTCGGTGTGGGCGTGGTCGGGGAGGGCGACCTCGGCGTAGACGTCCTCGCCGGAGCGCCAGGCGGCCGTGAGGCCCTGGAAGACGGGGCCGTAGGTGTAGCCGCGGGCGAGGAGCCGGTCGTAGGCACCGTCGGTGGGGATGGGGGTGGCGCCGGGCGGGGGCCACTGGGTGAGGTCGAAGGCGGGTGCCGGGGGAGAGGCGGTGAGGTGACCGGTGGCGTGGCGGGTCCAGTCGCCGTCGGAGTTCTCGGGTCGGGTGTGGATGCCGACGGGTCGGCTTCCGGTGGTGTCGGCGGGGCCGACGGTGACCTGGAGGGCGAGGGCGGTGCCGTCGGCGGGGAGGGTGAGGGGGGCCTGGAGGGTGAGCTCCTCGAGGTGGGGGGCGCCTGCTTCGTCGCCGGCGCGGATGGCGAGTTCGACGAGTCCGGTGCCGGGCAGCAGGGTGGTGCCCAGGACGGTGTGGTCGGCGATCCAGGCGTGCGTCGCCGTCGACAGCCGGCCCGTGACCACGATCGCGTCGGACTCCGGGGAGGCCACCACGGCACTGAGGACGGGGTGGTCCACCGGCGTCAGTCCGGCGGAGCCCACGTCGCCGGCCGGGCCGGTCGGGTGCAGCCAGTAGTGCTCGTGCTGGAAGGCGTAGGTGGGCAGGTCGACGTGGGTGGTCGGTCGGTCGCCGTAGTAGGCGGTCCAGTCGACGGGGGTGCCGGTGGTGTGCAGGTGGGCGAGGGCGGTGACGACCTCGGTGACCTCGCTGCGTTCCCGGCGCAGTGAGGACACGAACGTGGCGTCCTCGTTGGTCTGGCGGCCCATCGCGGTCAGGACCGCGTCCGGGCCGAGTTCCAGGAACCGGCTCACGCCTTCCGCCGTCAGCGACTGCACGGCGTCGGCGAAGCGGACGGCCTCACGGACGTGGCGGACCCAGTAGCCGGCGTCGGCGAGTTCCGTCGCGCCGACCACGGAACCGGTGAGGGTGGAGACGATGGGGATCTGGGGTTCGCCGTAGGTCAGGCCTTCCGCGACCGTGCGGAAGTCGGTGAGCATGGGCTCCATCAGCGGGGAGTGGAAGGCGTGGGAGACCTTCAGCCGGCTCGTGCGCCGACCCAGGTCCGCGAAGTGCGCCTTGATCCGCTCCACCTCGTCCTGCGTGCCGGAGACGACGACGGCGGTGGGGCCGTTGACGGCCGCGACACCGACCGTGTCCGACAGCAGGGGTACGACCTCGTCCTCGGTCGCTTCCACGGCGGCCATCGCCCCACCGGAGGGCAGGGCCTGCATCAGCCGGCCCCGGGCCGCGACCAGCCGGGCCGCATCCTCAAGCGACAGCACACCCGCGACATGGGCGGCGGCGAACTCGCCGATGGAGTGTCCGGCCAGGTAGTCGGGCCGTACACCCCACGACTCGACCAGTCGGTACAGGGCGACCTCGACGGCGAACAGGGCGGGCTGCGTGAACTCCGTGCGGTTCAACCGCTCCGCATCCTCACCCCACACCACCTCCCGCAACGGCACGTCCAGCCCGGCCAGCACCTCCAGCACCGCGTCGAAGGCCTCCGCGAACACCGGGAACGCCTCGTACAGCTCCCGGCCCATCCCCAGCCGCTGCGCCCCCTGACCCGTGAACAGGAACGCCGACTTGCCGCGGGTGGCCTCGGTGATGCCGACGCCGTCGGCGATGGAGTCCAGGGCCCGCGCCAGGGCGGTGCGGTCGGTACCGAGCGCCACCGCTCGGTGCTCCAGCGTCGCGCGGGAGGTGACGAGTGCCAGGCCCGCGGCGGAGAGCTCACCGTCGGTCGCGGTGTCCAGGAAGGCCCGGAGCCGCGTCGCCTGGGCGCGGACGGCCGCGGGGGTCTTGCCGGAGACCGGCCAGGAGAGCACCGGGGCCTCGGCGGACGCCGCCGGTGACGGTTCCCTCACCGGAGCCTGTTCGATGATGACGTGGGCGTTGGTGCCGCTGATGCCGAAGGAGGAGACACCGGCCCGGCGCGGACGACCGCTCTCCGGCCACGGCCGGGGCTCGGTGAGCAGCTCGACCGCGCCCGCCTCCCAGTCGACCTGGGGCGAGGGCTCGTCCACATGGAGCGTGCGCGGCAGAACACCGTGCCGGATCGCCATGACGCTCTTGATGATTCCGGCGACACCCGCGGCGGCCTGGGTGTGCCCCATGTTCGACTTGATGGAGCCGAGCCACAGCGGCCGGTCCTCGGGGCGGTCCTGGCCGTAGGTGGCCAGCAGCGCCTGCGCCTCGATCGGGTCACCCAGCGTCGTCCCCGTACCGTGCGCCTCCACCGCGTCGACGTCATCGGTGGTCAGGCCCGCCGAGGCCAGCGCCTGCTCGATCACCCGCTGCTGGGAGGGGCCGTTGGGCGCGGTCAGGCCGTTGCTGGCGCCGTCCTGGTTCACCGCCGAGCCCTTGACCACCGCGAGCACCCGGTGGCCGTGGGCGCGTGCGTCGGACAGCCGCTCCAGGACGAGCATGCCGACGCCCTCGGACCAGCCCGTGCCGTCGGCCGCCGCGGCGAAGGACTTGCAGCGCCCGTCGGAGGACAGGCCGCGCTGCCGGTTCATGTCGATGAAGGTGTCCGGCGTCGACATCACGGTCACGCCGCCCGCCAGCGCCAGCGAGCACTCGCCGGCCCGCAGGGCCTGTGCCGCCCAGTGGAGGGCGACCAGCGACGAGGAGCAGGCGGTGTCGACGGTGACGGCCGGGCCCTCCAGGCCGAGGGCGTAGGCCACCCGGCCCGAGACCACACTGGCGAGGCTGCCGTTGCCCAGGTAACCCGCGTGTTCCTCGGCGACCCGGCCGCCGAGCCTGGTGCCCCAGTCGTGGTACATCACGCCGGCGAAGACACCCGTGCCGGTGCCCCGGACCGACAGCGGATCGATACCGGCCCGCTCGAAGGCCTCCCAGGACACCTCGAGCAGCAGCCGCTGCTGCGGGTCCATGGCCTGGGCCTCACGGGGGCTGATGCCGAAGAACTCCGGGTCGAACGCGGCCGCGTCGTAGAGGAAACCGCCCTCCCGGGTGGAGGACCTGCCCGAGACGCCCGGCTCCGGGTCGTACAGGCCGTCGACGTCCCAGCCGCGGTCGGTGGGGAAGCCGGACACCGCGTCGCGGCCCTCGGCGACCAGAGTCCACAGGTCCTCGGGCGAGGACACCGCACCCGGGTAGCGGCAGCTCATGCCCACGATGACGATCGGGTCGTCCTCGTCCTCGCCGTTGGTGACGGTGGCCGGCGCGCTCCGGGGCGCGGCCTGCTCCTCCTGCCGGGGGGCCAGCTTGTCCGCGATGTGCTCGGCCAGGACCTGCGGGGTCGGGTAGTCGAAGACCAGCGTGGCGGTCAGCCGCAGTCCGGTCGCCGCGTTGAGGGCGTTGCGCAACTCGACCGCGGCGAGCGAGTCGAAGCCGCTCTCGCTGAAGGCGCGGTCCGGGTCGACCGCGTCCGCGCCGTCGTGCCCGAGCACCGCCGCCACATGGACACGGACCAGGTCGAGCAGCGCCTCGGTCCGGTCGGCTCCGGACAGCCCGGCCAGCCGGTCGGCGAGCGAGTCGGCGACGGAGACCGCCGCGCCCGCCGCGGGCGCCGTTCCCGCCGTACGCCGGGACACGCGGTGCGGGACCAGGGCACGCAGGACGGCGGGGACGCCGTCGGCGCGGTCCCGCAGCGCGTTGCCGTCGATCCGGACCGGGACGAGGGCCGGGGCGTCGCCGCGCAGCGCACTGTCCAGCAGCGCGAGGTTGTCCTCGGCCGACAGCGGTTCGAGGCCCAGCTTCGCGATGCGCTGGAGCGCTGCGGCATCCAGGGCCGCGCCCATGCCGACGTCACCGGTCCACAGGCCCCAGGCGAGTGAGGTGGCGGTGAGGCCGGTGGCGCGGCGGTGGTGGGCGAGGGCGTCGAGGAAGGTGTTGGCGGCGGCGTAGTTGGCCTGCCCGCCGTTGTCCAGGAACCCGGCGGTCGAGGAGAAGAGGACGAACGCGGTGAGGTCCAGGCCGAGTTCGATGCTGAGTTCGTGGAGGTGCCAGGCGGCGTCGGCCTTGGGGCGCAGGACGGTGTCGAGGCGGTCGGGGGTGAGGGAGGCGATGAGTGCGTCGTCGATGATGCCGGCGGCGTGGACGATGCCGCGCAGGGGGTGGGTGTCGGGGACGGTGGTGAGGAGGGTGGTGAGGGCGTCGCGGTCGGCGGCGTCGCAGGCGGCGAGGGTGACGGTGGCGCCGGCGGCGGTGAGTTCGTCGCGCAGGGTGGTGGCGCCGGGGGCGTCGGGTCCTCGTCGGCTGGTGAGCAGGAGGTGGCGTACGCCGTGTTCGGTGACGAGGTGGCGGGCGACCAGGGCGCCCAGGCCACCGGTGCCACCGGTGATCAGCACCGTCGACTCCGCGTCCCACGGCGTGGGCGCGTCCTCGTCCGGGGCGGTGGTCCTGGCGAGGCGCGGAACGCGTATCTCCCCGCCGCGCAGGGCCAGTTCGGGCTCGTCCGTGGCCAGGGCCGAGGACAGCAGCCGGTCGTCGGGACCGAGCTCCGTGTCGGTGTCGACCAGGACGATCCGGCCCGGGTTCTCCGCCTGCGCCGCCCGCACCAGCCCCCATACGGGAGCGAGCCCGAGGTCGGCGGTGTCGCCCGCCGTCGCGGCGACCGCGCCCCGGGTGAGGACGGCGAGCCGGGAGCCGGCCGCGGCTTCGTCGCCCAGCCATGTCTGAAGGAACGACAGGGCCCGGCCCGTGTTGACGCGCACCGCGTCGAGGACGTCGCCGTCGGCGGCGTCCAGACGCAGTACGGTCCAGCCGTCCGTGCCACCGGTGGTGGCCGGGGCCGTGACCGAGGACCACTCCACCCGCAGGGGGGCGGCGCCGCCCTGCGCGGCGCGCAACTGCCCGGGGTCGACCGGGCGCAGGACGAAGGAGTCGATCCGGGCGACCGGTGCGCCGGCCGGGTCGGCGATCGACAGGGCCACCGAGTCGGTGCCCGTCGCCGTGATCCGCACCCGGATCGCCGATGCGCCGGAGGAGTACAGCGACACCCCGGTCCATGCGAACGGCAGCCGCGTGCCCTCCGGGAGCGGGTCGGGCGAGGCGAAGTCCGTGGCGTGCAGCGCGGCGTCGAGCAGCGCCGGGTGCAGGCCGAAGGCGTCGGCCCGGGAGGCGGTGTCGCCGTCCAGGGCGACCTCGGCGTACACCTCGCCGCCGTGCCGCCACACCGTCTTCAGGCCGTGGAAGGCGGGGCCGTAGCCGTAGCCGTTCGCCGCCATGTCGGGGTACAGCGAGTCGATGTCGACCGGTTCGGCACCGGCCGGCGGCCACGGGGCCGCGGCGAAGGACGCGGTGTCCGCCGGCGCGGCGGACGGGGCCAGCAGGCCCGTCGCGTGCCGGGTCCACGGGTCGCCGTCCGCGTCGTCCTCGGGACGGGAGAAGAAGTCGACCGTGCGCCGGCCCTCGGCGTCCGGGGCGCCCACGACCACCTGCAGCACGACACCGCCGACCGCCGGGAGGACCAGCGGGGCCTGGAGGGTCAGCTCCTCGACGGTCTCGCACCCCACCTCGTCGCCCGCGCGGACCGCGAGCTCCACGAAGGCGGTGCCGGGCAGCAGCGGGACGCCGGCGATGACGTGGTCGGCCAGCCACGGGTGGGAACGCAGCGAAATGCGTCCGGTCAGCACCACGCCGCCGGTGCCGCCGTCGTCCGCGGCCAGCTTCACGACCGAGCCGAGCAGGGGGTGGCCGGCCGCGATCTGACCGAGGCCGGCCGGGTCACCGCCCGAGTCCGGGGCGCTCAGCCAGTAGCGGCGGCGCTGGAAGGCGTAGGTGGGCAGCGGGATCCGCCGCGCGTCGAGGCCCTCGTAGCAGGCCGCCCAGTCGACGTCCGTGCCACCGGTGTGCAGCAGGGCCAGGGCGGAGAGCAGTTCGCGCTGCTCGTCCCGGTCGCGGCGCAGCGCAGGGACGAAGGTGGCGCCGGAGTCGGTGACGCACTCCTGGCCCATCGCCGACAGCACCGCGTCCGGACCCAGTTCGAGGTATCCGGTGACCCCGGCGTCCTCCAGGAAGCGGATGCCGTCGGCGAAGCGGACTGCCTCGCGGACGTGCTCGACCCAGTAGTCGGGTGAGCAGAGCTGCTCCGCGGTGGCCAGTCGCCCCGTCACGTTGGAGACGACCGGGATGTGCGGGGCCCGGTAGGTCATGACCCGGGCGACCCGGCGGAACTCGGCGAGCATCGGTTCCATCAGCGGGGAGTGGAACGCGTGACTGACCCTGAGCCGCTTGGTCTTGTGGCCCCGCTCGTCGAAGTGCGCCTTGACGGCCAGTACGGCGTCCTCGTCGCCGGAGACGACGACGGAGGTGGGGCCGTTGATCGCGGCGATGCTGACCCGCTCGGTGAGCAGGGGCACCACCTCGTCCTCGGCGGCCTGCACCGCCACCATGGCACCGTCCGCGGGCAGGGCCTGCATCAGCCGGCCCCGGGCCGCGACCAGCGTCGCGGCGTCCTCCAGGTCCAGCACCCCGGCCACGTGCGCGGCGGCCAGTTCACCCACGGAGTGCCCGGCCAGGTAGTCCGGGCGGACCCCCCAGGACTCGACGAGGCGGTACAGCGCCACCTCGACGGCGAACAGCGCGCACTGCGCGTAGCGCGTCTGGTGCAGCAGTTCGGCCCGCTCGCTGCCCTCGGGGGCGAACAGCACGTCCCACAGCGAGTGGTCGAGCTGGAGGTCGAGGTGGCCGACGGCGTCCTCGAGCGCCTTGGCGAAGACCGGATAGGTCCGGCACAGTTCGCGGCCCATGGCGAGCCGCTGGCTGCCCTGTCCGGTGAAGAGGAACGCCACCCGGCCCGCGGTGTCGGCGCCACGGCCCTGCGGGTGGAGGACCAGCCCGGGTGCCGTGCTCTCCTCCACCACGGCGCGCAGGGCCCGTTCGAGGCCGCCGCGGTCGTCGGTCAGGACGACCGCGCGGTGGGGCAGCTTCGCGCGGGTGGTGGCCAGCGAGTGACCGATGTCCGCGAGTTCGGCGGCGGGCCGCTCGGCCAGGAAGCCGAGCAGGCGCTCGGCCTGGGCGCGCAGGGCCGGGGCGGTGCGGGCGGAGACGACCACCGGCAGGGTTCGCGCGGGGCCCTGGGTCCGCTCCGCGGTGACCTCGGGCTCCTCGGACGCCGGCGGTTCCTCCAGGATGACGTGGGCGTTGGTGCCGCTGATGCCGAACGCGGAGACGCCCGCCCGGCGGGGGCGGTCGCCGGGCTCCCACGCCCGGGGTTCGGTCAGCAGGCGTACGTTGCCGTCCTCCCAGCGGATGTTGGGGGAGGGCTCGTCGACGTGCAGGGTCCTGGGCAGGCGGTTGTGCCGCATCGCCATGATCATCTTGATCATGCTGGCCGCACCGCCGGCCGCCTGGGTGTGCCCGAGGTTGGTCTTCACCGAGCCGAGCCACAGCGGCTCGTCCTCCGGGCGGTCCTGGCCGTAGGTGGCGAGGACGGCCTGGGCCTCGATGGGGTCGCCCAGCCTGGTGCCGGTGCCGTGGGCGTCGACGGCGTCCACGTCCGCCGCGGTCAGTGACCCGTCGGCGAGCGCCTGCCGGATCAGACGCTGCTGCGCGATGCCGCTGGGCGCGGTCAGGCCGTTGCTGGCGCCGTCCTGGTTGACGGACGTACCGCGGACCAGCGCGCGCACGGTGTGGCCGAGCCGGCGTGCGTCGGAGAGCCGCTCGACCACGAGCAGGCCGACGCCCTCGGAGAAGCCGGTGCCGTCGGCCGCCGCCGCGAACGCCTTGACCCGGCCGTCGGGGGCCAGCCCCTGCTGGCGGCTGAAGGAGGTGAAGATGCTGGGACTGCCCATCACCGTCACGCCACCGACGAGCGCCAGCGAGCACTCGCCCCGGCGCAGCGCCTGCGCGGCCAGGTGCAGCGAGACGACGGCACCGGAGCAGGCGGTGTCCAGCGTCATCGCCGGGCCCTCCAGGCCCAGCGTGTAGGAGATGCGGCCCGAGGCGACGCTCGGCGCGGTGCCGATCATGAGGTAGCCGTCGAGCCCCTCGGGGGCCTCGCCCGCCTTGACGCCGTAGTCGTGCACCTCGGCGCCGATGAACACGCCGGTGCGGCTGCCGCGCAGGGAGTCCGGTGCGATACCGGCGTCCTCCAGTGCCTCCCAGGCGGTCTCCAGGGCGATCCGCTGCTGCGGGTCCATGGCGAGCGCCTCGCGCGGGCTGATGCCGAAGAAGTCGGCGTCGAACTGCGCGGCGGTCTCCAGGAAGCCGCCCTTGGTCACATAGCTCTTGCGCGGTGCGGTCGGGTCCGGGTCGAAGAGGTTGTCCAGGTCCCAGTCCCGGTCCGTGGGGAAGTCGGAGAGCACGGTGCGGCCCTCGTCGACCAGCCGCCACAGGTCGTCGGCGTTCTCCACGCCACCGGGGAAGCGGCAGCCGATGCCGACGACGACGATCGGGTCGTCGTCGTCGGCCGCGTTCCTGGGAACGGGCTCGACGGTGTCCACGGTGTCCACGGCGATGTCCGTGCCGAGGAGTTCCCCGCGCAGGAAGGCGGCGAGCGCGGCCGGCGTGGGGTGGTCGAAACCGACGGTGGGCGGCAGCGCGAGCCCGGTGGCCGCGTTCACCCGGGCGTGCAGGGCGACCAGGCCGAGGGAGTCCAGCCCCTGCTCCTTGAACGGCGCGTCGGGGCGTACCGCGGCCGGCGGCTCGGGGCGGATCGCGCGCAGAACCTCGAGGGCTTCGGCGCGTACCAGGTCGAGCAGGACGCGTACCTGCTCGGTGGCCGGCAGCGGCCGCAGCCGGTCCACCAGAGCGGAGCGCGTGTCCGGCGCGTCGCCCGGCTCGTGCTGGGTGTCAGAAATGAAGCTTCCGGACCCGCTCATCTGCACACTCCACACCTAAATTTGCTGTTGCCACACCAGTAAATTTCGATATCTCCGAGAAACACCCGGAGTTGGAACTCTAGGGTTGGCGCACAGTCCGCCCACACCCCTATAAGCCCCTACCGGTCCACTAAACCCGGACCAGTTCCCCGTCGATCGATTCGCCCAGTTCCCGAGGTGGTTCGTCGAACCTGCGGCGAATGTGGTGCAGGTCGTTCATCAGATCCGTCGAAGTGATCCTGCCCGAACCGCTCAGTTCCGCGATTTTCGACAACGGGAGATTCCCGATGTCGGCCCAGCGGAGTCTGCCGTCCGCGCCGATACGGCTGCGGGTGCGCCCCGCGTTGTCGGGGTGCACGCAGTAGGGCACGTCGAGGTAGCCGTGCCGGAAGGCGGCGAGCAGGGCCCGGCCGATGTCCCCGTCCAGGTCGAGCACGCGCTCCACCAGGGCGCGCGCCTCGGCGTAGGTCTGGGAGTCGGCGCTCTCGTGCCCGGTCGCCGTCCGGTCGTCCGCGGCGCCCCGGCGGGCCGCCAGTTCGGCCGTCCGGCCGGCGTACTCGAGGGCCAGGACGTTCTCGTAGATCGTCGGAATGCGACGGGCCTCGGCGGCCGTCTTGACGATGAGCCGCTCCGCGCCGGTGCTCACGGCCAGTTCCGCCGCCTGGCCCAGCAGCCGGTAGGCCCCCCGGGAACTCTCCGGGTACACCCCCATGTAGGCGTAGACGACGATGTGCCAGTTGCCGGTCGGCAGCAGTTCGGCACAGAGCCGGCGCAGGGCGCGCACCGCCTCCTGGTCCTGTCCCATGTGGGTCTGCTGCGCGTAGCTGAGCGACAGCGACCGGATGCCGTGCTGGGCGAAGAACAGGGCCTCCAGGAGGCTGATGGCGACCAGCTGGCTGGGCGGGCACAGCTGCCCCATCATGCAGCCGCCGAAGGTCTCCAGGTGCGGTTCGATGCCCACCTGCCGCAGCCGCCCGTACAGCTCGCAGCAGCCCGCCCAGTTCCGGACGGCCTCGTTGAGCGGCGTGCGTCCGTAGGGCAGGCAGTACGACACGGGGCCGCCCTCGGTCGCGTTGAGCCTCAGCCGCATCATCGTCCAGAAGATGTCGATGGGGGTGGCCGAGCCGTGCCTGATCTGCACGGGGAAGGTGGCGTCGCGCACGCCCTCCAGCACCGCGGCGGTGGTGGAGGGCGGATGGCTCACCACCGGGTAGCCGTTGAGGTCGATGCCCTGGCGCAGGGCGCTCTCCACGGCCGCCAGATCGCCGACCCTGGTGTAGCTGTCGAGGGTGACGGTGCCCACCGTGGTGGCGTCCGCCTCCTTGGTGGCCAGCAGACCCTCCCGCATCCGCACCGGGTCGCCGAAGCCCATACGGGGCTGTACGACGAGACGGCCGCCACCGCCCTCCCGGCGGACGAACTCCCCGAAGTCCACCGGGGTGGGGGCCTGGCGGACGGGCCGCAGTCCGCGCGTCGGTTCGATGCCGATCATGCCGAGACCCGGGCCTGGTCCGGGAGCCGGCGCCGCTCGGGGCCGGGCAGGGCCGCCAGGAAGGACTGGAAGGCGGAGACCGGGTCCTTGCCGTCCTCGAAGACGGCGTCGAAGCCGGCGGCGACCAGGGCGGCCGCCCGGCTCCGGTCCTCACCGCCGTCCGTGGCGAGCTTGCCGCCGATCACCACGGGGGTCGCCGCGAGCGGAACGCAGTCCCTGAGCTGTTCGATGACCCGCATGCCGTCCTGGTAGCCGTGACCGTTGACACTGCTGATGACGATCATCTGCGGGCGCAGCGCGCTGCACTGCTCCACCAGCAGGGCGTCGGGCACGCACGGGCCGAGGTTGACCACCTCGTAGCCGCACTCCTCGATGAGCAGTTGCAGGAAGACCAGGTTCCAGGTGTGCGAGTCGGAAGCGAGCGAGGTGACGACCACGGTCCCCTTCGGCTTGGACGGGGAGAGGCGGGCGGGGCCCGTCGCCTCGACGGCCGCGCGCTCAGCCATCGCCGCGCTCCCCGGTCAGGGGGGTGCGTACGTGCTCGATGCGGGAGACGGAGACGACCTCGCCGCCCTGGACGGCCACCTCGGTGGGCGCGGGGCGGCCCAGGAACATCAGCAGGCTGGACGTCGGTCCGTACGCGCCCGTGTTGGGGATGCGGACCAGGTCGCCCGGGGACAGGACCGGTACCTCGATCTGCCGGCCCAGGACGTCGCCCGGCGTGCACAGCGGTCCGACCAGGCTCGCCCGTTCGCGCTCGCCGTCCGCGTCGATGTGCACCGACACCGGCAGCAGCCGCCCCAGGCCCGACATGCCGCCGAAGGTGTTGATGCCGGCGTCGAGGATGACGAACTTCTTGCCCCGGCTGACCTTCACGTTGCTCACCCGCGCCACCAGGGTCCCGCTGTCGCCGGCCAGATAGCGGCCGGACTCCACCGCGAGCCGCGGGGCGCCCTCGCGCCAGCGCGGGAAGTGCACGTCGAGCGCGGCCTCGAGCTCGGTCCGGAGCTTCGGGTAGCGGGCCCGCTCGCCGGCCTGCGCGTACGGCACGGAGAAGCCGCCGCCGATGTCGAGCAGGCGCAGGGGCACGCCCAGCTCCTGCTCGACGGTGGCCGCCACCTCGATGGTGTGGGTGAGCTCACCGATCAGCGCGGCCTCGTCGCGGGCGTTGCTCTGGGAGAAGAGGTGGAGCCCGGCGATCGAGGTGCCCGGCACCTCGCGCAGTTCCCGGGCGAGGCCCGCGATCGTCTCGCTGTCGATGCCGAACTGGGTGGGGGTGCCGGTCATCCGGATGCTGGTGGTGGCGCCAGCCTTGGCACTGTTGACGCGCAGCAGGCAGTCGGCGACGACCCCGTGCCGGACGGCGGCCTCGCCGATGTGCTCCAGGTCGGTCAGGGACTCGGCGGAGAAGGTGCGGACCCCGCTCGCGATCGCTTCGCGCAGTTCCCCGGGGGTCTTTCCGGGGCCGGTGTAGAGGATGTCGGAGCCGGCGTATCCCGCCTCCAGCGCCGCCGCCAGCTCGCCCGTCGAGCTGATCTCCGCCTTGCAGGCCGGGCCGTCGCCGTCGCGCAGCGCGCGCACCAGGTCGACGTGTGGATTGGCCTTGAAGGCGTAGAAGACCTCGAAGCCCTCCGGCAGCCAGCCGAACAGGTCGCGTCGGGCGGCGCGGGCCCGGTCGAGGTCGTACACGTACAGCGGGGTGCCGTAGCGCCGGGCGAGATCGGTGGGTTCGGTGGACCGGTCGGTCATTTTCCACTCCCGTCGAGCAGCAGGCCGGCCAGCTCCTGCCGGGCGTTCTTTCCGTGCTGGGTGAGCGGGAAGTCGCTCAGGACGCGGCAGACCGCGGGAACCTTGGCGGGCTCCAGGCGGATGGCCATCTCCTTGAGGACCGTGGCCGGGGGCAGCTCGCTCTCCACGAACAGGGCCAGGTCGTGCTTCTCGCCCGGGGGCAGCGCGGCGGCCGCGCGGACGCCGGGGATGTCCATCGCGGCGCCCTCGATCTCCAGGGTGCTCATGCGGAAGCCCTTGCGTTTGAACATGTCGTCCCGGCGGCCCCGGAAGTACAGGTAGCCGTCGGAGTCCAGGAAGCCGTAGTCGCCGGTGTGCAGGCACGGTTCGCCGGTGCCGGGCAGCCGCCGGAAGGACTTCGCGGTGGTCTCCGGGGTGCGCCAGTAGCCCGGCATGACGTGCGGGCCCACGGCGACGATCTCCCCGGTCTCCCCGGTGGGTACCTCCCGGCCGTCGGCGTCCAGGATCAGCACCCGGGTGCCGGGCAGCGGCAGGCCGACCGCGTCGGGGCGCTCCCGGTCCTCCTCGGGCGGCATCACCGTGATGCGCTTGGCCTCGGTCTGGCCGTACTGGCGGACCACCCGCGCGCCCGGGAAGTACTCGCGCAGCCCGTCGATCGTCGCCTGGGGCAGCGCGGCACCGGTGTTGGTGAACATGCGCACCGGCGGGGGATCGCCGTCGGCCCGCCGCGACAGCATGAGCAGCATCGAGGCGAACGAGGGCACGATGGGCACCACGGTGGCCCCGGTCTCCCGCATCCGGCGCAGCAGCAGCAGGTCGGACTCCCGGTCGGCGAGCACGATCTCGCAGCGGGCGACGCACGTCATCACGACCTTGTACAGGCCGTAGTCCCAGGACATCGGGAAGCGGCAGAACACCACGTCGTCGGCCCGGTAGCCGAGCGCCTCGGTCAGCGCGCGGGAGGCGAAGGTCACCTGCGCGTGCGGGCAGACCACTGCCTTGGGGGCCGCCGTGCTGCCGGACGTGTAGATCAGTGTGGCCACGTCGTCGGGACGCACCTGCTCGGTTTCGAACGGGTCGTCGGCCGCGCGCAGCGTCTCCACCTCGGCCCACAGGCCGTCCAGCAGGTGCACCGGGCTGGCGACCTCGCGCAGCGTCCCCGCGGTCGTCGCGTCGCCGATCAGGAGCCCGGGCTCGGCGTTGGCGACCACGTGACGCAGGTGGTAGGGCTTCATCTTCGGGTTGACCGGCACGAAGACCGCCCCGCACCGGGACGCGCCATAGAACATGGCTGCCAGTTCCCGTCCGGTCGGCAGCTGGAGGACGATGCGGTCGCCCCGGCCGATGCCCTGTGCGCGCAGCCAGTGGGCGAAGGCCCGGCTGTACTCGCTCAGTTGCCGATACGTCCACGACCCGGACGAGTCACGGATCGCGGGGGCGTCGGGCACCTCGGCGGCGGCATCGTCCAACAGACCGTGGACGAGTTTTCCAGCTTCTTCTTGTGCCGAATACGAGTGGCTGACCAAGGCCGCACTCCTGCCTCGAGTTGTGGCTCGGTTCGTGGAAACACCGGCGAGAAAGTACCGGATCGAAACCTCGACGACCACGTTAGGTTCGGCGCAGGGCCGGTCCCACCCCTAACTCCCCCTATCAAATGTGTGCCCCCGCACAATTGCGCCGACGACCCGGTTCCTGCGGTCCGAACTCGACAATCGCTTGAGAAACCCCGGAAAAGAAAGTCAGCGACCGGAAAAGGGAAAGCCCCGTCCGGGCTCGGCGGCCCGGACGGGGACGGTCGTGCGCCGGCCGCGGCCGGCACCGGGGTCAGGTGGCGACCCGCACCTGCTCCCGCTCGGCCAGGACGGGGTAGTCCTTCAGCCGGATGTTGTCCGCCGCCTTCACCGACAGCCGCTCGAACAGCCCCGACATCAGTCGGGAGCTGAGCATCCGGTACATGCGGTTGCGGCTGCGGATCTTCGCCCGCGTCGGCGGGGCGAGGAAGCCGCCCGCACCGTTGGCGGTCTTCTGGCAGCCCTCGACGAACTCCCGGATCGCGGCCTCGTAGGCGTCGAACGCGGTGCGGTGGTCGCGGTGCACGGCCAGTTCGCCGGCCAGGACGTAGGCGGCGACGACGGCCAGCCCGGTGCCCATGCCGCCCATGGTGGCGCCGTACCCGGCGTCGCCCAGCAGGACGACACGGCCCTGGTGGTACCGGTCCATGCGGACCTGGGCGATCGCGTCGAAGTACACGTCCTCGGCGGCGTCCAGGGCGGCGAGGGCCCGGGGGACCTCCCAGCCCAGACCGGCGTACCGCTCGGCGAGGATCCGCTTGATCTGCGCGGTGTCGTGCCGGTCGTAGGACAGCTGCGGCGAGACGAAGACCATGGAGACGTTCGCGCGGTGCGGGTCGCCGTCGTAGTTGGACAGGCTCAGCGCCCGGCCCGGGGCGTTGAACCAGCGGGCGGTGCGGTCCAGGCCGAGGTGGTTGGGGGCGTCGAACCCGGCGACGTAGTGGCCGAGGTGGTGGATGAACCGCGACTCGTCCCCGAAGGCCAGCCGCCGCACGTTCGAGTGCAGTCCGTCGGCGCCCACCAGGAGGTCGAAGCTGCGCGGCGCCGCGTGCCGGAAGCCGACCCGCACCTCGTCGGCGGTCTCGTCGAGCGTGGTGATGGAGTCGCCGAAGACGTACTCGACCCGCTCCCTGGTCCGCTCGTAGAAGATCTTCGACAGTTCGCCCCGGAAGATCTCCACCTCACCGCTCATGAACTCCGCCGGCAGACTCACCTGCTCGCGGCCGTCCTCGTCGAGCATCACCTGCCCGCCCATGTGGGTCTGACGGCGGTGGATGTCCTCCCACACGCCCATCCGCTGGAGCACCGTGCGGTGGGCGTCGCCGCGGAAGTCCACCGCGAAACCGCCCTCGCGCAGCGCCGGGGCCTTCTCGACCACGGTCACCGTGGCGCCGTAACGGCTGAGCCAGTAGGCCAGCGCCGGGCCCGCGACGCTGGCGCCCGAGATCAGTACCGTCGTGTTCCGCAGCGGCTTGCGGGAGGTGGTGTCCATGGTGTGCTCCTCGTCCGGTCGGGGTGTTCTCCGTCTCTGGACAAGAGCATGTCCGCCGGTGTTTACCGGTCAGGTACCGTCCGCTGACCGTCCCTGACCGAGAGCGGTCAGCGCCTCGTCCTGGGTCAGCGCCAGGCCCCGCCGATGGGCCCGGTCATAGGCCTCGGCCCCGGTCAGTTCCGCCGCCGCGGCGGCGATCCGCGTGACGTCGGGGTCCCCGGCCACCGGCATGCCGCGCAGGGCGACACCGGCCCCGAGCAGCAGCGCCGCCCGCTCTCCCGCGCCCTCCAGGACGGCCAGTCCGGCCAGCCCCTCCGCCGCGTCGGCCAGGTCGGCCGGGGTCCTGTGCCGCAGAGCCAGGTCCAGGGCGCGCTCGTGCCAGGACCGGGCCTCGTCGACCAGCCCCTCGGACTCGGCGGTCCGGCCGAGGCCGGTGCAGACCTGCCGTATCTCCGCGGTCCCCGACCAGCCGGCCGCGACCGACGCCATCGCGAGCTCGTACCAGCGGCGGGCCTCGGCGCTCCCGCCCGCCAGCCGTGCCACGTCGCCGAGCCCGCGCTGGGCCGCGGCCACCTTGTCCGGGCTGCCGATGCGCCGGGCGAGCTCGGCCACCTGCTCGTAGTGCGTCCTGGCCTGCGCCAGGTCCCCGACGTGCAGCAGGACGTCGGCGCGGCGGCGCAGCAGATCGGCCCGCTCCTCCGGCGAGCCCAGCTGGCCCACCAGCGTCAGGGCCTCGTCCAGCCGGGCCAGGGCGAGTTCGCGGTCCCCGCGCCAGTCGGCGAACATCGCCAGCGGGTCGAGGCAGTTGGCCATCCCCCAGCGGTCCCCGGTCTCCCGGAAACCCGCCAGCGCGGTGGCGAACCGCTGCTCCGCCTCGTCCGGCCGGCCCTCGAACCACGGTTCGAACCCGCTGCCCATCAGACTGACCGCCCGGGACCAGGTGTCCGAACCGATCTGGCGGCGCCGGCCGGCGTCGTCGGACGCCCGGCCCGGACCGCCGATCACCGCCCACAGCACGGTCAGGACCGGGCGGCGCAGCGGGCGGTCGATGGTCTTCAGCAGCGCCTCCACCCGGTCCAGCCGGGCCGCCGCCGACGGGGAGGAGACGTCCTTGGCGTGCGCGTTGAGCACGCACAGCACGTACTCCTCCGCCAGGTCCCCGGGCGGCTCCTCACCGGTGGCCGCCAGCAGCGCCGCGGCCAGCGGCGCGGTCTCGCCGTGCAGCCCGCGCAGCCACCAGTACCAGGTCAGCGCCGACAGCAACCGCAGTCCGGCCGCCGTGTCCGCGCCCACCGACCAGCGCAGCGCCGCCTGGAAGTTGTCCTGTTCGGCGGTGAGCCGGGCCAGCCACTCCACCTGCTCGGTGCGGCGCAGACACGGCTCCGCACGCTCCGCCAGCTGCAGGAAGTACGCCGCGTGGGCCGCGCGGAAGCGCTCCTGCTCGCCCGACTCGGCCAGCCGCTCGGCGCCGAACGCGCGCACCGTCTCGAACATGCGCAGCCGCCCGTCCCGCAGCTCCAGCAGCGACTTGCCCACCAGTGACTCGACCAGTTCCTCGGCGTCGGGCAGCGCGCAGACCTCCTCGGCGGCCTCGACGGTGGCACCGCCCGCGAAGACGGTCAGCCGACGGGCCATCGCCCGCTCGTCCTCGTCCAGCAGGTCCCAGCTCCACTCGACCACCGCGCGCAGCGTCTGATGCCGGGGCGCGGCCGTGCGGTCCCCGCGCGACAGCAGCCGGAACCGGTCGTCCAGGCGGGTGGCGACGTCCTCGACGGACAGGGTCCGCAGCCGGGCCGCCGCCAGCTCCAGGGCGAGCGGCAGCCCGTCCAGCGCGGCGCAGATCCGCTCCACCACCCCGGCCCGCCCCTCGCCGTCCTGCCCGGTCTCCGCCGCGAACGCGGGGGACACGGCCGCGGCCCGGTCCCGGAACAGCCGGACCGCCGACCGGGGCTCCAGCGGCGACAGCGGGCACAGCGCCTCACCGGTCAGCCCCAGCGCCTCCCGCCCCGTCGCCAGCACCCGCACGCCCGGACACGCGCCGAGCAGCCGGCGCACCAGCCGGGCGGTGTCCTCCAGGACGTGTTCGCAGTTGTCCAGCACCAGCAGCAGCCGGCGTTCGGCGAGCGCGCTGACCAGCCGCTCCTCGGAGTCCTTGCCGGCCCCGGAGGAGGACCGCAGGCCCAGTGAGCCCAGCACCGTCCCCGCGAGCTGCGCGCCGTCCGCCAGCGGGGCCAGCTCCACGAAGCACACGTCGCCGCTCTCGAGCGCCGCGGCCTCCACGGCGAGCCGGGTCTTGCCCACTCCGCCCGGCCCGATGAGGGTCACCAGCCGGGCCGTGCCGAGCAGTTCACGGATCCGGGCCAGTTCCGTCTCGCGGCCCACGAAGCTGGTGAACTGCGCGGGCACCCCGCGCGGTGCGGCCTGCGCGGGCGTGTGGTCCGCCCGCAGCAACTCCAGGTGCACCGCGGCCAGCTCGGGCGAGGGGTCGGTGCCCAGCTCCTCGGCGAGGGTGGACCGGGTCCGCTCGTACAGGCTCAGCGCCTCGGCCTGCCGGCCGCTGCCGTGCAGCGCCCGCATCAGCTGCCCGCACAGCCGCTCCCGCAGCGGGTGCGCCTCGTGGAGCTGGTGCAGCTCGGGCACCAGCGACGCCGTCTCGCCCAGGGCGAGTTCCGCCTCGAAGCGGTCCTCGGCCGCGGCGAGGCGCAGCTCCTCCAGCCGCTGGGCCTGGGGAACCTGCGCCGGACCGCGCCACAGCCCCAGGGCCTCCCGCAGCAGGTCGGCGGCGCGCGCGTGGTCCGCGGCCGCCAGCGCCTGCCTGCCCTGGCGCGCGAGGCGCGCGAAGCGGTGGGCGTCGACGTCGTCGGGGTCGACGTCCAGCCGGTACCCGGTGGGCAGGGAGTCGATCCGTACGCCCAGGCGGCGCCGCAGCCGGGAGATCTGGGACTGCAGGGCGTTGGCCGCGCCGGCCGGCGGGTCGTCGCCGTAGACCTCGTCGATCAGCCGGTCGGTGCCCACCACCCGTCCGGGGTCCGCCAGCAACAGCGCGAGGACCGAACGCGGCCGGGGACCACCGAGTTCGAGCGGTTCGCCGTCGGCGCCCCGTACTTCCATCGGACCCAGAATCGTGAACTGCACAGTCAGATTGTGTCCCATGACTGATCGTCGGCCGCGGCCGCCGGCCTGCGGGGGGTCCAGGTCGAGCTCGTCGCCACCAGGTCCTCCGTCCAGGCCTCCAGCCGCCGCTGCCCGTCGGCGGCACCCGCGCCGGCCGGGTCGCCGAGCACCCCGTTCGGGGTCACGGCACGCAGCCCCGAGCGGCGCAGGGCGGGCAGCAGCGCGGACAGAGGCCGTCTCTCGCCGGCCGCGGCGCGGTCCCGGTGCACGGCCGCGGGCCGCAGCGCCAGCATCGCCGAGGTCTCGGCCCGGCCGGCGTGCGAGTCGGCCGGGTCTCCCGAGGGCTCCCAGAAGTGCACGGTGCGGCCCTCCGAAAGCAGCCGGGCCACGGCCCTCCTGAGCGGCACGGCGTTGCCGCCGTGACCGGAGACCAGGGCGACGGCGGCGAAGGCGTCCGCCGACCGCACCAACTCGGTCAGCAGCAGCTCGGTCGCCTCCCGGCCGATCGACAGGGTGCCGGGGAAACCGGCGTGCTCGCCGCTGGATCCGTAGGGCACCGGTGGCGCCAGCACGATCCAGTCGCGCGCGCACGCCAGCCGCTCGGCGAGCGCGACGGCGATGTCGGTGTCCACGGTGAACGGCAGGTGGGGGCCGTGCTGTTCGGTGGAGCCGACCGGAACGGCCAGTACGCTGCGCGAGGCGGTGGCGGCGACCTCGGGCCAGGTCAGTTCGGCGAGCCGGCGCGGACCGCTCACAGGACGCGCACTCCGTCCCGGCCCGGCCACTCGGCGGCGTCCGGGCGCAACGGCGCGGTGGTCCGGTGCCGCAGCGCCCCCCACCACACGCCCGCGCCGTACGCCAGGTCGTCGGCGACCCGGGCGGCCGTCCAGCGCGGAAGGTCCAGCGCCGGGCGCTGCCGGCGCCAGTCGGTGACGTGCCGTGCCAGCGCGGCGGCCAGCAGCACACGCCCTGGGCGCCCGGAGGCCAGGGCGGGCACCGCGAGGGGCCACCACGCGCGGGTCGCGGCGTCGGCGAGGAGCCGGCCGGCGCCCCAGTGGCCGCGCAGGGCCAGTTCCAGCGCGTCCTTCGCGGGCACTCCGACACCGCTCAGCTTGCGGGGCAGCAGGGCGGCCGTGCCCAGCGCGGTGGCGGCCGCGACCCCCGGGCGGCCCGCGGCCAGCGCAGCCCAGGAGGCCAGGCTCCAGGCCGAGGCCCGGACCGGGGCGACGGCACGGCCGTGCCGCAGGGCCAGCGGCGCGGCGGACGTTCCGTAGCCGAAGCGCTGGCGCAGCAGGGCCGGCCAGGTGGCGCGCGGGGCGTGCCGGACCGTGGAGGCGGGCTCGTAGCGCACCTGGTGGCCCGCGGCGGCCAGCCGCCACACGAAGTCGACGTCCTCGCCGAACCGCAGCCGCTCGTCGAACCCCCCGTGCTCCTTCAGCGCGTCGACGCGCACGACGAGGGCGGCCGTCGGCACGTAGCTCACCCGGCTCCCGGGGCGGACCACGGCAGGCAGCGGCCCGAGGTCGAGCGGCGACCGGTCCTGTTCGTAGCGCTCCAGCGCGGTGGTACCCGGCACGCTGCGCACCCGGGGGGCCACCGCGGCGACGGTGGGGTCCGCGAAGTGGGCGAGCAACGGCTCGAGCCAGCCCTCCTCGGGCACGACGTCCGCGTCCAGGAAGGCCACGAACCGCGTACCGGCGAGCCGCCAGCCGGTGTTGCGGGCGGCGGCGGGGCCGCGCGGGGCCGGGTGGCGGACGGCGGCCGACGGGTGCGGCACGGCGGAGCCGTCGTCGACGACCACGACGGCGGCGCACCGGTCCGCCGCCGGTGAGCCGTCGCCGGCGTCCGGGGCGTCCCGGACCGGGATCACCACGGTGACGTCGGCGGCGGCCGGCCGGGCGCCGGTGTGCACCGGATGGGCCATCTGGCACCGCACCAACTGGTCGGCGAGACGGCGGTGGGCCGGGTGGCCGGCCACCGGCTCGCCGGCGAGCCAGCCCTCCACCAGCCGCGCACCGCGCTCACTCAGGCGCAGCACCCGGTAGGGCGCACCGCCGAGCAGGGTCCGGCCGCCCGCCAGACGACGCAGTCCCGGGTCGGCGGCCAGCCGCAGCGCGGCGGCGGGGGCGGCGGGCTCGCCGGGGCCGGACGGGGCCGCCGGCGGGGGACCGGCCGGACTGGTCGTGGTGGGGGCCGTGGGGCGGTTCATGTGGTGAAACCTCCGTCCGCGTGGACCACGGTGCCGGTCACCGCGGAGGACTGCTCGCCGCACAGCCAGCAGATGGCGGCCGCGACCTCCTGCGGTTCGAGCAGCCGGTCCACCAGCTGGTGCCGGGCGAATTCCTCGGGATCGGCCAGCCCGTACAGGTCGGCGCTGGCGTCGAGCATCGCGGTGCGGGTGGACCCCGGCGAGACGGCGGTGGCGGTGACCCCGGTGCCGCGCAGGTCGGCGGCCAGCCCGCGAACCAGGCCCACCACCGCGTGCTTGGCGGCGTTGTATCCGGCCAGGTGCCACAGACCGCGGTGCGCGGCCGCGGAGGCCACGGCGACGAACCGGCCCGAGCGCGGGGCGGGCCGGGCGAGCAGCGCCGGGACCGCGGCCCGCGCCAGACGGGCCACTCCGCGCACCCCGGTCTCGAACAGCACGTCCCACTCGTCGTCGGTGGTCTCCCACAGGGGGCGCCCGCCCGCCATCACGGCGGCGGCGGCCACCGCGGCGTCCAGGGCGCCGAACTCCTCGTGCGCCAGCCGGACCGCCCGCTCCAGCGCCTCCGGGTCCCGTACGTCGGCGACCACCGGAAGGACGGCACCGGGCCGGCGTCCCGCCAGGGCCTTCAGCTGCTCCTCGGTGCCCAGCGGATAGCCGGCGCCGGGGACGTCGGCGCACACGTCGACCGCGACGACCTGCCAGCCGTCGGCCGCGAGCCGGTCCACGACGGCCGCGCCGATGCCCCGGGCGGCCCCCGTGACGAGGGCGGTCCTCACGCCCGCTCCCGCAGGTGCTCCAGCAGCAGACGGGCCGCCTCCTCGGGGCTGTCGGGCGTGACCAGCCGGGGCGGCGTGCGGGGCGGGGTGTGCGCTCCGGTGAGGGCCAGCAGCCGCTCGTGGGGCCGCTCCCCCTCGGGGGCGGGCAGGACCCGGGGGCGGGGCCGGTAGGGGCGGACGGTGCCCGCGCGGACCGCGGGGACGGGAGCGGCGGACACGGAGACCGCGGGGACGGGCCGGGTGCGGGCGGCGAGCACGGCGGCCAGCGGCGCCCGGCGTGCCACGGCCGTGCCCGGCTCCACCGAGCACACGGCCGGCAGGGGCAGGCCCAGCAGCTCACGACGGCCGCCGTCGAGCCGGCGCACCGCGCGCAGCCCGTCGCCGTCGGCGGTCAGTTCGGTCAGGCCGAGCGCCTGTGCCGCGCCCAGCGAGGCGGCCAGGTACGCCGGGGTGCTGCCGGTGCCGCGCTCCGTCGAGCGGTCCCCGCACACCACCAGTCCGGGGACGAGCCCCCGGGCGGCCAGCCCCGCGTGCAGGGACGCCGCGGTGGCGGCCCCGTCGCCGGCCGGCCCGTCGACGCGCAGTACGCCGTCGGCGCCGGCGGCCACGGCCTCGCGCAGCATCTCCTCGACCGCGGGTGGTCCCACGGTGACGGCCAGACAGCGTCCGCCCAGGTCCCCCGCGATCCGCAGGGCGACCTCCAGCGCGCAGCGGTCGGCGTCCGACGCGGCGCCGGCGTAGGCATCGGTGCTCACCCGGCCGGAGAGCGGGTCCACCGCGGCCCGCGGGTCGCTGTGGCGCAGCGCGGCCACCACCAGCACGGCGCTCACCCCTTCCGGAAGGCGACGCCGTGGCCGCCGTCGGGATAGGTCCAGGTGATGGCGCCGTCGGCGTCGCAGACCTGGTAGCAGGTGCCGCACTCGAAGCACTGTTCGTAGTTGAACAGGATCGAGCCGTCGTCGGTCGGCACGAACAGCCGGGCCGGGCAGGCGTGCACACAGACCCGGGTCGAACAGCCGCGGCACACGTCGGTGTCCACGGTGATGTGGGCCCGTTCGGAGAGCCGGAAGTCCACGGTGGACATCCGGTCCTCGAAGGAGCCGTCGGCGGGGCCGTCCGGCCCGCCGCCGGTCGTACGGGTCATCCGAAGGACCTCCATCCGGTGAACGCGTCGGACAGCAGATGGCGCACTCTCACCCCGTGCCGGCGGGCGGCGGACCGTGCCAGTGCGCCGAGCCCCGGCTTGGGGCGCGGGTTGTCGACGGTGAAGAAGTCCTGCGCGAGGTCGCACAGCAGCCCGGGGTAGGACCGCTGCACCCGGTCGGAGAAGACCAGCCGCGGCACCCGGCGCAGTCTGCGCAGGTCGGTGAGGACGAACGAGTCGTCCAGGGCGCGGCGGTAGCCGGCCAGGCCGGTTGCCGAGGTGTCGCCCGCGCCCACGGCCGCCGCCGCGGCGCGCCCGGCGTGCATGCCCGAGCCCAGCGCGTAGTTGACGCCCTCCAGCCAGACGCCGGCGGCCAGGCACATCGCGGCGGCGTCCCCCGCCACCACGATGCCGTCGCCGACCAGCTCGGGCATGGTGTCGTAGCCGCCCTCGGGGATCAGGTGCGCGGAGTACTCCTTGAGTCCGGCGCCCCGGATCAGCGGGGCCACCGCCGGGTGCGCCTTGAGGCCGGCGAGCACCTCCTCGGGCCGGGAGCCGGACGCCGCGAGCCCGGTCAGGGACAGTACGACGCCGATGCTGACGGAGTCGTAGTTGGTGTAGAGGAAGCCGCCGCCCGGGATGGTGCCGGTGCAGCCGAGGATCTCGATGTCCTGACCGTGCCGGCCGGTCAGACCGAAGCGCTGTTCGATCACTTCGGGAGGCAGCGCGAGGGTCTCCTTGACGCCGAGGGAGGTGTGCTCGGCCTGCCGTCCCGGGACCTTGTCGAACAGCCCCGCCTCCTTGGCGAGGAAGGAGTTGACGCCGTCGCAGGCGATCACGACGCGCGCGGTGAGGTCCCCGTCGGGCCGGTCGGTGCGCACCCCGCTCACCCGTCCCGAGGCGTCGCGCAGCAGGCCGGTGACGGTGGTCGACGGCACCAGGACCGCCCCCGCCTCCTGGGCGAGGGAGGCGAGCCAGCCGTCCAACTCCGCACGGTGGGCGGTCGCGCCGTTGTACGGGGCCGATCCCCAGTCCTCGGTCCGGAAGTCGACGGTGAGGGCCTGGTGACCGGTGAGCACCATCGTGGAGCGCCGGGTCACCCAGCGCTGCACCGGCAGGTGCCGCCACCAGTCCGGGACGAGTTCGCCGAGGACGCGGCCGTAGACGACACCGCCGTAGACGTTCTTGGCGCCCGGGTAGGGCCCGCGCTCCAGCAGTGCCACGGACCGTCCGGCGCGGGCGGCCTCCAGCGCGGCGGCCGATCCGGCGGGGCCGGCCCCGACGACCACGACGTCGAAGGCGGGCTGGTCGGTCATCGCGACGCTCCGTTGTCCTCGGGGGCGGCAAGGGTCCCGGAGCCGTCCGGGAGGCCCAACTGCCGGGCGACTTCGGTGAGTACGGCCGTGGCGTCGGCCACGATGCCCAGATCGGCCATGGCCGTCATCGGGCAGTGCGGGTCGGTGTTGACGCTCACCACATGGCGCGGGGCACCCAGACCGCCGGTGTGGTGGGGAGCGCCGGAGACACCGAAGGCGACGTAGAGGTCCGGGTCGACGGCGACACCGGTGGTGCCGATCTGCCGCTCGTGGCCGAGCCAGCCGGCGTCGGTGACCACCCGGGTCGCGCCGACCGCCGCGTCCAGCGCCGCGGCCACCCGCGCGAGCACGTCCACCGTCTCCCGCCCGCCGAGCCCACCGCCCGCGCCGAAGATCCTGCGGGCCTCGGCCAGACCGTCCGCGGTCGCGGATCCGGTCTCCGTCGCCAGGCACCGGGCGTCGGGCACCGGACGCGGCGCGTCGAGCCGGAGCTCGGTCAGCTCCGGTTCCGCCGGCTCCGGTTCGGCGCCGCGCAGCCCCGGCACCAGCGTGGCGACGAAGGGGCCGTCGGCGGTCAGCTCCACCAGGGCCCGGCCGTCCCAGCGCAGTACGTCGGCCCCGTGCGGCAGCACCTCCACCGCGCCGGCGAGCAACGGGCGGCCGAGCTCGGCGGCCAGGCGCGGCGCCAGATCACGGCCGTCGGGCGAGGCGGGCAGCACCACCGTGTGCACCGGGGCGAGCTGCGGGGCCACCGCGGCCGCCAGCGTCCCGGGGGCGGTCCCGGTCTCCGCGGCCCACACCCACCGCGCCGACGTCAGCGCCCCGGCGGCCTCCTTGGCGCCCGTGCCGGCGAGCAGGACGGCGCCGCCCGCCTCGGCTACGGCCTCGTCCGCGCCGGCGGGCAGCACGCCCTCGCGCACCACGACGACGGCGACGGCGGTGAGCCGGGAGGGCAGCGCGCTCACACCGCCACCCCCGCCCGGTGGCCCTCGACGACGGCCGCGTGCGCCCGGCGCGGGGTGAGGCAGTCGCCCGCCCGGTGCACGGCGAACGGCGCTCCCCGCAGGGCGTGCCACAGTTCGTCGGCCGGGGTCTGGTGCACCGCGCACACCACCCAGTCGTAGCGCTCCTGCGCGACCTCTCCCGTGGTGTGGGTGAGCACGTCCAGCTCCACTCCCGTCCCGTCCGGGCGCGCACCGGTCACCACCTGGTCCGTGGCGTGTTCGATGCCCTTGGCGTGGGCCCGCACCGAGTAGGTCTCCAGGTCGAGGGTGATGCCGAGGTCCTGCCCGACGACCATGCCGGGCGTGCCGACGCGGACCCGGCAGCCGCGGTCCGCCAGCAGCTCCGCCACGGAGGTCGCCTGGTGGAAGCCCAGTTCGTCCACGACGAGGACCCGCTCGCCGGCGCCGGGCGACGCCCGGCCCTCCAGGACGTCGCGCACGTCGACGACCCGCTCCAGACCGCCCGCCCAGTACGGCGGCTGCGGACGCGCCCCGGTGGCGAGCACCACCGCGTCCGGCGCGGCGGCCCGCACCGTCTCCTCGGTGGCCTCCACACCGGTACGGATCTCCACGCCGTGCCTGCGGCACTCGGCGAGCAGGTTGCGTACGACGTCGAGGAACTCGGCGCGGCCGGGGGCGGAGGCCGCCACCTGCACCTGCCCGCCGGTCGTCGCGGCCCGCTCGTACAGGGTCACCTGATGGCCGCGGCGCGCCGCGGTGGCCGCGGCCTGCAGACCGGCCGGCCCGCCGCCGACGACCAGCACCCGCCGGGGACGGGGGCCCGGGTCGGGCAGCGGGACCGACTCACGTCCCGCCCTCGGGTTCTCGATGCAGCCGAGCCAGCGGTTCAGGCCCATCCGGCCCACGCACTCCTGGTTGCAGGACAGGCAGGTGCGGATGTCGGGGGTCCGCCCGGCGCGGGCCTTCGCCGCGAAGTCCGGGTCGGCGATCTGCCCGCGCACCACGCCCACCAGGTCGCAGTGCCCCTCGGCCAGCGCCCGTTCCGCCTGCACCGGGTCCTTGATCCGGCCGACGCCGACGACGGGGAGCCGGACGGCGCGCCGGATCGCGTTGGAGATGAACAGGGCGTACCCGGGCGGCACCGTCATCGACGCCTCGATCATGTAGAGCGTCGACGTGGCCACGCCGATGGAGGTGTTGATGTAGTCGACCTTGCCGGTCGCCTCCACGAGCCGGGCGATCTCCACGGCCTCGTCGATGGTCGTGCCGCCCTCGACGAGTTCGTCCCCGCACAGCCGCACGCCGAGCGCCCGGTCCGGGCCCAGTGCCTCCCGTACCGCGTCGACGGTCTCCAGCAGGACGCGCGCGCGGTTCGCGAGCGAGCCGCCGTAGGCGTCGGTGCGGACGTTGGTCGTGGGGGAGAGGAAGCCGCGCACGATCGAGGAGTGCGAGCACTGGAGCTCCACCCCGTCGAAGCCGCCCTCGGCGCAGTGCCCGGCCACCGTGGCGTAACCGGCGGTGATCTCGGCGATCTCGGCGACGGTGACGGCTTTGGGGACCTCGCGGAAGAGTGGATCGGGCACCGGCGAGGGCGCCCACACCGGCAGCCGCGAGTACATCGACGACGCCTGGCCGCCGTTGTGGTTGAGCTGGGCGAGGATCGGCGTGCCGTGGGCGTGCACCGCCTCGGTGATACGGCGGTAACCGGGCACCGCCTCGGGCCGGTAGCCGTGGATCAGCTTCTCGTACGGCCAGTCCGTGGCGTGGGTGGAGTGTTCCTCCGTGATGACGAGTCCGGCGCCGCCCGCCGCACGGGCCGCGTAGTAGGCGGCGTGCTGTTCGCTGGGCAGCCCGTCCTCGGCGTAGTTGGTCAGGTGCGCGGAGAACACGATGCGGTTGGCCACCGTCAGCGGACCGATGCGCAGCGGCGAGAACAGATGGCGCAGGGCGCTCACCGGGCACCTCCTTCCAGCGCCAGGGCCGCCCGGCGTCCCTCCAGTACGGCCTCGTGCACCGTCCGCGGCGCCACGCAGTCCCCGGCACGCGCCCCGCCCTCCAGGGAGGTGTCGGGCAGCCGGTGACCGCAGTGCACCACGGCGGCGCACTCCAGCTTCCGCTGCTCGCCCGTGAGGACGTCCTCGACGACCACGGCGCCGTCGTGCACGGCACGCAGGGCGGCGCGTTTGACCAAGGTCACGCCGGCGCGCCGCAGTCTGCCGTTGGCGTCGGCGAGATCGCCGGTCAGCGCGAGCTGGGTGCCGACGACCTGGTCCTGGGTGACGATCAGGGTGCTGCGGCCCTGCGCGGCCAGGAGTTCGGCGACGGCCGTGCCGGTGGCGTCGCCGACCGGGTCGTGCACGAGGACCGGGCCGAGCGGCAGCCGGGCCCGCCCGGCCAGGACGTCGGCCGCCTCGACCACCTCGCCGCCCTCGACGTCGTACGGCCGCGGCCCCGGGCGGGAACCGGTGGCGAGCAGTGCCGTGCGGTCCGCCAGGTGGTCCTGGGAGATCCCGGTGCCGGTGCGGACCGTCACGCCCAGGCGGCGTACCTCGGCCTCCAGCCAGTCGGCGAGCGGTGCCCAGCGTGCCCCCGCGTCGCGCAGCGTGCCGCCGAGGCGTTCGCCGCGCTCGGCGAGCTCCACGCGGTGGCCCCGCCCGGCCAGGACCCGGGCCGCTTCCAGACCGGCGGGCCCGCCGCCGACCACGAGGACGTCCAGCGCGGCGTGGTCCGGCACCCGCCCGTCGAGCGGGCGGTCCTCGGTCTCGTGTCCGGCGGCCGGGTTCGCGACGCAGGAGACCACGGGATTGCGGTTGTCGCGCACCCGGCACTTCTGGTTGCACAGCACACAGGGACGGACGCGTCCGGGACGGCCCGCGCGCACCAGGGAGACGAGGTCGGGCTCGGCGATCTGCGCGCGGGTCATCTCCACCAGGTCGCAGACCGCGTCGTCCAGGGCCCGCTGTGCCTGCTCCGGGTCGGTCACCGAGCCCTGGAGCACCACGGGCACCGCGCCGTCCACCGCGGTGCGCACCGTGCGGCACAGCTCGGAGTTGAAGCCGGCGGGCGTGTGGAAGTCGGGCCTGGTGGCGGAGACCCCCATGGCGCAGCCGCGGACCACCACGAGGTAGTCCAGCGCGCCGGCCAGCTCCCGGGCGAGGCCGGTGGCGTGGTCGGGGGTGATGCCGGCCCAGGGGGCGAGCTCGTCGCAGGACAGCCGCAGGCCGAGCACCCGGTCGTCGCCCAGCACCGCGCGGACGGCGTGCAGCACCTCGCGCAGCAGCCTGGCCCGGTCGGTGCCGTAGTCGTCGGTGCGCTGGTTGGTGAGGCCGGACAGGAACTGCCGCAGCAGACTGTGCTGCCCGGCGTCGATCTCCACCCCCGCGAGACCGGCCCCGGCCGCGAGCGTCGCGGAGGCGGCGAATCCGTCGGTCAGGGCGGCGATCTCGGGCGCCTCCATCTCCATGGGCATCTCGCGGCTCACCACGTCCGCCACCCGGGACGGCGCCCACAGCGCCGACTGGTGATGGGCGGAGGAGCCCTGCGAACCGGCATGCCCGAGTGAGGCCAGCACCAGCGTGCCGTGCGGAGCGCAGGCCGCCGCGACGTCCGCCCAGCCCGCCGCGCAGTCGGCGGCCAGCGGGGCCCGTTCGTAGGGCCAGTCCGAGGGGTGGACGCTCGCCGTCTCGGTCACGACCAGTCCGGCACCGCCGGCGGCGCGCCGCTCGTAGTAGGCGACATGACGTCCGGACAGCCCACGGCCCCGGCCCAGGTTGGTCTCGTGCGGCCCGAACATCACCCGGCTGGGAGCCGTGCGAGGGCCCACGGCGACGGGGTCGGTCAGGCGCATGTCCGGCCGGCCTCCTCGCGCCCGGCCGTGAAGCCGGCCAGCGGACTGGTGTCGCAGGCCCGGTCGGGCGGCGGTGCGGCGGCGGGCGGGCCCCAGCCGATGGCGACCGGGACCGGCCGCGGGCGCGGGGCACGGGCGGTGCGGTGGGAGTGGTCCCCGGACGGGCGGGGCGCCCGGCCCCTGCCGGCCGAGGCGAGGGCGGACTCCGCGTTGCCCTTGACGCACTCCGGGTCGGGGCCGTCCAGCGGCAGCCCGGTGAAGAACTTGGCCGCCATGCAGCCGCCGCGGCACGCGTCGTACGCCGAGCACGCCGTGCACGCGCCGCCGGTCTGCGGGGCGCGCAGCTCGGCGAACAGGGAGGATTCGCGCCACACCGTCGTGAAGCCGCCCGGGGAGCGGACGTTGCCGGCGAGGAAGTCGTCGTGGATGGCGAACGGGCAGGCGTACACGTCGCCCACCGGGTCGATCAGGCACACCACGCGGCCCGCGCCGCACAGGTTGAGGCCCGGCAGCGAACCGGAACCGAGCGCGTTGAGGTGGAAGAACGAGTCGCCGGTCAGCACGCCCTCGCCCTGCCTCAGCAGCCACTCGTACAGCGCACGCTGCTGCTCGGCGGTGGGGTGCAGTTCGTCCCAGACGTCCGCGCCGCGTCCGGCGGGCCGGAGGCGGGTGAGGCGCAGCTGGGCTCCGTGCGCGTCGGCGAGTTCCTTGAACGCGTCGAGCTGCCCGGCGTTGTGCCGGGTCACCACCACGCTGAGCTTGAAGTCGCGCACGCCCGCGTCGGCGAGGTTGCGCATGGCCCGCGTCGCCGTCGCGTACGAACCGGCGCCGCGCACCGCGTCGTTGACCTCGGCGGTGGCGCCGTCCAGCGAGATCTGGACGTCCACGTAGTCACTGGCGGCCAGCCATCGGGCCCGCTGCGGGGTCAGGCGCACGCCGTTGGTGGAGAACTTCACGCCGACCTGGTGCTCGGTGGCGTACTGGACGAGCTCCCAGAAGTCCGGTCGCACGGTCGGCTCGCCGCCGCCGATGTTCACGTAGAAGACCTGCAGGCGCTGGAGTTCGTCGATGACCGCCTTGCACTCCGCCGTGGTCAGTTCACGCGGGTCGCGCCGCCCGGACGACGAAAGGCAGTGCACGCACGACAGATTGCAGCCGTACGTCAGTTCCCAGGTCAGGCAGATCGGGGCGTCCAGCCCGGTCTCGAAATGGTCGACGAGCCTCACGCCGCACGCTCCACAAACGGTTCGGGACGGATCTCGGGGCGGGGTTCGATCACTCCGCTGTCCGCGAGCGAGGCCAGGGCCCTGAGATAGGCGCCGTGCTGTTCGCGGGCCACACCCGCGCCGGTGAGCGCGGTGTGCACGTCGGGGTGGTCGCCGAGCGTCCGCACCACCTCGACCAGCGCCGGCGTCTTGAGGAAGCTCAGCCGACGGGTGCGGAAGTCGTAGGCGAGCGCGCCGAAGGGTTCCGGACGCAGCGCCACGCTGGGGGAACACCGGTGGGGGCGCTCGGGAGCGAACACTGCGGACTCCTGGCTAGTAGACACCGCACATGCCGTCGATCGAGACCTCCTCCACCAGCAGCTCCTCGGCTGCCAGCTCCTCGGCGCCCGGCTGGGCGGCCGTCTCGTTCTGTTCGGTCTCCGGCTCCGGGGCCATGGGCCGACTCCCTTCATGGAAATGTGAGTTTGACGGCCTACGACTCGATGGTGCGCGGTTTCCGTGAGATGAGTCCACCCCTAGATAGATAGGGGGGCGGGAGTACTCCGCCGGGCCCTCTCGACGCCTCACTATTGATGCGGCTGATTACCGCCGAACGAGAACTGCCAGTGAAATCCGAAGCATTGGAATAGGGAGGTCCCCATGGGCCGGGTGGCTGGAAAAGTGGCGCTGATAACCGGGGCCGGCCGAGGGCAGGGCCGCAGCCACGCCGTGCGGCTGGCCGAGGAGGGCGCCGACATCATCGCCGTCGATCTGTGCGAGGACATCGAGAGCGCGCCGTACCCCATGGCGGGCCCCGGTGACCTGGAGGAGACCGCGCGACTGGTCGAGAAGACGGGCCGCCGCGTCGTCGCCCGGCGCGCGGACGTGCGCGACCGCGACGCGCTCAAGGCCGCCATCGACGAGGGCGTGGCCGAACTGGGCCGCCTCGACGTGGTGGTCCCCAACGCGGGCATCCTGCCGATCGGCGCCGGACGCCCGATCGACGCCTTCACCGACACCGTCGACATCAACCTCTCCGGCGTCGTCAACACGGTGCACTTCGCGCTGCCGCACCTGGGCGAGGGCGCCTCGATCGTCGTCATCGGCTCGATGACCGGGCTGCAGCCGGGCCACGGCGACGTCTCGCCGGCCGGCCCCGGCTTCGCGGGCTACCGCTTCGCCAAGCACACGCTGGTCGAGTACGTCAACACGCTCTCGCAGCTCGTGGCGGGCAGCGGGCAGCGCGTCAACGCGGTCCACCCGACGAACGTGGACACCGACATGCTGCTCAACGACGCCGTGTACCGGACCTTCCGTCCGGACCTGGAGGAGCCGACCCGGGAGGACGTCGACCCCGTCTTCACCGGACTGCAGTCGATGCCGATCCCGTTCGTGAACCCCATCGACGTCTCGCACGCGGTGGTCTACCTCGCCTCCGACGAGTCCCGCTACGTCACCGGTCTGCACCTGAAGGTCGACGCCGGCGCGACCGTCAAACAGGGTCTGTGAGCCGGAGCGCAGAATTACTCGAAATGCGCTTGAGAACGACTCGAAAAACAACTGATAAAAGCGACGTCAATTAGGGGTGGTCAGGGACCTGTTAGGGGGGTGTGATCATGGCATGCATGGTCCCGTGGCCGCTTGAATGGATTGCGCACTGCGAATGCCTGCAGTCAGGGTGATCCATGCGAATACGCGGACGGCGTCTGTGCGGGTGCCCCATCCGTGAGGGATCGCAGCACCGAACGGAACGCATCGCGATGCCCGAGCAACCGGCGACGAAGGACGCACACACATGACCCCCACACAGACACGGGCAGGACGCAAGGAGTGGATCGCACTCGCTGTCCTGACCCTTCCCCTCCTCCTGGTCTCCATGGACATCACGGTGCTGTATTTCGGCGTGCCGTCGATCGCCGCCGAACTGGAGACCACCAGCACACAGCAGCTGTGGATGGTCGACATCTACGGGTTCATCCTCGCCGGCATGCTCATCACGATGGGCAGCGTCGGTGATGTCGTCGGCCGCCGCAGACTGCTGCTGATCGGTGCCACCGTCTTCGGCATAGCCTCGGTCGCGGCCGCCTTCGCGGGCAGCGCCGAGATGCTCATCGCGGCCCGCGCCCTGCAGGGTCTGGGCGGGGCGACCCTGATGCCCTCGACCCTGGCGCTGGTCACCAACATGTTCCGTGACCCCAAGCAGCGCAGCACCGCGATCGCCGTCTGGTCGATCGGGCTGTCCGCCGGTGCCGCGATCGGCCCGGTGATCAGCGGCAGCCTGCTGAACAGCTTCTGGTGGGGTTCGATCTTCCTGATCAACGTCCCCGTCCTGCTGCTCCTGCTGATCGCGGCCCCCCTGCTGGTGCCCGAGTACCGGTCCGCCACACCGCAGAAGTTCGACGTGCTCAGCGCGCTGCTGTCCCTGGCCGCCGTCCTCGCCGTCATCTGGGGCCTGAAGGAGGGCGCGGCCAAGGGGTTCGACGCCCTGACGCTGGCCGCCATCGCGGCCGGCGTCGTGGTCGGCGCGCTGTTCCTGATCCGCCAGTCGCGGCTCGCCCACCCGATGGTCGACCTGAGGCTGTACCGCAACCGCGGTTTCGCGCCCGCGATCTCGCTCAGCCTGATCGCCTTCTTCTGCCTGATCGGCTACGGCATCTTCACCACCCAGTACCTCATGGGCGTGCTCGGCATGCGCCCCCTGGAGGCGGCGCTGTGGACCATGGCGTCACCCGCCCTCACCTTCCTGCTCGTGCCCTTCGCGGTGATGGCCGCCCGCAAGGTGCGTCCCGCCTACGTGATCACGGCGGGCTTCGTCTTCGGCGCCACCGGCTTCGCCGCCATGACCCAGATCGGCCTGGAGCGCAACATGACGCTGCTGGTCTACGGAGTGGTGGGCATCGGCGTCGGCTCCGCGATCGTGCTCACCATGGTCACCGACCTGGTCGTGGCGGCGGCGCCGCCGGAGAAGGCCGGTTCGGTCTCCGCGCTCACCCAGACGCACCAGGAACTGGGCGGTGCCCTCGGCATCGCGGTACTCGGCACCATCGGCGCCAGCGCCTACAGCGGTTCCTTCGACGACCACATCGGCTCCGGCTTTGCCCAGTCGGCGCT
This sequence comes from Streptomyces sp. NPDC053750, assembly GCF_044544295.1. Lineage (NCBI taxonomy): Bacteria > Bacillati > Actinomycetota > Actinomycetes > Kitasatosporales > Streptomycetaceae > Streptomyces > Streptomyces sp. NPDC053750. Next base: position 27,443 of record NZ_JBITXB010000023.1, on the reverse strand, counting down.
GGAGCCGGCCCGCGAAACCCTGGGCGGCGCCGCGCAGGCCGCGACGCACCTCCCCGCCGCACAGGCCGAGGAGATCCTGCACACCGCCCACGGCGCGTTCGTGGACGCGATGCACATGACCGCCGCGACCGGCCTTGTCGTCGCTCTCGGTGCCGCGCTGCTCTCGGTGCTCAGGCTGCGGCACATCCAGGTCACTCAGAACGAGGAGAACACCTCCGAGAACTCTCCGGCAGCTGCCGGCACCCACAGCGTGCCCCGGCCCGAGGTCGCGGTCCGTACGGCGGAGTGACCGAGAAACCCCTGTCCGCAAGCCCTTCTCATCGAAACGAGGTGGAACACCGTGGTCGACGCCTACGGCAGCGCATCACACGAGACGGTCCGTCTGGAGACGGTCCGCAAGATCTACACCCGAGGGGAGAACAGCGTCGCCGCCCTGGCCGGAGTCACCGTAGGTTTCCACCAGGGCACCTTCACCGCGGTGATGGGCCCCTCGGGGTCCGGTAAGAGCACGCTGCTGCACTGCGCGGCCGGCCTGGACCGGCCGACGTCCGGCCAGGTCTTCCTCGAGGGGACCGATCTGAGCTCGCTCAGCGAGAAGAAGCTCACCCTGATGCGCCGCGACCGCATCGGCTTCATCTTCCAGGCCTTCAACCTGATGCCGGCCCTGACCGTGCGTCAGAACGTGGTGCTGCCCCTGCAGCTGGCAGGACGCAAGCCCAAGAAGGCCTTCGTCGACGAGGTCATCGGCCGGGTGGGCCTCGGCGACCGCCAGGGCCACCGCCCGTCCGAGCTCTCCGGCGGCCAGCAGCAGCGCGTCGCCATCGCCCGCGCCCTGGTCACCCAGCCGTCGGTGGTCTTCGCCGACGAGCCGACCGGTGCGCTGGACACCAGGACGGCACGCGATGTGCTGACGCTGCTGCGCGAGTCGGTGCACGTGTCGGGCCAGACCATCGTGATGGTCACGCACGACCCGGTGGCCGCCTCCTTCGCCGACCGCGTGGTCTTCCTCGCGGACGGCCAGATCGCCTCGGAACTGCACCGGCCCACCGCGGCCGCGGTGGCGGAGCAGATGACCCACCTCAGCGACGCGGTAGCTCCCGTCGCCGTCGCGGCCGGGAGTGTGTGATGTTCCGACTGTCCCTGCGTACCCTGCGTTTCCGCTGGCAGGGTTTCGCCGCGACCTTCGTCGCGCTGCTGGTGTGCGGTGTCATCATGACCGCCGCCGGCAGCATGATGGAGACCGGCGTGCGGGCCGTGATGCCCGCCGAACGTCTCGCGGCGGCCCCGATCGTGGTCACCGGCAGCCCCGACTACGAGCAGCACAACAGCCCGGTCGCCTCCCTGGCCGAGCAGGTGCCGGTCGAGGCCGGCCTGGTGGACACCGTCGCGTCCGTGCCCGGTGTGGCCAAGGCCGTGCCCGACGTCTGGTTCCCCGCGAGCGCGGTGAAGAACGGTGAGACGGTCGCCGAGGCCGACCACGACTCCTTCGGCTACGGGTGGGCCTCGGCCCAGCTCATGCCGTACCGGCTGAGCGACGGCGCGGAGCCCAAGGCCGCCGGCGAGGTCGTCGTCGACTCCGACGTGGCCGAGGCCCTCGGCGCGGGCACGGGCGACTCCGTCGACGTCGCCGTGGCCGGTGGCACCGAGACCTTCAGGATCAGCGGTGTCGCCGACGCCTCCCGCTCGACCGACCGGCACGCGCTGTTCTTCTCGCCCGCGGACACCGAGCGGCTGACCAACGACCCCGGTCAGGTCGAGGCGATCGGTGTCTTCCTGGAGCCCGGCGCCGACCTGGCGAAGACCGAGCAGGCCATCGCCGACAAGGTGGGCAAGCAGGTCTCCGTCCTGTCGGGCGACGACCGCGGCGAGGCCGAGCGTTCCGACATCGACATGACCGACCTCATCCTGGTGCCCGCGCTGCTCGGCGGCCTCGCGGTCATGGCCGGTCTGCTGGGTGTCGCCTCGACGCTGTCGCTCTCCTTCCAGCAGCGGCACCGCGAGGTGGCCCTGCTGCGGGCCGTCGGCGGCACCCCCGCCCAGCTGCGCCGCATGATCATCGGCGAGACGCTGGTGGTGGCGGTGCTGGCGACCCTGATCGCGATGCTGCCCGGCCGGGACGTCGGCGAGCTGATCTTCGACCGGCTGGTCGACATCGGTATCGCGCCCGAGGGCGTCGTCTACTACCGCGGCTGGCTGCCGGTCGTGGCGGCGGGCCTCGTGTCCGTCCTCACCTCCGTCGGAGCCGCCGCCATCGCCAGCCGGCGCGTGGTGCGCACCCGGGCCATCGAGGCACTGGGCGACGACGAGGGACAGCAGTTCCGCATCGGCAAGGTCAGGCTCACGTTCGCGGTGCTCTGCTTCGTGCTGTGCGGCGCCTGCGTGTTCTCCGCGTTCAACTTCGTCACCGGGCCGTTCATCGCCACACCGTCCACCTGGGCGTCCATCATGTTCGCCGTCGGGCTCGCGCTGCTGGGCCCCGCCATCACCAAGGGCCTCACCCGCGTCCTCGGTCCGGTGGTCCGGGCGGTCTCCGGGCTGCCCGGCATGATGGCCACGAACAACGCGCAGGTCAGGGCCGTCCGGATGGCCGCGGTGGTCACCCCGGTGATGCTGCTGACCGGCATCGCCACGGCGAACCTCTACCTGATCGCCACCGAGTCCAGCGTCAGCAGCGTCTACACCGAGCAGCTCAAGAGCGACGTCGTGCTCAAGGGCGGCCCGGACGGTCTCGCCCCCGAAACCCTCCAGAAGGTCCGCGACCTGCCCGAGGTCGGCGCGGCGTCGGAGTTCGTCGCCAGTTCCGGCTACATCGACAAGCCGGACGACCCCTGGAAGAACAAGGACCTGGCCGGCTGGCAGCTGCTCGGCTACAACGCGGACAGCGTCGCGGAGGTCGGCGGTGCCCGGGCGACCAGCGGGGACCTGAAGCAGCTCACCGGGAACACCGTCGCCATCGCCGACACCTACGCCAAGGAGTTCAGCGGCGGCGTCGGCGACACCATGACGCTGCGCATGGGCGACGGCGCCCCGCAGGAACTGCGCATCGTCGCGGTGTTCAAGTCCAAGGAGAGCTTCGAGTCGCTGCTGCTGCCGGTGGACCTGCTGGCGAAGCACACCACGGTCGGACTGCCGACGCACATCGTGGTGACGCCCGCCGACGGCGTGAGCGAGGACAAGGCGAAGGCGGCGCTGACCACCCTGTCCAAGACGCTGCCGGGTACCGAGGTCGTCGACCGCAAGGAGATGACCGAGGCGTTCAACCACCACCTGGGTGCCCAGGCCATGGTCAGCTACATGATGATCGGCACGCTGTTCGGCTACATCACCATCTCCGTGCTGAACAGCCTCTGGCTGTCCGTCAGCAGGCGGCGCCGTGAGTTCGCACTGCAGCGCCTGACCGGGGCCACCCCGGCGCAGATCATGCGGATGATGGCGATCGAGGGCGGCATCACCGCCGTCATCGGCGTCGCCCTCGGCACGCTGGTGGCGCCCGCCACCTTCATCACCTTCAGCCTGGCGCGGGCCGGTACGGCCGTGCCGGCGGGATCGGTGTGGCTGTACATCGGCATGGCGGCGTTCGCCTTCGTACTGACCATGGCGGCGACGCTGCTGCCGACCTGGCGGGCGCTGAAGGCGCGTCCGCTGGAGGGCGCGGTACTCGCCGCATAAAGTTCGGGAAAACCATTGATTCGGGTCCCCTTCCGCCTAGCGGTCGGGGACCCGAATTACGCTGCCGCAAGCGTCCTTTTAGGGGTCGCCTAAGGGGTCTTCGGCGTCTTTCGGGTCACTAGCATCAATTTTCCATTGGTCTTATACCCCGGAGCTGACGCCGTGATTGAACTCCCCGCCGAAGACGGCACTGTGACGCGCTATCGGCCGAACCGAGAACCGCGCTCTTTCACCCGTGACAGCACCCCCTTCCGCAGCCGTTCCGTCCTGGCCGCCGCTCCGGTCGTCGGCGACCCGCTCGCCCCGAACGAGCCCTTCGGCCCGCCGCTCGGTCCGCCGCCGGCGCAGGCCCTCGACTGGGACGCCACCCTCGCCGTCCGCCGGGAGCTGTGGTCCCACGGGTTCACCGTCGCCGAGGGCCTGGACACCGCGCACCGCGGCGCCGGCCTCGACTGGCCGACCACCGCCGAACTGATCCGGCGGACCGGGGCCGCCGCCGCCGAGACGGGCGGCCGGTTCGCCGCCGGGGTGTGGACCGACCAGCTCGACCCCTTCTCCCCGCACACCCGCGACGCCGTCGTCGCCGCGTACGAGGAGCAGCTGGACGTCGTCAACGAAGCCGGCGCCCAGCCGATCATCCAGGCCGGCACGCCCCTCGCCGCCGCCGTGCAGAGCCCCGAGGAGTACGCCGAGGTGTACGCCGGCCTGCTGCGCCGGTCCGCCAAGCCCGCCGTACTGCACTGGCTGCTGCCCGAGTGGGTGCCCGGACACGCCGGCTACTGGGGGCACCAGGACCCGCAGGCGGCCACCGAGGCGTTCCTCGCCGTCGTCGCCGACAACGCCGACCGGATCGACGGCGTCAAGGTGGCGCCGCTGTCCCCCGAGGCCGAGGTCGCGCTGCGCCGCCGGCTGCCGGCGGGCGTCCGGTTCTACACCGGTGACTACGACACGTACACCGACCTGATCGCCGGCGACGAACAGGGCCACAGCGACGCCCTGTCCCCGGTGTTCACGCCGATCGCCCCGCTGGCGGCGGAGGCGCTGCGCACCCTGGACACGGGCGACACCGACTCCTTCCGCAAGCAGCTCGGCCAGGCACACGAGCTGTCCGCGCACCTCTTCCAGGGGCCGGGCCGCAGCACCCTCTTCTTCAAGACCGGGCTCGTCTTCCTCAGCTGGCTCTCCGGCCACATCGGCCATTTCCGCATGGTGTGGGCCGAGCACGGAGCACGGTCCGTGCCGCACCTGGCGCAGGCCTACCGCCTCGCGGACGAGCTCGGCCTGTTCCCCGACCCCGAGCTGGCGGCCCACCGGATCGCCCGCTTCCTCGACCTGTCCGGATTCCCCCAGGAAGGCATCGGCCGATGACCAGCGCAGTGGTGCTCGGCGGCGGTATGGCGGGCATGCTGTCCGCCGCCGTGCTCGCCGCACACGTGGACGACGTCACCGTCGTCGAGAGCGACCGTTTCCCCGACCGGCCCGACCTGCGCAAGGGCCTGCCGCAGGGATACCACAACCACATGTTCATGAGCGGCGGCGTCCAGGCCGTCGACACCCTGCTGCCGGGGCTGTCCGACGCCCTGTACGCGGCCGGGGCCAAGCGTCGTGGCATGCCGTCCGACCTGCTCACCCTCTCCGCCGAGGGCTGGTACCGGCGCCACCGCACGGGCGACTCCCACGTCCTGCTGTGCAGCCGGGCACTGCTCGACCACACGCTGCGCGACCGGGTCCTGGCCGACCCCCGGATCAAGGTGATCGAGTCCGCCAAGGTCGTCGGCCTCGAGGGCTCGGCCACCCGGGTCACGGGGGCCCGCATCGAAGAGGACGGCGGCACGCCGCGCACGCTGGCCGCCGACCTCGTCGTCGACGCCACCGGCCGCCGCTCCAAGGCACCCGACTGGCTCACGGGATTCGGCCTGCCCGAGGTGCAGGAGGACCGCGTCGACGCCGGCTTCGCCTACGCCAGCAGGCTCTACGAGGCCCCGCCGGGCACCCCGGAGAACTTCCCCGGCGTGCTCATCCAGGCCCGCAGCGGCACCGGCGAGCCCGGACGGGGCGCCGCGCTGCTGCCCAACGAGGGCAACCGCTGGATCGTTGCCCTCATCGGCACCCGCGGCGGCCAGCCGCCCACCGACGAGCAGGGCTTCGAGGAGTTCGCGCGGTCCCTGCGCGACCCCGCCGTCGCCGACCTCATCGCCCGCGCCACCCCGGCCGGTCGCATCCAGGCATACCGGGGCCTGCCCAACTGGCGCCGCCACTACGACAAGCTGCCGCTGCCGGAGGGCTTCGTCGTCATCGGCGACGCCGTCACCACGCTCAACCCCAACTACGCGACCGGCATGTCGATCGCTGCGCTCGGCGCCCTCGCGCTGCGCACCGAACTCCAGCGCGGCGGCCTGGTCCCCGGGCTCGGCAAGCGGGCCCAGGCGGCCATCGCCAAGGCGTCCCTCGGCCCCTGGCAGATGGCCACCGGCACCGACCAGTGGTTCCCCGACGCCAAGTCGACCATCAAGCGCGGCCCCGACCTGCTGCGCCGCTTCACGGCCCGGTTCGCCCGGATGACCACCGAGAACGCCGCCCTGTCCGACGCCTCCTTCAAGGTGGCCGCGCTGGAGGCGCCGCCCAACAGCATGATGACCCTCCCCGCTCTGCTGACCGTCTTCCGCGGCCCCCGCGAAAGGCCGCTGACGCGCGAGGAGGCGATCGCGCAGTACCCGGAGTTCGGGGACCTGCTCGCCCCGGAGTCCTCCGGGAACGAGACGGCACAGGCGGCGTGACACACACGGCCGCGCCTGGCCGAACGCCCGGTGCGGCACCCCCCTTTTGTAGGGGCTGCCGCACCGAATAAGGGGTTGGCGGGCCGATCCGCCGCGCTCAGGATTTAAAAGCGAATCCTTCTGCGCGACTCCTTCCGCGCAACGCGCGTGTCGTTCGTTTTACCAATTCGAGGGGTGTCCTGGGTGAGCGGTGAGGAAATGCCTCCGGCGGTGCCGTGGCTGATCTCGGGAAAGAGCGCGCAGGCGCTTCGGGCCCAGGCCGGAAGGCTCCATGCGTATCTGACGGAAAGGCCCGGTGAACGACCGGCCGACATCGGCCTCTCGCTGGCCACCACGCGGGCCGCCCTGCCGCACCGTGCGGTGGTCCTCGGGTCGGACCGGCCGAGCCTGCTGGCCGGGCTCGACGCGCTCGCCCGGGAGGACACCGGCGGCACGGTCGTCACCGGGACGGCCGGCGGCGCGGCGCCCCGAGTGGCGTTCGTCTTCCCCGGCCAGGGCTCGCAGTGGGCCCGGATGGGCGTCGAACTCCTCGACACCTCACCGGTGTTCGCCGAGCGGATGGCCGAGTGCGCACGCGCCCTCGAACCCTTCGTCGACTGGGACCTGGAAGGCGTCCTGCGCGGCTGGGAGGGCCGCCCCACGCTGGACCCCGTGGACGTGGTCCAGCCGGTGCTGTGGGCGGTGATGGTCTCCCTGGCCGCCCTGTGGCGGGCCCACGGCGTCGAACCCGCCGCCGTGGTGGGCCACTCCCAGGGGGAGATCGCCGCAGCCGCCGTGTCGGGCGCCCTCAGCCTCGACGACGCGGCCCGTGTCGTCGCCCTGCGCAGCCGGCTCATCCGCGAGGAACTGGCCGGCCAGGGCGGCATGATCTCCGTGGCACTGCCCGAGGCCGCACTCCGCGACCGGCTGCGCCCCTGGGAGGGCCGGATACAGCTGGCCGCGGTCAACGGACCCGGCACGGCCGTGGTGTGCGGCGAGACCGAGGCCCTCGACGAGGTCTTCGACCTGCTCACCGCCGAGGGCGCCCGGGTGCGGCGGATCCCCGTGGACTACGCCTCGCACTCGCACTACGTGGAATCCATCCGCGAACAGCTCCTCGACGTCCTGGCCCCGATCCGGCCACGGACCTCCCCCGTCCCCTTCTACTCCACGGTCACCGGCGCCGCCCTGGACACCGCGGCCTGCGACGCGGAGTACTGGTACACCAACCTCCGCCAGACCGTCCGGTTCGAGGAAGCCGTGCAGGCCCTGCTCGCCGACGGCATCGGTGTGTTCGTCGAGTCCAGCCCGCACCACATCCTCAGGGTCGGAGTCCAGGAGACCGCCGACGCGGCCGGGCGCGACACGGCCGTCGTCGGCTCCCTGCGCCGCGACGAGGGCGGCCTCCTCCGCTTCGCCACCTCGCTCGCCGAGGTCGCCGTGCGCGGGGCGCGAGTGGACTGGAGCCCGTTCTTCACCGGTGCCGAGGTCGTGGACCTGCCCACGTACGCCTTCCAGCGCCGGCGTTACTGGCTGAACGTGCCCACCCCCGGCGACGAGGTACCGGGCCTGGGCCAGGAAACGGTCGACCACCCCCTGCTGGGAGCCACGGTCGAACCCGCGGAGACCGGCGGCCACCTGTTCACCAGCCGGCTCTCGCTCGGCACCCACCCCTGGCTCGCCGACCACGAGGCCCTCGGCTCCGTACTGCTGCCCGGAACCGCCTTCGTGGAACTGGCCATCCGCGCCGGCGACCAGGCGGGCTGCGGCACGCTCGACGAACTGACCCTCAACGCACCACTGGTCCTGCCCGAGCGCGGCGGCGTCGCCCTCCAGGTGATGCTCGGCGAGGCCGACGAGCACGGCACGCGCGCCGTCAGCATCCACTCCCGGGCCGACGGCGAGGACATGCCCTGGGTCCGGCACGCCGTCGGCGTGCTCTCCCCCCAGCGCGCCGAACCCGGTTTCGACCTCGCCCAGTGGCCGCCCGCCGGGGCCGAGCCCATCGGCCTGGACGGCGCCTACGAGCGGCTCTTCGGCCGCGGCTACGCCTACGGCCCCGTGTTCCAGGGGCTGACCGCCGCCTGGCGCCGTGGTGACGAGCTCTTCGCCGAGGTCACCCTGCCCGAGCAGGCCCACGCCGACGCCCAGCGCTTCGGACTGCACCCCGCTCTGCTCGACGCCGCCCTGCACGCCGAACTCGTCGCCGACGACGAGCAGAGCGGCGAGACCGTCCTGCCGTTCGCCTGGACCGGCGTCACGCTGAACGCGGTCGGCGCCACCGCACTGCGGGTCAGGCTCCTGAGCGACGGCCGGGGCAACACCGAACTGCAGGCCGCCGACGAGACCGGCGCCCCCGTCCTCACCGTGGGCTCCCTCGTCGCCCGAGCGGTCTCCGCCGACCAGCTCGGCGCCGCGGGCGGACGCCGCGAGCTGCCCTACCGGCCCGTGTGGAAGCCCGCCCCGCTCGACGCCGCCCCCGGGACCGACGACGCGCCCGTGTGGTTCACCGACACCGACGCCCTGCGCGCCGCCGAGGCGGTGCCCGGCACCGCGGTCGTCGAACTCACGGTGCCCGACGGCACCGTGCCCGAGGCCGCCCGCACCACCGCCCACCGCGCCCTGGACCTCGTACAGACCTGGCTGGCCGACGACCGGTTCGCCGGCTCGCGCCTCGTCGTCGTCACCCGGGGCGCCGTCCACGCCGCCGACGGCGACCCCGCACCCGATCCCGCCCTCGCCCCCGCCTGGGGGCTGGTCCGCGCCGCCCAGGCGGAGAACCCCGGCCTGTTCGTCCTGGCAGATCTCGACGCCACCGACGTCTCCGCCGCCGCCCTGCCGGCCGCCCTCGCCACGGGCGAGGCGGAACTCGCCCTGCGCGACGGCGAGCTGCTCGTCCCGCGCCTGGTCCGCGCCGAGGCCGCCGACACCGACGTGCCCGCGCTCGACCCCCGGGGCACCGTCCTGGTCACCGGCGGCACCGGTGGCCTGGGCGCCCTGGTCGCCCGCCACCTCGTCACCGAACACGGCGTACGCCACCTCCTGCTCACCAGCCGACGCGGACCCGACGCCCCCGGCGCCACCACCCTGCGCGACGAACTCACCGCCGCCGGCGCCACCGTCACCCTCGCCGCCTGCGACGCCGCCGACCGCGACGCCCTCACCACCCTCCTCGACGCCATCCCCGAGGAGCACCCGCTCACCGGCGTGGTGCACTCCGCCGGCGTCCTCGACGACGGTGTCGTCGGCTCGCTCACCCCCGAACGGCTGGACTCCGTCCTGGCACCCAAGGCGGACGCCGCCTGGCACCTGCACGAGCTGACCGCCGACCGCGACCTCGCCCTGTTCGCGCTGTTCTCCTCCGCGGCAGGCGTCCTCGGCGCCGCCGGGCAGGCCAACTACGCCGCCGCCAACACCTTCCTCGACGCCCTCGCCCAGCACCGCCGCGCCGCCGGCCTGCCCGCCATCTCCATGGCCTGGGGCCTGTGGGCCGAGGGCACCGGCATGACCGGGCAGCTCGACGAGGCCGACATCGAACGACTGCGCCGCCAGGGCTTCCCCGCCATGGCGACCGCCGAGGGACTGGCCCTGTTCGACCAGGCCCTCACCTCCACCGAGCCGCTTCTGCTCCTGCTCCGGTTCGAGCTCGCCGCGCTGCGGGCCCAGGCGGCCGCCGGAGCGGTCCAGGGCATCCTGCGTGACCTGGTGCGCGTCCCCGCCCGCAAGGCGGCGGCCGTCGCGGGCGCCGCGGGAGCCGCCTCGCTGGCGGACCGGCTGGCCCGGCTCCCCGAGGCCGAACGGGACGGTCTGCTCCTGGACCTGGTCCGTACCCACGTCGCCGACGTCCTGGGACACGAATCCGCCGCCGCCGTCGAACCCGACCGCGCCTTCAAGGAGCTCGGCTTCGACTCGCTCACCGCGGTCGAACTGCGCAACCGGCTCACCACGGCGACCGGCCTGCGCCTGCCCGCCACCCTGGTCTTCGACCACCCGACCGCCCGCGCCGCCGCCCAGCACCTCAAGGAGACGGCGCTCGGTTCGAGCCCCGTCGCCACCGTCGCACCCGTCGCCGCCGCCCTCGACGAGCCGATCGCCGTCGTGGCCATGGCCTGCCGCTTCCCGGGCGACGTCGAAACCCCCGAGGACCTGTGGCGGGTGGTCGCGGAAGGCACCGAGACCGTCACGGAGTTCCCCACCGACCGTGGCTGGGACATCGAGGGCGTCTACCACCCCGAACCCGGCACCCCGGGCAAGACGTACACCCGCTCCGGGGGATTCCTCCACGACGCCGCCGCGTTCGACGCCGCCTTCTTCGGCATCAGCCCCAACGAGGCCCTCACCATGGACCCCCAGCAGCGGCTGCTGCTGGAGACCTCCTGGGAGGTCTTCGAACGGGCCGGCATCGACCCCGCGACCCTCAAGGGCACCCCCACCGGCGTCTTCACCGGCGCGATGTACCACGACTACGCCCGCTCCCGCGCCACCGGCTCCATCGCCTCCGGACGCCTGTCGTACACCTACGGACTGGAGGGCCCGGCCGTCACGGTGGACACGGCGTGCTCGTCGTCGCTGGTGGCGCTGCACCTGGCGGCACAGGCGCTGCGCTCCGGCGAGTGCACCCTGGCCCTCGCGGGCGGCGTCACCGTCATGGCCACCCCTGAAGTACTCGTCGAGTTCGGGCTCCAGCAGGGACTGTCCCCGGACGGCCGCTGCCGCTCCTTCGGCGCCGGGGCCGACGGCACGGGCTTCTCGGAGGGCGTGGGCCTGCTGCTGGTGGAACGCCTCTCGGACGCGCTCGCGAACGGGCACCCCGTCCTGGCGGTCGTCAGGGGCTCGGCGGTGAACCAGGACGGCGCCAGCAACGGCTTCTCCGCGCCCAACGGCCCCTCCCAGCAGCGGGTCGTCCGGCAGGCGCTCGCCAACGCCGGCCTGACCGCCGCTGACGTCGACGCGGTGGAGGCGCACGGTACGGGGACGACGCTGGGCGACCCGATCGAGGCGCAGGCGCTGCTGGCGACGTACGGCCAGGACCGCCCCGAGGACCAGCCGCTGTGGCTCGGCTCCATCAAGTCGAACATCGGGCACACCCAGGCCGCCGCGGGCGTCGCCGGCGTCATCAAGATGATCGAGGCGATCCGCCACGGGACCCTGCCCGGCACGCTCCACGCCGACGAGCCCTCCCCCCAGGTCGACTGGACCGCCGGAAACGTCCGCCTGCTGACGCAGTCGCGGCCGTGGCCGGAGACCGGACGCCCGCGCCGGGCGGGTGTGTCCTCCTTCGGCATCAGCGGCACCAACGCCCACGTCGTCATCGAGCAGGCCCCCGACACCGAGGTCGAGCAGTCCGCGGTCCAGGACGCCGCTCCCGTACTGCCCCTGCTGCTGTCCGCACGCACTCCGCAGGCCCTGCGCGCCCAGGCGGCGAAGCTCGCGGCACATCTGCGCGGCGGGGCACAGGACACGCCCCTGGACCTCGCGTACTCCCTGGCCACCGTCCGTACCGCTTTCGAGCACCGTACGGCGATCGTCGCGGACGGCCACGACCAGGCGCTTCGCGCGCTCACGGCCGTCGCCGACGGCGAATGGCCCGCCACGGCCGTGCACGGCAGCGCGGACAAGCCGGACGCCCGGTCGGCGTTCCTGTTCACGGGTCAGGGGGCGCAGCGGCTGGGGATGGGCCGGGAGCTGTACGAGGCGTTCCCGGTGTTCGCGGAGGCCTTCGACGCGGTCCTGGACGTGCTGGCCGCGCTGGACGTGCCGCTGCGGGACGTGGTGTGGGGCGAGGACGCGGAGCGGCTGAACCGCACCGAGTTCACCCAGCCCGCCCTGTTCGCCGTCGAGGTTGCGCTGTTCCGGCTGGTGGAGTCGTGGGGTGTGCGGCCCGACTATCTGGCCGGGCACTCCATCGGGGAGTTCGCCGCCGCGCATGTGGCGGGTGTGCTGTCGCTGGAGGATGCGGCCAGGCTGGTCGCGGCCCGGGGCCGGCTGATGCAGGCCCTCCCCTCCGGTGGGGCGATGGTGGCGGTGGAAGCGACCGAGGACGAGGTCGTACCCCTGCTGTCGGATGCGGTCGGTGTCGCGGCGGTCAACGGTCCCACCGCCGTGGTGGTTTCCGGCGCCGAGGACGAGGTGGACCGGGTCGCGGCGCACTTCGCGGACCTGGGCCGGCGCACGAGCCGGCTGAAGGTCTCCCACGCCTTCCATTCGCCGCTGATGGAGCCGATGCTCGCCGACTTCCGCACGGTCGCGGAGGGCCTGACCTACGGCGAACCCCAGATCCCCATCGTCTCCACCGTCACCGCTGCGCCGGTCCCGGCCGACGAGATCGGAACACCCGAGTACTGGGTCCGCCACGTCTGCGCGACGGTCCGCTTCGCCGACGCGGTGCGGACGCTCGAGGACAAGGGTGTGATCACCTTCCTGGAGCTGGGCCCGGACGCGGTGCTGACGGCGATGGGCCGGCAGTGTGCCGAGGACGCCGAGTTCGTGTCGTCGCTGCGCCGGGAGCGCGGCGAGGAGCGGGAGCTGGTGGCCGCGGTGGCGCTGGCGTACTGCCGTGGCGCCGCCGTGGACTGGCGGGCGTACTTCGCCGGACGCGGCGCCCGCCGCGTCGACCTGCCCACCTACGCCTTCCAGCGCCGCTCCTACTGGCTCGCCGAAGTCACCGGTGAGACGGTCGTGATCGGGGGCGGCCGACCGCTCACCGACCAGCAGGACGCACCGGACACCGCGCGCTGGCAGGAGATCCTCGCTCTGCCGAACGGCGAACGCGAGCGTGCCGCACTGACCCTCGTCCGCCGGCATGTGGCCTCCGTACTGGGCCACGAAACCCTCGACGAGGTGGAGCCCGAGCGGGCCTTCACCGAACTCGGCTTCGACTCCGTGGCCGCCGGAGAACTGCGCAAGCGGCTCATGGCGGCCACCGGCGCGGAGCTGCCCGCCACCCTCGCGTTCGATCATCCCAACGCGTCAGCGGTGACGGAACTGCTGCTCGTCGCAGAGGAGCGGAACAGCACCGGTCCGGCACAGTCCGTTCTCACCGAGCTCGACCGGCTCGAAGCCGTCCTGGCCGCGGCTCCGGCGCTGAACGGCGACACCTCCAGGATCACGGCCCGGCTCGAGGCCGTCCTGCGTTCCTGGCGTGACGCCCGGGACGGTGCGGGCGCCGACGAGTCGGACGACTTCGCCTCCGCCACCGACGACGAGCTCTTCCAGGCACTGGACAACCTCGAGATTGGTTCATGAGCGATGGGGAACGACGACAAGCTCCGCGACTACCTCAAACGCGCGACGGCCGATCTCCAGCAGACGAAGCGGCGGTTGCGCGAAGCCGAGGCCAGGAACCACGAGCCCATCGCCATCGTGGCCATGAGCTGCCGCTTCCCGGGCGGCGTCGGCTCCCCGGAGGAGCTGTGGAACCTGGTCGAGTCCGGTCGTGACGCCATCTCGTCGTTCCCCGAGAACCGGGGATGGGACATCGAGGCGCTCTACGACCCGAAGCCCGCCACGCCCGGCAAGACCTACGCCCGCGAGGGCGGATTCCTCCACGACGCGGGGGAGTTCGACGCCGACTTCTTCAAGATCAGTCCCAAGGAGGCGAGGGAGACCGACCCTCAGCAGCGCCTGCTGCTGGAGACCTCCTGGGAGGTCCTGGAACGAGCGGGCATCGACCCCGGCTCGCTGAAGAAGTCCAGGACCGGAGTCTTCGCCGGCGTCGTGTACCACGACTACCTCGTGGGCGGCGGCACGGGCAGCCTGGCCAGCGTCGCGTCCGGACGCATCGCCTACACGCTGGGCCTGGAGGGCCCGGCCGTCACGGTGGACACCGCGTGCTCCTCGTCGCTGGTGGCGCTGCACCTGGCGATCCAGGCGCTGCGCTCCGGCGAGTGCACCCTGGCCCTCGCGGGCGGCGCGACCGTCATGGCCCACCCCCACTCCTTCGTCGGCTTCAGCCAGGACCGCGGTCTGTCCCCCGACGGCCGCTGCAAGTCCTTCGCCTCGGCCGCGGACGGCACCGGGTGGGGGGAAGGCGTCGGGATGCTGCTGGTGGAGCGGCTGTCGGACGCGCTCGCGAACGGGCACCCCGTCCTGGCGGTCGTCAGGGGATCGGCGGTGAACCAGGACGGTGCCAGCAACGGCATCTCCGCGCCCAACGGCCCCTCCCAGCAGCGGGTGATCGAACAGGCGCTGGTCAGCGCCCAGCTGACCGCCGACCAGGTCGACGCGGTGGAGGCGCACGGTACGGGGACGACGCTGGGCGACCCGATCGAGGCGCAGGCGCTGCTGGCCACGTACGGCCAGGGCCGTCCGGAGGACCGGCCGCTGTGGCTGGGGTCGCTGAAGTCGAACATCGGGCACGCCCAGGCGGCGGCCGGTGTCGGCGGCATCATCAAGATGGTCGAGGCGATCCGCAACGGAGTACTGCCCAAGACCCTGCACGTCGACGAGCCCTCTTCCAAGGTGGACTGGACGGCCGGGAACGTGCGGCTGCTGACGGAGTCGCAGCCGTGGCCGCAGACGGGTCAACCACGCCGGGCGGGTGTCTCCTCCTTCGGCTTCAGCGGCACCAACGGCCACGTGATCATCGAGGAAGCGCCCCCGGCCGAGCGGCCGGAGGAGTCCGGGCCGTCGGCCGGAAACGCAACGGTCGTTCCGCTGGCGCTGTCCGGCAAGGGAACGGACGCCCTGCGCGCCCAGGCCCGACGCCTGCTCTCGCTCGCCGGGTCCGCGGACGCGCCGAGCCTGCTCGACCTCGGCTACTCGCTGGCCACCACCCGTACGGCGCTCCCGGACCGCGCCGTGGTGGTGGCGGACGGGCACGCCGAACTGGTCCGCCGGCTCGAAGGGCTGGCCGAAGGGGAGCCCGTGCCCGGCCTCGCGAGGGGAACCGCCCGCGACAACGGTCTGACGGCGTTCCTGTTCACGGGTCAGGGGGCGCAGCGGCTGGGGATGGGCCGGGAGCTGTACGAGGCGTTCCCGGTGTTCGCGGAGGCTTTCGACGCGGTGCTGGAGGTGCTGGCCGGGCTGGACGTGCCGCTGCGGGAGGTGGTGTGGGGCGAGGACGCGGAGCGGTTGAACCGCACCGAGTTCACGCAGCCTGCGCTGTTCGCCGTCGAGGTTGCGCTGTTCCGGCTGGTGGAGTCGTGGGGGGTGCGGCCCGACTACCTGGCCGGGCACTCGATCGGGGAGTTCGCCGCCGCGCATGTGGCGGGTGTGCTGTCACTCGCGGACGCGGCCAGGCTGGTCGCGGCGCGGGGCCGGCTGATGCAGGCCCTGCCCGAGGGTGGGGCGATGGCCGCCGTGGAAGCGACCGAGGACGAGGTCGTGCCGCTGCTGTCGGATGCGGTCGGTGTCGCCGCCGTCAACGGGCCCACCGCCGTCGTCGTCTCCGGCACGGCGGACGAGGTGGAGCGGATCAAGGCGCACTTCGGGGACCTGGGCCGGCGCACGAGCCGGCTGAAGGTCTCCCACGCCTTCCACTCCCCGCTGATGGAGCCCATGCTCACCGACTTCCGCACGGTCGCGGAAGGCCTGACCTACGGCGAACCCCAGATCCCCATCGTCTCCACCCTCACCGGTTCCGTGGTCGGCGCGACGGAACTCGCCGACGCCGGCTACTGGGTCCGCCACGTCCGCGAAGCCGTCCGCTTCGCCGACGCGGTGCGGACGCTCGAGGACAAGGGTGTGATCACCTTCCTGGAGCTGGGGCCGGACGCGGTGCTGACGGCGATGGGCCGGCAGTATACCGAGGACGCCGAATTCGTGTCGTCGCTGCGCCGGGAGCGTGGCGAGGAGCGGGAGCTGGTGGCCGCGGTGGCGCTGGCGTACTGCCGTGGCACCGCCGTGGACTGGCGGGCGTACTTCGCCGGACGCGGCGCCCGCCGCGTCGACCTGCCCACCTACGCCTTCCAGCGCCGCTGGTTCTGGCGCGACCCCGAGACGCCCGGGACCGCCGGGGCGCCGGTCACCCCGGACGCCGCCGACACCGTCACCTGGGAGATCATCGAGCGCGAGGACGGGGCGGCCCTCGCCGCCCGGACGGGCGCGCCCGCGCAGGCCCTCGACGACGTACTGCCCGCGCTGAAGGACTGGCGGCTGCGCGTGCGTGAGCAGGCGCGGACGGACGCGTGGCGCTACCGCGTCGCCTGGCACCCGGTCGGTCCTCGGACCGCCGCCGGGGACCGCACCATCCCGGACGGGACCTGGCTGCTGGCCGTGCCCGAGGGAAGCGCCGACGACCCCCGGGTCCGTGCCCTCGCCGACGGCCTCGCCGCCCAGGGCCTGTGGACCGTACGCCTCGAAGTCGGCGACCACGACCGGGCCGCGCTCACCGAGGAACTGCGCGGGCACACCGCGCTGGCCGGTGCCCTGTCGCTGCTCGCCCTCGACGACCGCCCGCACCCCCGCCATCCGGCGCTGTCCCGGGGCACCGCCGCCACCGTGACCCTGGTTCAGGCCCTCGGAGACGCCGGACTCACCGCTCCTCTGTGGTGCCTCACCAGCGAGGCGGTCACCGCGGACCCCACCGACGGGGTCCCCGCGCCGCTCCAGGCCGCCGTCTGGGGCCTGGGTTCGGGACTCGCGCTGGACCTTCCCGAGCGCTGGGGCGGCCTGATCGACCTGCCCGGCACGATCGACGACGAGACGGTCCGCAGGCTCTGCGCCGTGCTGGCCGCCCCCGGTGACGAGAACGAGATCGCGCTGCGCGGCGACCGGGTGCTCGGCCGCCGCATGGTGCGCGCCCCCTTGGGTGCCGAGCCGCCGGTCCGTGAGTGGCGGCCGCGCGGTACGACCCTGATCACCGGTGGCACCGGGGGGCTCGGCGCCCATGTGGCCCGCCTGCTCGCCGACCGGGGTGCCGAACACCTGCTGCTGACCAGCCGCCGCGGACCCGACGCCGACGGCGTCGCCGACCTGGTCGCCGAGCTCGCCGCCCGGGGCACCACGGTCAGCGTCGAGGCGTGCGACGTCGCCGACCGCGACGCGGTGCGCGCGCTGCTCGACGCGATCCCCGAGGACCGCCCGCTGACCGCCGTCGTGCACGCCGCCGGCGTGATGCAGCGGATCGCACCGCTGTCCGAGCTGACCCTCCAGGAGTTCGGAACCGTCGCCGACGCGAAGGTCGGCGGCGCCCTGCACCTCGACGCACTGCTCGGCGACCGTCCGCTGGACGCCTTCGTGCTCTTCTCCTCCGGATCCGCGGTCTGGGGCAGTGCCGGCCAGGCCGCCTACGGCAGTGCGAACGCCTTCCTCGACGCGCTGGCCGACCGGCGCCGGGCCCGGGGCGCCACCGCGACCTCCGTCGCCTGGGGCTCCTGGGACAGCGGCATGGTCGACGCGGAACTGGGCGCTGCCCTCAGCCGGATCGGCACCCCGCCGATGGAGCCGCGGCTCGCCGTCGGCACCCTGGGACGCATCCTCGACCACGACGAGCACCGGATCGTCGTCGCCGACATCGACTGGTCCCGCTTCGCACCCGTCTACGCACTGGCCCGCCCCCGGCCCCTCCTCGACGCCGTACCGGAAGCGCGCACGGCTCTCGACGGCACCGACGAGGACAGCGGTGAACCGACGGCGGACGGCGAGGAGTTCACCCGGCGGCTGAAGGACCTCACACCCGCCCAGCGCGGCCGGACCCTGCTCGACCTCGTCCGGGGCCACGTGGCCGCCCTGCTCGGCTACGACGACCCGGCCACGCTCGATCCCGCCCGGGCCTTCACCGACCTCGGCTTCGACTCCGTGGCCGCCACCGACCTGAGGAACGCCCTGTCGGCCGCCACCGGCCGAAAGCTCCCGGCGACCCTGGTCTTCGACCACGCGACGCCGGAGGCGCTCGCCGCCCATCTGCGTGACGAACTGTGCCCGGACACCGACGGCGGTGGCCAGGTGATGTCCGTACTGGCCGAACTCGACCGGCTGGAGGAGGCACTGGCGGCCCTGCCCACCGATGACCTCGAACGCCACCGGATCCCCGGCCGCCTCGAGGCCCTGACGGTACGGCTCGGCGGTACGACCGGTTCGCTCGTCGAGGACGCGACCGCCGACGACGTCTTCGACTTCATCGACAAGGAACTGGGCCTGACCTGAAGGTCCCGCGCACCCACCAGCACCAGCACCAGCGAAACACGAGTAGCACCCGGCACTGGCACCACCGGGCACCAGTACCACTCGAAGCACCCAGACCACAGAACCATGCGTATTCCACAGGACGTTGCGAGGCGGGGAATGGCTGACGATCAGAAGCTCCTTGACTACCTCAAGCGGGTCACTGCGGACTTGGCACGCACGCGCCGCCGACTTCAGGAGTACGAGACAAGGGAGCAGGACCCGATCGCGATCGTGGCCATGAGCTGCCGCTATCCCGGAGGCGTCCGCTCCCCCGAGGGCCTGTGGAACCTGGTGGCCGAGGGCCGCGACGCGGTGTCCCCCTTCCCGGCCGACCGCGGCTGGAACCTGGACGCCTTCGGCGACGCCGACTTCGCGCGCGTCGGCGGCTTCATCGACGGGGCCGGGGAGTTCGACCCCGCGTTCTTCGGCATATCGCCGCGTGAAGCGGTGGCCATGGACCCGCAGCAGCGGCTGATGCTGGAACTGTCCTGGGAAGCGCTCGAGCGGGCCGGAATCCCCGCCGACAAGGTGCGCGGCGGTCAGGTCGCCGTCTTCGCCGGATCCGGGTTCCAGGACTACGGCGACCTGCTCAACGCCGCGCCCGAGGCGGCCGGCCCGTTCATGGGCACGGCAGCGGTGGCCGCCGTCATCGCCGGCCGTGTGTCGTACGCGCTCGGCCTCGAAGGCCCGTCCGTGACCGTGGACACCGCCTGCTCCTCCTCGCTGGTGGCCGTCCACCTGGCGGCGCAGGCCCTGCGGGAACGGGAGTGCTCGCTCGCCCTGGCCGGCGGCGTCATGGTGATGTCGACCCCCGGTCCCTTCCTCGGCATGGCCCTCCAGGGAGGCCTGGCCGCCGACGGACGTGCCAAGGCGTACGCCGACGCGGCCGACGGCACCGGCTGGGCCGAGGGCGCCGGTGTACTCGTCCTGGAACGCCTGTCGGACGCCCGGGCCAAGGGCCACCCCGTCCTGGCCGTCATCAAGGGCTCGGCGATCAACCAGGACGGTGCCAGCAACGGTCTGACCGCGCCCAACGGCCCCTCCCAGCAGCGTGTCGTCCGCGAGGCACTCGGCAGCGCCCGGATCTCCGCCACCCAGGTCGACGTCGTCGAGGGGCACGGTACGGGGACGACGCTGGGTGACCCGATCGAGGCGCAGGCGCTGCTGGCGACGTACGGGCAGGGCCGTCCGGAGGACCGGCCGCTGTGGCTGGGGTCGCTGAAGTCGAACATCGGGCACGCCCAGGCGGCGGCCGGTGTCGGCGGCATCATCAAGATGGTCATGGCGATGCGCCACGAGACCATGCCGAAGACCCTGCACGTCGACCGGCCCAGTACCCATGTCGACTGGTCCGCCGGACAGGTCGAACTCCTCACCGAGGCCCGCCCCTGGCCCGAGGGCGGCCACCCGCGCCGCGCCGCCGTCTCCGCCTTCGGCGTCAGCGGCACCAACGCCCACCTGATCCTGGAGCAGGCCCCCGCGCCGGAACCCGGCGAGTCCGACGAGGACCGACCCGCCCCGTTGCCCTGGCCCGCCGGCACGCCCCTGCCGTGGTTGATCTCCGCCCGCAGCGCCGATGGCCTGCGCGCCCAGGCAGAGCGCGTCGGCGCGTTCGTCGGCGAGCACGCCGACCTGCGCCCCCTCGACCTGAGCCATTCTCTGGCGACCACCCGTGCCGCATTGGAGCACCGTGCCCTGGTGCTCGCGGAGGACCACCGGTCGGCGGCCACCGCCTTCGACGCCCTGGTCCGCAACGAGCCCCACACCGGTGTCCTGCGCGGTCTCGTCTCGGACGGCCTGACGGCGTTCTTGTTCACGGGTCAGGGGGCGCAGCGGCTGGGGATGGGCCGGGAGCTGTACGAGGCGTTCCCGGTGTTCGCGGAGGCCTTCGACGCGGTCCTGGAGGTGCTGGCCGCGCTGGACGTGCCGCTGCGGGAGGTGGTGTGGGGTGAGGACGCGGAGCGGCTGAACCGCACCGAGTTCACCCAGACCGCGCTGTTCGCCGTCGAGGTCGCCCTGTACCGACTGGTCGAGTCGTGGGGCATCCGGCCCGACTACCTGGCCGGGCACTCCATCGGCGAGTTCGCCGCCGCGCATGTGGCGGGTGTGCTGTCGCTGGAGGATGCGGCCAGGCTGGTCGCGGCCCGGGGCCGGCTGATGCAGGCCCTCCCCTCCGGTGGGGCGATGGCCGCCGTGGAAGCGACCGAGGACGAGGTCGTACCGCTGCTGTCGGATGCGGTCGGTGTCGCGGCCGTCAACGGGCCCACCGCCGTGGTGGTTTCCGGCGCCGAGGACGAGGTGGAGCGGGTCAAGGCGCACTTCGGGGACCTGGGCCGGCGCACGAGCCGGCTGAAGGTCTCCCACGCCTTCCACTCCCCGCTGATGGAGCCGATGCTCGCCGACTTCCGCACGGTCGCGGAGGGCCTGACCTACGGCGAACCCCAGATCCCCATCGTCTCCACCCTCACCGGTTCCGTGGTCGGCGCGGCAGAGCTGGCCGACGCCGGCTACTGGGTCCGCCACGTCCGCGAGGCCGTCCGCTTCGCCGACGCCGTGCAGTCGCTGACGGCGGAGGGGGTGAGCCGGTTCCTGGAGCTGGGCCCGGACGCGGTCCTGACCGCGATGGGCCGCCAGACCAACGAGGACGCCGTCTTCGTCCCCACCCTGCGCCGCGACCGTGCGGAAGCCACCGAGGTGCTCACCGCCGCCGGGCAGCTCCACGTACACGGTGTGGCCGTGGACTGGGAGTCCGTCTTCGCCGGGCGTGACGCCCGCCGGGTCGACCTGCCCACCTACGCCTTCCAGCGCGAGCACTACTGGATCACCCCTGAGAACGGCGCGGGAGACGTCGCATCGGCGGGCCTCGACGCGGCCGACCATCCGCTCCTCGGTGCGGCAGTCACACTGGCCGACACGGACGGTGTGGTGCTGACGGGGCGGCTGTCGACGGCGTCGCAGCCGTGGCTGGCCGACCATGTGGTGGGCGGCACGGTCCTGTTCCCCGGCACCGGCTTCGTCGAACTCGCGGTCCGTGCCGGTGACCAGGTCGGTTGCGACGTCCTGGAGGAGCTGACCCTGGAGGCGCCGCTCGCCCTGCCCGAGCACGGAGCGGTACAGGTGCAGGTCGCGGTGGGCACGGCCGACAGCTCCGGCACCCGTACGCTCACCGTGCACTCCCGGGCCTCCCAGGACGAGCCCTGGACCCGTCACGCCGCCGGAGTGCTGGCGCGGGGCGCCGAGCCGGGCCGCTTCGACCTGACCCAGTGGCCGCCGGCCGGCGCCGACGCCCTCGACGTGGAGGGCCTCTACACGGACCTGGCCGGGCTCGGTCTTCAGTACGGGCCGGTGTTCCAGGGACTCAAGGCGGCGTGGCGGTCCGGCGACACGGTGTACGCCGAGGTGGCGCTTCCCGACCGGGGACACAAGGACGCCGAGCGTCTGGGTCTGCACCCCGCCGTGCTGGATGCCGCCCTGCACGCCGTCAGCTTCACCGGCGTCACCGGCGGCCAGGCCGCGCTTCCCTTCGCCTGGTCGGGGGTGACGCTGCACGCCTCCGGAGCCGCCACCGTGCGGGTGCGGCTGACGCCCACCGGGTCGGGAGTCGCCCTCGCGGTCGCCGACGCGTCCGGACGCCCGGTGGCGACGGTCGAGTCCCTGGTCCTGCGGCCCATCTCGGAGGACCAGCTTGCCGCGGCTCGCGCCGGTTTCCACGACGCGCTGTTCCGGGTCGAGTGGACGCCCGTTCCGGCGGCCCCGGTGCCCGGTGAGTCGCCGCAGGTGGCTGTGTCCGTCCCGGAGCCGGGGATGGATGCGGCTTCGGTGCGGTCGGCGACGTCGGCGGTGCTGGCGGAGTTGCAGTCGGCGGACGGCCGGTTGGTGTTCGTGACGCGGGGTGCGGTGGCGTTGCCGGGTGAGGACGTCGCGGATCTCGCGGGTGCGGCGGTGTGGGGTCTGGTGCGTTCGGCGCAGTCGGAGGATCCGGGCCGGTTCGTTCTGGTCGACACGGACTCGGCGGACACGGCCGCGGCGGTGTCGTCGGCGTTGGCGTCGGGTGAGCCGCAGGTCGTGATCCGTGAGGGTGTCGTCCATGGTGCGCGTCTGGTGCGTACTCCGGTGGCGGACGTCCAGCGCGGGTCGGGTTTCGGTGCGGATGGCACGGTGTTGGTGACGGGTGCGTCGGGCACGTTGGGTGGTCTGTTCGCGCGGCATCTGGTGGCTGCGCATGGGGTGCGCAGTCTGCTGTTGGTCAGTCGTCGGGGCGATGAGGCTCCGGGGATGTCCGAGCTGGTGGCGGAGTTGTCGGGGCTGCGTGCGCGGGTGCGGGTGGCCGCGTGTGACGCGGCTGACCGTGAGGCGTTGGCGGCGCTGCTGGCGGGTGTGGATCTGTCGGCGGTGGTGCATGTCGCGGGTGTTCTGGACGACGGGGTCATCGGTTCGTTGACGCCGGAGCGGCTGGAGCGGGTGATGCGTCCGAAGGTGGACGCCGCCTGGAACCTGCACGAACTGACCGCCGAGCAGGACCTCTCCGCGTTCGTCCTCTTCTCCTCCGGATCCGGCACGCTCGGTGCGCCGGGTCAGGGGAACTACGCGGCAGCCAACGCCTTCCTCGACGGTCTGGCGGTCCACCGCCGGGCGAACGGTCTGCCCGCCCAGTCCCTCGCCTGGGGTCTGTGGGCCGGCGGCATGGCCGGCACCCTCGATGAGGCGGACCGGGACCGTATGTCCCAGGGAGGCGTTCGCCCCCTCGCCCCCGACGAGGGCACCGCGCTCTTCGACGCCGCACAAGGAAGCGCCGACCCCGTTCTCGTACCCGCCAAGTTCGACCTGGCCGCCTTGCGGACCCAGGGCGCGGACCTGCCCGTGCTCTTCCGAGGACTGGTCCCCGGGGCGGCACGGCGCCGTCGCAGTGCCGATGCCCCCCAGGTCGAGACCGGTGCGCTGCGACAGCGGCTGGCTTCGCTGCCGGACGAGGAGAAGCACGCCACGCTGCTCGACGTGGTCGTCAACCGGGCGGCAGTCGTTCTCGGCTTCGCGGATGCACGCGCGGTCGAGGCCGAGCGCGCCTTCCGCGACCTCGGCGTCGACTCCCTGGCGGCTGTGGAACTGCGCAACGGCCTCAACGAGGACACCGGACTGCGGCTGCCCGCCACACTCGTCTTCGACTACCCCACGCCCGACGCGCTGGCCCGCTACCTGCTCGAGGAGCTCTCGGACGGTGACACGGACGGGGCGGTCATCCTGCCCACCGCGGTCGCCGCCGATGACGATCCGATCGTGATCGTGGGGATGAGCTGCCGGTTCCCGGGTGGGGTGGAGACGCCGGAGGACCTGTGGCGTCTGGTGGCCGACGGGGTGGACGCGGTGTCGGAGTTCCCGACCAACCGCGGCTGGAACATCGAGGAGTTGTACGACCCGGACTCCGAGCGGCCGAACACCAGTTACGTCCGGCACGGCGGGTTCCTGCACGACGCCGGCGACTTCGATCCCGCCTTCTTCGGCATCGCACCGAACGAGGCCCTCGGCATGGACCCGCAGCAGCGGCTGTTGCTGGAGACGGCGTGGGAGGCGATCGAGCGGGCGGGCATCGACCCGACCACGCTGAAGGGGTCGGCCACCGGCGTGTTCGCCGGGATGATGTACCACGACTACGCGGGGAACAGCGGAACCGGTGCCATCGCCTCGGGCCGCGTCTCGTACGTCTTCGGTCTCGAGGGCCCCGCCGTCACCATCGACACGGCGTGCTCGTCGTCGCTGGTCGCGCTGCATCTTGCGGCGCAGGCGCTGCGGTCGGGTGAGTGCTCCCTCGCCTTGGCCGGTGGTGTGGCGGTGATGGCGACGCCGGAGGCGTTCGTCGAGTTCAGCCGGCAGCGGGGGCTTGCCCCCGACGGCCGCTGCAAGTCCTTCGCGGCCTCCACGGACGGCACCGCCTGGAGCGAGGGCGCGGGCATGCTGCTCGTGGAGCGGCTGTCGGACGCCCGGGCCAACGGACACCCGGTACTGGCCGTGGTGCGCGGCTCCGCCCTCAACCAGGACGGTGCGAGCAACGGTCTGACCGCGCCCAACGGTCCCTCGCAGCGCCGGGTCATCCGCCAGGCCCTGGCCTCGGCGGGCCTGACCACCGCCGATGTCGACGCGGTGGAGGCGCACGGTACGGGGACGACGCTGGGTGACCCGATCGAGGCGCAGGCGCTGCTGGCGACGTACGGCCAGGACCGCCCCGAGGACCAGCCGCTGTGGCTGGGGTCGCTGAAGTCGAACATGGGCCACACCCAGGCGGCGGCCGGTGTCGGCGGCATCATCAAGATGGTCGAGGCGATCCGCAACGGAGTGCTGCCGAAGACCCTGCACGTGGACGAGCCGACTCACCAGGTGGACTGGTCGGAAGGCGACGTCCGTCTGCTGACGGAGTCGCGGTCGTGGCCGGAGACGGGCCGTCCGCGTCGGGCGGGTGTCTCCTCCTTCGGCATCAGCGGCACCAACGCCCACGTCATCATCGAACAGGCCCCCGAGTCTCCCGCGCCGCAGTCCCCGGCCGACGGCGCCGCACCTCTCGTGCAGTGGCTCCTCTCGGCGAAGACCGACGAGGCGCTGCGTGGCCAGGCCGAGCGCATGAAGTCCTGCGTCGAGGCTCACCCCGACCTCCGCCCCCTTGATGTCGCTTACTCCCTGGCAACGGACCGGGCCGCCATGGACCGCCGCCTTGCCGTGGTGGGTGCGGATCGGGAGGAGTTGCTGGCGGGTCTGTCGGCGTTCGTGGCCGGTCGGCCTGCTGCGGGTGTGGTGCGCGGCAGTACGCGGGGTGCGGGACGTACGGCGTTCTTGTTCACGGGTCAGGGGGCGCAGCGGCTGGGGATGGGCCGGGAGCTGTATGAGGCGTTCCCGGTGTTCGCCGGGGCCTTCGACGCGGTGCTGGAGGTGCTGGCCGGGCTGGACGTGCCGTTGCGGGAGGTGGTGTGGGGTGAGGACGCGGAGCGGCTGAACCGCACGGAGTTCACGCAGCCTGCGCTGTTCGCCGTCGAGGTCGCCCTGTTCCGGCTGGTGGAGTCGTGGGGTGTGCGGCCGGATTATCTGGCCGGGCATTCGATCGGTGAGTTCGCCGCCGCGCATGTGGCGGGTGTGCTGTCGCTGGAGGATGCGGCCAGGCTGGTCGCGGCCCGGGGCCGGCTGATGCAGGCCCTCCCCTCCGGTGGGGCGATGGCCGCCGTGGAAGCGACCGAGGACGAGGTCGTACCGCTGCTGTCGGATGCGGTCGGTGTCGCGGCCGTCAACGGGCCCACCGCCGTGGTGGTTTCCGGCGCCGAGGACGAGGTGGAGCGGGTCAAGGCGCACTTCGCGGACCTGGGCCGGCGCACGAGTCGGCTGAAGGTCTCCCACGCCTTCCACTCCCCGCTGATGGAGCCCATGCTCACCGACTTTCGCACGGTCGCGGAGGGCCTGACCTACGGCGAACCCCAGATCCCCATCGTCTCCACCCTCACCGGTTCCGTGGTCGGCGCGGCAGAGCTGGCCGACGCCGGTTACTGGGTCCGGCACGTCCGCGAAGCCGTCCGCTTCGCCGACGCCGTACGGACCCTGGCCGACTCCGGCGTCACCACGTACCTCGAACTCGGCCCGGACGCGGTCCTGACCGCGATGGGCCGCCAGAGCGCCGAGGGCGCCGAGTTCGTCCCGGCCCTGCGCCGGGAGCGCAGCGAGGTCACCGAGGTCGTCACCGCCCTCGCCCACCTGCACACCACCGGCACCCCCGTCGACTGGACCGCCTACTACGCCGGCACCGGCGCCCGCCGCGTCGACCTGCCCACCTACGCCTTCCAACGGCAGCGCTACTGGCTCGACTCCCTGGAGTACTGGGCCGAGGCCTGGGCCGGTGCGGACACCGGTGGTGTCACGTCCGTGGGCCTCGGCCGAGCGGAGCATCCGCTGCTGGGTGCGGTGGTGGCGTCGCCCGATTCGGACGGGGTGGTGCTGACGGGGCGGCTGTCGACGGCGTCGCAGCCGTGGCTGGCCGATCACGCGGTGGGCGGCACGGTCCTGTTTCCCGGCACCGGACTGGTGGACCTGGCCATCGCCGCCGGCGACCAGGTCGGACACGGCACGCTGGAGGAACTCACCCTCGAGGTGCCGCTCGTCCTGCCGGAGCGCGGCGGAGTCGCCGTACAGGTCGTGGTCGGCACCGTCGGCGACGACGGCACACGCCCGGTCGACGTGTACGCGCGTCCCGACGACATGGAGGAGTCCTGGACTCGTCATGCCACGGGCGTCGTCTCCGCCGGTGCTCCCGGCGCTTCCTTCGACCTGGCCCAGTGGCCGCCGTCCGGTGCGGAGCCGGTCGATCTGGCCGGCCTCTACGAGGATCTGGCGGGGGCCGGTCTGGAGTACGGGCCGGTGTTCCAGGGGCTGACGGCCGCCTGGCGTTCCGGTGACGACGTGTATGCCGAGGTGTCGTTGCCCGAGGGGACGGAGGTGGAGGGCTTCGGCGTGCATCCCGCGCTGCTGGACGCCTGCCTGCACGCGACCGGTCTGCTGGAAGGGGGCGCCGACTCGGCGCGCCTGCCGTTCGCGTGGACCGGAGTCTCGCTGCACGCCACGGGCGCCGCTCGCGTGCGTGTGCGACTGTCCCGGAAGGGCACCGACGGCGTTACGTTGGCGATCGCGGACGACCAAGGGCGTGCGGTGGCGTCGGTGGACGCACTCGTGCTGCGAGCGGTGTCCGTCGACCAGCTCGCTGTTGCCGGTTCCGGTTTCCACGAGTCGATGTTCCAGCTGGAGTGGGTGAAGCTGCCCGCTGCGAGCGCCGGCGGTCTGCCGGAGGCGCGGGTCGTCGTTCCCGAGCCGGGCGCCGACGCGGCTGCGGTGCGGTCGGCGACGGAGGGTGTGCTGGCGGAGTTGCAGTCGGCGGACGGCCGGTTG
>NZ_JBITXB010000022.1:0-93235 GCF_044544295.1 Streptomyces sp. NPDC053750 | reverse complement strand
CTGGGTGGCCTTGAACTTCCACGCGGCGACCTGCGGCATGACGTAGCGGTAACCGAAGCTGTACCAGACGTTGTTGTGCCGGCCGACCTTCGTCTGTCCTGGACGTCGGCGGTGGTCTTCACGCCGTCGGTGTCGACCCCCATCGCGTCGTTCGTGCTCGCGTCGCCGTCCGGGTTGAGGTCCATACTTGAGTCGAACGGAGGCTCCCAAAGCAACTGTGTCGAGCGCAATGTTGATTAAGCGTCAGTGCGGAGGGCGCTAGCGCCGCGTCCACCGGCCACGCCGTGTCCACGGCCCTGGCGGGATCGTCGTGGAACCGGCCGAGCGGCTCGCCCTGGCGTCCGGCCGCCGGCCGCGTTGCGGGCGCCGTGGGCACGCCGGAGACTGGTCGGGAGTGTTGCCGGCCGGAGAGGGCCTGGAGCGATGGGCGACTACGCGGATCTTCCTGGGGTCAGGACCTGGTACGAGGCAGAAGGGGACGGGGACCCGCTGGTCCTGCTGCACGGCGGCTTCTGCACCAACGACACGTGGGGTGCCCAGCGAGCCGAGCTGACCGCCGGCCACCGCGTCTTCCTGCCGGAACGCCGGGCGCACGGTCATACGCCCGACGTTGCGGGCCCACTCACCTACCAGGACATGGCCGATGACACCATGGCCTTCCTGGAGACCGTGGTGGGAGGGCCCGCGCACCTGGTGGGGTGGAGCGACGGGGGCATCGTCGCGCTGCTCGTCGCAGCCGCCCGACCCGACCTGGTCCGCAAGGTCGTGGTGATCGGTGCCAACTTCCGCCCCGGCCCCGAGTGCTTCGCCGCGCCCGGGATGCTGGATGAAATGACGCCGGACAGTCCCTACGTGCAGTTCTTCCGCGAGCTGTACGAGTCCGTGACCCCGGACGGCCCGGACCACTGGCCCGTGGTGGCGGCGAAGGTGACCGACATGTGGCGCACCCAGCCGACGCTCACCACCCAGGACCTGGCCCGCGTCGCGGCGCCCACCCTCGTACTCGTCGGCGACGACGACCTGATGACGCTGGAGCACACCACCGCCCTGTACCGGGCCGTTCCGGGGTCCCGGCTCGCCGTGGTGCCCGGAGCCTCCCACCTGGTCCCCCTGGAGCAGCCGGACCTGGTCAACCGGCTGATCCTCGAGCACCTGGCCCAGGACGCGGTCGAGACGATGATGCCCGTCCGGCGAGCGGCGACCGCCGGGGCGGACGCAGGCACCCGCTGACGTCGGCGGCGCGGCGGAGCCGGACCGGCCCGAGATCGGTGCCGTCGGCTGCCATGGACAGCCGCCGATCCGCTGTGATGTGATCCGTGCGGCTGCGCCGCCCGATCCGCCCATGGGCCCGCCCCGCACCGTGGTGGCGGGTGTCCGGGCCCGTCCCCCCACGCTCGAAAGTGCCGTACATGCAGAAGACCAAGGCCGCACTCTGGGAGTTTCTCCAGGGGCTCGGCAAGACGTTCATGCTCCCGGTGGCCCTGCTCGCGTTCTGCGGCATCATGCTGGGCATCGGATCCTCACTGTCCAGTGAAGCCGTCACTGACAACGTTGCCTTCCTGAAGGGGGAGGGCTGGCACCTGGTCTTCACCTGGATGGCCAACACCGGGCTGGTCGCCTTCACCTTCCTGCCCGTCCTCTTCGCGATGGCGATCCCGCTCGGCCTCGCCCGCGAGGACAAGGGCGTGGCCGCCTTCTCCGGCTTCGTCGGCTTCGCCGCCATGAACCTCGCGGTGAACTTCTTCCTCACCGCCAAGGGCGTCGACTTCGAGCACGAGAAGGCGATCGAGCACTACGGCATAGCCGACGTGCTGGGCGTGCCGTCCATCGACACCGGGCTCCTCGGCGCGGTGACCGTCGGCATCGTTGTCAGCCTGCTTCACCGGCGCTTTCGCACCCAGCGGATGCCCGACGCCCTGGCTTTCTTCGGCGGGCTGCGCTTCGTCCCCATCGTCTCGGCGCTGGTGCTGAGCGTGCTCGGTCTGCTCATCCCGCTCCTCTGGCCGACCTTCAACGGCTGGATCACCGCCGTGGGCCGGGGAATCGGGCACACCGGGGTCTTCGGGCCGTTCTTCTTCGGCATGGGCGAGGTGCTGCTGCGGCCGATCGGGCTCCACCACATCCTGGTGGCGATGTTCCGCTTCACCGACGTCGGCGGAGCGGGAACCGTGTGCGGCGACCACGTGTCCGGCGCGCTGAACCTGTTCTACGCCCAACTGGACTGCTCGGCCTCGCCGAACGGCGCCGTTACCGACGCGACGCACTTCCTCTCCCAGGGCAAGATGGCCGCCTACCTCGGCGGCCTGCCGGGAGCCGCGCTCGCCATGTACCACTGCGCGAACGAGCGGATGCGTCCGGAGATCAAGGCCCTGCTCGTCTCCGGCGTCGTGGCCTGCGTGGTCGGCGGCATCACCGAGCCGCTGGAGTTCCTGTTCCTCTTCGTCGCCCCCTGGCTGTACGCCGTCCACGCGGTCCTCGTGGGCCTCGGGTTCCTCACGGCGGCCGTACTCGGCGTCTTCATCGGCAACACCGACGGCAATGTCATCGACTGGGTCGTCTTCGGGGTCCTCCAGGGCTCGACGACCAAGTGGTACCTGGTGCCGGTGATTGCCGCGGTGTGGTTCACCGTCTACTACTTCCTGTTCCGCTGGGCGATCACGCGCTTCGACCTGCGGACGCCCGGCCGCGAGCCCGCGCCGGACGAGACCGGTGCGACGCCCGTCGCGGAGCGGGACCGGCCCGACCGGCCCTCGTCGGACACGGACGAGGCGTCCGCGGGGAAGACGGCGGAACCGGAGCGTGAACTGGTCGCCGGTAAGTACGACGCCGTTGCGATCCTCGACGCCATCGGCGGCGGCGACAACATCCGGTCCCTGGACAACTGCATCACGCGGCTGCGTATGACGGTCGAGGACGCCGGTCTGGTCGACGAGGACCGGCTGAAGAAGCTGGGAGCCATGGGCGTCATCAAGCTGGACGGCCACAACGTGCAGGTCATCATCGGTCCCCAGGTCCAGTCGGTGAAGGACGCCATCGCGACGCTGATCCCGGTGGGGTGACCGTGTACTCCTTCGACACACCCGTCGACCGGCACGGCACCTGGTGCACCCAGTGGGACTACGTACAGGACCGTTTCGGAGTGCCGGACCTGTTGCCCTTCACGATCTCCGACATGGACTTCGAGACCGCCCCTGAGGTCCTGGCCGCGCTCCGCGGCCGGCTGGAGCACGGGGTCCTTGGGTACTCGCGGTGGCGCCAGGACGACTTCCTGTCGGCGATCGTCCACTGGTACGCGTCCAGGCACGCCACCGAGGTCGACCCCGAATCGCTCGTCTACGCGCCTTCCGTCGTGTACCAGCTCTCCCGATTGCTGCGGCTCTGGTCGCGCCCCGGCGACGCCGTGGTCACCCACACACCCATGTACGACGCGTTCCCCAGGACGGTGGCCGCCCACGGGCGGCGCCTGAGGGAGTGCCCGATCGACGACTGGGCCGAGCTCGAACGGCTCCTCGCCCTCCCCGACACGGCGGTACTGCTCCTGTGCTCGCCGCACAATCCGACGGGGAGGGTGTGGACCGCCGACGAGCTGGACCGGATGGCGCGGCTCTGCGCACGGCACGAGGTGGCCGTCATCAGCGACGAGATCCACTCCGACCTGGCGTACGCACCGCACGTCCACCGCCCCTGGGCGCGGCACGG
This sequence comes from Streptomyces sp. NPDC053750, assembly GCF_044544295.1. NCBI lineage: Bacteria > Bacillati > Actinomycetota > Actinomycetes > Kitasatosporales > Streptomycetaceae > Streptomyces > Streptomyces sp. NPDC053750. Next base: position 89,536 of record NZ_JBITXB010000022.1, on the reverse strand, counting down.
CGGCGACGGTCGCTGGGCCGTGATCAGCTCGGCGTCCAAGTCGTTCAACATCCCGGCGCTCACCGGCAGTTACGGGCTCATCGGCGACGCGGCCTCGCGCGAGGCCTACCTGCGGCAGCTCAAGGACGCGGACGGGCTCTCCTCTCCCGCCGTACTGTCGCTGGTCGCTCACATCGCCGCCTACCGGCGGGGGGCGCCCTGGCTGGACGCCCTGCGCACCTATCTCGCGGGCAACCTCTCGCTGGTCGCCGACCGTCTCGGCAAGGCGTTCCCGCAGCTCGGATGGCAGCCCCCGCAGGCCGGATACCTGGCCTGGATCGATCTGCGCCCCCTCGGTGTCGACGACGACGCGCTGCAGCGCGAACTCGTCGACGTGGAGAAGGTGGCCGTCATGCCCGGTGCGGCCTACGGTTCCCCGGGGCGGGTCCGGCTCAACGTCGGATGTCCCCGGACCAAGGCGGAGGCGGGCGTCAGCGCTCTGGTACGCGCGTTGGGCCGCCTGACCTGAGCCCTTCGGGTTCCTGCCGGGAGCCTGCGAGGGCGGCCCGTCCCCGGGCGAGGACGGCGAGTGCGCGGGGGAAGTCCTTGAGTTCGTCCTGGAGGAGGGCGAGGCCGGGGTCGACGGAGCGGGCGGGCACGCCACGGGCCTCGAGGATCTTGCCGGTCCAGTCGAGGAAGTCCGTGAACACCGAGAGGTCGTCGGTGTAGAGGGCCGTGGCGAGGAAGTCGACGATGTGCGCGAGGTCCTCGGCGGTGCGTTCGCGCTGGGTCTCGGTGTAGCCCCGCATGTCGGGCAGCCGCAACTCCAGTCCGTCCAGGATCGCCCTCACCAGCCGACGCTTGTTCCGGGAGACCAGGGTGTATTCCTGGTCTGCCAGGTGCGGCAGGTCCTCGTGGCTCTCGCGGACGGCCGTGGCGGCGGGGCGGGGCAGGCCCCGGTCGAGCACGGCGGCGGCCGCGCGCGCGTCGGGCGCCCAGGCATCCGCGCCCAGCCGGCGGGCATGGCGCCCGTCGGCGCCGAAGGCGGCGCCGCCCACGAGGACGGGCACACCGATGGCGCGGGCCGCCGTGACGGCCGCGTGGGCGTTGGGCAGGCGGGTGGGGATGGACGAGGACAGGGCCAGCGCGTCGGGCGTGGTCCGGTGCAGGTGGGCGATCAGGTTCGGGGTGGGGACCTGGGAGCCGAGAAAGTCGACCCCGTAGCCGCGTTGGCGTAGCACTTCGGCGAGCAGCCGGGCCGGCAGGGCGTGCCACTCGCCGTCCACGCAGGCCACGGTCACGGTCACCGGCGTCCCGTGGGGCTCCGCCACCGGGGCACGGCGGGCCATGGCGGCGATGATCCGCTCGTGGATGGCGGTGGCGGCGTGTTCCTGGGCGACGGAGAAGCGGGCGGCGGCCCATTCGGCGCCGACCCGGCGCTGTACCGGGACGATGATGTCCAACAGGACGTCCTCGGCGCCGACTCCGGCGTCCAGGGCTCCGAAGACCACCTGTTCGGCTGTGCCTTCGTCTCGTGCACGTACGGCCAGCCACAGCTCCTCACGCGCCTTCTCCAACAGGGAGCCCGCGCCGCCGCAGGTGGTGGTGCGGTCGGTCATGCGTGGTTCCCGGTCGTCGTGCGACCGTCGGGTGCCGGCAGGTGCGGCGCGGTGATGGCCATGACCGCGATGTCGTCGTGCGGCTGGTCGTCGAGCCATTCGGCCACGCGCAGCTGGACCCGCTCGACGATGGCTTCGGCGGGCATGCCGGCGCACTCCCTGAGGGCGGCGCGCAGCCGCTCCTCGTCGAACATCACGTCGCCCAGCGGCCCCCCTCTGGCCTCGGTGACGCCGTCGGTGAACAGCAGGCACGTCTCGCCCGGCCGGAGCGCGACCGAGGCGGTGGTCGACGTGATCTCGGGGAGGACACCGACGATGGTGCCCCTGGTGCCCGCCTCGTGCACCGTTCCGTCGTCGCGCACGATGAGCGGGGCCGGGTGGCCGGCACAGGTCAGTCGCAGGTGCGTGGTGTCGCCCCGCCGTCGCACCGACGCCAGGACCAGGCTGGCGAAGCGGGTGTGGCGGCTGCTGAGCAGGGCGCCGTTGAGCAGGCTCAGCACGTGTTGGTGGTCGCCGGCCATGGGCAGCAGCGCGTGCAGCGTGTTGCGTATCTTCCCGGTCAGCACCGCGGCGTCCAGGCCCTTGCCGCAGACGTCGCCCAGGACGGCCAGTGTCTCGTCGTCCGGCCCGGCACCGGGGTGCACCTCGTAGAAGTCGCCTCCGACCCGGTCCGTGTCCTGCGCGGCGCGGTATCCGCCGGCGAACTCGACGCCGTGCACGTGCCGCAGCTCCGGGGGCAGCAGCTCGGCCATGAGCGTGGTGGTGATCTCGCTTTGCTCCCGGTACATGCGCGCGGCCGACAGGGCGGCGCCCGCGCGGGCGGCGAACACGTGGGCGAACTTCTCCTCGGCGGGGTCGAAGACGGGGCGGCGGTCGCGGCGCAGCAGGATCAGGGCGCCGGCGGGGAAGCCCGGGCCCGGCAACGGTGTGATCGCCACCGACCCGACGGGTTCCGCGAGGTCGTCGGGCAGCGCCCAGCCGGGCAGTGCAGCGGGGTCGATCCAGCGGGAGGGCACCGGCGGGAAGCCCCGCAGCGCCTCCGCCAGTCCCGGGACCGTCGACGGGTCGATGCGGGCCGAACGGTGCGTCACCGCCTCGCCGGCCCCCAGGGTCAGTCGGTGCCGCCTGCCCGACGGCGGTGCGACCAGGACGGCCGCGTCGGCCAGGTACCGGACCGCCAGCCGCACGGTTACCTCCATGCAGCGCTCCACGTTCAGGGAGGAGAGGAGCTGCGTGGAGGCGTCCGTCAGGAACGCGTTGCGCTCCCGTTCGCTCTGCGGTACGGCCCGGGTCGGCGAGGGGTCGGGGTCGTTGACCAGCCACCAGACCACGGTCCCGTCCGGGCCGGGCGTGGCGTGCGCCTGAAGGAAGTGCTGTCCGTGCGGGCCGCGCACCGGCTGCGCCGGGTCCGCACCGCCGGCGGCGACGGCTCGCCCGTGCGCCCGCGCCAGCCAGTCGGGGGCCACGTCCCCCAGCCACGTCCCGCTCGTCGCCCCGGAGAAGAACGACCTGGCCCTGTCGTTGGCTTCCAGGACGATCCCTGCCGGGTCGACGACGAGTACGGGACAGGGTGCGTGGAGCCAGGCACCGCCCACGGAGGCGGTGGGCCTCTGTACGGAGCACGGTGGTTGTCCAGAAGTGGTCATGGTCACTCGACCTGGGATTTGGGGATCCTGCCCTCACTGCGTCCGCGCCGGGCCGCTCCGGTGCTCGGGCAGGTGCAAAGGTTGCGACGCATGAGCCGTCCTCCTCGGGATGCATACCGGCTTCGGTCCCCGACAGCCGTGCGATCCCGGTCGGCCGCGGGCGTACCTGCTTCCCAAGCACCAACCCCGAGGGTACTGGGCTCCTCCGTTCGCGCAAACCGTCGCCCCTCTCGCCTGCAGCCTCATCTGCTGGCGACGGCTCCAGAGGATCCCCCCACACGACTGACCGGTGTCAGGGCAGGCCAGGGTCCCGGCGAGCTGCTTCAGGGCGTTGGTACTCACCGGATCTACGGTGAGGCGGGAGATGATCACGGGAGCAGAGCCGTCGAGTCCACCGAACCGCCGGTTCAGGGCTTGCCGGGAAATACGTTGTTGCTTCCAGCTCCGGGGTTCGTTGTCGTGATGTGGGGAGACCGGAGGGGATCGAGGCCGTCCGCGCGGCGAAGTTCGAGTCGTCGTTGCCGCATGTGGACGAGCGTCTGCGCCGTCTGGCCAGAGGGGCGGCCGCGGTCGCTGGGGCATGGCGGGATCAGGCTCGTCGCCCGTGCGGCCGGGGTCCGGGAGGGCACGCTCTCGCGCGGGGTGGCTGGAGTCCGGCCAGGACCCGTTGGGTCGGGCTCGCCGGGTGGGTGGAGGTCGGAAGAAGGCGACTGAGCGCGGTGTCAGGGCTGGTCGATCTGCGCGGCGGCCTCCTCCAGGTCGGCGACGGTCCCCGACATGATCGTCCGTACGTGCCTGGTGATGTGCTGCACGGGCCAGTTCCACCACGCCACGGCGAGGAGCCGGGCGATGTCCGCAGCGCCGTAGCGGGTGCGGATGAGCCGGGCGGGGTTGCCGCCGACGATGCCGTAGTCGGGGACGTCGCCGGTGACCACGGCGCCGGCGGCGATGATCGAGCCGTGACCGATGCGCACACCGGGCATGACCGTGGCGCCGTGGCCGAACCACACGTCGTTGCCGACGACCGTGTCGCCCCGGCTGGGCAGGTCGGTGATCAGGTCGAAGTGCTCCGCCCAGGAGCCCTCCATGGTGGGGAACGGGAAGGTGGAAGGACCGTCCATGCGGTGGTTGGCGCCGTTCATGACGAACCGGGTGCCCGTCCCCAGCGCGCAGTACTTGCCGATGACGAGCCGCTCGGGGCCGTAGTGGTACAGGACGTTGCGCGTCTCGAACGCGGTCGGATCATCCGGATCGTCGTAGTACGAGAAGTCACCGACCTCGATCAGCGGCGACCTCACCAACGGCTTGAGCAGAACCACGCGCGGGTGCTCGGGCATCGGGTGGAGCACGGCGGGGTCAGCGGGAACGGGCGGCATCGCGGAGGCGGTTCCTCTCTGGCGGACCTAGAGCGACAACTGTCGCGTTAAGATGTTGGCACAGCTCTGCCGCCTTGATCAACCGGATACTGATTGCCGATGACAGACCCAATGGACACGACACCGGACCGCCGTCCGGGCGGTCGCACCGCCCGCATCCGCGCCCAGGTTCTCGATGCGGTGCGAGCCGAACTCGCTGAAGGCGGTCACGAAGGACTCACGATGGAGGGCGTCGCGACGCGGGCCGGAGTGCACCGCGCCACGATCTACCGGCGTTGGCGCGATGTCGGTGGCCTGCTCGTCGACGTCATCGAGGCCGCCGGCGAGATCGACTGGCAGCCGCCGGACACCGGCTCGCTGCGCGGCGATCTGACGGCCCTCAACCAGGAGATCCAGGAATCCCTGGTCGTACAGCCGTCGTTCGCCGTCGCCCTGATGGCAGCCTCGTTCCACTCCGAACAGGCCGCGCGGGCCCAGACACAGCTGTGGGAGGACCGGTACGCCCAGTGCGAGATCCTCGTCGAGCGCGCCATCGAGCGCGGTGAACTCCCCGCACAGCACATGGACGCGCGGAGCCTGCTGATCGCCGCCACGGCGCCGCTCTATCACCAGCTGGTGCTCCTGCGTGCCGATCCGGATCCGCAACTTCCGGAACAGGCCGCGAAGGCGGCAGTCCTGGCGGCTGCCGCGGGAGCCTTCTCCGTCCGCCGGGAAGAGAGCGTGTGATCAAGGAGACAGGGAGTGAACGCGAGCGGAATCGAGAGGGCGCCGTCACGTTGACTGACCGGCGGGGTGATCTTTTGGGCGATCAGCTCGGGAAGGGCCGTCTGCGGGGGAGCGCGTCGCTGTCGTGCAAAGGCCACCGGTGCCTGGTCGAGGGCCATCTCCCACTGGGTGTGGCTGTACAACCGCTCCCGGCTGTCGTTCCGCGACGCCACGGGGCTCATGCTTGAGCGCGGGATCGTCGTCTCCTGTGAGAGAGGAGCCCCGCCCTGGTGGCACGGGGCACATGAAGGAGGTCTTCATCAAGATCAGTGGGGAACGGAAGTACCTGCGGCGGGCCGTCGACGCCGCCGGCAACGTGCTGGACACCGTGGTGCAGGACCGCCGGGAGGCCGGAAGAACGGCACCGTCATGACCTCACCCCACCCGCGCAGGCGCCCCCAGAGGTGCAGCGACTTCCCCCGCGGCCCGCGAGAGGCCGCAGGTCTGCAGCAGATCCGGGACGCCCTGCCGCCCGCACCCGACTCCCGCACCGTGGCCCCCGCCCCGCCCCGCCCCGCCCCGCGCCCGGCCGGTGACGGCGTGCTGGGTGCTTGAACGGGTGAGGGCCTTCTGGGTTCGGTGTGGATTGCGACCTCTACCGCCGACCGGATCGTGAGGGCGTGTGGCGTGATTGTCGTCGTTGACCGCCTGGTCGGCGCCATGTCACCTTCGGGCGTCGAAGGCCATCCACGGGAGGGACACACGGTGACCACAGGCAGCAGTAACAGAAGACGCGAAGGCGCCAGGATCGCCGTCGCGCTCACAACAGTTCTGGTCGCGACGGCCATGGTGGGGCCGGCCACGGCAGCCGCTGGGGGTGCGCCGGCCGGCGCACCGGTGAGCGCGCAGGCGATGGCGATGAGCGTCCCCACGCCCGAGGAGCAGGAGCAGCTGCGGGCCGTCGCCGGTGCCATCTGGACACCCGAGCTGGCGGCCGGATGGAACATGAACGCCGAGGTGGCCAACGTACTGTCAACGGCCACGGGCGAGATTCTCGAGTGCAGCGAGGCTTTCGCCCTCGTGCCGCGCCCGGCCGGCTTCGTGCCCGGACTCGGCTATCTGGTCAACTATTGGAAGAACCTTCGCGACTACTTCCTGGCCGTGAAGAGTGACCGGACGTACCGCGCCTGCGTGGTCACCGCCGCGGCGAACTACCGCTCACCCATCGAAATGGCCTCCATGGGCATCTGACCCGCCCGGCCGAGTGCCGCGAACCGCTGGTGGTACATGGTGCGAGCGGCCTCGCTCGTAAGTGGTGTGCGCTCAGGGCGAAGGGGGGAACGCTGATCAGCCCGTGCGGCTTCGCCGACTCGCGGCGGTCATCCTGTTCAAGGCGATGATCCTGATCGTGGTCCTGGTCGCACTGCCAACCCGACTCGGGGCGGTCTCGGCCTCCGAGGCGGCCGCCCATCGGCCCATCGCGATCAACCTGCTCGCCGGGAGTCTGCTGGGCGCCTGGGCCGGAGGGAGCTGGGCGGAGTCGTGGCAGGCTTCGACGTCGGGAAAGTCGTGATGACCACGGGTGTGGCTGCTCTTCGGCGCCTGCGAGTGACGGCGACGAAGGCCGTCCTGCGAGCGCCGTTGTCACGGCGCATCCGAGCCTGGTCGGCGATGACCGCTGCGTCGCGGGCGTCGATCTTACCTTCGCCGCGGTATCCGCTGGCGGCACGGTTCACCGTGCGGCCCAGGATGTACAACAAGTGCTCATCATGGTTGAGCAGCAGGCCGATCAGGAGTGCCGCAGCCCCGTCCGCCAGGTCAACGGCCCAGGTTGTGTCGCTGCTGAGGCGGAGGAGGTCCGCGAGCAGCTGGAGCGGTTCCGGCTCATCGTCGGCCACGCGGCGCGACAGAAGCCGACGGCCTTCCGCGTCGATCACCACGCGGTGGTAGTGCGTTTCCCGGCGTCGATCCCGGCCCACAACTGATCCACTGTGCCTCCGGCGGTCGTAGGTGCGGTCGCGCAGACGACCTCGCGGTCGTGTCCCTGCACAGCGATCTGATCGCACATCCCAATTGGCGGCCGAGTCGTCGCGGGGCGCCGGGCGGCCAGTCACTTCGAGAGAGCGCCCGTGCTCGACGCGTTCGGGGGCAGAAGCCGCAGGCTCGTGCCCGTCGTCGGCGCGCTCATGGTGGTGCTCGGCCCAATGCCGAGTCGACGTTGCGCGGTGCTCGTGACCGGAGTCTGCTGCGCCCGACCTCGGATGTCACGTACGACAAGCCCCCACCGTGGCCGGACAACCCGGTCTGGGTGCTACTGCTCAGACCGGCTGAGTAGCAGAGCGCTGCCCAGCGTCCGGCCCGGGCGGCTTCGATCGACAGCATGAAGTCGAAGATCGTGGTCCCCGTGCTCGGTGTCGCCCTAGTGGCTCTCCTCGGGCTGACGGCCAAGGCGTGCGAGACGATACAAGGCGGGCCCGTTCACAGCACCGAGGAGTTCCGTGACCATGTCCGGGCCACCACCCGGGCCGGCGAGGTTGCCTACCGTGTGCTGTCCCCGGCACCGGCCGAGGAGCCGTACGCCTCTCGGCAGGGCAGCTCCTCGTGCGTGGACGACTTCGGCTTCGACGACACCGGCGTCAACCGGGATGAGCCCATCTTCACCTGGGACCTGGACTTCGCCGGCGACGACGACTACCGCGCAGCGCTGGCATCCCTCCGGGCCACCTGGCGCGAGGACGGCCGCACCGTCGAGAAGGTCGACAACGGCATCACCACCACCCTCGACGACGGCATCCGGGTCACCCTCCACCTCGACTACTACGACGGCGAGCCAGAACTGCGCGCCGAGGGCGTGTGTATGCGCTACCGGCACAACTACGGCGATGCATACGACTACATGTACGACGACAACGGAGACGGGACGATCGACGAATACGAGCGGCCGAACTGAGCGCGCGGGAGCAGCCGCGAGAACCCCTCGTGACACGACAGCTGTGAGTGCAGAAGCTGCTTGGCTGCTCCTGGTCGGTCTGGCCGTGGTCGGTGCGAGGGTGGTGCTCGCCGACGGACGCCTGGGTTGGTATCCGACCGGTCCGCTGCAGTGGTTCATGGTTGTCGCGCTGGCACAGGCGCCGCGAGGTGCGGCTCAGGTCACAGCTGGAGCAGTGTTCGGTGGGCGATGCTGCTGTCCCGCAGCGGATTCAGCACGAGGCGCACCAAGGCCAGTGCGTTGTCGTCGCCGACGATCCGGTTGGCGCTGAGCGCACCGCAGGACTGGCACTGGTGAATGATCATCCACTCACCGTTGGGCCGCACGGACACACTCAGTGCTTCCATCCGTCCACGGCAAGCCGCTGCCCGGTCACCCGGGATCCGGCGGTCGGCGTGCAGGCCGGCCATAGAGGACGGATAGACAAGCCCGCGAAGCTCCTGGCGGACACGGGTGATCTTGGTCGAGAACCCGTCTACCAGGAGCTTCGTCGTTGCGCAGGACAGCCCAACGCGTTCAGCGCTGCCAGCTCTGGAGAGGCTCACTGGCAGGGGAGTCTTGTGGCGGAAGCAGCTTGCTAGCCAGGCGTCCCGTCGCGCTTGCTTCGTCGGGCGAGGTTTCGGGCCTGCCCTTCGTGGATGTTGCTTGCCCACTCCCAGCCGGGTTTGGGCGATACGACCCGTGGGTCGCTGGACACCCGGGCGTCACGTAGGTCCTCCACGTACGCTCGATCCAGTTTGATCCTTGCGCGTACCTCCTCATCTCTGGCGAGGGACCCATGTCCGGGGATGAGGACATCGACGTCGTCCGCTACGCCCTCGAGCAGCCCCAGCCCGACCAGGTAGTCCTCAATCGGGTCAACGGTGTCGTCGAGCATGGGAACGAAGACGTCGGAGAGCATGTCGCCGGCGATGAGAACTCGGCGTTCTTCGATCAACAGGGCCGCATGGCCCGGGGCATGCGCCGGATGCTCGATGATCCACACCTTGGGGCCGTCCCAGGGAAGCTGCGCGGTTTCAGCAGGCAGACCAGTGATCAGGCCGTACAGGTCGAGCGGTGTGTCCTCGGCGATTTCCGGCGGCAGCCCCTCGGCGACGCCGGCCTTCCAGTCCGCGTTCGACAACGCATCCCGCATGAAGTCCGCGCAGCGGGCTGTGCCGTAACGAGGCGCTTCGCCGAGTTCGGCGTGCCAGAGCACGTGATCCCAATCAGGATGCGTCGAGAACCCTGCCACCACGGGCCGGCCCAGCTGTCGAAGGTCGTTCGCCAGGCAGGTCATTTCTGCGCCGGTAATCCCGGCGTCTACGAGTAGCACGCCGTCCCTGCCTTGCACGACAACGGTGTTGTTCTCGAGCAACTCACTCTGGTGGATCAGCACACCCTCGGCGACTTGCTTCAGCATGGGTCCCTCCTCGTTTGATGTCCGCACCCTGCCAGAGGGTCTGGCGCACATCAACACAACCGGACGGGGGCGCGTGATGGCGACTCTGCGGCGAGACCGTCCACGGAGACTTCTTCAGGGGCCAACCCGCGTCAGCTGAGGACCCGGAGATGGCACTTCAGGTTGGAAGAGGCGCATTCCTGCTCTGGGCAAGATCCGTTCGAAGACGGACCCTTGCAGACGAAGAACGTTCTTGTCTCTTACAGCCCTCAGAAGCTCGGCTTCTTCTAGCCAGGGCTTGAAGTCGGTAGTCCGGAGCGTTTGTTGCGCTCCGGACAACCCCAGTCCAGACGCCGGAACGCGTTCCTTGCCCTCCACAGCACGAATCGACACGACTCAGCGCATTCATCACGGAAGCACGACCGCCTCGAAGTCGATACAGGTGGGGCCCGAGTCAATGATGTGGTCGACGATGCACAGACTCGTCACCGAGTACTTCAGCGGTCACCGCCCGCGCGCGGTGGCCCGCGCCACGAAAGCGGTCGCACACCGGCGTGTCGGACGGCTCAGCTCGCCACCGTCGACCAGCCCGGAACTGGCGTTTCGCCTCGGCAACAGTCCGGCGGGTGGTGCGTTACCCAGCCGTGAACCCCATTCCACGGCCGCACACGGGAAACGTGGCTCGGCCGCCGTCACGGCTCCGACCCGTTGCCTCTCGGCGGCTCGATCCTCATCCTCCTGAAGCCTCGGGCAATTCCACAGTGATGCGGAGCCCGCCGCCAGGGCGTGGGGTAATCGAGAGGGCTCCGTCGTGCGCCTCGGTGATGGTCTTGACGAGGGCCAGGCCCAGGCCGAAGCCTGCCTGGTCGCTGTGGATGCGCTCGGTGCCGCGTCGGAAGGGTTCGGTGAGGGTCGCGACCAGTTGGGGCGTGAGCTGCTCGCCGGTGTTCTCGACGGTGAGCATCACAGTCTTGGGGCGGACGCCGGTGTGGACCCAGACAGTGCCCTGGTGCGGCACATTGTGGACGATCGCGTTGTGTACGAGGTTCGTGGTGAGCTGCAGCAGGAGTGCGGGCGAACCGGTCGTGGGGGTGATGTCGCCGCTGGTCTCGAACGTGATGCCGTGCTTTTCCGCGAGCGGGTGGAGCGTTTCGACTGCTTCCTCCACTACGAGGGACAGGTCGACGTGTTCTCGGGTGAAGGAGCGCTGATTGGCGCGGCTGAGCAGGAGCAGTGCCTCGGTGAGGTCGATGGCCCGGGTGTTGATGGTGTGGAGCCGCTCGACGAGTTCGCCGCTCTCGTGGTTCGGATCGGCGCGGGCGACGTCGATGAGTGTCTTCGAGATCGCCAGCGGGGTACGCAGCTCGTGGGAGGCATTGGCGGCGAATCTCTGCTGCTCCGCGACGTGTGCTTCGAGCTGCGCGAGCATCATGTCGAAGGCGTCGGCGAGTTCGCGGAACTCGTCCTTGCGGCCGGGCAGACGGATCCGGTGGGACAGTGATCCGTCCGCGGCCGTGCGGGTGGCCTGGGTGATGCGGTCCAGGGGGGCGAGCATGCGCCCGGCGAGGAACCAGCCTCCCAGAAGACCGAATATCAGCAGGAACACCAGTACGGCGGCGACTGCTGGGCCGAAGCCCCGCAACAGGACGCTACGGATCAGCATCCCCGACGGGTAGGAGCGCAGGAGGAACACCCACACCGCCGCGAGCAGCAGGAGACCGGCCAACATGAGGAATCCGGCGTAGCTGAGGGTGAGTTTGAGGCGTACGCTCCATCCGGGTTCCCTATCCACGGCCACCCACCGCAGGCCCGGTGCCGCACGTGGTGTCGATGCGGTAGCCAACGCCCGGCACGGTGGCGATGAGCCAGGGTTCGCCGAGACGCTTGCGCAGCGCGGACACGGTGATACGTACGGCGTTGGTGAACGGGTCGGCGTTCGCGTCCCACGCCCGCTCAAGAAGTTCCTCGGCGCTGACGACACCGCCTTCGGCGGCTACGAGGACTTCAAGGACCGCGAACTGTTTGCGAGTGAGCGCAATGTAGCGGTCGTCGCGGTAGACCTCGCGACGGAACGGATCGAGGCGCAGCCCCGCGATCTCTCGTACCGGCGGCCGGTTGTGGGCGCGCCTGCGATCGAGGGCCCTGAGCCTGAGCACAAGCTCCAGGAGTTCGAAAGGTTTCGTGAGGTAGTCGTCGGCGCCGAGTTCGAACCCGGACGCCTTGTCGTCGATCCGGTCGGCCGCGGTGAGCATGAGCACGGGTATGCCGCTGCCGGAGGCAACGATTCTTTTGGCGATCTCGTCGCCGGAAGGGCCGGGAATGTCACGGTCGAGGACGGCGATGTCGTAGGTGTTGATACTCAGCAGTTCCAGAGCGGTATCGCCGTCACCGGCGATGTCGGCCGCGATCGCTTCCAGGCGCAGGCCATCGCGGATGGCCTCTGCCATATAGGGCTCGTCCTCGACGATCAAGACACGCATGTTCTCAAGCCTACGAGTCAGTACATATCCTCGGTGTATCGAAAACCGCATACGTGCCGGCAGCACCGGGGTGCTCTCACTGGTTGACTGGATGCCTGCTGTCGACCCGATGGCCGTCCTAGGGCCTGTCTGACAATTCCCGCCTGCCCCGCGGCGTCTGGCACGCACGCTCGCCGCGTTGCCGAACCGCCCACGTGGCTCCGCCACGAGGGCGCTCCGGCGCCTTGCGATCGCACGCACCAGACGCCGCGGGGCCCGCCCTTCGGGCGGACGACGGGAATTGTCAGACAGGCCCTAGCGGTGATTGCCGCACTCCCGGCTGCCAGGCGCCGCAGTCCTCGGCCTCCTTCGGTGTCGTCCCCGACGGCGAGACGGTTTTCGATGACGCGGTTCCCAGGGTGGCCAACCCCGATACGGTCTGCTCGAGGGCCTGCGACAGGCTGCGACGGCTGCCGCGGATGACGGAGTCGAGTTCCAGTGACCATCGGCCGGTGGCGGCCGGGATCCGCTGGTGGACACCGCGTGAGCCGGAGGGTGGGGACATATCGTCGGCGTATCCAGATATGCATACGCCCGGGCAACACGCCGCTGCCTTGGCTGGTGGCATGTCCTACAGCGAAGCAGTACGAGCAGCGGCCGGGAATCCGGTCGTCAGGCCGATCAGCGACGCCGAGCATGTGGCGTTCGTACGGGCCCAGCGGTCGGTCAGCTTTCTGCAGACCCCGGCGTGGGGTCGCGTAAAGACCGAGTGGCGCGGTGAATCCCTCGGCTGGTACGACGGCGGGCGGCTGGTCGGGGCCGGTCTCGTGCTGCATCGCCCGGTGCCGAGGCTCGGCCGCTTCACGCTGGCCTATCTGCCCGAGGGTCCGGTGATCGACTGGACCCGCGAGATCGACGCGTGGCTCGATCCGCTGGCGACGTATCTCAAGGGACATGGCGCCTTCGCGATCCGGCTCGGCCCGGCGGTTCGTACGGACACCTGGAGTGCCGCCCAGGTCAAAGACGGCATCGCCGACGCGGGCATCATGCGGCTCACCGAGGTATCCGGCCAGGTGACCGACCCGGTCGGCGCCCAGGTGGCCGGCCGTCTCAGCGACGCCGGCTGGCTTCCGCGGAGTCCCGAGGACGGCTTCGGGGTCGGGCATCCCCAGTTCCGGTACGAGATTCCGCTGGCGGGCAGGACCGAGGACGATGTACTCAGAGGCATGAACCAGCAGTGGCGCCGCAACATCAAGAAGGCGGCCAGGGCGGGCGTCGAGGTCGCGGTCAGCGAGGTGGCGCTCGGCGAGGACCTGAAGGCGTTCCACGACCTCTACGTCCACACCGCCGAGCGCGACCGGTTCACGCCCCGGCCGCTGCGCTACTTCGAGACCATGTTCGCGGAGATGCGGGCCGAGGACCCCGAGCGGATCAGGCTCTACTCGGCCCGCCACCAGGGCGATCTCGTCGCTGCCGCGGTCCTGGTCCGCGTCGGCGCCCACGCGTGGTACTCCTACGGTGCCTCCGCCACCGAGAAGCGCGAGGTGCGTGGTTCCAACGCCTGCCAGTGGGCGATGATCCGCGATTCTCTCGCGGCCGGCTGCGACGTCTATGACCTGCGCGGTATCACGCCGACGCTGGATGCGCGGGACCCGCACGTCGGCCTTGTCCAGTTCAAGGTCGGCACCGGCGGTCAGGCAGTGCGGTACGTCGGCGAGTGGGACCTGCCGCTGCGGCCGGGGATCTATCGGGCCTTCGACCTCTACATGAAGCGGCGCGAGTCCATCAGACGGCGCGCGCGATGAGCGTGCAGATCCGGCCGGCACACCGCGCCGAAGCCTCGGCCATCAACGAGCTACTGGGCCAGTTGGGTTATCCACAAGACGGCCGGGCAGCGACAGCGAATCGAATCCAGACCTGGGCCGATGATCCATCCGGAGCGGCTTATGTGGCTGCGGCCGGCGAGGACCTGCTCGGGGTCATCGCCGTCCACATTTGCCCGTTCTTCGAACGGGACGGCTCCTGGGGCCGGATCGTAGCCCTGGTGGTCTCCGATCGGGCACGCGGCCGCGGCGTCGGCTCTCAACTTCTCGCGGCCGCGGAGTCCTTTGCCGCCACACGCGGATGCCTCCGCATGGAGGTCACCAGTGCGGATCGCCGGCACGACGCCCACGCGTTCTACCGGCGCTGCGGATACATCGACCAAGGAGGGAAGTCGTCCCGGTTCCTGCGAGACCTGCCAACAGGCGGATTCTGACCACGTCAACGAGCGTCGGCTCCCGCCCCGGCGAGTTACGTGAGCGCGGCGGCGACCTCGTCGAGGCACGCCCCGCGGGAGGCCTTGACGAGTACCACGTCGTCGGCGGCGAGGTGGCCGCGTAGCCAGTCGACGGCCGCGTCGTTGTCGGCCAGCACCACTGACCGCTCGCCCGCGCCGTCGGCGATCGGCCGAGCGGCGTCGCCGACCACGGCCACCACGTCGGCCCGGGCGGCGGCGTACGCGCCGACAGCGCGGTGCTCGGCCTCGCTGTCGTCGCCGAGTTCGAGCATCGTGCCGAGGACTGCGATACGGCGCCCGCCCTCGATCGCCGCCAGCGCGTCCAGGGCGGCGCGGGTCGAGTCGGGGTTGGCGTTGTAGGAGTCGTTGAGCAACATCGCCCCGCAAGCGAGGTCGCGCCGCTCCATCCGCCATGGCGACAGCGAGACGGTGGCCAGCCCCGCAGCGGCCAAGGCGAAGGGAACCCCGGCCGCAAGTGCCGCCGCCGCGGCAGCCGCAGCGTTGAGCGCCTGATGGGCGCCAATGAGCGGCAGCGCTACGTGCGCCGAGGCGGCGGCGGTCCGCAGTGTGCAGGACGGCCGGCCGAGCCGGTCGAGGGCCAGGTCGAGTGCCCGTACGTCGGAGTGCTCAGCCCGTCCGAAGGTCAGCACCGGGCCGTCGGTGAGCGCGCGCATCGCGGCCACGCGGGGATCGTCGGCATTGAGGACGGCGGTGCCGCCGGGCACAAGGCCCTGCACCAGTTCGCCCTTGGCGTTGGCGATGGCGGCGCGCGACCCGAACTCACCGAGGTGGGCCACTCCGACGTTGAGGACGACAGCGATGTCCGGCGCGACCAGCCCGGTGAGTTCGGCGATATCGCCGACGTGGCGGGCTCCCATCTCCAGGACGAGGAACCGGGTGGCCGCCCGGGCACGCAGCATGGTGAGCGGCACGCCGAGCTCGTTGTTGAGCGAGCCCACTGTGGCGACCGTCGGCGCGGCGCACGAAACCACCGCCGTCAGCAGGTCCTTGGTGCCGGTCTTGCCTTGCGAGCCGGTCACCCCGATGACGGTCAGCCCGTCGCGCAGCCGGTCCACGACATGGGCGGCGAGCGTCTGCAACGCGGTCCGGGTGTCCTCGACGACGACGGTGGGCAGCGGCGTGGGCCGGGAGCCGAGCACGGCCACCGCCCCGGCCCGCCCCGCCTGTTCCGCGTAGTCATGGCCGTCGGCGTGCTCGCCGACGAAGGCGACGAAGAGGCCGCCCGGCTCGGCCTGCCGGCTGTCGAGCACGGCCGGCGCGGTCACGGTCACGGATTTGTCGCCCTCGGCTTTCCCGCCGACGATTTCGGCGATCCGGCCGAGGCTGAGCGGGATCATGTCGATTTCCTGGACGTCGTGTCAGGTGTTGTGTGGGTCATGCCCCCCAGTCAAGGCAGCGGGACGTATCGCGGGCATATCGAAAACCGCATACGTTCCGGCAACCGTACGCCGCCTTGACTGGAGGCATGACCCACAGCGAAACGACCCGCATCACCATGTACGGGTGCGGCCCGGACGAAGCCGTTCAGTTCCGCGAGCTGGCTCCCGGCCTCGGTGTGCGGCCGGCCATCACCGACGCACCAGTGTCCGAAGCCAATACTGAACTGGCCGTCGGCAGCCGGTGCATCAGCGTCGGCCACAAGACGCCCATCGACCACGCCACGCTGCGCGCACTCGGCCGAGCCGGCGTGAGCTATATCTCCACGCGCAGCATCGGCTACAACCACGTCGATGTGGAATACGCGGACAGCATCGGCATCCTTGTCGAAAACGTCTCCTATTCGCCGGACAGCGTGGCCGACTACACGCTGATGCTCATGTTGATGGCGGTACGGGACGCGAAAGCCATCGTCCGGCGCACCGACCTGCACGATTACCGACTGAGCGATGCGCGCGGGAAGGAATTGCGGGACATGACTATCGGAGTGATCGGGACGGGCCGTATCGGCGCGGCGGTCATGAACCGACTGCGAGGTTTCGGCTGCCGCATTCTGTCCCATGACAACCGTCCTATGGACTGCCCCGATGCCGGTGTCGAGCCCGTGACGCTCGACGAATTGCTGCGGCGTAGCGACCTTGTCACGCTGCATGCGCCGCTCACCGCGCGGACGCACCATCTGCTGAACCGGAAGCGCCTGGCAGAGATGAAGAAGGGCGCTCTGATCGTCAACACCGCACGTGGCGCGCTCATCGACACCGAGGCACTGGTACTGCAATTGGAAAGCGGCAGGCTGAGTGGCGTGGCACTGGATGTCATCGAAGGCGAGGAAGGAATTTTCTATGCCGACTGCCGGGACAAACCCATGGAAAGCAAAGAGCTGTTGCGACTGCAGGAGCTGCCGAATGCTCTCATCAGTCCGCACACCGCCTACTACACGGACCACGCCTTGCGCGACACCGTGGAGAACTCCCTCATCAACTGCCTGAAATTCGAAAGCAGGAATAACCATGGCTAAGCTGAAGGTCGGCATCATCTTCGGTGGCCGTTCCGAGGAGCACCCCGTCTCCGTCAAGTCGGCGCGTGAGGTGGCACGGAACCTCGATCTCGAAAAGTACGAACCTTTCTACATCGGGATCACGAAGAGCGGCGCCTGGAAGCTCTGTGAGAGTCCCGACGGAGAGTGGGAGAACGGAAACTACCGCCCCGTGGTCCTGTCCCCGGACAGCAACGTGCACGGACTGCTCATCCTGGGGGACGGGAGCTTCGGAACGATCCGGCTGGACGTCGTACTGCCGGTGCTGCACGGCACCCTCGGCGAGGACGGCGCGATGCAGGGTCTGCTGGAACTCTCCGGAATCCCCTACATCGGCTGCGACATCCAGAGTTCCGCTTTGTGCATGGACAAATCCCTTGCCTACGTCGTCGCCCGCAGTGCGGGCATCGCCACGCCGAACTTCTGGACCGTCACGGCGGACGACCCCATCGATCCCGCCCGGCTCACCTATCCGGTCTTCGTCAAGCCGGCCCGATCCGGATCATCCTTCGGCGTGACCAAGGTGTCCCGGGTAGAGGAACTTCCGGGTGCGGTGGAAACGGCACGACAGTACGACGCGAAGGTGTTGATCGAAGAGGCGGTCGTCGGCAGCGAGATCGGCTGCGCCCTCCTTGGGAACGAGTCGGATCCGATCGCGGGCGAGGTGGACCGGATCGCACTCTCGCACGGATTCTTCAGGATCCACCAGGAAGACGCGCCCGAGACCGGTTCCGAGAACGCCATGGCAATCGTTCCCGCCGACATTCCGGAGGAGTCACGGCTGCTTGTGCAGGAGACGGCCAAGGCCGTGTACCGCGCCTTGGGATGCAGCGGCCTTGCACGGGTGGACATGTTCCTCAAGCAGGACGGAGAAGTAGTCCTCAACGAAGTCAACACCTTCCCCGGCATGACCTCGTACAGCCGCTATCCGGTGATGATGGCCGCAGCGGGCCTGCCGCTTCGCGAAGTGATCGACCGGACGGTGTCCCTCGCCCTGACGGGAAAAGGCCGATGATTCGGGTGGAATCGGTGGTGGACTCAGCGAAGGGCGACTTCGTCTTCGTGGACGAGCAGGCGTCCGGAATACGCTGGGATGCCAAGTACGCCACATGGGACAACTTCACCGGCAAGCCGGTGGACGGGTATCAGGCCAATCGAGTCGTCGGTACGAGAGCTCTGTGCGCGGCCCTGAAACGGGCCAGGGAGGAGGCCGAAACACGGGGGTTCGGTCTGCTGCTCTGGGACGGCTATCGCCCGCAGCACGCCGTCGACTGCTTCCTGCGCTGGTCTCGGCAGCCGGAGGACGGCCGGACCAAGTCGCGGCACTATCCCCATATCGCCAGAACCGAGATGGTCGAACAGGGATACGTGGCCGCCAGGTCGGGCCACAGCCGGGGCAGCACCGTCGACCTCACGCTCTATGACTTGGCCACCGGTGCACTCGTTCCCATGGGCGGCGACCATGACCTGATGGATCCCGTCTCGCATCACGGCGCACAAGGCATCACACCTACCGCAGCACGGAACCGGCAGCACTTGCGTTCCCTCATGGAGACGTGCGGTTTCATTGCGTACGAGCGCGAGTGGTGGCATTACACACTCGACGACGAGCCTTATCCCGACACCTACTTCGATTTCCCCATCGCGTAGGACACCGGGCTCATGGTCGTGGAGCGGTGCCCCGGAACAAGCGGAGTCAACTCCGGCAGGGTCATGCGTTTGTCCGGGCAAGGGCCACCCAGTTGATTGGCTGCGCTGGCACCGCTGTGATCAGAGGGCGGACCGGTGGACCGCATTGCCAGATCCCATAGCCGCACCCCTGCCCCGCCTGCTCGTGGAGCAAGATCCGGGCTCGGCGCGGACCAACTCGGGTGACCACCGGGCGATTTTCCTTGCAGCCGCAGGTCAGTAGCCATGGCATGGCTGCGCCACCAGCAGACCAAGAACCTGCTGCGAGCCCTTCAGCATGCCCCCGGAGGCAGCTCCACAAGCCTCACCGCTACAAGCAAGCACCCTTCTTTTAGAACCCGCACAAGATGACAGCCGGGGCGGCAAGTTCGTGCATCAGCGCTCGCGACCACTTCTCACGGCTGATCGAGGGCATCCGCAACATCCTGACCGACCTGGCTGACGAGGCCGAACCGGTGCCCGCGTGACGCCGGGGCCGCGATGTCGTTGAACAGGACGACTCCATATGCCGGGCCCCGGGGACGCCATGGCTGATCCCCCGGGGCCCGTGGTGTGTCCGATGCTTCGGGGTGCTTCTACTGATCCAGGGCGGCGCGCTGTGGCCACGGGGAAGGTGATCGGTTCCCTGCACCGCCGGCACCGCACCGCAGAGTTCAAGAAGTTCCTGGCCAAGCTCGACCGCGAGGTGCCGGCCGGGCTGGAACGAGACATCCGTACCTGGATCAAAACCTGGAACGAAGACCCCAGGCCGTATGTCTGGGTGAAGCCCGCCGACGAGATCCTCGAACGCCTCGCCTCATATCTGAAGCGCATCCCTGACTCAGAAGACGAGGCGCTGTTTCTCGGATCTCATGACGTGGGCGGGGTGTTGGGGTCAGGCTGGCTTCATGGGTCGTGGGGATCTGACGAACGCGGAATGGGCTCGGCTGGAGTCGTTCTTACCTCCTGGTGGTGCGCGTGGAGGTCGGTGGAGCGATCACCGTCGGGTGATCAACGGAGTTCTCTACCGGGTGCGGACTGGTGTGCAGTGGCGGGATCTGCCGGAGCGGTTCGGCCCCTGGGAGACGGTCTAAAAGCGGCATCGCCGCTGGTCAGCCGATGGAACGTGGAAGATGCTGCTGTCTCGCATCCAGGCTGCCGAGGACGCCGCGGACTGGATCGACTGGGACGTGTCGGTGGACTCGACCGCGGTGCTGGCCCATCAGCACTCCGCCGGTGCGAGGAAGGCGCCGCCGTCCCCGGATCCTCAAAAGGGGAACGGCGGGGGGACGAACCAGGTCGATTCGGTGCTGCGGAAACTGGCCGTCCGCCTGGAGGAGGTGGTCAGATCGGCGAATGCCTGGGACGCTCCCGTGGCGGATTCACCACCAAGATCCATCTCGCCGCCGACGGGCGATGCCGGCCACTCGCCTTCGTTCTGACACCCGGACACTACGGTGACGGCCCCCAGCTCGAGCATGCGCTGGAGCATTCTCCGTGCCTCGATCCGGAGTGGGACGGCCACGCACCCGGCCCGACCACGTGTTGGCCGACAAGACATCCCACGCGGATAAGCGTCAAGCCGCCGCTGCTTGGAGCTCCGCTGGAGCCTGTGGGTAAGCGATCGCTTCGCTGTAGCTGTGACCGGTCTGGAGACAGTGGAACAGCATGCTTATGAAGCGGTTGAAGAGATTGCGCTGTGCGGGTCGTCCCACAACACACCTCTCTGATCAGGAGCGTTGCTACGACTGGTTGAACCTGGTCAGTACACGAGCGTGCGGTTCACCGAGCACCTGCGCATCGAGGGCATCCGCCCCTCGATCGGCAGCGTCGGAGACGCCTACGACAACGCGCTGATGGAGACGATCAACGGCCTCTACAAGGCCGAGTGCATACGCACCCAGGTCTTCCACGACGGGCCGTACCGGAGCGTCTCCGACGTCGAGTACGCCACCGCCTCCTGGGTGGAGTGGTACAACAACCGCCGCCTGCACTCCAGCCTGGGCATGATCAGCCCCACCGAGTACGAGGCAGCACACTACGCTGACACAGAACCACGAGCCGACTGATCACCGCCCACAAAACACCGGCAGGAAAGTCGGAACGGTTCAGTCTTACGGTCGCTGTCGCGGGCGGCCAATGGCCAGGGCGCGAGTGTTACTGCGACAGCTCTGTCCGGGACGCAACCCGGGCAAGGCCCGGACCAGCCAGGACAGCCCGCGACTGTCCGGGACAGACGGTTCTCGTTGTTTCTGCCTGTCGATGGTCAGCAGACTGCGAGACGCCTGGTTGGCCAAAGAGCCGCCACAGCACAGTCCACTGCATCGGCGCAGCCACGCCCTGTGTCGTAGCCACACAGCCAATAGGCATGTACATGCCAGTAACAGGGAGAACACGAAGAGGAGCACTCATGAGATCCGGCATGGCCAAATTTGCGGGTGCCCTGGCCGGGGCGGCCGCACTCCTGGTCGGGGGCATGTCTCAGTCCGCCTCGGCCGCGGTCCTGACCGCCTACACCTACCCATCTCATTACGGTCACGCGACTTACAACACGACGTCAGGCAAGCTCGTCGCATACGACGACTTCAGCGACAGCCGCAGGATCGTCGCGATCCTGCGGGACGACAACGGAGACGAGATTGCGTTCTCCGAGGACGCCAACGGCACCAACAGCACGCCAGGCACCACCGACTACTACTACGGCTACACCGGAGAGGAAGTAACCCTCTACGTCTGCCGGCAGAACGGCACCAACATCAGTAGCCGAGACGAGTGCGACCACAGCACCATCATCATCTGAGATCAGCGCAGACCACCGTCTTCTGCCGCGTGAGACGGCAGAAGACGGCACACCCCGCCGATCCGGTTTGCGTGCGCCCCTGGATCCGTACGGGGGCTCACGCGCCGGAAGTTCGCCGGCTGGGTGGGCGAGTACGGTGCCCTGCAAGATCCCCGGGTCGTCCTCGCGGACGAGGAGAGCGGCCGCACGCGCGGTCGGCCGGCGGTTCAGGTTCAGGCGGGGAGCGGCAGGCCGGCGGCGTGGAACAGCCGGTCACGGGAGGCCGCGGCCTCCTCGAAGACGGCGTCGCCACCCCTCAGCGCACCGTTCTCCTTGAGGACGTCACCCGCCACCACGACCAGGTCGACGTTGCCGGCGTGGCCGCCCGCGACGATCGTGGCCGCGACGTCCGTGGCGGGCAGCATGTTGGCGTGGTCGAGACGGATCATGATGAGGTCGGCCTCCTTGCCCGGGGTCAGGCTGCCGGTGCGGTCGTCGATGCCCGCAGCCCGCGCGCCCTCAATGGTCGCGAAGGAGAGCAGATCGGCGGCGTCGAAGGTCGGCAGGCCGGGGCTGCGGTCCATAGGGCCGGCGGCACCGGCGAGGATCAGTTGCTGGTAGGCGAGCGTCGCCCGCATGACGCCGAACATGTCACCGCTGACGATCGTCTCGGTGTCCACACTGAGGCTCGGACGGACGCCGGCGGCCAGCAGCCGGTTGGTGGCCGGCTGGCCCAGACCCGGCATGAAAACCTCCAGGGCGCCGGCCACGGACGCAGTGGCGCCGTGCGCGGCCAGCATCCTCAGCTCCTCGTCGGTCGAGGTGCAGCAGTGGATGAACGTCATGTCGGAGGCCAGCAGGCCCGTCTCGGCGAGTTGTCGGATGGCCTGCTGCTCCGCTCCCCACTCACCCAGTCCCACGTGCATGCTGATGCGCAGGCCCAGCTCGCGGGCGAGCCGGATGTCCCGTTCGGACACCTGTGGTGTGGACAGCTCCGGTCCGCGGAGCATCGCGTTCAGCGTGACCCGTGCCGAGTCGTCGGACAGCACCTCGTCGCGGATACGCCGGATGTCGCCGGGGTGCGAACGGTCACTGCCGAACTGCCACTGCTCGGCCTCCGTCGACGGCCAGCCGTGGTCGAAGACGGCACGGATGCCTGACTCCCAGTGTGCCGCGATCGCCGCGTCCGAGTGCTCGGGGCTGTTGCTGATGTGGGACTCGTCCCGCACGGTCGTCACCCCGGAGTCGAGGGACATGAGGTCCGCTGCCAGGTTGCCGATGTGCACGTCGCGGGGATCGAAGTACTGGCCGAGGCCGATCTGCACCTGGCTGCGGTACTCCTGGTAGGTCCAGGCGGGGCCGAGGTTGCGCAGCGCCCCCTGCCAGTTGTGGCGGTGGGTGTCGATGAAACCGGGCAGCACGGCATTGCCCGTGCCGTCGATGACCCGGGCCCGGTCGTCTGACAGGTCCCGGCCGATCTCGATGATCCTGCCGTCGGCGACGAGGACGTCACCCACGAAGGTGCCGAGCTTGTCGTCCTGCGTCATCAGGTACGCGCCCTTGATCAGGACGCGTTCCTTGTTCTGCGGCTGGTTGTGGGACATCTGTGGTTCCTTTCGTGCCATGGGCGGCACTGTGTTGCTCGTCTCTCGAGGATGGTGTGAGAAGGGCGGCGGGGACGTGGATTACCGTCCGTCGGTGTGACAGGGGCGCCGGGAGGCGATCCAGACGGCGGCGAAGGTGAGCAGCGCACCGAGGACGGTCAGAACGGAAGGGGGCCGACCACCGGAGGGGACCACGAAGTCCAGGGCGATCGAACCGGCCAGCTGTCCCGCAATCGAGGCCATGCTCAGCAGCAGGACACCGATGCGGCGCACGAGGAACGCCGAGGCGCCGATGAACACCACGCCGCACAGACCACCGAGGTAGACCCACCAACTGGTGGGCAGCGCATGCCCCGACGTTCCTTGGACCAGGGTCTTCGCACCCCAGGCGACGACGAGGAAGGCCGCTCCGACGCAGAAGTTGAGCCAGGTCGCCGCGAGCGGCGAGCCCGACGCGGCGGTCGACGCCCCGTTCAGGGCCTGCTGCACGCCCAGCAGGAACCCGGCGGCTATCGCGGCGAGGGCCGGCAGGATGATCTCGGCGGGTGCCGGGGTGTCGGTGAACCGGGGAAGGGCGGACACGACGGCGGCGGCCAGGATGACGGCCGCTCCCGTGAGCCGCGTCGCGCCGGGGCGTTGCTTCGGACCGCCGCCGATGCCCCGGGCGTCCACGATGAGACCGCCGAGGGTCTGGCCGGCGATGGCCGACACGGTGAACACGGCGATACCGGTGACCAGCGCGGCGGTGGACTGCGCCAGGGCAAACGTGCCGCCGAGTACGCCGGCCAACAGGTAGCGGCGGGGGAGGCGGCCGTCCCGGGCGGCTCCGGCCAGGCGGCCCAGCGCGCCGCGCAGTCCTGGTGAGAAGAGTGCGAGGACGGACAACAGGACGAGTCCACCGGAGAAGCTGATGGCCGCCGCGGCGATGCCGTCGTCGAGGCGATGACTCAGCTCGCCGTTCAGACGGGCCTGTACCGGTACCACCATGCCGGCGGCGATGGCTGCCACGACGGCCAGGGAACCGCCGCGCGGCGCTGCCGGACGCGCGGGGCCCGAGGACGGCACACCGGGCCCGGTACGGGGGCGGCCCGGTCCAGGCGGTGCGGTGGGTGTGCTCATGTCGATTCCTTCGGAAAGGGGGCGTGGGGCTCGGTCAGAAGTCCGTGCGCGCGATGTCGTCGAGGATCGACGGAGCCTGGGGTGACCAGCCGAGCACGCTTCGGGCGTTGTCGCCCGAGGCCCGCTGGTCGAGCAGCAGCGCCTCGCCGAGCAGACCCAGCCGGTCCAGCGTCCGCACGACCGGCTCGGACTCGACCCGTCCGGCCAGACCGACGGCACGGCTCACCGCTTCGCTGATCTCCCGCACGGTCGGGTTCACGCCGCTGGCGCCGAGGAAGTACGAACCGGCCGGCGCCCTCTCCAGCGCGAGCACGTACAGCTCGGCCAGGTCGTCCACGTGCACCGTGCTCCAGTGCTGGTCACAGGGCCCGACCATGGTGAGTGCCGGGGTGTCGCCGCCGGTCCGCGGGTCGGCGGCGACGAGGTTCAGCAGGCCGCCGCCGTGGCCGTACACCACCGCCGGTGCGATCACCGAAGTCCGGACGTCCTGGACACCGAGGACGAGTTCGGCGAGTGGCACCCGCCAGGCAGTGAGCCGCGGGGCGTTCATGGCGGTTGACTCGCTGATCGCCGAACCGCTCCCGTGCACCCACACGCCGGTGGTGTGCACGAACGGCCGGTTCGTGTTCCGCAGCGCGCGCAGGAAGCTCGTGACAGCGATCTCGTCGACGGTCGCACTGGTCTCGTCACCCGGCGAGGCCACGTGGATCACGCCGTCCCGCGAGGCCGCGAGTTCTTCGAGGGCGCTGCCGTCGGACAGGTCGGCGATCGTCGGCTCCGCGCCTTTGGCCCGCACCAACTCGGCCTTCTCGGCGGAGCGGACCACGGCGGTCACCTGGTGCCCGCCGGAGACGAGCCGGTCGAGCACCGAGGCTCCGAAGTAGCCGGTGCCGCCGGTGAGCAGTACACGCATGGTCATCCTCTTCCGCTGACGTTTCGCTGACGTTTCCGCTGGCGGGTCGGGCCGGTGGCCCGCACGACCACAGTCGCTCCGCCCGGCTATCGTGTCCAACGAATGTTTTCGAAGATTTAATCGGAACTACCGATGAATGAGGAGCAGGCGTGGACCAGAGACGGCTGGAGTACTTCCTCTCGGTTGCCGAGGAGCTGAACTTCACGCGGGCGGCGCAGCGACTGCACGTCACGCAGTCCACGTTGTCGGCCGGCATCAAGGCCCTGGAGCACGAGCTGAGGGCGGAACTGCTCATCCGTTCCACGCGGTCGGTCAGGCTGACGGAGGCCGGTTCGGCGTTCCTGCCCGAGGCGCGCATCGCGATCGAGGCACTCGACCGGGCCCGGGCCGCCGTGGAGCCCCTCTCCGCGGGCCTGCGCGGCAGCCTCACCGTGGGCGTCCTCAGCGGGCTGACCCTGATCGACGTGCCCGCCCTGGCGGGAGACTTCCACCGGCGCCATCCCGAGGTCCGGCTGCGTACCGAGACCTCCCAGCGGGGTACCGCCGGACTGATCGAACGGATCAAGGAGAGTCACGTCGACGTCGCCTTCGTGGGCGCCGACATCAAGGACGAGCACCTCAGGACGAGGGTCATCAAGCAGTACGACGTCCAATTGCTCGTCCCGGCCGGTCACCGGCTGTCCGGCCGGAAGAGCGTGCGACTGAGGGACGTCGCGGAGGAACCGTTCGTCGACATGCCCCCGGGCTTCGGGCAACGCCAGGCCGTGGACGACGCGTTCACGAGGGCGGAGCTGTCCCGGCGTGTACTGATCGAGGCCTCGGACATCACGACGATCGCGGACTTCGTGGCGCACAACCTCGGGGTGGCGTTGCTGCCCCCGGACTTCGCGGAGACGGCCGGGGACGCGGTGCGTGTCGTTCCTCTCGCGGACGCCCGGCTCTCCTGGACGCTCGGCGTGGTCGTGTCGGCGACCCGACCGCCGACACGCGCGCTGCACGCCTTCCTCGATCTCATCCCGCACCACATCCACCGCGACCGAGTCTTCTGAGCCGGCGGACGCGGCCGCGTCGGACTCGGTGCCGCGTCGGGCGGCGACGCTGAAAGGCCCCGGAAGAAGTCGTTCACGCGCCGCCTCCCTGACGGCGACGGACGCTTTAAGGCGGCCGCGTTGGCGGGCGACATCGCGGAACTTATCGGTGACGTGGCAGGGGAAGCGCTGCCGTCGCCGATAAACAAGATTGTTGAGGCGTACTGCAAGATCAAGGCGTTGTGGATCAAAGAGGTCGGCAACACCTACGGCTGCAAGCTGGTCTCCCCCTGGCATATCTCACACCACACGGATACAGCCGCCCACCCACACCCATCAGGGGCTTCGCAAAGATTCACCCCGACGAGCCGAAGTCAGTAATGCTCCAGCCGAGGAGGTACGTGCTGCAGGCGGCTGTCGCTGCCGTACCCCGTCACCGCCGGATTCATCGGGTTCGCTCACCCTCCTGGCGGGGGTTCGAAGGCGGTGGGGAGAGAGTCCGGGGTGATGGGGGTGCGCTGCCCGGAGCCGGTGACAGGCAGGCGGGCGCCGTCGAGGGCTGGGTCGACATACTCGGCGAACCAGGCGTCCAGACGGGCGGCGAGTTGCGTGCGGACGGCCCCGAGGCGTGGTTCGTCGGCGAGGTTGTGCTCCTCGCCGGGGTCGGTGGCCAGGTCGTACAGTTCGTGCGGGCCGTGGGGGTAGCGGTGGACGTACTTCCAGTCGCGGGTGCGGATCATGCGGACCGGGCCGTACTCGTCGTAGACGACCACTCGTTCCCGGTCCGGTGCGTCGCTGTCCGGTACGGGACTGTCCCTGAGGAGGTCGGCGAAGGAGCGGCCGGGGAGGCGGGGGTCGGGGGTGTGGTCGAGGCCGAGGTACTCGACGAGGGTGGGCAGGACGTCGTACTGGGACAGCAGCGCGTCGCGGTGGCGTCCTTCGGGGATGCGGCCGGGCTGCGAGACCACGCACGGCACGATGACCGAGCTGTCGTACATGTTCTGCGGGAAGGTGCCGTTGCCCTTGCCCCAGATGCCGTGGTGGCCGGTGTTGAAGCCGTTGTCGCTGGTGAAGAGGACGAGGGTGGATCCGGTGAGTCCCAGTGCGTCGAGCCGGGTCAGGACGCGGCCGATGGCGGCGTCCATGGCGGTGGTCGCCGCGAAGTAGCCGATCAGGGCCTGGCGGGTGTCGCTCTCACCGCCGACCGGGGCCCCGTCCTCGTCGAGAGGCTGCCAGGGGTGTGGTGCTCCCTGCGGGCAGGTGTCGAACGCGCAGTTCTCGTACAGGTCGGTGAAGGCGCGCGGATGCTGGCCCTTCCAGGGCTTGTGCGGGGCGGTGAAGTGCAGGGACAGGTGGAAGGGTTCGGGCCGTTCCGCCTCGGCGGCGAGGAAGCGCTCGGCGTCGTCGGCGAGGGCGTCGGTGAGGTAGCCGGGTTCCTCGGCGCGGATCTCGTCGCGGTACATGGGTGCTCCGTAGTACGGGCCGCCGCCGCTCTCGTGGGCGTACCAGTGCACGAAGCCCTTCCGGGGCCGGTCGTTGGCACCCAGGTGCCACTTGCCGCTCAGGCCAAGGCGGTAGCCGGCGTCGGCGAGCAGGTCGGTGACAAGGAGCCGGTCCGCGAGGAAGTCGACGCCAGTGCGGCCGGCGTGGTGGTACGAGAGCCAGTCGTGGACGCCGTGCTGGGAGGGGAGCAGGCCGGTGAACAGCGAGGCGCGGGCCGGTGAGCAGACCGGCGAGGTGCAGAAGAACCGGCTGAAGCGGATCCCGCGGGCGGCGAGCGCGTCCAGGTGCGGAGTGCGGATCTCGTGGTTGCCCGCGCAGCCCATGGCCCAGGGTCCCTGGTCGTCGGAGAGGATGAGCAGGACGTTGGGACGGCTGGGGTCGTGGCTGGCCACGGAAACCTCCTGGAGCGACGGGCCGAGGTCCGGCCGACCGCACCTCGGGCGTCTCTGATCCTGCGAGGGCGTCAGGTCTCAGGTCAACTGGCCTTCGCGTGATGAATTCACCATGAATGGCCGAAGGTTCTGCGTGGTGGGAGGCAGTACTGCCCTGCCGACAACTCGGTGCGAGATTCATCGCCTATTCATATGCCCTGGAGGCAATTGACTGGCCAATGAATGACTGGAAAACATGTGGCAACCGCGCGGCCCGCCCCATGTCGCAGTCTCCGAGGAGTGCCCCATGCGCAGCGCCAGACAACCCGACCGTCCTGCTCGTTTCTCCCGCCGCGCGGTTCTCACCACCGTGCTGGCGACCACGCTCACCCTCTCCACCGCCGCCTGTTCGTCCGGTACCGGGTCGGGCGGCACAGGCGGCAAGTCGTTCACGTACTGGTCGATGTGGAAGCAGGACGAGCCGCAGGCCGAGGTGCTCAGCGCCGCGATCAAGCAGTTCACCGCGGACACCGGTATCGAGGTCGACGTCCAGTGGAAGGGCCGCCAGGTGATCCAGCAGCTGGCGCCCACCCTGAACACCGCGAACGTTCCCGCCGACCTCGTCGACTCCGCGGACCGGTTCGCCTACGCGCAGCTCCAGGCCACCGGCCAGGCCCTGAACCTCACACCCGTGCTGGACAGGCCGATCCCCGGCGAGAGCGGCAACACCGTCGGAAGCGTCGTACCGAAGAGCTACCGCGATCTGAACACCACCGACGGCGCGCTGTGGCAGATCCCCTACGAGGTGGTGACCACCCAGATCTGGTACGACGGCCACGCCCTGCCGGACGTCGCCGAGAACCCTCCCGCGACCTGGGCCGACTTCACCAAGCTGCTCGCCGAGCGCAAGAAGGCCCGCGGCGGTGACGGTGCTCTGGCGCTGGACGGCGACATCCCCGACTACGCGGCCTACTGGACGTACTACGCCGTCCTGCGTGAACTCGGTCCGGGCGCCTTCGCGAAGGCGGCCAGGGACAAGAGCGGCGCCGCGTTCGAGGCGGACGGCTTCGTCGACGCGCTGCGCCGGGTCGAGGACCTGGTGTCCTCCGACGACTTCACCAAGGGATACGACGGTTCCAAGTGGCCGGCCGTGCAGCAGAAGTGGGCGCAGGGCAAGTCGGACTTCCTGCTCCTGGGCACCTTCACGCCCAGCGAGACCGCCGAGTTCGCGTCGCCCGGCCTCACCTACCGGTCCTTCCCCTTCCCCGCGTTCGAGGAGGGCGGGGACACGAGCCAGGACATATCGCTCATCGGCTTCTCCATCCCCAAGAAGGCGAAGAACGCCTCCGCCGCCGAGAAGTTCATCGCCTACTTCCTCGCCAGGAAGCAGCTGGCGGGGATCTCCACCAAGGCGTCGAACCTCACTCCGCGCTCCGACATCCCGGCCCCGAAGGAATTGGCCGACGCCCAGAAGGCGGCCGCCTCCGGGAAGGTCGTGAAGACGCTCGACGGGGTCAAGGAGACCGAGGCCGAGTGGTACACCAAGGTCTTCCTGCCGCTCAACACCAAGTTCATCACCGGTCACCTCAGCGCCGAGGCCTTCGCCGGCAAGCTGAAGTCCGACTCCGCCGCCTACTGGAAGTCGGCCTCATGAGCACCACCGAGCTTGCCGACCCGCCGGTGACTCGCCGGCGGAAGGAGACACCGGCCGCCGAGCGGACCCGCGGCAGGCCCAGCCCGCTCGCGGCCCGGCGCCGCCGCCTGTTCTGGCCGCTGCTCCTGCCGGCCGTCCTGGTGTACCTGGTGTTCTTCGCCGGACCGTCCCTGTTCACGTTCTGGCTGAGCCTGAACAAGTGGGCCGGGGCAGGTCCCATGTCGTTCGTCGGACTGGACAACTACCAGCGGCTGTTCGACGACCCGACGTTCCGTCAGTCATTCGTCAACACCTTGTGGATCATCTTCGGGGTGGGCGGTCTGACCTTCGCCGTCTCCTTCGGGCTGACAATGGTGCTGCGCGAGATGAGGGGCCGCAAGGCCGCCCGGTCCATCCTGTTCTTCCCCAACATCGTCCCCACCCTCGCGCTGGCGATCCTGTGGGGCTTCCTCTTCCAGCACGACGGACTCGCCGACTCGATCACCTCGCTGCTGGGCATGGACCAGCCGCCCAACTGGCTGGGCCAGGAGAACCTGTTCCGGGTCATCATGATCGGCCTGGTGTGGACGTCCACCGGCTTCTACACCACGATCCTGATGGCCGCCGTGGACCAGGTCCCGCCCGAGCTGTACGAGGACTGCGAACTCGCGGGCGCGAACGCGTTCCAGAAGTTCCGCCATGTGACGCTGCCGCTGATCTGGGAGGTGGCCGGGGTATGCGCGGTGCTGTGGACGATCAGTGCCGTGAAGGTCTTCGAATTCATCTACGCCTTCGCGGGTGCCGCCGGGCAGATGCCCGACACCGGGGTGTGGAACACCGCCATCTACACCTACGGCGAGGCCTTCGCCTCCGGAGGCGTGCCCCGCTACGGCTCCGCCGCCGCGAGCGCCGTGGTCATGCTGGCCCTCGTCGGCGTCCTCGTGGTGCTCATCCGGCGGATCATGCGTCGCGACACCGTGCAGTTCTGATCGTTGCGCCCACCACACCCCCGAAAGGCCGCGTCATGGCAGTCACCACGCCGCCCGGTCGCCTCGCTCGCCTGAGCGGCCGGCTCACCACCACCCGGCTCCTCGGAGTCCCCCTGGTCTGGCTCGTCGTAGGCTTCAACGTCCTGGCCGGACTGTGGGTCCTGCTCTCGTCGCTGAAGACCGCGAACGAGATCTTCGCCGACCCCTGGCAGCTCCCGGACACCCTGCAGTGGGGCAACTACGCGCGGGCATGGACCAGCGGCCTGTTCGGACAGGCGTTCCTCAACACGGTGATCGTGGTGGGCGGCACCGCGCTCGGCACCCTGGTCCTCGCCGCGCCCGCCGCCTATGTGCTCAGCCGTATCACCACCCGCTTCAACGGCGGCTTCACTCTGTTCTTCGTGCTGGGACTCGGCATCCCGGCCCAGGTCGTCATGCTGCCGCTGTTCGTGGTGATGAACCAGCTCCTGCTCGTGGACAGCCTGTTCGGTCTCATCGTCGTCTACGTGGCGACCTCGTTGCCGTTCGCGGTCTTCTTCCTGACCGGGTTCTTCGCCACGCTGCCCGTCGAACTGGAGGAGGCGGCGTCCCTGGACGGCGCCTCCCCCCTGCGCACCTTCGTGCAGGTGATGCTGCCGCTGGCCCGCGGCGGCCTGGTCACCGTGCTGATCCTCAACGTCATCCAGCACTGGGGAGAGACCGTCTTCGCCCTGGTCTTCATCCAGACGACCGACCACCAGACCCTCTCCCTTGCCCTGCTCGGCTTCCTCCAGCAGATGCAGTACAACGGCGCGGACTGGGGCGGCCTGTTCGCCGGCGTGGCCATGGTCATCCTTCCCGTCCTCGCCTGTTACGTGTGGCTGGGCCGCCGCATCATCGAGGGGATGACGGTCGGCTCGGTCAAGTGACGGCGGCCGGACGGAGGCAGAGGACACGACATGGCAGAGCACGTACATCCGCCCGGGGGAGACACCCCGGAAGGCACCCGGGACCTGAAGTTCCGTCAGCTGGCGCGCGAGCTGCGGCAGAGGCTACGACAGGGCACCTGGCCCGTGGACAGCCGCCTCCCGACGGAGAAGCAACTGGCCGAGAGCAGCGGCACGTCGGTGAGCACCGTGCGGCGCGCCGTCGACGAACTGGTCGCCGAGGGCCTGGTCGTGCGCCGTCAGGGCTCCGGAACCTTCGTACTGCCACCCGACGCCCCCGGACCGAACCGCGCACTGGTCGGGGTCGTCGTCCCCGACACCGCCTTCTACTACCCACGAGTCCTCCAGGGCATTGAGGAAACTCTCTCCGCCGCCGGTGCGAGGCTGCTGCTGGCCTGTTCCGGCTATGACCAGGAGCGGGAATCGAAAGATCTCCAGGACATGTTCGACGCGGGCGTGGACGGCCTGCTCGTCGTGCCCACGCTCACTGGTCCGGAACCGGCCCAGCACTACCTCGCCCGCCTCGCCGCGCTCCCGGTGCCGGCCGTCCTGGTTGAGCGCCGCGGCACCTCGCTGGGCGACACCAACGAGTACGTCTGCACCCACCACGAAGCCGGCGCCTACGACGCCGTACGGCATCTCGCCACGCTGGGGCATCAGGCCATCGGCCTCGCCCTGCGCGATCCCAGCCCCACCGCTGCGCCCGTGGCCGAGGGATTCCGGCAGGCGACCGCCGAACTGGGCTGCGTCACCACGGAGTTCCGCGCCACCCGGGAGGAATGGAGCCCAGCGACGGCTGACCGGTGTCTGGCCGCTCTGCGCGCCGCGGGCATCAGCGCGGTGGTGTGCTTCGGCGACCGTCAGGCCGCGATGCTCGTCGGCGCCGCGCGCCGGGCCGGACTCACCGTGCCCGGGGACCTGGCCCTGGTCGCCTACGACGACGAGATTGCCGACCTCGCGGACATCTCGCTCACCGCGGTCGCACCGCCCAAGCACCTGCTGGGCATCACGGCCGCGCAGACCCTGCTGCACCGGCTCGACGATCCCGCCCTGCCGCGCCGCCGCGTCCTGCTGCGTCCCGGCATCACCGTCCGGCAGTCCTGCGGGGCGGCGCAACCCCCCACCCGAGACACCTGATGGGCCCGCCCCCGAGACAGCTCGACGGGCCCACACAGAACCACCCTGACGAAACGGGAGACAGATTCGTGAGTGACATCCGGCTGGGCCTGATCGGCGCCGGCGCCGTCGGTGCCCTGCACGCCGAGGCCGCCGAGGCGACCCCGGGCGTGCGGGTGACCGCGGTGTGCGACCTCGTCGAGGACACCGCGCGGGCGCTCGCCGAGCCCCTGGAAGCCGGCGTGCACACCGACCACCGGAAGCTCATCGCGTCCGGCACGGTCAACGCGGTGGTGGTCAACACGCCCCACGCGCTGCACACCGACATCGTCACCGACTGCGCGGCGGCCGGACTCCATGTGCTGGTGGAAAAACCCATGGCCACCAACACCGAGGACTGCGCGATCATGGAGCGCGCCTGCCGGTACGCCGACGTGGTGCTGTTCGTGGGGCACATCCAGCACTTCCTGCCCCCGATGACCGCCGCCAAGGCCGCGCTCGACGCCGGCACGATCGGGCCCCTGCTCGCGGTCTCCGACTGGCGCAGCACCGACTACCGTCCGGGCAGCCGCCCTTCCTGGTTCTTCGACCCGGCCGTCTCCGGCGGCGGCGTCTTCATGAACATCGGCGCGCACTGCGTCGACCGGCTGCTGTGGCTGACCGGCCGCCGGGCGGTCGCGGTCGCCGCCACCGCCGGCCACCGCCTGGCGGCGGGCGTGGAGACCGACGTGCTCGCACGGCTGGAGCTGGAGGGCGGCCTGGTCGGTCACGTCGGAGTGACCAGCACCGGGCTGCCGGCCCGCGACGAACTCGTCCTGATCGGCGAGCGGGGCGTGATCCGCGTGGCCCGCGGCGCGGGAGCGGAGCTGTACGCGGACGACGGCCCGGCTGATCCCGGGCAGCCCGGCGCGTTCGGCACTCCGGTCGTGCTCGCCGAGGAGGGGGCGGACGACGTACCGCGGGCCTTTTGCGCCCAGCTGGCGGCGTTCGCCGCCGCCGTCCGACGTGAACAGCCGCCGGCCGTACCGGCCGAGCACGGGCGGCGGGTCATCGAGGTCATCGAGGGCGTGTACGAGTCCTGCGACAGCGGCCGCCGGATCGTCCTCGGCGCGAAGGCGGGCGTCGCCGTTGTCTGACCCGTTCCGCGGTACGTCGAAGGAGACAGCCTGCGACGACCGCTCATCCGCACCCGCGCTCACGCGGGACCGGCCCGAAGGACGCTCATGAACGGTCACATCGCACGGTCCCGGGCGAAGGCCGTGGCGGGCGGTGAGGTCCGCCCGGAGAAGGGCCGCGGGAGCGCCGCCGTGTCGTCCGGCCCTCACGCCGGCGTGGTGCCGCATGGTCACGTTGTCGCCATCGACCTCGGCGGCACCGACATCAAGGCCGCCCTCGTGGCGCACGACGGCAGTGTGGTCCGGCGCGTGCGCCGGGCGACCCGCCGTGAGCGCGGGCCGGAGGCGGTCGTGGACCGGGTGGCACAGACCGCGCAGGCCCTCGCCGCCGACGCCGTGGAGGCGTTCGGGACGACGCCGCTTGCCGTCGGTGTGGCGGTCCCCGGGATCGTCGCCGAGCAAGCGGGGCGGGCGGTGTACTCCGCGAATCTGGGCTGGCGGGAACTCCCGCTGCGCGATGTGCTGGCGGAGCGGCTGGGCCTGCCCGTGGTACTGGGGCACGACGTCAGGGCCGGGGCCGTTGCCGAGGGACGGCTGGGCGCGGCGCGCGGACGGGGCGAGTTCCTGTTCGTCGCGCTTGGCACCGGCATCGCAGCGGCCCATGTCCGCGACGGCCACGCGCACGGCGGCAGCGGCGGCGGAGCCGGGGAACTGGGTCACCTGACCGTGCGGCGCGGTGGCCCGACATGCGGCTGCGGAAACCGGGGCTGCCTGGAAACCCTGGCGTCCGCCTCGGCCGTGGCCCGCCGCTACACCCGGGCCGCGCGCCGGACGACGGTGGGGAAGACCGCCGCCCCCGCCACCGCCGAGGAAGTCTCACGGCTCGCCGCCGCCGGGGATCCGCTCGCCCGCCGCATCTGGCAGGACGCTGTCGAGGCCCTCGCCGAGGGGCTGGCCGTCTACACGGTCCTGTGCGATCCCGGCCTCGTCGTACTGGGCGGCGGCCTGACCCGCTCGGGCGCCGCACTGCTCGGACCGGTCCGCGCCGCACTGGCCGGCCGACTGCGCTTCCACTCGGCCCCGGACCTGCTGGCGGCGGAGCTGGGTGCCGAGGCCGGTTGCCGGGGCGCCGCACTGCTCGCCCTGGACACCGTCTCGACACCGCTGCCCTTTTCCCTGCCATAAACCCCCTTCCCGGACCTGTTCCACCCTGCACCGAGCTCCGCCCGCTGTCCGATCACACAGTCATCGCACCGCACTCCCGAGGAGACCCCGTGCACGAGTTCACCACCCGGCGGCTCGGCCGCCGCAGATTCCTGACCGCTGCCGCGCTGACGCTCGCCCCGCTCACCGGCGCCGCCCAACTGCTCTCGGGCGCCACCTCGGCGGCCGCGGCCGACGACGCCTACGACACCCTCCGCGCCACCTGGGCAGACATCCTGACGGGCGGAGACATAGACCCGTCCGACACGGGGTATGCCACCGCTCTGTCCGCCCTGTCCACGACCGCCACCGGCCTGTGGAACTCCCTCTCTGCGAATGCCTCGGCGAACTCCCTCTGGCCCGGCCTGACCCTGTCCGTCCCGGCCAACATGACGGCCAGTTACAAGCAGCTGGCGACCATGGCCACCGCCTACGCCACCCCGGGCACGGCGGCCACCGACGGTAGCGGCCGCGCCCTGTACGCCAACAGCACGCTCGGCGCCGCCGTCGTAGCAGGCCTGGACTTCCTCCACACGCAGGTCTACAACGCCGACGCGACGGAGTCGGGCAACTGGTGGGAGTGGGAGATCGGCTCACCGGTAGCCCTGACCAACGCGGCCACACTCGTCCACCCGCTGCTGACCACCAGCCAACTGGCCGACTACACGGCGGCGATCGACCACTTCGTCCCCGACCCCACCCTCAACAGGTACGGCCCCGCCCGCACCACTTCGACCGGCGCCAACCGGGTCGACCTGTGCCAGGTGGTCACGGTACGCGGCATCCTCGGCAAGAGCGGCGAGCGCCTGACGACGGCCGCCGCCGCACTGTCCGACGTCTTCCCCTACGTCACCACGGGCGACGGCCTGTACGCCGACGGCTCCTTCGTCCAGCACACCGACATCCCCTACACCGGCACCTACGGCATGGTCCTGCTGCGCGGTCTCACCCTGCTCTTCCAGCTCCTGGACGGATCCGACTGGGACATCACCGACCCGGCCGCCGCGCACATCCACGACTCCGTCGACGGCGCCTTCGCCCCCTGGGTATGGAACGGCCTGTGCATGGACGCCGTCCGGGGCCGGGCCGTCAGCCGCTCCGCCGAGACGGACTTCTACGACGGAAACCTCATCGCCCAGGCCGTGCTGCGCGCCGCGATCTCCGCCCCGACCACGGCCCGGGCCACCCGGTTCAGAAGCCTCGCCAAGGGCTGGATCATCCGCGGCGACGCGTACGCCCCCTTCACCAGGACCGCGGGCGTCGCGGGCATCGCGCTGGCGCGGCTGGTGCTCGACGACTCCTCCCTCACCGCGGCCGCCGAGCCCGTCGGGCACGTCCAGTTCCCGTCCATGGACCGGGCCGTGCACCGTGGTGACGGCTGGGCGTTCGCCCTCGCCATGTCCTCCGCGCGCATCGCCCGCTACGAGGCGATGAACGGCGAGAACCTGCACGGCTGGCACACCGGCGACGGCATGGGATACCTCTATCTCGCCTCCGACCTCGGCCACTACACCGACGGTTACTGGCCCACCGTGGACCCCCACCGGCTGCCGGGCACCACCGTCGACACCCTCGCCCTCGCCGACTCCGCCGGGACCGGCACCCGGCCGGCCGCGACCTGGGTGGGCGGAGCGAGCCTGGCCGGCAGGTACGGCAGCGTCGGCATGGACTTCCGCCAGTACGGCTCGACGCTCACCGCCAAGAAGTCGTGGTTCTGCCTGGGCGACTCCGTGGCTTGCCTGGGCGCGGGCATCACCGGCGGCAGCGGGGCCGAGGTCGTCACGGTCGTGGAGAACCGCAACCTTGGTGCCGACGGCACCAACACCCTCACCGTCGACGGCACCGCGCAGTCGGCCAGCATCGGCTGGTCGGACACCCTCGACGTCTCCGGCTGGGCGCACCTGAAGGACGTCGGCGGCTACCTGTTCCCGGGCGGAGCCACCGTCCAGGCTGCCCGCACGGCCCGCACGGGAGCCTGGCGCGACATCAATGCGGGCGGCACCATCGACACCATCACCCGGCGGTACGCCTCTCTGTGCCTGTCCCACGGCACCGCCCCGTCGGGCGAGTCCTACGCCTACGTCCTGCTGCCCGGATTCAGTGCCGCGCGGACAGCGGCCCGCGCCG
Organism: Streptomyces sp. NPDC053750; assembly: GCF_044544295.1. Taxonomy (NCBI): domain Bacteria; kingdom Bacillati; phylum Actinomycetota; class Actinomycetes; order Kitasatosporales; family Streptomycetaceae; genus Streptomyces; species Streptomyces sp. NPDC053750. The sequence continues at coordinate 52,516 of NZ_JBITXB010000022.1, read as the reverse complement.
CCTCGCCCACCGTCACCGTGCTGGCCAACACCGCCTCCGTCCAGGCCGCCCGCGACAACTCGCTCGGGCTGACCGCCGCGAACTTCTTCAGTGCCGGGTCGGTCGGCGGGATCACCGTCAGCGCGCCCTGCTCCGTCATCATGCGGAGGAAGGGCAACCAACTGGTCATCGGCGTCTCCGATCCCAACCGGACAGCCTCGACCGTCACTGTGCAACTGGTCTACGGCGGAACGCTGGTGAGCGCGGACTCCGGCATCACGGTCACCCGGTCCTCGCCCACCATCACCCTCACGGTCGACGTCTCCGGCGCGGCCGGAGCCACCCGCGAGGCCACGTTCAAGGTGACCTCCGCGACCCTCACACCCACGGCCGACACCTACGTCCGCGACGGCTCCTACGCCGACACGAACCACGGCACGGCCACGACCCTCGTCGTCAAGAACGCCAACGGCAGCGGCTTCACCAGGCAGGCGTATCTGACCTTCGACACCACCTGCGTCTTCGGGACGGTCACCGCCGCCACTCTCTCGATCCGCGGCTTCGTCTCCGACAGCGGCGGCACCAGCGCCACCCTCAGCGCGTACGCGGCGGCCGACACCTCATGGAGCGAGTCCGGCCTCACCTGGAACACCCGACCCGCACTCGGCACCGCCCTGGCCTCCGCCACCGCCACCACGACGAAGTCCACGCTCCCCTTCGACGTGACTCGCCACGTCGCCGCCCGGGCCCGCGCTCGGCAGCCGGTCTGCCTCGCCCTGGCCGAGGCCGCCCCGGGACTCGCGGTCGTCCTCGACTCCCGCGAGAACAGGACGAGTCCACCGGTCCTGTACCTGGACCTGGCCGGAGCGTGAGGCCATCGCCGCATCAGGCCGCGGCCCGAACGGGAGAGAGCGGCACGTCCGGGCCGCGCGTATAGAGATTGACGACCAGCCGTCGTGCTGGTCGCGGGTCACGGCCATAGCGGCCGGTGCCGGCAAGGCCGCGCTCCCGGCCCCGGGCGAGGAGGTCGCCGTCGTCGGCTGCGGCACCTCGTGGTTCATGGCCCAGTCGTACGCCGCTCTGCGCGAAGGCTCCGGACACGGCCGCACCGACGCCTTCGCCGCGTCGCAGTTCCCGGCCGGCCGCCGCTACGACCGTGTGCTGGCGCTGACCCGGTCGGGCACCACCACCGAGGTTCTCGATCTTCTGGGGCGGCTGCGCGGCACCACCGTCACCGGCGTGATCACAGCGGACGACACCACCCCCCGTCGTCGGCAGCGTCGACCACGTCCTCGCGCTCCCCTTCGCCGACGAGCGCTCGGTGGTGCAGACCCGGTTCGCCACGACGGCGCTCGCCCTGCTGCGCACCCACCTCGGTGAGGACCTCGCGCCGGTCGTGGCGGACGCCCACAGCGCCCTGGCCGACCCTCTCGACACCGCCGTGGTGGCAGCCGAGCAGTTCACCTTCCTCGGCAGCGGATGGACGTGCGGACTCGCCGACGAGGCGGCGCTCAAGATGCGTGAGGTCGCCGGGGCGTGGACCGAGAGCTACCCGGCGATGGAGTACCGCCACGGTCCCATCAGCATCGCCGCCCTCGACCGTGTGGTGTGGGCCCTCGGCTCCCTCCCGGACGGGCTCGCCGAGGACGTCGCCCGCACCGGCGCCACCCGTCTCTGTGTGTTGCTCCCCCGCGTACGGGCGCGCGGCCTTGCCTGCATTCCGCGGGCCCTTTCCGGAGCCGAGGCTCAATGGTTGTCAGCGGTGGCGAAGTCGGGCAGCTCGGTGGACAGCAGGTGGTCGGCGGCGCCGTCGAGGAGCTGGGCCGTCTCCGTGGAGCGGGGGAGCATGGTCTTCTCGTAGGCCTGGATGGCTTGGTCGATGGTGGGGTGGCGTGCGATGGCGAGGGCTAGCTCGCAGGCGTCCAGCATGGCGAGGTTGACGCCGACGCCCAGCGGGGGCATGAGATGGGCGGCGTCGCCGAGCAGGGCCACCGTGGGGTTGTGCTCCCAGGTGTGGGGGACGGGCAGGGCGAAGATCGGGCGGTCGACGTAGAAGCCGTCGTTGTCGGTGATCAGCTGACGCAGGCGGGGTGACCAGTCGCGGTACCGTTCCACGAGGTGAGCGCGGATGCCGCTGGTGTCCTGGGGTGTGAGGCCGCTCGCGGTGATCCAGTCGGCCGGGACACGCTGGATGAGGTAGACGCGGATGTGGTCGCCGCTGTTGCGCTGGGCGAACAGGCCGCGGTCGCCGTCCGCCGCGGCGGCACTGCCCTGGCCGACGAGCTCGGCGATGTCGGGGTGGCGGGTCGAGACGTCGTGGAACCAGGCTTCCAGGAAGCTCACACCGCTGTACTGGGGCGTGGCCTGGGAGACGGCGCGGCGGACCTTGGACCATGCGCCGTCGGCGCCAATGACGAGGTCGCATTCGATGATGGTGCCGTTCGTGAAGTGCAACTGCCGAGGGCCTTCTTCGGGGCCGCTGATGGTCCGGAGGGTGTGGTCCCAGCGCACGGTGCCGGGCTGAAGCGAGTTGAGCAGGAGGCCGCGCAGCTGGCCGCGGTCGATTTCCGGCTTGAACCTCTCGTCCTGCTCGGGGACGTGGTGGAAGAGGATCGTGCCGGCGGGGTCCACCTGACGCATCTCCTGCCCCTCGGGGCGGGCCAGTTGGAAGAACTGCTCCAGGAGGCCGGCTTCGTGCAGGGCGATTTGGCCGTTGTCGGCGTGCAGGTCGAGGGTGCCGCCCTGGTCGCGGGCCTGAAGGCCGGCGTCGCGGTCGTAGACGGCGGCGGTGACGCCGTGCCGCTGCAGGATGCGGGCGCAGGTCAGGCCGCCGGGGCCGGCGCCGATGATGGCGATGCGGGGTGAGGTGGTGATGGGCATGAGGTGCTCCGTTCGTCTGTGGGGAAGTGGGGTGTCTGTCGTGGCCGCTGAGCCGGAGGGACGGCGGGGTCTCGTCGAGGGGGAGAGGGGGCGCCGGGCGGTGCCGCGCAGCCGCCGCTCAACAAAAGCACATCAACTAAATAAGTGCAACGGTTCAACTTTTGGAGTTGGTTAATCGAAGAGGTAGGGTGTCGTCATGTCCAGCACGACGACCGGCTCTGCGGCAGATGCCTCTCCTGCGCCGACGGGGCGCCGCGAGCGCAAGAAGGCCGCCACCCGACAGGCCATCGCCGACGCCGCACTGCGCCTGTTTTTGCAGCGCGGATACGACGCGGTCGGCGTCCGCGAGATCGCGGACGCCGCAGATGTGTCCACCACCACGCTGTTCAAGCACTTCCCGGTCAAGGAAGCCCTCGTCTTCGACGAGGAGGCCGACCAGGAGGCCAGCCTGCTCGCCGTTGTCCGCGAGCGGCCCGAGGGCCAGTCCATCCCCGCCGCGCTGCGCGAACACGCCCTGACCACCCGACTGGCCTCCGCCGACGGCGACGCTCGCTTCACCGCCTTCACCAACCTGGTGGCCGGCACGCCCGCGCTGCGCGACTACGCCCAGAACATGTGGCTGCGCCACACCACCGCACTCGCCCAGGCCATCGCCGAGGAGAGCGGCCTCGCCGCGGACGACCCCGCCTGCACCGTCCTGGCGCACTTCGCCCTCGAAGCCCCCCGCGCGGCCTACACCCGTGACAACCCCCGCCAGGTCGTCACCCGGGCCTTCGATCTCCTGGAAAACGGCTGGAGCACGCTCGCCCGATCGAAAGCGTGAGCAAGCCCTTGTGTCCGTGCCCCTCCCACATCGGCCACTCCGTGATGGCTGGCAAGGCGGGGAGGCCGCCGAGTCGACCCAGAGCGTAGCCACGGCCCGCTGACAGAGGCTCGGCGACCCTTGCCGCACCGTGCGCAGCTGTTCAGTCCGTGGCCGTGGATCTCCGGGCGGCGGTTACGCATGCTTCCTCCCAGGTGTCACCATCCCTGGCCTTCGCCGTGTTCCAGGAGCTTCCGGATGCGCGGCAATCCCGCATCCGGTGGGACATCCAGCGCGACCATCCGGTACCGCTCGATCCCCTCGCCGGTTGTGCCGAGACGGTGGAAGACCTCCAGCACGCTCTGCCGTGCAGCAGTTGAGCGTCGTCCTTCAGCACGATCAGCCGGATGGTGACGGCGATGCCAGTCGGCTCGTCTGCATCTCTTGGACTGTGCGGGTGCTGTCAGTGGCCTCTGTCAGGGCCGACTCGTTGAGCAGGACGTCGAGTTCGTTCATGACAGCCTCCCGTGGGCCTGACGCCGCTCCGCAGCGCTGATCAGGATTCCGAGCAGCACCGCCAGATCGGCTGCGCCCTCTGCGTCGTCGGCCCAGCGGGTGGTCTGCAGTGGGTGAACCTGGTCGAGGAGGACGCCTTCACGTGCCAGGACGAAGGCCAACGCCAGCATGGCCGCGCGGGCGTTGCCGTCCTCGAACGGATGGAAGAAGAGGATGTCGAGGTAGGCCCGGGCAGCGCGTGAGGGCAGGGGCAGATCAGGTTGAGAGCTTTCCGACAGACAGTGCTCGAACAGCGCCTGCGTGTCGGGTGCAAGATCGTAGCGCTCCCGTCCGCCCTTCGCGAAGGCCGGCAGCGCGCGGAAATCGACCCGGTCGTGGCCCAGAAGATCCCGCTGCCACTTCGCCATGAGGGCGAAAGTCAACGGCCGGCCCTGTTCGGCGTCGGCGAAGGCCACGGCGAGGGCGGTCAGGAACCGCGCGGTTCCCTGGCTGTCACGTCCGCCCCGCGTTGCCATGAAGAAGTCCCGGAAGCCGTCGCGGGCCGGTGTTGCAGAGAGAGTGGGCGAGCCGTGCCAGGATGGCCAGGAGATCTCCGTCCGGATGAGCAGCCAGTCGGCGAGGCTGTCCTTCGGCCGGCCGGGCCCGGCAGTCATCTGATTCCGCCCACGCCGCTGGCGAACCGCGAGCTCACGGCATCGACCACCGGAACGTCGGGTGCGATCCAACTGCCGAACCGGCCGCCGACCGCGTTCTTGACGATCTCCTGGGCCTGGCCCTCGTCGATACCGTTGTACGCGAGGAACCATTGGAGGACTTGTATGCAGTGCCCGTACCAGCCGCTCTCGGCCTGGGTACGGTCGGCCACCACGGTGACCAGGCGGGTGCATGCTCGCTCCCAGTACCAGCGGTCCGTCGAAGCCACCGGGGTGTTCCCCGGCGGAGCCAGATCCGCGAACCGTTCCGCCAGGTCCTCCAGCCAGCCACGCCATTCCCGAAGGGCCTCAGCAACCAGTGAGGCTGTCGCATCCGAGGTCGTCACAGAGTCCGATGAACAGCACCACGCCTCAACGACGCCTCCGTCGACGTCGCCCTCGCCAACCGACCAGTTCCATCCGCAGGCCCCTCGGCCGTACTGGCCCCTCAGAAACCCGGTGACGGGATCCAGCGATCGCCAACCATCCTTGCGAGCGACTTCAACGCTGGGCAGCAAGGGCGCGACAAGGCTCGCCAACTCCTCCGCTGCATCGTCGTTCATCTCGAACGGATGTCGAGCCGGATCCACATCTGCCCACGTCAGGGTATGTGCCCACAGTTCACTCACCGCCCCACTCTGCCTTGCGTCGCCACCCTGGCTCCACTCCATATCGAGTGGCCGCCCCATCAGCGGGAAACGATCGTTGGTCTACTGGGAAGCGATCTTCAACCGCGGGTCTGTGTTGCCCGGTCAGAGACACTCGTGAACACCCCGGTGACGGGCGAGGTGCCGACGTAGGCCTTCAACCACGGGCGTCGGGGGGCCACCCCGGCTGGCGGCGCCCTACGCCCGCTTCGCGACCCCGACACAGTGGAATTCGACGAGGACGACGAGGCACAGCGGGAGCAGACTCTGGCCAGATACGTGCGCTGGCGAGGCCGTACCACTCCTGTATGGAGACGCGCCTGACCCGTTTTGCGCCCGACGATGCTTTCGCCCCTTGACCTTGACGCAACGGCAGGGTTTCTACTGGCGGCATGCGAATCGGAGAGATCGCCGCGCTCGTGGGGGTCACCACCCGGGCGATCCGGCATTACCACCACATCGGGCTGCTTCCGGAACCGGAGCGGCGCCCCAACGGCTACCGGGCCTACAGCGTCCGCGACGCCGTCCTGCTCGCCCGGGTGCGCCGGCTCACCGAACTCGGCCTCAGCCTCGACGAAGTGCGCGACGCCCTCGCCGACGACGCCGGGCGCGAACTGACCGAGATATTGGAAGAACTCGACGCCGACCTGGCCCGCCAGGAAGCCGACATCAGGGAGCGCCGCTGCCGGCTCGGCGCCCTGCTCGCCGAGCCGCCCGGCGCGACCGGGCCCGTCTCACCCGCCCTCGCCGCACTGCTGGCGCAGGCCCCCCGAACGGACTCGCCGAGCGCGGCCAAGGACCGTGACTACCTTATGCTGCTGGACGCCACCAGCAGCGGTAACCAAGAGATGTTCGGGCTGCTCGGGACGCTGGTCGCCGATCCCGCGGTTGTCGAACTGTATGAGCGCCTGGACGGGCTCGCCGAAGCCCCCACCGACGATCCGCGCATCGCACCCCTGGCAGCTGACCTGATGGCAGCCGTCCCCGAGGAACTGTTCGCCGCGATCCCCGAGGACGGGGTGGTCGTGACCGGATTCAAGGAGGCGCTGCTCGCCGAGTACACCCCAGCGCAGGCGGAAGTCGTGGGCCGGCTCATGGAGGCTCTCGTGGAAAGGGCCGGGGATGAGCGGCCGGGCAAGGGGCGTACGGGCGGCGCGGGTCGCGGTAGCCGCCGTACTGCCGGGGGAACTGGCACTGGCGGCCTGCCTCGTGGCCGGGGTCCGGCCGCCCGGGTGGGCGCTGGCGGGCGCCGAGGTGCTGGTGCTCGCAGTGCTGCTGCTGGAAGCCTGGGTGCTGCGCTCTCTGTACGTCGCCGCACGCGCCCGCGGCGCGGACCGCCGGGCAGCGCTGCGGGCTGCCGTACGGGAGGCGGTGCCGGCGCCGGTCCGCCGCCTGGTCCTCCACGAGCTGCGCGCCCTCGCCTCCCTGGGGCGGTGGGTCCGGCGCGGCACGCACGGGGTGCGCCCAGGGGACCTCGCTGCCGCGTACACCGGGCCCCAGACCGCGATGATGTACGGGCTGCTCTTCGTGATGGTGATCGAGACGGTGGGCCTGGCCTTCCTCATCCCTTGGCCCGTGGTCCACCGGGTGATCCTGGTACTCGACCTGTACGGCGTCGTCCTCGTACTGGCACTGCACGCCGCCTGCGTCACCCGGCCGCACGTCGTGCGCCCCGACGGTTCTCTGCGGATCCGCTACGGAGCCCTCTTCGACCTCGCCGTACCGCCGGACGCGGTCGCCTCGGTCCGGGTCGACCGTCGCTATCCCGAGGGTGGCCTTATCACCCTGTCCGAGGACGGGGTCCTCGACCTGATCGTTGGCAGCCAGACCTCGGTGACCCTGGAGCTGAACCGGCCACTTCCCTTCACCCGCCCGCTTGGCGCAACGGAAGAGGCCCACACCATCCGCTTCCATGCCGACGACCCGCGTGCACTGGTCAGCGCACTCCGTCAGCCCGCCTGAACACACAGTTCGGTCTTCGCCGCGACGCGGCGCCGGGCAAGGCGCGTCGATCGATTGCACGTTCGATAACGAAGCACTACTAGCTAGCTAGGCTGCTTCCAGCGCTGTGAGCTCGGCGTGACGCAGCCAGTCGGTGTACCAGCGAGCGAAGGTCACTGGAGTCCCGTCGTCGCTCCGAAGTGGGGCCAGGTCGGCCTCGTCCGCACGATCGTCGGTCCACATCGTGCCTTGATGCGCGCCGCTGATCACCAGCCAGTCACGCAGGGCGCAGCCGCGGTGGGAGATGACGATGGCACCGACGGTGCGATCGGGGTTGAACATGACGGCGTCCCAGCGTTCGTCCCACGCCTCGATGGCGTCGTCGAACTCTTCGACTTCGTCGAAGTCCTCTTCCTTGGGGCACTGGGCGGCCAGTTCCTCCAGTAGCTTCGGGTCCGGCCCCTGCTCGGGAAACGGCTCGGCAAGCCGGGACAGATCTGCCAGCTCGGCGCCATCACCCTCCCACCGCCAGCGGCCTTGCACTCGCCGCACCGGGAACACGCCATACGCGGGACCGGCGCCACCCGCGCCGACACACAGGAGGAAGGTCCGGAATTCCTCTGGCAGCCGCACCTTCATCTGCGCCTCGAGCTCTGCGAGCTCGGTGTGGCTGAGCGGCTGCTCCAGAACCCAGTTGTGCCCCAAGGCCCCGAACACCTCGTTGCTCGCGGGGGATGCCCCCAAGGCCTCGACCCGTTGACGCATGCCCGCCCATTGCTGATCAGTCATGTGCAAAAGGTAGGTGCCGCCACCGACACCGGGATCGACAGGCCCCTCCTGGGAGCCAGGTGGGGCCGATTCACACCGTTCCTACCGGAGCCAGATGAAGCCGTCGCAGCGGGGTCAAAGAAGACCGTCCTGGACAGGCAAGCGGAGCAGGGCCAGGCTGGCCGTGCACGAGCAGAAGGCCGGCGGAACCTGGCTCTCCCGCTTCCGCAGGTGGCGCGACCACACCTCGGCTGTCAATGGCGGCTGCCAGTCTGAACGGATGGACCGTGATGGCGAGTAGCTGCTACGCCGCCGGGTCTACGGCGCCGACCACGACCACCCCGGCCCGCGGCCCGACCCGACCGGCGACCCGGCATCGTTCCCTCGGCTTGAAGTCGGCCGCCCGAGGCGAGTGTTATCCTGCGAAGCGACATTTGCCGTCAACCGAGGAGTCACAGACGTGGTGGGTGAAGACGACATTTCCGGGTGAGATCCGGATCTGACGGCCACCGGCCGGCGCCAGCGGGTGCTGCAGCCGAGGTGGTCCGTTTCGTCGTACCACTTTTCCCACGTCTGCCCAGAGGCAGAGGACCAAGCTCTGCCCTCAGTACCTCCGAGGTCCTCACATGTCCGACGTCGCCATCGTCTGCTCGAACCTCTCCTTCGCCTGGCCCGACGACACCCCGGTCTTCCACGACCTGTCCTTCTCCGTGACCCCCGGCCGTACGGGCATGGTCGCCCCCAACGGGTCCGGCAAGTCCACCCTGCTCAAACTGATCGCCGGTGAACTGGGACCCGCCACCGGATCGGTGTCCGTCAGCGGCACGCTCGGCTACCTCCCGCAGAGCCTGCCCCTGACCGGGAACCTCACGGTCGCCGAGGTGCTCGGCATCGCCGACGTGATCCGCGCCCTGGACGCCGTGGAGTCCGGCGACGTCGACGAAACGCACTTCACCACCATCGGCGACGACTGGGACATCGAGGATCGCACCCGAGCCCAGCTCGACCGACTGGGCCTGGCCGACCTCACCCTGGACCGCAGCCTGAGCACGCTCAGCGGCGGCCAGATCGTCTCCCTCGGCCTCGCGGCCCAGCTGCTCAAGCGCCCCGACGTCCTCCTGCTCGACGAACCCACCAACAACCTCGACCCCGAGGCCCGGCACAAGCTGTACGACGTCCTGTCGGACTTCAACGGCTGCCTGCTCCTGGTCAGCCACGACCGCGCCCTGCTCGACCGGATGGAACGCATCGCCGAACTCGGCAGTGACGAGCTGCGCATGTACGGAGGCAACTTCACCGAGTACCAGGAGGCCGTACGCGCCGAGCAGGAGGTCGCCGAGAAGAACGTCCGCAACGCCGAACAGGAGCTGAAGCGGGAGAAGCGGGAGATGCAGCAGGCCCGCGAACGCGCCGAGCGCCGCGCGAGCAACGCCGCCAAGAACCTCAAGAACGCCGGTCTGCCCCGCATCTTCGCCGGCAACATGAAGCGGGGCGCGCAGGAGTCCGCCGGCCGGGCCGGGCAGATGCACGCCACCCGGGTCAGCGAGGCCAAGGCCCGCCTCGACGAGGCCGGGCGCGCCCTGCGCGAGGAGCAGCGCCTCACCCTGGAACTGCCCGACACCCAGGTGCCCGCCGGCCGTAACCTGTTCCTCGGCGAGGACATGCAAGTGCGTCTCGGCGACCAGGACGTGTTCGCCGCGAACGGCGTCGACCTGACGATCCGCGGTCCGGAACGCATCGCGCTGACCGGCCCCAACGGTGCGGGAAAGACCACCCTGATGCGCCTTGTCACCGGCGACCTCACGCCGGAGAGCGGGGAGATCAAGCGCAACGACGGCCGCATCGCCTACCTCTCGCAGCGCCTGGACCTGCTGGACCTGGACCGAACCGTGGCGGAGAACTTCGCCCAGTACGCCCCGGAACGGCCCGAGGCCGAGCGCATGAACCTGCTCGCCCGCTTCCTCTTCCGGGGCCCGCGGGCACACCTGCCGGTCGGAGTGCTCTCAGGCGGCGAGCGACTGCGCGCCACCCTCGCCTGCGTCCTGTGCGCCGAACCCGCCCCGCACCTGCTCCTGCTCGACGAGCCGACCAACAACCTGGACCTGGTCAGTACGGGCCAGTTGGAGAGTGCGCTCAACTCCTACCAGGGCGCCTTCCTGGTGGTCAGCCACGATGAACGGTTCCTCGCCGAGGTCGGGATCAGCCGGTGGCTGCGGCTGGCCGACGGGAAGCTCACGGCGACGGGAGCCCACACGGTGTGATCCGCCGGTGTGTGATGTGGCCCGCTCCGAGGCTCCCGTGCCCGGCGGGCCGACCACCGACCCCATCGGACGGACACCCATGACCCCACCTGCCCTGCTCGCCCACGACCTCGTCCGCTTCCTGGGCGGCCGACCCGTCCTCGACGGCGTGTCCCTCACCGCGTCCCCCGGCCACCGCATCGGGCTGATCGGCGAGAACGGCGTCGGAAAGTCCACCCTGCTGCGAGTGCTGGCCGGCGTGGACGAACCCGACGCGGGCAGCGTCACCCGCCCCGGCGACCTCGGCTTCCTGCACCAGGAAATGCCGTTCGACGCGGCCTCGACCATCGCCGCCGTGCTGGACGAGGCGCTCCGCGAGGCCCGCGAGGAACTCGCGGAACTGGACCGGCTGGGTGAGGAACTCGCCCGCGTTCCCGAGGACGACCCCGGCCACCAGGAACTCCTCGACACCTACGGCAAGCGTCTGGAACAGGCCCAGGACCGGGAGTACTGGGACGCCGACCGCCGCGCCGCCCTGGTCCTGGACGGTCTGGGTCTCGCCGCCGTCGGGCACGACCGTACGCTCGGCTCGCTCTCCGGTGGCCAGCGTGGACGCCTGGCCCTGGCCGCGCTGCTCGTACGCCGGCCCTCGGCGATCCTGCTCGACGAGCCGACCAACCACCTCGACGACGGCGCCGCCGCCTTCCTGGAGGAACAGGTCCGCTCCCTGCCCGGGACCGCGGTGGTCGCCAGCCACGACCGGGCGTTCCTCGACGCCGTCTGCACCGACGTGATCGACCTCGACCCGGCGGTGGACGGCCCGGTCCGCTACGGCGGCAACTACAGCTCCTACCTGTCAGAGAAGCGTGCCGAGCGGGAACGCTGGCAACGGCGCTACACCGAGGAACAGCAGGAGCTGGACGCACTGCGCGAGTCGGCGGGCGTGAGCGCGCACCGGGTCGCCCCGGACCGGGGCCGTACCGACAACGAGAAGATGGGCTACGGCCACCGGGCCGGTCGGGTGCAGAACCAGATCTCCCGCCGGGTGCGCAACGCCACCCGGCGGCTGGAGGAGCTGGAGCGCAGCCAGGTCCCCGAGCCGCCGCATCCCCTGCGGTTCGCCGCCGGGGACCTGGCGGCACGGGCGGAGGAGGGTCCGCATCCGCTGGTGGCCATGAAGGACGTACGGGTGCCGAAGCGGCTCGCGCTGAAGGACCTCGAGGTGTCGGCGACCGACCGGCTGCTCGTCACGGGCGGCAACGGAGCGGGCAAGTCGACGCTGCTCGCCGTGCTCGCCGGGCGTCTGCGGGTCGCCGAGGGCGAGGTGAGCAGGCGGCGCCGGCTGTCGGTGGGGCTGCTCACCCAGGACACCGTGTTCGACCGGCCCGAGCGTACGGTCCGCGACACCTACGAGTCGTCGCTGGGCCCCGCGCGGGCGGAGAAGGTACCGCTCGGCTCGCTCGGCCTGATGCACGAGGCGGACCTGGCCAAGCCGGTCGGCCAGCTGTCCGTGGGGCAACGCCGGCGGCTGGCGCTGGCGCTGCTGGTGGCCCGCCCACCCCAACTGCTGCTCCTCGACGAGCCCACGAACCATCTGTCGCCCCGCCTGTGCGACGAACTGGAGGAGGCGCTGGGCACCGGGCCCGGCGCGATCGTGGTCGCCAGCCACGACCGCTGGCTGCGGCGGCGGTGGCGGGGCCGCGAGGTCCAGCTGCCGTGACGTGACAACAGAAGGCAGAGGGGATGTCGGCCGGCGGGATCCACGGATCACACTGGCCGATTTCATGATCCGGGGTGAGGGGTGGTGCGGCCGAAGCCGTGGGAAGGCGACGACGAGTCGTTGGCGGTGCACGCGGCTGCGCCGCGGAGAACAAATCCGTCGACAGCGCCCCTCGGCACCCGGCAAAGTGGCTGTCCGTGACGAGCAGTGAACTGTGGACCCGTGCGACCGCCGACCGCTACGACGCCGAGGAGACCGAAGCGTCCTCGGCTGCCGTTCTCGGACCGACTCTCGCCTTTCTCGCCGAGCTCGCCGGAGACGGCCGGGCACTGGAGTTCGCCATCGGAACCGGACGCGTGGGAGTCCCGCTCCGGGAACGCGGCGTGCCAGTAGTGGGCATCGAACTGTCCGAGCACATGGCAGCGGTACTGCGGCGCAAGATCGACGAGGAGACGCTCCCGGTAGTCATCGGGGACATGGCCACCACCGTCGTTCCCGGTGAGTTCACTCTCGTCTATCTCGTCTACAACACCATCACGAACCTGCTCACACAGGACGAGCAGGTCGAGTGCTTCCGCAACGCCGCACGGCATCTTGAGCCCGGCGGCCGATTCGTCATCGAGCTGGGTGTGCCGCCGCTGCGGTTCCTGCCGCCCGGCCAGGTCGCGGTGCCGTTCGATGTCTCCGAGCGGCATCTCGGCTTCGACACCTTCGACCTGGTCGAGCAGATTCTCGTCTCGCACCACCTCACCCGCGACGGCGACGACGGCCGCTACCGCCGCGAGAACTCCCGGCACCGGTACGCCTGGCCGGCAGAGCTCGACCTGATGGCACGGATCGCCGGGCTCGAGCTGGAACGTCGGGTCGCGGACTGGGACGAGGCTCCGTTCACCCAGGACTCCGCGAAGCACATCTCCGTGTGGCGCAAGCCAACCTGAGGTGCCTGTGCTTGGAACTACTCCTGTTGGGAGTTCAGCCGTCGCCAGTGGATCAGTGCGCATCGGAGGGTGAGTAACTGATCCTTTCAGAATGCCGTCCTGCGGAGACGTTGGCGGCCCATGGAACAATCCCCTCAGTCACGGGCTCAGGGGGGGTGACGCCGTGTGGAACGGGTTGGGGCTGGGCGGGACCTCGTACGCGGTTACGTCGACGCTCTGAACGCAGTCGACGAGGCCATGAAGGCAGCGATCCCCTCGCTTGAGCGACTCGCAGACGTTCTCGGCCTGGTCCGTTCGCGCCGTATCAGCCGGAGTGGGCAGGTCGGCACCTACGCATACACGGTTCACGGGGCCGGGTGCCGCTTCGCCAACGGCAACGGCACCGAGATCGATGTGGACTTCGCGGTCGACGGGAGCCAAATCTTCGACCTCTGGCGGCTGCACTGGTACGGGCTGAGCCTGCCCGAGCCTTTTGACGTCACGGATCAGGACCTGCGGACCGCGGTGCGATCCCTGCAACCGCTTCTGACCGAGGTACGACCAGGCTGGTTCAGCGTAGCCAACTGATCGCGTCAGGATGAGGTGCGCAGGCGGCGCAGGCACATCAGGCTGCAAGCCGGTTCGAGCAGGCCCTGATGAAGATCGGCGCGTCGTTCGTAGCGGGTGCGGAGCCGTTTGAACTGGTACAGCCAGGCGAAGGCGCGCTCGACCACCCAGCGCACCGTGCCCAGTCCGGAACCGTGAGCGACGCCGCGGCGCGCGATCAACGGCTTGATGCCGCGCTTCCACAGCAGGCGGCGGTACTTGTCGAAGTCGTAGCCCCGGTCGGCATGCAGGCGCCGGGGCTTGCGGCGGGGACGCCCCCGCAGACCCCGTATCGGCGGGACGGCGTCGAGCAGTGGCAGGAGCTGGGTGACGTCGTGCCGGTTGCCGCTGGTCAGGGCGAGCCACCAGGCCGTCGCCCTGCGCACCGCCGCGGACAAGGTCTTCCTCGACGGCGTCTTCGTCACCGGCGACCATGACAGCCTGCTCCTCGACACGGCCGCCAGGGACAAGCTCGGCCGCGTCTACGTCTCCAACTCCTACGTCCTCGGCAACGTCGACTTCATCTTCGGCCGCGCCACAGCCGTGATCGACCGCTCCGTCATCACCCTGCGCAAGCGCTGGGACGGCTCCTCCGCCGGTTACATCACCGCCCCCAGCACGGCCGCCGACCGGAAGGGCCTCCTCATCGCCAACTCCACGGTCAACGGCGATGTCTCGAGCGACTCCTTCTACCTGGGCCGCCCCTGGCACGCGGGCGGCGACACGACCCTGGTCCCGCAGACGACGGTCCGCAACACAAGCCCCGCACGGGCCCTGCTCGGATCACCTTCCTGATGGACCACGACGTCTCGCCCCGCCTTCGGCCAGGTGACCACGCCCTCATTGCCATCCCCGGACACGCAAGCAGCCCTGACATCTGGAGCACAGACGAAAAGCAGATCGCCCACGACCGCGCCTGGATCCTCGCAGGGCTCGAGGAATCCCGCACGCTCACCTGCGACCAGGTCCCCGCCTCCGACTGACCCCAGCCGGGCGGTCTTGACGACGTGCTTCTCCCCGCGGCGCCTGCCTGCTCCTGGCAGTGGGAGAGCTGGGCAACCCACCTCCGCGTCGGCGGCGTGTTCCTGAAGTGCCGGTTGCCCCGGACGCAGACGCCTTCGCGCTGGGCGTGGTCTGCCACCTCCAGGCGCGCCTGGACGAACGCAGCGCCCGCATTGAGGACCTGTACGGCATCGACGAGGAGGTGGCGGGCGACGGCGTGGACGCGGCCGGCGACATCACCGCCCCGACCGCAAGGCCCGGCGTGCCAACGCGCGGTCGGCGCATGGCTTTGTTCACGAGTGTCGACAGCGATTGTTCAGCACTTCGGGAGGCACTGACACCGCGCTGTGTTCGATGGTCAAGGGAGGTGACAGCGCCCGATCCGGGCGCTTCAGTCCTTCCGGTGGGTGGCGACGGCGTCATCACCGAAGGAGGCGGTGAGTGCCCGTGCGATCAGGTCGGGCAGTCTGGTGCGTCCGTCGTCTTCGACCCAGCGCGTCAGCGCCGTGTGCATCGCGGCCAGGCAGGCGCTGGTAGCGGCTTGGGCGCGGAACGCGGCGTCGGGATCGGTCGCATCCTTCCCGAGAGCTTCGACGATGGCCTGTTGTAGCGCGTACTGGCTGTCCAGATGCCGGGCCCGCAGCGCGGGCGTTGAGACCATGAGCCGGAGGCAGTCCAGCAGGAACCGTTCGTTCGCCGCCTGTTCGTCCCCGTTGCCGCCGGTCGAGGCGGTGGCCGCGTCGACGAGGGCGCTGCCGATGCGGCGCACCAGAGGTTGCGTTGCTGACGACGCGGCAACGTGCTCGGCGATGAGCTGGGCGGGCTGGTCAATGAGGACGAGGTCCTCCTTGGTGGGAAAGTGTCGGTACACGGTCATTGACGAGACGCCGGCAGCCCCGGCCACGTCGGCCACCGTCACCGCGTCGTAGCCGTGGTCGGTGAACAGCCGCACCGCGTGCGCCTGGACCAGGCGCCGCGTCTCGGAGCGCCGTCGTTCCCGCAGGTTTGGTTGCCGCTCACTCATGTGTTAGACACTACCATCATGTTAGTGGCTAACGAAATGGGGTGAAGGCGTGGGTGATCTGATGGGCAGAACGGCTCTGGTGACGGGTGCTTCGCGCGGCATCGGGCAGGCAATCGCGGCTCGGCTGGCGGCCGAAGGAGCCACGGTCATCGTGCACTTCGGCTCGGATGAGAGCGGGGCTGCGGCAGTGCTCGACGCGATGGAACGCGCCGGTGGGACCGGCTTTGCCGTCCGAGCCGAACTGGGCGTGGACGGCGACGTCGAGACCCTCTTCGCCGGCGTGGAGGCCGGCTTGGACGGTCGGCCGCTCGACATCGTCGTCAACAACGCAGCGGCCGCACCGGCCGGCGCGCTCGGCGTGACCACCCGGGCGGAGTTCGACCACTTGTTCGCGGTGAACGTGCGAGCACCGTACTTCATCATCGAGCGTGCACTGCCTCTGTTGCGCGAGGGCGCCCGGATCATCTCGGTCTCGTCAGTGGCAACCCGGATGGCCAACTCGTCCCAGACATCCTTCGCCATGACGAAGGGCGCGATCGAGACGATGACCAAAACCCTCGCCAACCAACTCGGTCCTCGGGGGATAACGGTGAACGCGGTCGCTCCTGGGGCCACCAGGACAGCGACTAACGCAGCCGTCTTCGACGTGCCGGGCCTCACCGAACAGATAACCGGCATGACAGCACTCAACCGGCTGGGCGCGCCCGACGATGTAGCCGATGTGGTCGCCTTCCTCGCCTCCGATGCCGCCCGCTGGGTCACCGGGCAGATCCTCGACGCGAGCGGTGGCCTGTTCCTCGGTCCACGCATCTGACCGACGAGGGCTGAGCGAAGGCGGCGCAGGTGTAGTTCCACCTAGCCTTCCGGCTCCGTGGCATCCGGCCACGGAGCCCGCGCGGAACTCCTTCGGCGGGCTGACTCCGTCGGGGCCCGCGCTGCCCGAGGACGTAAACCGTTCGAATTCTCCGGCGCCTCGAGTGCCGCCCGATCTCGTGTACAGGTGCTGTCGGGTTCTCGTGAAGAAAGCCAGGCGCACCGCGCGCAATGACGGGGTATGAGTAGCTGGTGAGGCCCTGATGAGTAAGTGAGCTCATGTCGCTGTCCGGTTGCCGAGTGCAGCCTGGATCCGTGAACGTGACCCAGAACGTCAAGCCCCGCGACCTGGCCGACTGGCCCGCGTGTCGCTTCCTCGCCTTGTTCTTCTGGAGCGGGGTGTCGCTGATCACCTTCGGTCCCGTTCTTCTCCTGGCTGTTCTCTCCGTCGCCTGGATGCAGCCGTTGACGCCGGTGATCTCGTTGGCAAGGGTGACCGTGCTCCAAGTCGGCCTCATCGCAGCCGTTGTGACACCCCTCTACTTCGGCCCTGGCATCCGTCGTCTTGCCCGCTCTGCCCGGTTCGCGCTGCTGGGTCCCCTGGCTGGTGCCATGGCTCTGGCCGTGTTCCTGTGCCACGGCCATCACATGTGACCGGGGCCCCCGTGCGGGCCACAGGTCAGCCCATCCAGTTCGCCGGACGCTGCCCGGTCTCATCCACCGGTGGATGAGACCGGGACTGCGTAGCCGGGGTGACGGCATGCGTCGAACCGCTGGGTACGAATTCGACCAGATAGTCCTCGAGCGCCGTCTTCGGCGTGACACCGCGCAGGTCGCCGTCGAAACGCTCCTGGGAACTCTCCCCGCCCTTGCACCACACGTGCATCGTGTACACGCTGCTCGGCTCCAGACGGAAGTCGAGGCTTCCGCCCGCGTTGGGCGTATCGAGTAGCAGCGTTCCCAGGTAGCTGCGGAAGGGCCAGCTCCCGACCAGCATGAACCCCTCACCCACACTTGCTGACGGGCGGTTACTGACCTGGAGCGTGAGCGTGGCGTCGTGCTCCTGCGCGTTACTGATGAACAGGGCGGTGCCCTCCGCAACGTGCACTGCACCGGTCGGTCCCATCGGCAGGTCCGTCCACTCCACAGTGCTGCCCTCAGCGGTGAGACCGAACAGGGACCGTTCGATGTGGACCGTCGTCGTCATGCGAACCTCATCAGGCATGGCAGTCACACTAGGGTCCGTCTTCGAACGGATCTTGCCCAGAGCAGGAATGATGCGAGGGTGATTGCAGCTTGCCGCCGACGGGGGCCGAAGGGGAGAGCCGGATCGGCGTGGAGATGGCCGGGGAGAAGGCCGTCCGGCACCCGCAGACCGAAGCCGCCTGACATCCAGCGCGCCCCGTCTGCGTGCTCAGACGGGGCGGCTTTGGTGCCGGCCAGGGCTGATGCGGATACCGGTCTACGCGGGGCCGCTGACAGTGCCGGGGCGGCGCGTCGACGGGATGTAGGGGTCGGGTGCCTGTTCCGTGGCGCGGGATGCGGGCGCGAGGTGGGTGGGGATCTGGTTGGCGTGGCGGCGCATGGTCTGCCGCCTGGCGCGGGCTGGGGACGGAAACGGGCGGGCGCTCATCGGGCCAGGGCGCGCTCCGAGCGCGCGGCTCGTCGCCCTGGTCTCCACCACGCACAAGGCCCAGCGGGTCCTGGACATCGGAGCCG
Source organism: Streptomyces sp. NPDC053750 (assembly GCF_044544295.1). Lineage (NCBI taxonomy): Bacteria > Bacillati > Actinomycetota > Actinomycetes > Kitasatosporales > Streptomycetaceae > Streptomyces > Streptomyces sp. NPDC053750. Next base: position 34,250 of record NZ_JBITXB010000022.1, on the reverse strand, counting down.
AGGCCGCCATCGACCTGTCGGCGCAGGACCTGGCATCGGCCGTTGCCGACATCACCGACGGGCAGGGGGCGGATGCCGCCCTCGACCCGGTAGGCGGTGTACGGCTGGGTGAACTGCTGCGCTGTGTCCGGCTCCGGGGCACCGTGGTCTCCCTCGGCTTCACCGGCTGTAAGCTGGCCGAACTCGACATCGTGGACCTGCTCATGGGGGAGAAACACCTCACTGTCTACGCCGTCCACAACGAACCCGAGGAAGTGATCGCCCCCGCGCTGAAGACCATCGGTGCGGTGGCTGCGCAGGGCCTCCTCCGCTCCGTGATCGACAGCCGGTTCGCCTTCGGCGACTTCGAGGACGCCTTCGCCCGCCTCACCTCCCGGCAGGCGATCGGCGCGATCGTCCTCAACTTCTAGCGGCACGGACGGTGAGGTCTGGCGGCTCAGCACGGCCCTGTGTGCCGGCTCGGCGTCCGGGGGAATCCCCCACATCGTGGGCGCCGAGCTCTCCCAGGCGCCTCCCGCCGCTGTGGCGGTAGCGGGACTACGCGCTCCAAAAGTTGGGCCAGGACGAGTTACTGGCCCAAGTGCTCCCCCATCGTGTTGTCTGGTAGCGGACTGTCGGCATGCGGTCAAAGACTCAGCGTGACGGCCGAACCGATACCGCCGAGACCGACGGCGACGGCGGCCGAGGCCCAGCCGCCCCGGCCCCAGCGGAAGAACCGGTCGACGGCGAGCCGGCCCGGACCGATCATCGTGATCACCAGGGCGGCGACGGCGATGCAGACGTTGTACTCCACACCACCGTCCGCCGCCCAGAGCCCGTGGGCCCCACTGACAGTCACCATGGCATTGATCATCACTCCGATCAGTGCGGCAGCGGCCAGCGGGGTAAGGAAACCCAGGGCCAGCCCAAGGCCTCCGAGCAACTCCGACAGGCCGCCGATCACTGCAAAGACCTCTCCCGGGTGGTAGCCCAGGGCGTCGAAGCCCTTGCCGGTCGCTGCCAGCCCGCCTCCGCCGAAAAGGCCGAACAACTTCTGGGCACCATGCCCGGCCATGAGCAATCCGAAGGTCAGCCTCAGGAGCAGAAGTCCCCAGTCGGAAGCCGAAGCCCTTGAGGCGGTGGGATGCGCTGTCGGTTCTGCCGGGGCCGACAGCCGGTAAAGAACGCGTTTCACAGCCATTTGCATGCTCCGAAAGAAGAAGCCATAGGGAGAGCGACCCGAGCCCGGAAAACACTCGAGCCACCGGTCCGCGGCGCGATCGCAGAGCGTCTGCCACCCTCCCCACGCTTCCCCAGCGGCGGTGAACTTGCATCCGGGGCCACGGACACCGACCACCACCGAGAACAAACAGCCGACACAGAGCTGCATGCGCCCTTCACCGCAGTGAGCAAACAACGCGGCCGCACCCCGGCAGCGGAGGTGCCCCGGATATTCGGGGCATTCGGGGCTACCTGCCGCGTCCCTGTGCAGGTCAGCCGGTGAAGGCTTCGATCAGGGTCCAGACGGCGAGGACCGCCATGCACAGCGCTCCGATGCGCTGCACGGTCTTGAGCGGGACGCGCTGGGCGATGAACCGGCCCACCAGCAGGGCCAGAGCCGAGACGGACATGAGGGCGGCGGCAGAGCCGATCGCGGTCGGCAGCCAGCCGTTGGTGGCGGCAAGATTGGCGGTGGTGATCTGGGTGAGATCACCCCACTCGCTGATGAAGACGGCCATGAAGGCGGTGGTGTAGACGGGCCAGAACCCGGTGACCGGGCGGGCGGCCCCGTCCTCGTCATCGTCGTCTCCGCCGCGCAGCAGGACGACGGCTCCGAACGCGAACAGGGCTGCGGAGACGAGTTTGACGGCCATCTCCGGCAGCAGGCCGAGGAGGCTTCCGGCGCCCACCGCAATCGCCACGTGCACGATGAACGCAGTGGACGTGCCGAACCACACGTACAGCGGGCGCATGCGGGTGCCCATGGCCAGCGAGGCGAACATGGTCTTGTCGGGAAGTTCGGCGAGGAAGATCAGCCCGAAGGCGGTGATGAGCGCCAGGGGGTCGAATGTCATTCCGGGACGGTGCTTTCTGCTGGGGCCGGGCCGCGGACTCGTACGGCACCCAGGCGGGCGACGAGAGGAACCCTTTCGGCCCGGCACGACGGGAACCCCCCGCACGGTGTGCGGGCAGGGTCATGCCTGGCCGAAGGTCTCGTCCGCCCCCGCAACATGTACGGCGGCCCGATGGCCGGGACGTCCTCGGACGTCCAGTGTGTCGACCAGCGGTTCTCGGGACTACTCCCCTTCGCGGCCCCCATGCTACACAGACCCCCCTCACCGAACCTGTGGCCCCGCATCACCGATTCTCGTCGACCCAGGACGGGGAGTGTCTTGTTCCAGTACGGTCCCGCGCCAGGCCCTGGGGCAGCGCCCGGTCGACGAAGGCGTCGCTGGTGTAGCCGGGTCCGCCGGAGTCGTCGCCGTAGACGGGACGGTCCAGCTGGAGTTCGCGCGCTGGTCGGCAGGGCCGTCCAGCTCCTGGGCAGCCAGCAGGCCAACGCCCTCTTTTGCCGCCTGCCCCAGCAGGCCACCGAAGGGCTTCTCGCCGGACCTCGGCGCCACCGCGGCCGAGATGACCTGGAAGGCCGGCATCGACGTGCTGTCTTCGGTGCCACCAAGACAGGGCTACAGCTTCTACCACGACCGCTGGGCGTCCGGCTTCGTCCGCCTCGTCACCTCCTTCGCCCACACCCGCGACGACATCCACCCGGCCGGGTGCTGCTCCAGACCAGGCCGGACCGCCGCTGTGAGGCCGACCATGCCCGGCGCGACCTTGACCACGTGTGACTGGGCACTTCAGTTGGCCACTTGAGCGCGATGCCGTCTCAGGTCAACGGCTCGCCCTGTGTCCGACGTGTCCAGGTCGCCGCCGCGACCTGTCTCGGTCATCGGTGGGCATTCGAAGGACAATCGACAGTTTCCCGCCCGCGAGAAGATCGTTATGCGGTGCATGAACACCACGAAGCGCGTAGCTGCCGTTGTCTCTGTCGGAGCCTCTGCTCTCCTTGGAGCCCTCGCCACCCCCGCCAGCGCCATCCCCGACCCGCTTGCGACACTCACCTGCCTGACGCAGGCGGCCGGTGATCTCACGTCCGTCGTCGATCCCTCTGCCCCCGGCGTGCCCTCCGAGGTGCCCGGTGGGAGCTGCCTGGCGCCCTGAAGTACCACCGACAACCGTCCGAACCCCGCGCTGGCCCTTGCCGGCCCAAGGGTCCGTGCCGTGCCCGGCGCGGGGGTCGGAGCTATTGGTGGGGCGGTCAACGGACTGCGTGGCCAACTGAGGTGTACAGAGTGGTCAACTGAAGTGCTCCTTACCTTGTTGGCGGGTTGATTCCGGTTCTTCGTACGATCGGGAGACCCAGGGGCCGGGGTGTGGCTGAAAGCGCTGATGCCGCGTTTGGCTTTGACTGATAGGCCGCCCAGCGTCCCCGCGACGACACGGCCTCATTGGGATGAGCGAAAATAGATCGCTTCAGTCACACCACGGCTTCGGTCGGGGCGTGTCCGATGTGGCACCAGCTTCGAACAGACGATCTGATGCGGGTATGGGCGCGACCGACTTCTCTGACGAGTTGGTGCAGACGCAAGCGGCCTGGAACGCCACCTACCAAGCGCTCGCCGCACCCCGCCCCCGCGCACCACCGTCCTGCGCCGCCGCCTGCTGCGCCTGTCCGTCCGGCTGTGGTGGCACCCGTACTGGGAGACCGCCCCCTCGGGGTCGTCGTCAGCCACGACCGTGAACTGCTGGACCTCGTCGACCAGATCGCCGATCTGCGCTCCGGTGAGATCACCTGGTACGGCGGCAACTACTCCGACTACGAGGAGGCACTGGAGATCGAGCAGGAGGCGGCCGAGCGCATGGTGAGGGTCGCCGAGTCCGACTTCCGCAAGCAGAAGCGCGAACTGGCCGACGCTCAGGTCAAACTGGCCCGCCGCAAGCGCTACGGGCAGAAGATGTGGGACAGCAAGCGCGAGCCGAAGATCGTCACGGGGGCGCGCAAGCGCGCGGCGCAGCAGTCCGCGGGCAAGCACCGCATCATGCACGAGGAGAAGCTCGCCGAGGCCAGAGAGCGGCTCGACGAGGCGGTGGAGGCCGTACGGGACGACGACGAGATCCGCGTCGACCTGCCGTACACGGCGGTGCCGCCGGGGCGGACCGTCCTCACCCTCCAGGATCTCGGGCTCCGGTACGGCGCCCGTGTGAAGGGCGGTTTCGAACTGCGCGGGCCCGAGCGGGTCGCGCTGATCGGGCGCAACGGCGCGGGCAAGACGACGCTGCTGCGCACGATCACCGGGGAGCTCGCCCCGGAGTCGGGCGAGGTGGTGGCGCACGTCCCGCTGCGGTTCCTGCCACAGCGGCTCGACGTCCTCGACGGGGAGCTGTCCGTCGCCGAGAACGTGGCCCGGTTCGCACCGGGCGCCACCAACAACCGGGTCCGGGCGCGGCTGGCGCGCTTCCTGTTCCGGGGCGCCCGCGCCGACCAGAAGGCGGCGACCCTGTCCGGCGGCGAACGCTTCCGGGCCGCGCTGGCCGCGCTGATGCTGGCCGAGCCCGCGCCGCAGCTGCTCATGCTGGACGAGCCGACCAACAACCTGGCCATGGCGAGCGTCCGGCAGCTCACCACGGCCCTGGAGTCGTACGAGGGAGCGCTGCTCGTGGCCAGTCACGACCTGCCCTTCCTGGAGTCGATCGGCATCACGCGCTGGCTTCTGCTGGAGGAGGGAGAACTCAAGGAAATCACGCCAGAGGCTGTCGGGATTTCCTCCTAGCGTCGGTGGCATGACCGACTTCGCACACGATGCCATCACCCTGACCGGAGCACGCGAGAACAACCTCAAGGACGTCACCCTCCGCATCCCGAAAGGCCGGCTGACCGTGTTCACCGGCGTTTCGGGATCGGGGAAGTCGTCCGTCGTCTTCGACACGATCGCGGTGGAGTCGCAGCGCCAGCTGAACGAGACCTACCCCTGGTTCGTCCGCAACCGGCTGCCCAAGTTCGAGCGGCCGCGCGCGGACGGCCTGGAGGACCTCACGCCCACGATCGTCGTCGATCAGCGGCAGGTGGGCGGCCACTCCCGGTCGACCGTCGGCACCATGACGGACGTCTACTCGGTGATCAGGGTGCTGTTCTCCCGGCACGGCACGCCGAGCGCCGGACCGGCGACGGCGTACTCGTTCAACGACCCGTCGGGTATGTGCCCCGAGTGCGACGGCCTCGGCCGGACGGTGCGACCCGACTGGGACCGCATCCTCGACCCGGGCCGCTCCCTCGCGGACGGGGCGGTCCGCTTCCCGCCGTTCGCCGCCGGCACCTGGCAGGGGCAGGCGTACACCAACAGCACCGACCTCGACCCGCACAAGCCGGTGGGGCGGTTCACCGCCGCCGAACGCGAGTTCCTGATGCGCGGGCGGCCCGGCAGCAAGGTCACCGTCAACGGCAGCGGCGGCACGTGGACCACCGAGTACGAGGGGCTGGCCGTCCGTTTCGAGCGGCTGTACCTGAAGCGGGACCTGTCGGCCATGAGCCAGAAGACCCGGGACCTGGTCCGCGCGTACCTGGTGGAAGGTTCCTGCCCGGTCTGCCATGGGGCGCGTCTGAACGCCGCGGCGCTCGCGACCCGCATCGGCGGCCGGACGATCGCCGACTGCACCCGCATGCAGGTCACGGATCTGATCACCGTACTGAAGGAGATCGACGACCCGGTGGCCCGCCCGATCGCCTCGGCCGCCGTGGCCGCGCTGGAGCGCATCGAGGCGATCGGCCTCGGCTATCTGAGCCTCGACCGGGAGACCGCCACGCTCAGCGGCGGGGAGGGGCAGCGGCTGAAGACGGTGCGGCACCTCGGCTCCAGCCTGACCGGGATGACGTACATCTTCGACGAGCCGAGCGTCGGCCTGCACCCGCGGGACGTGGGCCGCCTCGGCGAACTGCTGCTGCGCCTTCGCGACAAGGGCAACACGGTGCTGGTCGTCGAACACGATCCGGACGTCATCGCACTGGCCGATCACGTCGTCGACATGGGGCCGGGCGCCGGGGCAGGGGGCGGCACGGTGGTGTTCGAGGGGACGCCGCAGGACCTGGCGGCGTCCGGCACGCTCACCGGGCGGTGCCTGCGCCGCCGTACGGCGGTCAAGGGCGAGGTGCGGGAGCCCGTCGGCGAGCTGTGGGTCAAGGGCGCCGGGCGGCACAACCTGCGGGACGTGACCGTACGGTTCCCGGCCGGTGTGCTCACGGCGGTGACCGGGGTCGCCGGGTCGGGGAAGAGCACCCTGGCCGGGGAGTTCACCGCGGCTCACGACGAGGCCGTGGTCGTCGACCAGTCGTCGATCGGCATCTCCGGCCGCTCCACCCCGGCGACGTACCTGGGGATCATGGACACGGTCCGCAGGATCTTCGCCCGCGAGACGGGGGCCGAGGCGGGTCTCTTCAGCTTCAACTCCGGCGGGGCGTGCGGCACCTGCGAGGGCCGGGGCCTCATCTACACCGACCTGGCCTTCATGGACCCGGTGACGACGACCTGCCACGCCTGCGAGGGGCGGCGCTTCAAGGAGGAGGTGCTGCGGCTGACCGTACGGGGCAGTTCCGTCGCGGACGTCCTGGAGATGACGGCCGAGCAGGCGCTCGGCTTCTTCGACGACCCGGGCGTACGGCGCCGGCTGCGCGCCCTGCGGGACGTCGGGCTGACGTACCTGACGCTCGGCCAGCCCCTCTCCACCCTCTCCGGGGGCGAGCGACAGCGCATCAAGCTGGCCACGCGACTGCACCGGACCGGGGCGGTATACGTGCTCGACGAACCGACGACCGGCCTGCACATGGCGGACGTGGAGGGGCTCGTCGCCCTGCTGGACCGGCTGGTCGACGCGGGCAACACGGTCGTCGTGGTCGAGCACAACCTGGACGTGGTCGCCCGGGCGGACTGGGTGATCGACCTCGGCCCGGGCGGCGGCAGGGACGGCGGCGGGATCGTCTTCGAGGGGATGCCCCGGCAGCTGCTGGAGGCCGCGGGCTCGTTCACCGGGGAGCATCTGCGGCGGGCGGTCCGGGCGGACGTCATCGGGCCGGTGTGAGTTCCCCGGTCAGCGGTACGTCCGGCTGGGCGCTGTTGCTGACGACGGCGAGGCGGGGGCCGTGCGGGCCGGGGTGCCACTGCCCGCCGACCAGCGGGAGGAGGGCGATGTTGGGCGTCGGCCCGCTGGTCCAGTCGAGGTGTCCGGCGATGGTGTCGAGGCGGGTGCCGGAGAGGGCCTGCGCGATAGACGCCCGGTCGGCGGGGTCGTCCGCGACGGTGAGGGCGTGGTGGGCCGTCTCCACGAGGGCGTGGGCCAGCCCCAGCGGCTGGAGCCAGGCGGCGCCGGTGTCCTGCCGGTAGGCGCGGGCGAGCTCGGCGCAGGTGGTGCCGTCCAGGCCGGAGCGGTAGGGGTGGCCCGGGCTCCAGTAGACGAGGGTGGCCACGCGAGCGTCGGCCAGTTCGTCGTGGACGGCGGGGGCGGGGCTGGTGTGGGTGTGGGGGTAGGTCAGCCAGCGCGAGCAGGTGATCAGCCGCGGACGCAGCCCTGTCTGGCGGGCCTGGCGGTGGAAGAGGGCGAGGTCGGTGGCGGTGGCGGCGCTGGTGACCAGGTCGGCGCCGTGCTCCCGCATCCGTGAGACCTGTGCCTGGAAGCCGTCGGCCGGTTCGCCGTAGGCGCCGAGGTCGACCAGGGTGTGCCCGCGCGGGGACGTCACCGGGGCGAAGCCGTGGCGGTCGTGACGCAGCAGAGAGCCCTGGAGGTCGTCGTTCCAGAGGCACCCGACGGCACTCCGGCCGCCTGCGAGCTCCCACAGGTCCGCGAAGACGCCGGCGATGTCGTCCAGCCCCCACGCGAAGTGGTACGTCCACCGGAAGCGGTGCCCGGGTCCGGCACCGCGTGTGTGGACGTACGCCTGCCAGGGGAACGTGGTCGACACACAGGGGACCCGGAGCTCCTCGCAGGCCGCGGCGACGGCGGGCAGGACCCGGGTGCCGGCCATGGTGATCACGAGGTGGGCGCCGTCGGTTTCCGCCAGATCCCGCACGGCCTGCCGGGCCGCACCGGGGTCCGAGCGGCTGTCGCGCACGACGACGTTCACCTCGCGGCGGCGCCCGCCGCCGCGGAGCTGCGTGAGGCGGGGCGCGAGCCTGCGCAGCACGTACGACAGCGGTGACCCGAGAGGGGCCAGTCGCCCCGTCAGGGGCGCCACCACGCCCAGACACAGGGAAGATGACGACATGACGGCCCCTCTCCGGGCTGTATCGGTGCGGTCGGTCAGCGGCCGGAGCGGTCCGTGGTGACGCAGGTGGTCCTGCTGAACACCGCGACGGTCTCGTTCCCGCAGTTGTTGCTGTGGCCCGAGGCGTTGCGGGCGAAGAGCAGGTTGGACAGGACGCCGCCGCTGGGGCCCGCCTGGTCACCGCCGCCCCTGCCGTCGTCCTCGGCCACGCAGGTGCGCTCCTTGAAGAGGGCCACCTTGCCCGTCCCGCAGAGGTTGGCGTGTCCGGAGGAGTTCCTGCCGGAGAGGTTGGACAGCACCCCGCCCGCCCCCGCGTCGCCGTCTGCGGCATGGGCGGTGGCCATGCCAGCCGGAACAGCCAGGAGCATCCCCACGATCGAGGCCGTCACCGCGATACGCCGCGCGCCGTACATGTCTTTCGGTTTCCTTCCGTCGGGTCGGCCCCGGCCCTGTCGGCCGGGGCACTACGCCTAACGACCGGCCGGAAGATCGACATGGGCCCGGTGCGGTGAATCATCCGCAAGACGGTTGATCAGGTACTCCGACGGGATGTCGGGCGCTCCGGCGTTGACACGTCAAGGGAACGCACCGCGCCGTGCACCGATCGGGTGGTTTGGCCGGACGTCGGCCGATCGGGCCTGCCTGTCCCCGAACACTGGAGGAGGGGGTGGCGCGGGCCACCGAGGAGGGGGACGGCATGGCCGAGGGCACGGTTCTGGTGGCGGTGGCGGAGCGTCCGGAGGACGAGGGCGCCGCCGCGGGGCAGTTGGCGCGCATCGCCGAGGGGATCCGGGCGCGTGGCTTACAGGTGCGGTGGGTGGTGGGCGTCGCCGACGCCGAGGCGGTGCTCAGGACCGAGGCCGGTCTGGCCGCCGCGGTGGTCGCCTGGGACCTTCCGGCCGCCGCCGGGGACGGGCCGGGCGGGGCGACGGTGCTGCGCCGGATCGGCCGCAGGTTCCAGAACCTGCCGGTGTTCCTCGTCATGGCGGACGAAGGGCTGCGTGAGCTTCCGCTGTGGGTGTCCCAGACCGTGGTGGGCTATGTGTGGCCGCTGGAGGACACGCCGTCGTTCATCGCGGGCCGGATCACCACCGCCGCGCGCGGCTACCAGGACGCGCTGCTCCCGCCGTTCTTCAAGGCGCTGCGGCGCTTCGACGACGCGCACGAGTACTCGTGGCACACCCCGGCGCACTCCGGGGGTGTCGCCTTCCTCAAGTCTCCGGTGGGCCGGGCGTTCCACGACTACTTCGGTGAGCGGCTGCTGCGCAGCGACCTGTCGATCTCGGTGGAGGAGCTCGGCTCGCTGTTCGAGCACACCGGGCCGATCGGCGAGGCGGAGCGCAACGCCGCACGGGTCTTCGGCTCCACGCACACGTATTTCGTCCTGCACGGCGACTCCACCTGCAACCGTCTGGTCGGCCACTTCAGCGTGACCCGCGACGAGATCGCCCTGGTGGACCGCAACTGCCACAAGTCCGTGCTGCACGGCCTGGTCGTCTCCGGGGCGCGACCGGTGTACCTGGTGCCCACCCGCAACGGTTACGGCCTCGCCGGGCCCCTGCCGCCGGCCGAGATCGCGGTGGACTCGGTGGCGGCCCGGATCGCCGCGAACCCGCTGACGGCGGACGCCGTGTCCGTGCGCGCCCAGTACGCCGTGTTCACCAACTCCACCTACGACGGGCTGTGCTACGACGCGGTGGCGGCCGCCCGGGCGTTCGCCGACGGCACGCCCCGGCTGCACTTCGACGAGGCGTGGTTCGCCTACGCCCGCTTCCATCCGCTCTACGCCGGGCGCTACGGCATGTCGGTGGACGAGGAGACCTTCCCCGGCCAGGACCGGCCGACGGTCTTCGCGACCCAGTCCACGCACAAGCTGCTGGCGGCGCTGTCGCAGGGCGCCATGGTGCACGTCCGGCCCGCGCCGCGGGCGCCGGTGGAGCACGACCGGTTCAACGAGGCGCTGATGATGCACGGCACCACGTCGCCGCTCTACCCGATGATCGCCTCGCTGGACGTGGCGACGGCCATGATGGACGGCCCGCAGGGACAGTGGCTGGTCGACGAGGCGGTGACCGAGGCGATCCGGTTCCGCCAGGAGATGGTGCGGATCGGGCGGCGGATCGAGGCGGCGGGTGACCGGCCGCCGTGGTTCTTCGGTGTCTGGCAGCCGGACGAGGTGACGGACCCCGCGAGCGGGAAACGCCTGCCCTTCGCCGAGGCACCGTCCGACCTGCTGCGCACGGAGCCGTCCTGCTGGCATCTCACGCCCGACGCGGACTGGCACGGCTTCCCCGGACTGACCGACGGCTACTGCATGCTCGACCCGATCAAGGTCACCCTGACCTGCCCGGGGCTCGACGCGACGGGGCGGATGTCCGACCGGGGCATCCCGGCCCGGGTGCTCACCGCCTATCTGACGACGCGCGGCATCGTCGTCGAGAAGACCGACAGCTACACCACGCTGGTCCTGTTCTCCATGGGCATCACCAAGGGCAAGTGGGGCACCCTGCTGGACGCCCTCATGGACTTCAAGGATCTATACGACGGTGACGCCCAGCTCGACCGTGTGCTGCCCGCGCTGGTGGCGGAGCACCCGCGGCGCTACACCGGGCTGACCCTGCGCGATCTGTGCCAGGAGATGCACGACCATCTGCGCGCGGCCCGCCTGGTCGAACTGCTCGACAGTGCCTTCCAGCACCTGCCCGAGCCGGTCGCCCCGCCCCAGCTGTGCTACCAGCGCCTCATCCGCGGCGGCACGGAACGGATCCGGCTGACGGACGCGCCGGGACGGGTGGCCGCGGCGATGGTCACGGTGACCCCGCCCGGCATCCCGGTCCTCATGCCGGGCGAGAGCACCGGCGAGGCGGACGGCCCTCTCCTGCGCTACCTCGGCGCCCTGGAGTCCTTCGACCGCCACTTCCCCGGCTTCGGCAGCGAGACCCACGGGGTGACCCGTGACCCCGACACGGGCGACTACCTGATCGAGTGCCTGCGTTCGGACGAGCAGGCGGAGACCACCGCCGGTGCGGTGACGCCGGCTCAGCGGCGAGGGCTTGAGGAGGCCGGGACAGTGGGCTGACCCGGGGAACGCGACCGCCCGGGGCGGCGAGGGGGGCCAGAGGCGCCGGGCGGCCGGGGGCCGGGTGCGCCGGGCGGGCGAAGACGGGAGGCCGGGACGGGGGGTTGAGTTGGAGGTGCGCTCGGCGGGTACCCGGCGGGCGGTGGCTCGGCCCCTCCACCCGCTCCGCCCCCTCTCCGGGGCTGTCCTCGCCTCGTTCGCCCTGCATGATGGTCGGCCGACGCCCGATGGGTTCCGGTCGATCCCGGAGGCTCCGTCGGTGCGGCCCGACCCTCCCATCCGATACGGAGTCACGCTCGTGCCCAGCAAGAAGGCCCTCGTCCGCCGCCCCAGCCCGCGTCTCGCCGAAGGGCTGGTGACGCACATCGAGCGGGAGAAGGTCGACGCCGACCTCGCCGCCGAGCAGTGGGAGGCGTACGCGGAGGCCCTGCGCACGCACGGCTGGGAGATCATCGAGGTGGACCCGGCCGACGACTGCCCCGACTCGGTGTTCGTCGAGGACACGGTCGTGATGTACAAGAACGTGGCTCTGATCGCGCGTCCCGGCGCGGACTCCAGGCGGGAGGAGACCGCCGGGGTGGAGGAGGCCGTGGCCGGTCTGGGCTGCTCGGTGAACTGGATCTGGGAGCCGGGCACCCTGGAGGGCGGAGACGTCCTGAAGGTCGGCGACACGATCTACGTGGGCCGGGGCGGCCGCACCAACGCCGCCGGCGTCCGGCAGCTGCGCGCCGCGTTCGAACCGCTCGGCGCGCGGGTCGTCTCCGCGCCGGTGAGCAAGGTGCTGCACCTGAAGTCGGCCGTCACGGCGCTGCCCGACGGCACGGTCATCGGGCACATCCCCAAGATGGACACGCCCTCGCTGTTCGGGCGCTTCCTACCGGTCCCCGAGGAGGCAGGCTCGCACGTGGTCCTGCTCGGCGGCGACAAACTGCTGATGGCGTCGAGCGCGCCGAAGACCGCCGAGCTGTTCGCCGACCTCGGGTACGAACCGGTCGTCGTGGACATCAGCGAGTTCGAAAAGCTCGAGGGATGTGTGACGTGCCTCTCGGTGCGGCTGCGGGAGCGGTACGCCTGAGCGCCCCTCTGCCCCCGTCGGGCCCCTCGACCTGCGGGTCGGGGGGCCCGACGCCTCGCCGGGCGACCCTGCTGATCAGCGGCCTTTAGACCGTGTCCTATGTGGTGAGGCGGACGAGTCGCTTGTAGCAGCAGAGGGCGGCTGCGAGTCCGAGGAAGGCCAGGTAGTTGCGGGGATGGCGCTCGTAGCGAGGGCTCAGGCGCCGGTAGCCGGACAGCCAGGACATTGCCCGCTCGATGACCCAGCGGCGGCGCCCTACAGTAGGACCTCTAAAAGAAGTGCTTGCGTCCACCGACCGCGCGACCGGTCGCACCCAGGATCCACAGGATGGCGCCAACCAGAATGAGGATGCCACCGATCGTCGTCAGCAGGCCCATGCCGACAAGCAGGCCGATAATCAGCAGAATAAGCCCAAGGATAATCATTTCAAAACCCTTCTTTAATTCCGGAACAAGCGCGTTTGCGTTTGATCTTCACAAGGGCCTGAGTTCGTCCCTTGGTTGGTAGATCCTGACCAGCTCCGTAGGTCAGGACCTCGATGCATGCGATAGCCCTTGTGCCCAGCGACACGGGGTTCACGCACTCCTTCGAGACTTCGTTCAGACGCCATCAGCTCTCTAGCTAGGTTCCTTTGCGACGGCGGACCTCTGCGACCTAGCATGATTTCGGCGCGAACGGTGGTCGTCCGGGGCTGCCGAACGGGTAGGGGGTGGGCGGGTTGAGCGGGTTGGAAGCCTTGGAGCCGGGAGATCCGCAACAGGTGGGCCGGTACCAGATCACGGCGCGGATCGGCGTAGGCGGGATGGGTCAGGTGTTCCTGGCGCGTTCACCCGGTGGGCGGCCGGTCGCGATCAAGGTAGTACGTCCGGAACTGGCGCGTGAGGCTGATTTCCGGCGTCGGTTCGCCCGCGAGGTCGCCGCCGCGAGGCGGGTCAACGGAGCCTTCACTGCCGGGGTGGTCGATGCGGACCCGGACGGTTCCCCAGCCTGGTTGGCCACCGTCTACGTTCCCGGCGTCTCCCTCGGGGAGGCGGTCGCCGGGCGCGGACCCTGGCCAGCCCCCACGGTCCTGGCCCTTGGAGCGGGTCTGGCCGAAGCCCTGGAAGCTATCCACGACGCTGGGGTGGTTCACCGGGATCTCAAGCCCTCCAACATCCTCCTGGCCGCCGATGGACCGCGGGTCATCGACTTCGGGATCTCGATCACGAGCGAGGCCAGCGCACTCACTGGTGCCGGCGTGACCATCGGAACAGCCGGCTTCATGTCCCCCGAACAGCTCACTGGCGCTCCCGTCGGTCCGGCCAGCGACGTCTTCGCCCTAGGCGCGGTCCTGGCCTATACCGCCACCAGCTCGGGCCCGTTCGGGACCGGTAGCGCCCACGCCCTCCACTACCGCACCGTGCACGAGCACCCCGACCTCCGGGCCCTCCCACCTGAGCTGCGCGACATCGTGGCTGCCTGCCTTGCCAAACAGCCCGGTCAGCGCCCCGTGCTGGCCGACCTCCTCCGGCATTTCGCCCTGGACACTTCCGGCAGACATCGGGGCGCGCAGTCAACACACTCGCTCAACGAGCCGGGCTGGATGCCCGCCCCGGCTGCCAGGCTCGTCCGCGAACACGCCACGCTCACCCACCCCCCCACTTCGCCCCTGAGACCCCACCACCCCGTGACACCTCCACCAGCCGGGTTTCATCAGGCACCCACCCAAACCGGGAAACGACCCAGACTGAAAAGCTTCTTCCGCAGCAAAGCGTCGACCCCCACGCCCCACGTCTCGACCGGCTTGACGCTGCACTTCGCTGCATATTCGCACAGGGGACTGATCCAGGAAGGCAACGAGGACTCCGGTTACGCCGGTCCGCGGCTGCTCGCCATTGCCGACGGCATGCACGGCCACGCCGCCAGCCAGGCCGCGGGTAGGATTGCTTCCTCGGAGGTGATCTCCACCATCGTCTCGCTCGACGACGACGAACCCGGATCCGACATCCTCACCTCACTCGGCACCGCCGTGCAGCGTGCCAACAACCAGCTCCGGCTGATGGCCGAGGATGACCCACAGTTGGAGGGCATGGGCACCACGCTCACCGCCCTGCTGTGGACCGGCCAGCTGCTGGGTCTGGCCCATGTCGGCGACTCCCGCGCGTACCTGCTGCGGGACGCCATGCTGACGCAGATCACCCAAGACCACACCTGGGTGCAGCGCCTCGTCGACGAGGGGCGCATCACCGAGGAGGAGGCCACCACCCATCCGCAGCGCTCCTTGCTGACGCGCGCGCTGGGCGGTGGCGATCACGCCGAGCCGGACCTCTCTATCCGCGAAGTCCGCGTCGGCGACCGGTACCTGATCTGCTCCGACGGCCTCAGCAGCGTCGTCTCCCAGCGGACGATAGAAGACACCCTCGCCACCGCCATGGGCTCGCAGGAGACCGTGCAAGAGCTCATCGAGCTCGCGCTGCGCTGCGGCGGCCCGGACAACATCACCGTCATCGTGGCCGACGTCCTGGACACCGACTCCGGCGACACTCTTGCTGCACAGTTCTCCGACATCCCGATCGTGGTCGGCGCGGTCGCCGAGAATCAGCTTCCCCCGTGATGCGGAAGGTAATGACAGAGGGTCAGGTGGGTCTCATGAGAGGAGTCCAGACGATGCCCGCGCTGAGGAAGTACCCGCTGAAGTTGCGTGAGCACGCGGTGTATGCGCCGCCGAGCCCAAGCCCGTTATCTGCCGTATGGCCGCGGAACTCGGCGTGCATCACGAAACCCTGCGCGGCTAGGTGTGCCGTCTCATGACATTGCTTCCTCGCTGTCAGGCTTGGCGGGCGTAGGACGTGAGGCGATCGGCGAGCGCGATGACGAGGTCGCGTAGTTCATCGGGGCGCTCGATGACGAATGGCCGGTCGAGTGAGGCGAGTATCTGAGGCAACCAGTCGAGCTGCTGCGCCCGTAGCTCGACGCGCAGCCAGCGCTCGGCCGCCAGGTCGTGGCCGGCCGCGGGCTCGTGCTCCTCCAGGCTCGCGACGCTGGCGGGGAGGTGGGCGCGGATCTGCTCAACTGTCCCGTGGATCCGCAAGGTCACCTCATGGCGGTACTCGGCCGTGGCGAATCCTGACAACACGCGCTGTGCCGGATCGGGACCCACGGGCGCTTCGAATGAGCCGGGCAGGGTCCGCGCGGCTGCGATGCGATCGAGCCGGAAGGTCCGGTCCTCGTCGACGTGGGCGTCCTTGCCCGTGACGTACCACCGGCCCGCATGGGCGACGATCCCGTAGGCGTGCAGTGTGCGTTCGCTGCGCCGTCCGTCGCGGTCGGTGTAGCGGATCGAGACCGGTCGGCGGTGGCGCACCGCATCGGCGACGGTGAGTAGGAGCCCGGCGTCCGGGTGGTCCAACTCGCCGGGCTGATCCGTGAAGGCGAGAGCTTCCAGAGGTGTGTCGAGCCGACGGGCGATGTGCTTGGGCAGCACCCGCCGGATCTTCGCTGACGCCGTCTCGTTTGCCGTGCGCTCCGTCGTCGTCAGCTCTGCCCGGCGGCCGGCGACCAGGCCGAGCAGCACGGCCAGCGCCTCGTCGTCGCTGAGCATGAGCGGAGGCAAGCGGTACCCGGGAGCCAGCCGGTACCCGCCGTAGCGGCCGCGCACCGACTCCACGGGCACGTTCAGGTCGATCAGCTGGTCCACATACCGCCGCACGGTGCGCCCTTCGACGCCGAGCCGGTCGGCGAGCTCGGCGACAGTCCGGGTGCCGCCCGACTGCAGCAGCTCCAGGAGTGTCAGCACGCGGCCGGTGGGTCGAGGCATGTTCGCAGCCTAACGCGAATACAGGACCGATTCTGTCCACTATTTCTCCTAGCCTGCGACGTGCACGCCTCCAGCACAGCCAAGGAGATTGCCATGGACTTCGTCTCGATCCGCATCATCACCAGCGACGTCGCACGCCTCGTCGAGTTCTACGAGCGAGCCACAGGGATGGAGGCGATACGGGCCACCGAGGACTTCGCCGAACTCAAGACCGCGGGCGCCACCCTCGCGATCGCCGGCACCCGCACCGTCCCGCTGTTCGCCCCGGGCTCTGCCCGCCCGGCGGACAACCACAGCGTGATCACCGAGTTCCTCGTCGACGACGTGGACCGCGTTCACCAGAACCTGACCGGCTTCGTCACCGACTTCGTCAACGAGCCCACCACGATGCCCTGGGGCAACCGGTCGCTGCTGTTCCGCGACCCTGACGGCAACCTCGTCAACTTCTTCACCCCCGTCACCGCGGCGGCCATCGAAAAGTTCGCACGCTGACGCCACGCACAGCCGCTCACGCGGGAGCCCCGAGATCCCAGGGCTCCCGGTGAACGCGGCCGCCGAGTCCATGAGCGCCACCAGCAGGGGACATCGGAACGCACCGCTGACCCCCGAAGGACGTCTGCGCTTGTGCCTGCGGGTCGATGCCGGACGTCCGATCGCACACGTCGCTGCGGAAGCAGGAATCTCCCGCCGCTGCCTGGCCAAGTGGTACGCCCGCTGGCTCGCCCACGGCGAGAACAGCCTGACGGATCGTTCCTCCCGGCCCATCGCCAGCCCCAACCGCACGAGACCGGAATCGATGCCGAGGATGCTGAGGCCATCGCCGCCTACGACTCGGCCATGTGTGACTTCACGGTCGAGTTGAACCGGCTGCACATCGAGTTCGGCGCACCCGCCTACGCGGCGATCGTGAAGGCATCGACGCGGCCCAAGCTGACCAAGGCCGGCATCAACGAGGTGCTGTCCGGCAAGCGACTGCCCTCCGTGGATGTGCTGATGGAGTTCGTCCGCGTGGTGAGCAACCCGCTACCTCCCCTCGCCGATGTGCCGGCTCCCCGCTGCGCCACAGGACTGGCAGATCAATGGCGCACCCGGTGGCGATACGTGAAGTTCGCACAACGACGAGCTCAAGCACCATGGCGGCGGCTGCGGGACATGGTGCGCGAGACACTCGACGGAGCTGTCCAAGAAGCCGCGGCCGTGCGCACGGCCGCGTATGCGGAGGCGGAACGCATCCTTGCTGCCGCCCGGAAAGCGGAACTCGCCGACGTGTGGAAGCACCCAGCCGCAGCCCCAACGGGCACGGAAGCAGCCTTCCGGACTGGCAATGGGACAGTGCGGCGCTCACGGCCGCCTTGCGAGGACAGCCGCTGCCGCCATGGAGCGGGCCGTTCTGGTTCGCTGTGCCGACAACGCGCCCCCTGTACGCGCTGGACAGCAATCCATACCGCATTACCGATCTGGTGCCCAACACCTGGTACCTCGCCGTTGAACAAAAAGGGCAATCACTCGTCGCGCAGACACGAGACGGACAGAGAGGCCTGCTCACGAATGCCACGGGTATCCAGCGAGGCTGAGGCCGGAGAAGCTACCCCGCCGACACGGGCATGACATCCTCCGTGTCGCTGGCCCTGCCCGTACGGGTGGCACCACTCGACCGCGACGGCGACCGCACAGGGCACGTCGATCCGCTGGACCCTTGGGCGACGGCGCGACCGTCACCTGCACCGGCCTCGGCACCCACTACCGCGGCAGCGAGAGCATGGCCGACTCCCCGGACTGCGGGCACCGCTACACCCACAGCAGCAGCGGCCAGCCCAGCGAACGGTGCACCGCCGCGGCGGCCGCCACTGACACCCGGCGGTGCCGGTGAACCCCACCGGCTCCGCCACCGCACCACGCGGCGCGCCACCCGTCCCTCCACCCGGCCGGGTTTATTCCCTCGAAGACAGCGCGGACGGTGTCCTGGCCGGGGAATGATGGTGGCTGTGTCCGTGTTGGGATGAGCGTGGTTGTGGAGGGGACAGTGTCCCCGGGCCTCACCTATTGCCTGCAGGGACGATCGTTCGGCTGAAGCCCTGCAGAGCCTTTCGCCGCGTAGGCGACCGCCTTTCACAACCGCATCCTTCGATCAGCCTCGACCGGTGCACGCCGGCTGGGGCTGATCTGCGTGTGCCTGGTGTCCGTGTGACCAGTACGGTGCCGGGTACGTTGCCCGGTCATGGACGACTACGAGCCCCCCGGCCTCGACGGGAGCGACCTGATGCCCGGAGCAAGTGCGACGCCGGACATTTCGCTGACCTTGACCGGAGACTCCGGGGGACACCGAGCCGCCGCTTGTCACCGTGAAGATCGACTCCACGTCCCACCGGCGTCCGGAAGCCCCGATCTCGGTGAACTCCGGATCCAGAAGCTCCAGGACACGGGCCGGGGAAGCACGCACCTCGGGATCGAGAAGCTCCATCTCCCCGTCGATGGCCGCCTGCACGGCGCGCTCACTCTCATCCGTGAACGAGCACCTGCGCACCACGGGCCTCGAACTCCGCAGGAAACCCTTTTTCACAACCGTGTCGTCCGTGGCGATCCCGGACGTGAACTCCCCGAGGACCCGCCGCCGGTGGACCGGCTTGTGCTCGCCGCACAGCCACTCCGCCCAGACCGTCTTCGGGTACAGCACGGGATCCCCGGCGTGGAGCTTCGCGGCGACCTCGGGAAGGCCAGCCGCGAACGCCTCGGCCTCCTTGACCAGGTGGTGGAAGACGAGCGTGCGCCGGAAGCCCTCCTCCGAGGACGCCTTCAGCAGCGCGGTCTGCAACGCGGCGAGCCGGGCCCCGCGCACCTCGTCCGAGCGTCCCTCCACGCCCAGGAGCTGCGCAGCCTGGAGCTGGGTGTCGGTGATGTCCACACACACCACCTGGTACGGCGCGCAGATGCCCCGGTCGATCGCCTCCGGGAGCGTCAACGTGAACGCCCTGCTGCCGAAGGGTCCTGCGGAGTCGTCTTCCATGCTCGCGACCAGCTCGCCCGGTGCGCCGGCCGCCTTCTCCCCGAGCTGCCACAGGCGGGGCGTGGCCGTCATGTACAGCCGCCGCAGCGACGGGATACGGGCGTTGTCGTGGACGATCGCCCACGGCTTACCGATCCGGCCCGACGTCCGGTGCGCCTCGTCGACCACGATCAGGTCCCAGCCCGGAAGGCCGCCCCGGTGCGCACGCTCCAGCGTGCCCAGCCCGAGCGAGGCGTAGGTGGCGAAGACGGTGACCTTGTCGAACGACCGCACCCAGTCGACCAGCTCGCCCACGTCGGTGGTGTTGGGGAAGCCCACGCCCTCGCCCCGCAGGGAGGAGACCCCGATCATCGGGCCCGTGCGGCCCGCCTCGCGCCAGGCAGCCTCGGTCTGCGCGAGCAGGTCCAGCGAGGGGACGAGCACCAGGACGCGTCCCGCCTGGAGTTCGTGTGCGCTCTGCGCGGCGACGAGGGTCTTGCCCGAGCCGGTCGCCATGACGACCTGGGTGCGCAGACCACGCTCGGGGACGGTGCCGGCCGCGGGCACCACGGCCCGCAAAGTGATGTCGCGTTGGGGCCTCAGCGCGGTCGGGCGCGCATCGGGCCGGGGCGGCGAATCCCTGTACGCCGCCGACCAAGTCCAAGCAGCCCAAGCAGCCCGTCCGGGCAAAGGCCGGCGCGGTGCGGCGCGCAGCGAGAGCGGAAAGTTCACCGCCTTCGTGGACTAGTGCACCGCGGCTACGCGGGTGCACGGTCATCTCGGCGTCGGCACTGCCCCCGACCGGGCCACACTTGTCAACATGATCGAGCAAGCTGCCGGACGGGGCTACGCGGCGACCGCCGCCGGAGCCGAGGCCGTCACCTACCAGCCGGTCAGCCGGGGAAAGTTCCTGCGCGCCGTCCAGCTTCAGCGCGTCAATACGGGCTTGGTGAGCGCGCATCTCAGCCGCCCGGGGCTGAGCCGTTCGGGCTCGATGGGAGCTGCGATCATGGGCTGGCAATGTGCTCCTCGTGCTGCCGGAGCGCCGAGCGCCCGCGCTTCTGCGCTGCGGGCAAAGGCCATCTACGTATGGTGAGTTGGTGGCATCGTGGTCTTCTACGTACGTAGCTGACGAGGCGGGGGCTGGTATGAACCGGTGGGCCAGGTGGACGGTAGCGGGCGTGGTGACGGTTGCGTCGTTCGCCACGGTCACCTCACTCTGCGGGGCGCTGGTGCTTCCGCTGGTGATGGAGGACGCCGCGCTCCGCTGGGGGCTGGCCTCCGCAATGGGAGCGGCACTGGCGGCACTGGCTGCTGCATGGGGCCACGGATTCGCCACCCGCATCCCGCACAACCCGGGGCAGACGCCGCCCGGCGGGACAGCCCAAGCCCAGGCCCCGCGCTCGGTCGCTGTCGCTGGCGACAACTCGGGCAGCATCTCCACCGGCGACGGCACCCCGGGGACACTCCCTCCTCAGCCCTCAGACCAGCCTGACGCCGCACCACCGCACCCTTCCTCGCCCTCGTCGAGCAGCACGGTGTCGGCGTCCGGGGAGCGGTCCATCGCCATCGGCGGGAACAGCTCGGGAACCCTGTCCACCGGCGACCAGTGCGACGGACCGGGCCGGTGAAACGGCCTTTCATGTCATGGCTCTCCCGGGATCGGAAGACGCCGCCCGCACCCGTCGGGACCGATCCCCAGACCGCGGCGTCGGCGGAGCGTGCCGTCGCTGTGGGCGGGGACAGCTACGGGCCGGTGGTGACCGGCGACAACGCCAGGGCCGTGACACTTCCCGCGGAAGCATTCCGATCTCCCGCACAGGTAGCAGCGCCCCCAGGACTGGACAACCTTCCCTTACGCCCCGCTCTGTTCGTCGGCCGCACCAGCGAACTGCAGCAACTCGACGCCGCGATGGCGACCCCGGGCGGGGTATTCGTGCAGGCGGTGCACGGGCTCGGCGGGGTCGGCAAGAGCACCCTGGCCGCGCACTGGGCCGCCACCCGCCCCCATGGCTGTGCCCCGATCCGATGGATCAACGCCGACAGCCCCACCGGCGTCCAAGAGGGTCTGGCGGCGCTGGCAACCGCACTGCAGCCAGCCCTCGCCCAGGTGCTGTCCGTGGAAGAACTGGCAGACCGCGCGCTGCAGTGGCTCGCTACCCACACCGGCTGGCTGCTGATCCTGGACAACGTCAACGATCCCGCCGACATCACCCCCCTGCTCGCCCGGGCCCCCGGCGGACGATTCCTGATCACCAGCAGGCTCGCCACCACCTGGCACCACCTCACCACCGTTGTGCGCCTGGACGTCCTGGGCCGAGCCGAGGCACTGGACCTGCTCAGCCGCCTCGCTGCCAGCACCGCCCCGGGACGGGACATGAACGGCGCCGCCGACCTGTGCGCCGAACTGGGCCATCTGCCCCTGGCCGTCGAACAGGCCGGCGCTTACCTGGCACAGAACCAATTCACCACGCCCCGCACCTACCTGGACCTCCTCACCCACAACCCCGCGACGACGTACGACCAAGGTGCCGTGGGGACCACACCCGAACGCACCATCGCCCGGATCTGGCGCACCACCTTGGACCGGATCAGCGCCGACCAGCCCCTGGCTGCCGACCTGTTACGGCTCCTGGCGTGGTACGCCCCCGATCAGATCCCTGCCACCCTCCTGGACGGTCTAGTCGACGGGCCTACACCGCAGGCCGCACTCGGCCTCCTGACGGCCTACAGCATGATCACACCCGATCCTGCGACCCATACCCTGGCAGTCCACCGGCTCGTCCAGGCACTCGCCCGCACCCCCGACCCGGACGACCCCCACCGCACCCCCCGACTCGTCGACCAGGCCCGCAGTCACGCGACTTCCTGCCTGCACGCAGCCCTGCCCCCCACCTGGGACAACCCCGCAACCTGGCCCACCTGGCACGCGCTCGTTCCCCACATCGACGCATTAGCCGCCCGCGCGTTCGCCGAAACGGACACCACCACCACCGCAGCGGTCCTCAACCGCGCGGGCCGCTTCCTCGAATACCAAGGTCAGATTTCTCGCGCGATCAGCCACCTCCGACGAGCCCTGGCCGCCGCAGAACGGACGCTCGGCCCTGACGCCCCTGACACTCTCGCCACGCGCGGCAACCTTGCCCACGCCCACTTTGCGGCGGGGGATTCCCAGGGGGCGATTCCGCTGTACAAGCAGAATCTCAGCCAGTTGGAGCGGGTGCTGGGCCCAGAACATCCCGAGTCTCTGACCTGCCGAAGCGACCTCGCCAATGCCTACTGGGGTATGGCGGATCTCGAGCGGGCGATTGCATGGCACGAGCGGACCCTCACCGACCGCATGCGGGTCCTCGGCCCCGACCACCCCGACACCCTGGGATCCCGCCACAACCTCGCCACCGCCTACCTGCACGCGTGGGAGTACGAGAAGGCGATTCCCCTGTACGAGCGGACCCTCACCGACCGCATGCGGGTCCTCGGCCCCGACCACCCCCACACCCTGACCACCCGCTACTGCATCGCCCGCGCCTATTGGGGAGCGGAAGGGCCGGTACGGGCGATTCCGCTACTCGAGCAGACCCTCACTGACCGCGTGCGGGTCCTCGGCCCCGACCACCCCGACACGCTGGGATCCCGCAGTGGCCTCGCAGAGGCGTACCACGATGCCGGTGACGTCGGGCGGTCGATCGCGCTCTTCGAGCAGGTCCTTGCCCACGCGGAGCGGGTACTCGACCCTGACCATGTCGGCAAAAGGATCTACCGGCATGGCCTCGCCCAGGCCTACCACACAGCCGGAAACGTTGAGCAGGCGATTCCGTTGTACGAACGGAACCTCACCGACGATCTGCGGATACGCGGTCCCGACCATCCCGACACGCTGGACTCCCGCCTTGGCCTCGCACAGGCGTGCTGGGCCACGGGGGACCATGAGCGGTCGGTCTCCCTGTACGAGGAGAACCTCACCTGCACGGAGCGCCAGTGGGGATCGGACCATCCCGAGTCGCTGACCTGCCGGTACGACCTTGCCAACGCCTACTGGGCAATGAGGGATCTCGAGCGGGCGATTCCGCTGTACGAACAGACCTTCACCGACCGCGTGCGGGTCCTTGGCCCCGACCACCCCGACACTCTGGCCTCCGCCCACAACAGGGCCCGCGCCTACTGGGCCAGAGGAGATGTTGTGCAGGCTGTGCGCCTGTACGAGCAAACTCTCACCGCGATGGAACGGGTGCTCGGCCCCGACGACCTGACCACCCTGGTCACCCAGCACAATCTTGCTCTTGCCTATGAATCCACTGGGGACTTTGGGCAGGCGATTTCTTTGTTGGAGCAGGCCATCGCCGGCATGGAGCGGACGCTCGACCCTGACCACGCCCACACCCTGAACTCCCGCAACGTGCTCACTCGAGTGCTGGCTAAGTGTGACAGCGGTGAGTTCGGACAGCCTTGAGGGGCGTATTCTCCCATCGCTTATCCCGGAATCTGCTGTTTGGCTGAACCGTCTTCTTCGACGGCGGAGCCCCAAAACTGCGCGACACCGACCGCTTTGGCGACGTCGTCCGGCGTGAGGGAGGGACAACCCGGGGGGCCTGCGCGTGGATTTCTGGGACGTCGAATACATCAGGATAGATTTCTGACCGCCCCGAATACGTGACTGCTATAAAACTCTCTAGGATCGAGGAAGCAATGAGATTACGACACCGTCAGCTTCTTGCGCTCAACGAGCGAAGGAATCGAAGGAATGCCGACGAGGAAGGAACCAGCGAAACCCCTCACATTAACACCGCAGCCAATGTCGCACTCGCGACTGCCGCTCTTCTCGGCCTTTTACTGAACCTATTTCATCTTGAATAGTTGCAGGTCAACAGTGTGTGGACGGCCTGGACGATGGCGCTGATGCGGCGGGTGGAGCATCTGGCTCGCCGTAGTAGCCGCCAGGACTTCAACTGCGCGAAGGCTCGTTCGCCGGGGGCTCGGAGCCGGGCGTGGTGGCGGTTGAACTGCTGGTAGTGCTCGGGCTGTTCGCTGTGGTGGTAGTACGGGGTGCGGAAGGTGGCGCCGGCGCTCTGGTAGGCGCGGTCGGCGAGGACGAGGATCTGCCGGGTGAGGCAGGCTTGGACGATGCCGTGGGCGCGGGCCGCGGTCAGGTCGTGGGTGCGGCCGGGTGTTGCGCGGGAGAACCAGAGCGGGGTGCCGTCGGGACGGGCGATGGGCGGTGCGTACTTCACAGCAGGGATTGCCTGCAGTCGTCGAGGCCACGGCATGGACTTCCGGGGCCGTGCCGGGGGCGGGTGTCAGGACCTCGGTGCCAGGCCGGACTCCGTCTCCGCCTGCGTCGGCGTCGCGGCGCCGGCGATGACGCCGTCCAGCAGGGAGCGGGAGCGTTGCAGATCCTCGATCATGCGGTCGATGCGAGCCCGCTCCACTGTCAGTTCACTGACCAGGAGTTCGTCCGCCGTCTCGTTCGGCCCGCCGTCGCTGTCGCGCATGCAGGGAAGCAGCTTGGCGATCTTCGAGCTGCACAGGCCCGCCGCGTAGAGTTCCTGAATGCGTCGCACCCGGTCCACCGCCGTCCCGGCGTAATTCCGGTGACCGCCCGGCGTGCGCTCGGCCGACAGCAGTCCCTCCTGCTCGTAGTAGCGCAATGAGCGCTCGCTCACGCCCGTACGGCGGGCCAGCTCACCGATTCGCATGACGCAGATCACATCACTTCCGCTTGATTCTCACATCCGTGTCAACTTCTACGGTAACGGCATGACGCACGAAACGACGACCTCCCCCCTCCTGATGCCCGGCCGCCTCGGCCGCCACGAGCTCGCGAACCGCCTGGTCATCGCCCCCATGACCCGCAACCGTGCGGAGAGCGACGGCACCCCCACGCCGCTCATGGCCGAGTACTACGCCCAGCGGGCCACCGCCGGGGCGATCATCGCCGAGGCCTCCACCCCGAACGCGGTCGGCCAGACCTACCCGAACACCACCGCCCTGCACACCGACGCCCACACCGCCGGATGGCGGCAGGTCACCAAGGCCGTCCAGGCCGCCGGCGGCGGCCCGATGTTCCTCCAGATCCAGCACGGCGGACGCGTCGGCCACCCCGACAACAGCGGCCTCACCCCCATCGCCCCCTCACCGATCCCGCTGCCCGAGCCGATCCACACCCCCACAGGACGGCAGACGGCAGTCACCCCGCGCGAGATGACCGCCGCCGACATCCGGCAGACCATCCGCGACTTCGCCGACACCGCCCGCCGCGCCGTCGACGCAGGCTTCGCCGGCGTCGAAGTGCACAGCGCCAACGGCTACCTGCTCCACCAGTTCCTCGCCCCCAACACCAACCACCGCACCGACGCCTACGGCGGCAGCACCGACAACCGCATCCGTTTCACCACCGAAGTCGTCGATGCCGTCAGCGATGCCATTGGAGCCGACCGGACCGGCCTGCGTATCTCTCCCGGAAACACCGTCAACGGCATCGCCGACACCGACGCCGACACCCTCTACCCCGCACTCCTCGAAGCCAACGCGGGCAAGGACCTTGCCTATCTGCACGTCGCCTTCGCCGACCCTGCCCAGCCCCTGTTCGCACGGCTGCGCGAGATCTGGACCGGCACCCTGATCGCCAACCCGGTGCTGCCGGCCGACCAGATCCCCGCCGACGGAGGACGCGAAGCCGCCGAACGCCTCCTGAACGCCGGCGCCGACCTCGTCGCCCTCGGCCGCCCCTTCCTCGCCAACCCCGACCTCGTCCACCGCATCCGTACCGGCGCCCCCATCAACGCCGTCCGCGCCAAGTACGCGATGTACACCGGAGGCCCGACCGGATACACCGACTACCCCGTGTACAACTAAGAACTGCTAACGAAATGAGGTGCCGTCGGCTCAACATGGTCCGACGGCACCATGTGTGGTCCAGGCGTCATTGCCCCAGAGATTGAACTCGGAATGACAGCCCTTCCGGGCTGTGCAGTCTCAGATTGGACTGGTCGGTCTCTCGGATTCGGTTAGCGAGGCTCGGGCCACCGCCACCGATCTGCATGCGGGAGATGACGCCCTCCAGGTCATCGACCCCGACGCAGAGTTCCCACTGCGGGGTAGTGATGGGTTCACGCGCCGCGATGAATGCGGCAGCCGCGAGAGGAGTGCCTGTCAACTGGTGGTAGAAGTCCCGGGCCCGCTCCGGTTGGCCGCAGGCCAGGACCATGTGATGTGGGGCGCCTGCCAAGCGGAGCGGGAACGTCCACCCGGTGAACCCATGGGGTTGCCACAAGGAGAAAGGGGCACCCACCGGGTCGATCAACGTCGCCGTACGGCCCTGATCACCCGCGTCAAAGGGAGCCACGACAAGACGCGCGCCGTTCGCCGTCGCGGCTTCGGCGCGGCGGTCGACGTCATCAACGGCCAGGTAGTAGGCGACGTGGGCGGGCGTGCCCGGCGGGTAGATCGGGTTCGCAAGGTCGCTGACGCCGCCGATCTGGTACCCGCCGATGGTTATCTTGGTGGCCTGGCGCCAGTCCTCCTCATCCACTGCAAAACACCAGCCCAGTGCCTGCGATAGGAAGGCAGCGGTGCCGGATGGATCGCGGGTTTTCAGGTCCATCCAGCAGAACTCGTTCAACGAACCGAGGGCGGTCATCGTGTCCTCCTTGTCTTTCGAGTGCTGGGTATCGGCTCACCGGGCGACTGCACAAGCGGGTTTCAGCTGCTAGCCGTGCGAGAGGTCCGGCGGGATGCCACAGGTCTGTGCTGCGTATGCAGTGACACCAGCCGTCTCCAGCAGATGAGAGCGCATCCGAGGCTGAGGAACGCTTCGTGCCATTGCAGGTGAGCGAATGCGCGCTCGACGACCCAGCGTTGGGCTCCGAGTCCGGAGCCGTGTTCGGTGCCGCGGCGGGCGACCAGCGGCTTCACGCCAAGGGCCCGGACCATGTGGCGGTACTTGTCGTGGTCGTAGCCGCGGTCAGCAAGGATCACGTCCGGGCGGCGCCGGGGCCGGCCGCGCTTGCCTCGCACCGGCGGCACGGCCTGGAGGAGCGGGATCAGCTGAGTGACATCGTTGCGGTTGCCACCGGTCAAGGAGGCAGCAAGCGGGATGCCGGTGGCGTCAGTGATCAGATGATGCTTACTGCCCGTTCTGCCCCGGTCAACGGGGCCTCGTCCGGTCTTGGCTCCCCCTTTAACGCCCGGATGTGGGAGCCGTCGACCACCGCGCGGGAGAAGTCCAGGGCGTTCGCGGCGCGCAGCTCGGCGAGGAGGACCTGGTGCAGCTGAGGCCACACCCCGGCCTCGGTCCATTCGGCCAGGCGGCGCCACCATGTCATGCCCGAGCCGAAGCCGGGTTCCTGCGGTAGATGTTCCCAGGCGATCCCGGTATGCAGCACGAACAGGATGCCCTGGAACACCAGCCGGTCCGGATGCCGCTTGCGCCCTGGATGCCGGGTCCGGCGCTCGATCTTGGGCAGCAGCGGTTCGATCACTGCCCACAGCTCGTCGTCGACTTCCCATGCCTTCGGCCGTGCCACCCCGCACCCCCAGATCCTCGGTCGGTCTTGGAGCGATCCAATCACCTCGAAGATCATTTCGTTAGGACTTCTAACGAGCTCGTGCACGGTAAGCGGTGAGACGTCACGGACTCCGGTGTGGCCCGTGGTCACATCTGTCGTGTCAGGTTCAGGTCCGCTGTCTGCTGGTGGGACAGCAGGCCGGCGATGGCTTGGACGGTGTCGCTCATGTGCTCGCGGCGGCCGAGGTGGCGGGCCAGGGCCCGCCAGTTCTTGAGATGGGCGATGCCGTGCTCGACACGGATACGCCGTGATGAGTGCGCCTTGCGCTGGCGCTCGTACATCTCCTCGTACCAGTCGGGGGCGTTCTTCTTGAACTTACGGTGTGGTGGTGTGATCACCCGGCCGCCGGTCTGGGCGCCCAGGCCCTGGTAGCCGGCGTCGGCAAGGATCTCCACCACGGGTCCGTCGGCCAGAAGCCTGACCAGCCCTAATTGGCGGGCGTGGGTGATATCTGCGCAGCTGCCGGGCTTGGTCGGGCTGCAGAAGAGCACGCGGCCGTCCCCGTCCGTGACGACCATGGTCTTGACCGCGTTCTGCTTGTTCTTGCCGGAGATGAACTTGTCGCGGTCCTCGCGTCCGGCGGCCGGGCGGCGGACCCGAATCTCGGTGCCGTCGATGATCCCGGTCTTCCCGTCGGCACCGAGGTGGTCGATGACCTCGTCCAGGGTCCGCAGCCGCACACCCTGGCTGGCGGTGCACCCTCGCTCGGCGAGCAAGGGTCGAACCTCCCCGATGGCACGAGTGATGGTGGAGAGGTCGACACCGAACCAGCAGGCGAGCACGTCGTGCGTGGTGGCATGCCGGAGGTGCACGAGCGTGGCCAGAAGCCGGTCGACGAACATCAACCGGTGCTTCGCTCCGGCGCCCACAGCACGCTTCCGTGGACGGGACGCAAGCTCGGCCTGGTGCCGTTCGTGCCACAACGGGCCGAGCTCTGCGACCAGTTCAGCGATCATGTTGGCCGACAGGCCCGTGACCCTCCGGTCGCTGATGATCGCTGCATGAGATGCGTTCCCCACCACATGGCCATGATCGACGATCAGAGTCCCGACGTCTCACCGCTTACCGTGCACGAGCTCGTAAGCCGTGTCCGTTAATTCGGTCGTGTGGTCAGCGGTCTACCCAGTCCGGCGCCCACACGTCGTGCGGGGTTGGCGGGCCTGCGGTGCGCAGATGGTCGCGTAGCGCGGTCAGCACGGGGTGCTGGTCTCCGCTGCGGAACAGCAGCACGTGCGGGTAGACCGGGGTCGGGTCGTGCAACGGGATGCGCCGTAGGTCGTAAGTCTGGGGCCACAGGTACCGGTCCCCACTGCCGACGAGGGTGGCCAGCGAGGCCGAGTCGGCCAACGCGTCCATCAGGGCCTCGTCACCGAAGTTGGGGCCGAGCGCGTCGATACTCAGGCCGAAGGCCTCGGACAGCGCCTGGTAGAACGCCGCCCACTCCGTGTCCGGCCGGATCCCGGGGATCCAGATGCGGTGACCGGCCAGGTCTGCAGGACTGACCCAGGGCGCGTCAGCCAGCGGGTGGCCGGGTCCGACCAGGAGCTCCAGGGGTGCGTCCAGAAGTCGTTCGGCGCTGATCCCCGCCGGGACCTGGTCTGCCGGCAGGGCACGGAAGGACGCGTCGACAGTCCCTTCGAGCACCGCCTGGGCGGCCTGGGCGGCGTTCTCCGTGCTCAGCGTGACCGCGTCCAGATCCGTCTCGGGGTGGGAGCGGTAAAACCGGTACACAGCCTGGGCCGGGAAGATGCGCCGATTGAGGACATCGACGCGCAAGGGACGGCTTCCGGGGCGCACGGCCTGCTCGGCCTGTTCGATGGCCGCCACTGCCTTCTTCGCGTGCGGCAGGAAGACCTGCCCGTCCAGGCTCAGACGGGAGCCTCGGGAGGTCCGTACTAGGAGCGTGACTTCGATGTGCCTCTCCAGGGCCGCGATCCGCTTGGAGACCGCCTGCTGGCTGACCCCCAGCTCGTCGGCCGCAGCCTGGAACTGGCCGGTCTCGGCGACGGCCACGAACGTCCGCAGCGCTTCAACATCCACGCTTCCACCCTACTCCCACAACTATTGGTTGTATCTGGTGTGGTGCAGGGTTGTTTGATCGAGTGTTCTGCGCGGTGGTGGGATCAGCGCATGTCTACCCGCACAGAGCAGGTCATGTATGTCCAGACACCTGAGTTCGCGCGTCATGTGGAGCGGATCGTGGAGGTGACCGATGCGACGTCTCGACTGAACGTGCTTCCATTCAGCGACAGCGAGGGTCGCGCAGAACAACTTTCCGTTGTGTTCGGCGGTCCGCTGCCGGAGTCGGTGATGATCTACCCGCCGTTCTCTACCGAGTGCGGGCTGAACACGACGTTCGGGGAAAACGTCTTCGTCAACCAGGGGTGCACCTTCATGGACAAGGGGGGCATCCGTATCGGCAACGGCGTCATGATCGCCCCGAAGGTCAGCCTCATCACCGGAGGCCATCCACTGCCCCTGGCCGAGCGCCGCGAGTACCTCTCCTTCGCCCCGATCGTCATCGAGGACGACGTCTGGATCGGGACGGCTGCCGTGATCACGCAAGGGGTGACCATCGGTGCCGGTGCAGTGGTCGCTGCCGGTGCGGTGGTCACTCGTGATGTCCCTGCCGGCACCGTGGTCGCGGGAGTGCCCGCCCGGGTGATCAAGACGATTGACTGAGCCCGGCCGGGTTGCTGGCCCGGGTGCGCAGCGCCTCTGCGGTCTGATTGTGATGCCTCGTCACACCCGGCTGACCGACCGGCAGTGGGACCGCATCCTCCCTCTGCTGCCCTCCAATACCGGTCGTCGTGGCAGGCCGTGGGCCGATCACCGCCGCATTGTGGAGGCGATCATCTACCGGTACCGCACCGGCGTTCCTTGGCGAGATCTCCCAGCCAGGTTCGGCTCCTGGAAGACCGTGTGGGCCCGACACCGCCGCTGGGCCGCCGACGGGACCTGGGACCGCGTGCTCAGCGTCCTGCTCGCCCGCGCGGACGACGACGGGCTGATCGACTGGCGGTGGCGGTGGACTCCACCATCACCCGGGCCCACCAGCACGCCACCAACACCCGCCGCCCCGAGAAGTGCCGGGCCGCAGCCCGAGGGCAGGGCCTCGACGCCCACCGAGAGCCCGCCGGGCACGCGATCGGCCGTTCCCGCGGCGGGCTGACCACGAAGATCCACCACGCCGTGGACGGTCAGGGCCGACCGCTCGCCGTCGTCGTAACGCTCGGGCAGGCGCACGACGGCCAGTCCCTGCCGTTGCTGCTGGGCGACCTGCGAGTCCCCAGGACCGGAGCAGGCCGCCCGCGTACGACCCCGGCCATGCTGCTCGGGAACAAGGCCTACTCCTCCCGCGCGATCCGAGCGGCGCTCAAGGCCCGCGGGATCACCCGCGGTCATCCCTGAACGGTGTGACCAGCAGGAGCACCGTCGCCGACCTACTCATCGGCCGGTTAGCCAGGGTGGTGGCCTGCATGAATGCGGGCGTGATCGAACTCGAGATGTTCAGTGCCGAGGGCTGCCGATGGGGGACGAGGTTCCCGAGGCGGCGGCGTATTCGTAGACGTTGGAGCGGTCGGCGTTGACGGCGTAGAGGCGGTCCTTGGTGGAGTTAGGCGTCTCCCGTTCGGTTGGTTTGACCACCTGTTAGCGTGCGCGGATGGAAGATCTGGGGTCTGTGGCTTGGCCGCCTGAGCCGATCAAGACCGAGAGGCTCGTGCTCCGTGAGCCCGGGACCCGGGATCGTGCGGGGTTCATCGAGCTGCTCGCCTCGCCGGAAGTGCACACCTACCTCGGCGGCCCCCGGCCGCGTGACGAGCTTGAGCGCGAGATGTCCGGGGCACCCGAGCGGTGGCCCGGAAGCTTCGCCGTCGAGCTCGACGGGTCGGTGATCGGCCAGATCCTGCTCAGGAGAGCACCGGGGCACCACCGCCCGTCTGCCGCTGGGAAGGCCGATCTCGGCTACCTGTTCCTGCCGCGGGCGTGGGGACACGGCTACGCCGCCAAGGCATGCGCGGCGGCACTCGACTGGTTCGCCGGAGTGCTTCCCGGCGAACCAGTGGTGCTCGCCACCCAGACCGCCAACGCCCGCTCGATGCGCCTCGCGGCGAAGCTGGGGTTCACGGAGGTGGAGCGGTTCGATGCCTGGGACGCCGAGCAGTGGCTCGGCATGTGGTCCCCGGTCACGCCGTCCAGTTGAGTTCGCGACGGAACCACTGGGGAGTACCCGCCCATCCACGCGCGGGCGCCCTGTGACTCCGGAGGGGGACCCGCCAGCGGGCCGGCTGCCGTACCAGGCTGGTCTTCACCGGCCGGTCTCGCTTGAGCCTCCGTTCTTCCACCAGGAAGGGGTCTGTGTAGCGAACGGTGGGACTCGGTTGGTTTTGTTCAGCGGCGTCCGGCGGTGAGCCGGCCGTCGAAGGTGATGTCGAAGGCTTGGAGTGCGGCCTTCCAGCGCATGGTCCAGCGTTTGCGTCCGGTGCCGGTCGGGTCCAGGCTCATGACGGCCAGGTAGACGCATTTGAGCGCGGCCTGGTCGGTGGGGAAGTGTCCCCGGGCCCTCACGGCCTTGCGGATCCGTGCGTTGATGCTCTCGATCGCGTTGGTGGTGCAGACGATCTTGCGGATCTCGACGTCGAACTGGAGGAAGGGCACGAACTCCGCCCACGCGCTCTCCCAGAGCCGGACGATCGCCGGATACTTCCCGCCCCAGGCGTCGGTGAAATCCACGAACCGCTCCAGGGCGGCGTCCTCGGTCGGCGCGATGTAGACGGGCCTGAGCGCCTTCGCGATCTTCTCCCAGTCCTGCCGGGCCGCGTAACGGAAGCTGCTCCGCAGCAGGTGAACGACGCAGGTCTGGACGATCGTTGCAGGCCAGACGGTGTTCACGGCGTCCGGGAGGCCGGTCAGGCCGTCGCAGACCAGCATCAGAACGTCGGCCGTGCCGCGGTTCTTGATCTCGGTCAGGACCTGGAGCCAGTACTTCGCGCCCTCACCGCCGTCACCGATCCACAGGCCCAGGATGTCCCGGTGCCCCTCGGCAGTGACCGCCACCGCCATGTAGACGGGCCGGTTGGCGACCTGCCCGTCCCTGACCTTCACGTTCACACAGTCGATGAAGACGACCGGGTAGACGCTGTCCAGCGGACGGTTCTGCCATTCGGTCATGCCGGCCATCACGCTGTCGGTGATCGTGGAGATCGTGGACTTGGAGATCTCCGCCCCGTAGACCTCGGCGAGATGCGCGGAGATCTCCCCGTGCGTCAGCCCTTTCGCCGACAGGGACAGGACCATCTCGTCCACCCCGCCCAGACGCCGCTGCCGCTTCTTGACCAGCTGCGGTTCGAACGACCCGGCCCTATCCCGCGGCACCGCGATCTCGACCGGCCCCGACTCGGTGATCACCGTCTTCGACCGGTGCCCGTTGCGGTAGTTCTCCCGGCCGCCCTCGGCCCGCTCACCTGGCTCATGGCCCAGATGATCGGTGAGCTCGCCCTCCAGCGCGGACTCCAGCACCCGCTTCGTCAGCTGCTGCAGCAGGCCGCCCTCCCCGGTGAGCTTCACCCCACCGGCCTGAGCCCGGGCCACCAGCTCGGCAACCAGCCCGTCATCCACGGCGCCCGTCCCACTCACCACGGCCTCCCCGGCCTTGATGTCACTCGCCACGTCAGTCATCAACTGTCGCTTCCAGCTCGGGAGTTACACCGCTCACCGTACAGACCCGCGCGGCGTCGTCTACGGCCCGGGCTCCGGCATCGTCGGCCTCCTCTTCTGGTCACTGCGACTCTGGATGGCCTAGCGAAGTGCCTGACGCCCGACCACTGACCGGGCCACTCCGTGAAAGGCGGCTGCCCTTCAGCAGTGAAGCGACCCGACTCCAGAGTCGGGTCGCTTCACTCTCGGCTGAGGAGGCAAGGCTTGGCTCAGAGTTTTCCCCGTGATCGATCGCAGTACAGCCCGAGAAGTCGGGTTTGACGTCATGTGCTGTGTGATGGGCGGTGCTGGCGGGCCGTGATCGAGCGGACCTGGATTTGCTGGTTCTGCACGGCCTCGTGGCCCCGCCCGGGGGCATACACGGAACTGAGACACGCCCGATGAATGGCTGGTGCTGACGTGGCAAGAGTCACATGCCGTTCAAGTATTACGGGCCGAATGCCCCGGACTGTCACCGTTGTTGCTTGCTTGATCAGCACCGTAGGAAGGAAGGCGGCGCGACACAACATCAAGTCGTTGGAAGAAATCAGACTTGTCTTCTGATTTACGACGTAGACGTACCTTGCCCCGCCTTGCCCTCGCGGCAGCTCTGCTGACCGGTGTGCCGCTCACCGTCGCTTCCGGGTTTGCTCTCGGAGCAGGCAGTGATGTGAGGTTCCCCCGAGATGCGGGAAGAGGTGACAGAGGGTCAGATGGGTCTCACGAGAGGAGCCCAGACGATGCCTGCACCGAGGAAGTACCCGCT
>NZ_JBITXB010000021.1:0-94616 GCF_044544295.1 Streptomyces sp. NPDC053750 | reverse complement strand
CTGGGTGGCCTTGAACTTCCACGCGGCGACCTGCGGCATGACGTAGCGGTAACCGAAGCTGTACCAGACGTTGTTGTGCCGGCCGACCTTCGTCTTGTCCTGGACGTCGGCGGTGGTCTTCACGCCGTCGGTGTCGGCCCCCATCGCGTCGTTCGTGCTCGCGTCGCCGTCCGGGTTCAGGTCCATGATGTAGCGCATGTCGAAGACGCGCAGGCCGTTGCGGGTGTCCGCGACGTAGAGGTAGTTGCCGTACCAGACGATGCCACCTGCGTGGACGCCCTTCTGGATCGGGTACTCGGAGGCGTGCAGCCCGTCGAAGGAGATGTGGTCGGCCGAGTTCACGTACGTCCAGCCCAGCAGGACGTGCCGGTACTTGACCTCGGGGCTGCCGGTGGCCGGATTCGTGCGGCTCTGCACGAAGGTGACCCGGACGCCCTTCTGGTTGCAGGCGTCGTTGTCCTCCAGTTCGCCGGCGGTGCAGTCGCCGCCCGGGTTCGGGTCGTCCTCACGGCCCGGGTCCCAGCCGTCGTACGAGGCGAACAGCTGGATGTTCCCGGCATCGCCCCACAGCTCGTTGTCCTTCGCGTCGGAGACGCCGCTGAAGCCCTGCGGGACCCATTCGCGCGAGACGGAGTCGTCGTTCTCCAGGCAGTACTTGAGATCGGGGTCCGGCGCGGTGCCGAACGGGTCACGCGAGCACCACGGCTGGGCGTCGCGGTTCGCGCCGGCCAGCAGGTTCTGCACGCCCATCTTGGGCAGCACCGAGTCGAGGCGGGTCACCCGCCGCGTGGTCTCGGCGTTCATCGCGCCGGGCGACAGCGTGAAGTCGCCGGGCGATGCCTCTCCGCCGGGACTGGTCCAGTCGCGGGCCAGACTCGGCGTGGGCGTCCCCTCGGCCGCACGGGGCTCCTGGATCCAGGAGCCCGGCACGTCCGGCGGGAGGTCGTCGGCGTGACCGGGCACCGAAAGGCCGGTGAACGCGATCGCTGCCGCCGCGGCGGCGGTGAGCCAGGCACGACGTATTCGACTTCTCAGCATGTGGGGGGAGTCCTCCGTTGTTCTTCTCGACACTCGAGTCGAACAGAGGCTCCCAAAACACCTGTGCGAACGCAATGTTGATTAACCGTCAGCGTGGAGGACGCTTTCGCCGCGTCCACCGGCCAAGCCATGCCCACGGCCCCGGCGGGGCCGTCGTGGAACCGGCCGCGCAGCTCGCCCTGGCGTCCGGCCGCCGACCGCGTTGCGGGCACCCTGGGCACGCCCGAGCCTGGTCGGGAGTGTTGCCGGCCGGAGAGGGCCTGGAACGGTGCCCAGCGGGCCGAGCCGACCTGCGGCTACCCTCGGACTCAGCGGGTCGGGCTTCAGCCGACGGAACCGGATCCTGCTCGCCGCCGGCAGGCCGCACGTCTCGCAGGCCATGCCGGCTCCGTCGGCTCCGTCGGCTCCGTCGGCTCCGTCGGCTCCGTCGAGGTCCGGTCCTGCCAGGGAAGTCCCCGACTGTCCGGGCGGTGCCCGGCATGGGACCGTACGCCGGTGACCACAGAGTTTCCCGCCCCGGCCGTCCGTCCCGCGCGCGCCGCGGACCACTCGCGGGTGGTCCGGGCGCTTGACGCCTGGTGCTCGGGGCCGCCCGGCGCCGGTGCGCACCCGGTCCGGTCGCGGCTCCTCTTCGAGGACTTCCTCGCGACCTGCTGTACGGCCGAGGACGCCGACGGCGCACTCGTCGGCTTCCTCATCGGTTCCCTCTCCCAGACCGACCGGCGCACGGCACACCTGCACCACGTCGCCGTTGCCCCGCGGGCGCGCCGGCGAGGTGTGGCGGCCGCGCTGTGCGAAAGGTTCCTCTCCGTGGCGCGGGGCGGAGGCCGGCGTCTGGTCCGCTGCGAGGCGGCCGCCGGCGCCGGCGCGGCCCTCCTGGCGCGGCTCGGGTTCGTGCCGTCGCCCGGCACGCCCTATGCGCTGCTCGACCTCGGCAC
This sequence comes from Streptomyces sp. NPDC053750, assembly GCF_044544295.1. NCBI lineage: Bacteria > Bacillati > Actinomycetota > Actinomycetes > Kitasatosporales > Streptomycetaceae > Streptomyces > Streptomyces sp. NPDC053750. The sequence goes on along the minus strand of NZ_JBITXB010000021.1, from coordinate 92,640 downwards.
GAACCCGCCGGACGGCGGCACGGGCCCCGCAGGCGTACCCGGAACGGAGCCCGCCCTCCGGCTCAGGATCCTGGGACCCGACTTCGTGCTGGAGCACCGCGCGGACCCCCGGGAGCCCCGTGACGGGAACTGGCACGCCCTGGTGCGGGCCCCGGACGGGCTTACCGTCATCCGGGAGGCGGGCCCGGCGACACCCGAGGAGGAGCGGTGGACCGGGCTGTACGACGCCGACGCCGGCCACGGGCTGGACGTCCCGGGACTGCTGGCCGCGGTGATCACGCCCCTGGCGGGGGCCGCCGTGCCGGTCTTCGTCGCCTCCACCTACCACGCGGACCTGGTGCTGGTGCCCCGATCGCTCGGGCAACGGGCGTACGCCGCCCTGCGTGGCGCGGGGCACCAGATTCTCGACACGGTGCCCTGAGCTCCGGTCCGGCGTGAAGTCACCGCTCTCACCTGCGACTTCACGCCAATTCGGCCCTTCCGGTAGCGGTTACCGCCGGGTTCGGCAATGATCGCTCGCATGGTGGCTTCGGTGACGAATATGACGTTGGACTGTGCGAACGCATACCGACTGGCCCAGTTCTGGAGCGAGGTGACCGGCCGCCCTCTGGACGCCGAGGACGAACCGGGCGACCCCGAGGCGGAGATCAAGCTGGCGAACGGTCTGGCGCTCCACTTCAACGAGGTGCCCGAACCGAAGGCGGGCAAGAATCGGATGCACCTGTGCCTGCGCCCCGACACCTCGCGCGAGGCGGAGGTCGATCGACTGCTGGCACTGGGCGCCTCCCTGGTGGACGACCAGCGGAAGCCGAACGGCTGGGGGTGGGTCGTGCTCGCCGACCCCGAGGGCAATGAGTTCTGCGTCCTGCTGTCCGAACCGGAACGCTCCGGGCTGCCCCCAATGTCCTCATAGCGCCGCGTTGGGCGATACCGCGTCGCCGTTCGATCATTGTCGTGACAATGGCCTGAACTGCCTTTTCCGTAGGTGATGTTGACAACGGGTGCTCGCGATCTCAGGATCTAAGACGGTGTCACCGGCGGCCGACAGGTCCGCCCTGAGGGTGATGTCCGCGCAGGTGAATCGTTCACCCGGTGCGCGACTGTCGCAATACACGGCTGGAAAATCGTCGAACGGGGAGAATGTCGTGACAGAGAACGACGGTGAGATCACGTACACCGTGGTGGTCAACGGCGAGGAGCAGTATTCCATCTGGCCCACGGGCCGTGAGATTCCCGACGGCTGGCGCGAGGTCGGCGTGAGGGGCACGAAGCAGGAATGCCTGGCCCATGTGGAAGAGGTCTGGACCGACATGCGCCCGCTGAGCCTGCGCAACGCGATGGCTGAGTAGACGGCCGGCCGACGGTCGACCAGGGGCGAGCCGCGGCCCCGCGAAGGAGATCGCGGCTTCCTGCCCATTTTCCCTGTCTGTTCCGCACATTCCGCCGATCGTTCCCCGGAGGGACGGGGCCGGCTCATGTGCGTGCGTAATTCAACAACTGCGCGATCAGAAGTAGAAAAACCGACGCAATCATCGGTAACGGGGGATCGGCTTTGTCCGACACGCGCTTCACTGAGCTTCTTCAGAACGGCCACCGATCGAGTGACGCGACTCTCGCATCAGTGCAATTGAGGGTCGAGTCCCGCCGGTTAGCGGATCGCAAGTCGCAGAGGCTCACCGGACGGCAGGAAGAACTGGCCACCCTTGCGGGAGCTCTCAGAAGTCGGCGGGACCGGCCCGGACTCATCAGAATTCCGGGAGAGGCGGGAGTGGGGAAGACCCGCCTGCTGACAGAATTCCTGGACCTCGCCACGGAGATCCCGGACGCCACCGTGGTGGCCTGCACCGCGGCCGAACGGCAGCAGGGCCCCTTCGACTGCCTGACCTCGCTTCCGCCGCTGCGTGAACTCGTCGGCCCCGGCGGCCTGATGCTGCTGGTCGACGATCTGCAGGACGCCACGCACCGGATCAACATCGCCCTGGAGCAACTGCTTCGCCACTCGCCACGCACCGACATCACCCTGGTGCTGGCGTACCGGCCCCGGGGCGTCGCCAACCGACTGCTCGCCGCACTCGGGGGCGCACAGGCGCAGTGGGACGTCGACGAACTCCCGCTCACCGGACTGGGCCGCGAGGCGGCCGAGGAACTGTTCCCGGATCATCTGTGCGGACGACACCAGATGACGCTGCACCAGGAGAGCGGCGGCAATCCGCGCTACCTGCACCTCCTGATGTCGCTCTGCCGGGGCGCTGGGTGCCGCGGGGAATCCCTGCTCCGGACCGACGCCGAGATCCCCGTCGAGCGCGCCGCCCCCGTGCTGATGGACCTCGACCGGGTCTCCGACACCGCCCGGCTCGTCGCCCAGGCCGCCGCGGTCGTGGGCGACACCTTCGAACTCGAAGTGACCTCCCTCGTCGCCGAGATGGACCACCCGACCGTGCTGGTCGCCCTCGACGAACTGCTGGCCCGGGACCTGATCCGGCCGGACTCCGTGCCCGCCCGCTTCGTCTTCCGTCACCCCGTCGTGCGCGGCGTCGTCTTCCGCACCACGCCGGACGGCTGGCGGCTCGGTGCGCACACCCGGGCCATCGACGCGCTGCGCAGCCGCAATCAGCCCGCCGTCCGCATCGCCGAGCACGTGGAGCGGGTCGGCGGCGAAGGGCCGGAGCACTGCGCGGCCCTGACCGCCGCCGCCCGGGCCATCGAGCTGAGCGACCCGGACACCGCGGCCGCCTGGTACCGCACGGCACTGCGGCTCACCGGCGACGGCTCCGAGCACCGGGAACGTCGGCGCGCCCTGCTCTCCGCAGTGGCCCGCGGTGCCGTGCTGACCGGACGCCTCGGCGACGGTTGGGAAGCGCTGCGCCGGCGCGACGCGCTGGTCGAGGCCGGTGCCGACGCGGACGCCGGTGCCGACGCCGCCGTGGCGATCGAGTGCAGGGCCGTCCTCGCCCAGTACGCCGGCCGGTACACCGAGGCACGCGCCCTGCTGCACCGCGCGCTCAGCCGCAGCGGCACCCCGGAGGGCGACACCCGGCTGCGGCTCGCCCTCGCGGCCACCAGCGTCTGGGACACGGGCTGGGAGTGGTCCGAGGACGCGCTGCTCGGGGCCGTGGGCAGCGGCGACCAGATGCTGCAGTCGCTCGCCCTCGCCATCCACGCCTCCGCCGCACTGGCCAAGGGAGCCTCGGTGACCGCCGGGCGCAGCGCCGACGAGGCCGCCCAGCTCATCGACCGGCAGACCGACGACCAGCTCGCCCGCGGTCTCGACGCCGTGTGGCAACTCGGCTTCGCCGAACTGCACCTCGAACACCTCGCCCCGGCCTTACAGCACTTCTCCCGCGGCGTCGCGCTCAGCAAGGCCTACGGCCAGTGGCAGTCGACGATCCCGCTGCTCGTCGGGCTCGGTACCGTCCACCTGCGACAGCGGCGGCTGGAGAGCGCCCGGAGCCACGCCGAGCAGGCGATCCAACTGGCCCGGAGCCCGGGCTGCGAGGACGCGCTCGCCATGGCCCTCACGCTGCGCGCGCAGACGGCGCTGGCGGAGGGCGCGGTGCTCAGTTCGCTCGCCGACAGCCGTGCCGCCTGCGAGGCGGTCACCCCGGACAGCCCCACCTGGCGCCACGCCCGGCTGGCGCAGGCCGCGGCGCTGCTGGCCCACGGCGAGCCCGCCGGCTGCCTGGCCGCCGTGCTCGACGCCGGGGGCGGACCGGCGCTCCCTGAGCTTCCGATGTGGTGCCACGCTCGCGCCTACGACCTGCTGGGCCGCTCCGAACTTTCCCTCGGCCACCGGGATCGGGCCCGCTCCTACGTGGCCCGGCTGCAGGCCGCGGCCGAGGCCGTGGACCTGCCGGGCAGCGCCGGAGTCGTCGCCACGGCCCGGGCCAGGGTCGCCGACGACCCCGCCGAGGCACTGGCTCACGCGCTGGAGGCCATCAACGCCGGCACCGCCGGCGACCAGGTGCTGGAGGTCGGCACCGGGCACCTGCTGGCGTCCCGGGCCCTGCTGGCACTCGGCGTACCCGCCGGGGCCGAGAAGCACCTCGACGCCGCGGAGGCGGTGGTCGCGGGCAGCTGCATGCGCGACCTGGCGGTGTGGGTGCGGGAACTGCGGGCCGAGCTGGAGGCCGCCACCGCGGCGGGCGCCGGTGCCCCGGAGGAACAGTTCGTGCTCAGCCAGCGGGAGTTCGAGATAGCGCGGCTGGTCAGCCAGGGCCGCACCAACCGGCAGATCGCCCGCCAGCTCGACGTCAGCCACAAGACCGTGGAGACCCATCTCGGCCGCATCTTCACCAAGCTGAACGTCTCCTCGCGCGCCGAGATCGCGAGCATGGTCGGCCGTTCCTCGGTGATCGCCCGCCCTCGGCGGACCGCCGCCGTCCGCTGACCGACCCCCCCGTGGCGGATGCCGGTCCCTTTCCGGCGTCCGCCACAGTCGTGCCCGCCCGCGGGCGCTCCACGGCGCCGGCGCGGTGTTCGCGCTCCACTCCCGCGGACAGTCAGGGTAATGACCGACAGGTCGGGCGGCCTCGGCGGTGACAGGCTGGACGCAGACTCTGAGGGCCGTCACGACCCGCAACGGGCCCGGTATCACACAGGTTTCGATCCAGCGGAGGGATCTATGGGGGCCGTCGGCGTGGCCGCGAGCGACTTCATGGAGGACCGGATGAAAGGGCTCGCCGAGGAAACGGTCCGGGACGGCTTCACCGTGCTGCCGGCCGCGCAGGTGCGCCCGCTGCTCGCACAGGGCGAGCTCACCGAGTTCGCCCGGTTCTGGGCCGACCTTCCGCTCGACACGACCCTGCACGACGGCGGACGGTACCGGCAGCGCCGCTACGGCCGGCTGCGCGTCGAGATCCACGACGACGGGACCGAGTTCGAGGTCCTGCCCCACACCACCTTCCGGCAGGACGGCATCCCCCTGTGGAAGGGTGCGGACCGCTCCTTCGCACCGGCCGGCGAGGAGGCGCTGCTGCACCCGGCGATGACCGCCCTGGTCGGCTTCGACACCGGCCTGGCCCACACCATCACCGGCGGGCGGAGCTGGGAGGTGGGCATCCACCAGATCCGGATGATCGCCCACGCCGGCGAGGAGGGCCTGCCGACCCCCGAGGGCCGGCACCGCGACGGGCACTGCTACATCGGCATGCACCTGATCCGCCGGGAAGGCTGCGTGGGCGGCGAGTCGACGGTGTACCCGGACGGCGGCGAGGCGGTGCGGCTGACCCTCACCGAGCAGATGGACTCCCTCTTCGTCGACGACCGGCTCGTCACCCACGAGGTGTCGCCGACCTGCGCGGTGGGCGAACGGGCGGTGCGCGACATGCTGCTGGTCGACATCAACCCCTTCGGCAGCGACGCGTGACCCGCCCGGCCGGCGTCGACGAGACCGAGCTGCTGCGCTCCATGGTGGCCGTCCCGTCCTTCTCCGGGCAGGAGGCGGAACTGGCCGCCCTGCTCACCGAGCGGATGGCGGCCGCCGGCTTCGACACGTACGTCGACGCCGTCGGCAACGTCCACGGAGCCGTCGGCGACCCGGACGGGCCCGAGGTGATGATGCTCGGGCACATGGACACCGTCCCCGGCACCCTTCCGGTGCGCCGGGACGGCGAGGTGCTCACGGGCCGGGGCTCCGTCGACGCCAAGGGCCCCCTGGCCGCCATGATCTGTGCCGCGGCCCGGCTGGCCGACCGCGTCCCCGGACGCCTGGTCGTCATCGGCGCCGTCGGCGAGGAGGCCACCTCGCACGGCGCACGGCACCTCCTGCACCGGCCCGCCCCCGACGCCCTCCTGATCGGCGAACCCAGCGGTGCCCACTCCATCGGCATCGGCTACAAGGGCGTCTTCCGGTTCCGGTCGGACTTCACCCGGCCCCCCGCCCACACCAGCTCCGACCAGCCGACCGCGGCCGAAACGGCCTTCGCCTTCTGGCAGTCGCTGCGCGCCGCACTCGCCCCCGACGACGCGGAAGCGCCCCTGTTCGAGCGCACGCTGCCCACCCTCGTGGGGATGACCGCCGACCTGGAGCGGGCCACCGTCGAGGTCTCCTGCCGGACCCCGCTCGGCTTCGACGCCGACGCTCTGGCGTCCTGGCTCGCTGCGGTGCCGGACAGCCGGGTCACGGTGATCGAGGAGGCGCCCGCCGTACGGGCCTCCCGGTCGAACCCCGTGGTGCGGGCGCTGGGTACGGCCCTGTCCCGTCGGGGGCGACGGCCCGTGTCCAAACTCAAACTCGGCACCTCCGACTGGAACGTGGTCGCCCGGCACTGGCAGGTGCCGACGGCCGCCTACGGCCCGGGCAATTCCCGGCTCTGCCACAGCGACGACGAACACATCGAGATCCCCGAGTACTTGGCCGCTGTCGACGTGCTGACCGACGCGCTGCCCCGGCTCGTCGACTCGCTGCGCTCTGCCGGGGCTCACAAGGATGCCGCGCGCATGGGAAAGGGAGCGTCAGAGCATGACCGCACAAGCCAAGAAGCTGGCCGTCCTCACATCGAGAGTGCGCCTGGAGGAGCGGCTGCTCCTCGCTGAACTCCGCCGCCGCGACATCGACTTCGAACAGGTCGACGCTCGGAGGTTCGTCGTGCGGCTCGACAACGGGCAGCCGCTGCGGCTGCCCTACAGCGGCGCGCTCAGCAGGGAGATCTCCCACACCAGGAACCTCTACGCCTGCCGGCTCCTCGAACACGCCGGTGTTCCCGTCGTCAACAGCTCCCGGATCATCGGGCTGTGCGGCGACAAGCTTCTCACCACCCTCGCCCTGCGCGACGGCGGACTGCCCACGATCCCCGCCCTGGCCGGGCTGACCCCGGACGCCGTCCTCGACGAGCTGGACGGCTTCGGCTACCCGGCGGTCGTCAAGCCGCTCACCGGCTCCTGGGGACGGCTGGCCGCGCGGATGCACGACCACGAGCAGGCGGAGGCCCTGCTCGAACACCGGGCGGCACTGTCCGGACCGCAGCACCAGATCACCTTCGTGCAGCAGTACGTGGACAAACCCGACCGGGACATCAAGGCCTACGTGTTCGGCGGCGAAGTCGTCGGCGCCATCTACAAGGTCCGGCATGACCACTGGCGCACCAACACCGCCCGCGGGGGCCGCGCCGAGGTCTGCCCGCTCGCCGACGACCTGGTCAAGGTGCTGCGGTCCACGGCCGACGCGATCGGCGAGGGCGTCCTCGGCGTGGACGTGATCGAGGACCGCGACGGCCGCCTGCACGTCAACGAGGTCAACCACACCCCGGAGTTCCACGGGGCGATCGAGGTGCTCGACGTCGACCTGGTCGGCGCCTACGTCGACTACGTCATGAGCCGGCTCGAGCCGGAGGACGGCCGGTGAACCGGCTCGTGCCCGTCCCGGTCGCCGCCCCGCTGCCGTGCGCCGGGCAGCTCCTGGAAGTGCCCCTGGGACGGTACGACTGGCTGCGCATCGAGGTCGGGGCCCCGGACCGCCCCGAGACGGTCGGCACGGCGTGGCTGCACTACGCGCACGGCGTCGACCCGGAGCACTTCGTCGTCCCGGACGGCGGCACCGGCCCCGTCTGGCTGCCGGTGCCGCGCAGGGACGCCCTGCGGGCCGTGCGGCTGCCGGCCGCCCCGGACCTCACCGTCCGGTCGATGACCGCGGTCGTCTCGCGGCACAGCACCGAGGAACGGAGGGCGGGGGCATGACCGATGCCGGCAGACTGGCCATGTTCGGTGGCGACCGCGTGGTCGGCAAACACGACGCCACCAGGGAACTGATCGGCTGGCCCGTGGTGACGGGCCGGGAGCACGAGGCGCTGCGCGGTGTCCTGGACGGAGGCCTGTTCACCTCCAACGACGCCGGCCGCGGCGAGGTCAGCGCGCTGCAGCGGGACTGGGCCCGCTACGTCGGCACCGCGCACTGCGCCGCGGTCGCCAACGGCACCGCGGCCCTCGAACTCTCCCTGGCCGCGCTGGACATCGAGCCCGGCGCGGAGGTCCTGGTGCCCGCGCTGACGTTCATCGGCAGCGCCGTGCCCGTTCTCCAGCGCGGCCTCGTACCCGTCTTCGTCGACATCGACCCGGTCACCTACACCATCGACCCCGTCGCGGCGGAGAAGGCCGTGACCGGCCGGACCAGAGCGGTCATCGCCGTGCACCTGCACGGACTGCCCTGCGACATGGCCGCGCTGCGCGCCCTGGCCGAGCAGCACGGGCTGCACCTGATCGAGGACGCGGCCCAGGCCCAGGGCGCCACCTACCGCGGCCGGCGGACCGGATCGCTCGGCGACATCAACGCCGTGAGCCTCAACGTCGTCAAGAACCTGCCCACCTGCGGCGAGGGCGGCCTGGTCACCACCGACGACGAGACGCTGTACGAACGGGTCGTGCTCCACCGCCAGTTCGGCGAGGACCTGCGGTCCGGCCGGGAACGCGACTACCTCTCCCGGGTACCGGCCGGCAACGAGAAGATGAGCGCGGTCCAGGCCGCCTTCACCCGCTGCCAGCTCGAACGCCTCGACGACGACTCCGTCGCCCGCGACCGGGTGGTGCGGAGTTTCCTGGCGAGGCTCGACCGGCTGCCCGGAGTGACGGTGCCCACCTGCCCCGACGACCGCACCCACGCGTGGCACATCCTGCGACTGCGCTTCGACCCCGTCGCCGCCGGCCGGCCCGGCCTGCCGGCCGGCGCGTTCCGGGCGACCGTGCAGCGGGCGCTGCGCGCCGAGGGAGTACCGGTGCAGCCCTACCAGGTGGTGCCGCTGCCGGGGCAGCCCGCCTTCCGCGGCCTGGACGTCCCGATCGACGCCTACGAGGTCAGCCTCGCCGTGATCGACGACTCGCTCACCCTTCAGCGCTGGCACCTCAACCCCCGCTGCGGACCGGTCCTCGACCTCGTCGCGCGGGCCTTCGAGAAGGTGTGGGACCGACTGGACGACCTGGACCCCGTGGCCGCCGCGATGGACCACCGGCCGCCGTGGCACCGGGTGACGAGCGGAGCCGCCCGATGAGCGCCGGGACGGACCCGAGCACCGCCGCGAAGGATCGGACGGCGGCCGACACCGCCTACCGGGTGCGTGAACAGGTGCTGCGCATGGGGGCCTGCGAACACGGGGCGCACATCGGCGGCAGCCTCTCCTGCACGGACGTCCTCGTGCACCTGTACACCGAGGTGCTGCGACTGCGGCCCGACGAGCCCGACTGGCCGGACCGGGACCGGTTCGTGCTCAGCAAGGGACACGCCGCGCCGGCGCTGTACGCCGTGCTCGCCGAGACCGGTTTCCTCGACCCCGCGGAGCTGGAGACGTACACCCGGCAGGGCAGCCGTCTGGCGGGCCACCCCCTGGGCCGGCTGCCCGGAGTGGAGTTCCCCACCGGATCGCTCGGCCACGGGCTGTCGCTCGGCACCGGTGTCGCCCTGGCGATGCGCCGGCTCGGTCGCGACAGCCGCGCCTACGTGCTGCTCGGCGACGGAGAACTGCAGGAGGGCTCGGTGTGGGAGGCGGCGATGCTGGCCGCCCAGTACCGGCTGGGCAACCTGGTCGCGATCGTGGACCGCAACGGCCTGCAGATCACCGGTGGCACGGAGGACTGCGTCGCACTGGAGCCGCTCGCCGAACGGTGGCGCAGCTTCGGCTGGCACGCCGTCGAGGTGGACGGGCACGACCACACGGCGCTGCGCGCCGTCTTCGCGGCGCCGCCCGCCGCGGACGGCCGTCCCACCGTGGTCATCGCCCGCACGGTCAAGGGGCGCGGTGTCGCCCTGTTCGAAGGAAAGAAGAAGAGCCACTCCGTCCAGCTCACTCCGCGGCTGTACCAGCGAGCGAGGGCGGGTCTGAGGGCAGGCAGGCAGCCATGAGCGAAGTGATCACCGACGCACCCGCGCCGACCCCGCCGGACGCGGCCGAGCATTACGCCGTCCCCACCCGGGAGGTCTACCGGCGCACCCTGCTCGAACTGGCCCGTGCCGATCCGCGGATCTTCTGCGTCGACTCCGACATGGGCGGACTGGAGGACGGCTTCGGGAGGGAACTGCCCGACCAGTACGTCAACGTGGGCATCGCCGAGGCCAACCTCATGGGCGTGTCCGCGGGTCTGGCCCACTCCGGGCTGCTGCCCTACGCCAACACCATCTCCGGCTTCGCCGCGAGCAGGGCGGCCGAGCAGGTGAAGATCGACGTGGCGGGCAACAACCTGCCCGTCCGCATCGTGGTGACCCACGCGGGGGTGTCCGCCGGGCACTACGGTCCCACGCACCACGCGCTCGAGGACATCGCGCTGATCCGGCCGCTGCCCCACATGACCGTCGTCGTCCCGTGCGACGCGGCCGAGACCGAGGCCGCCGTCCGCGCCACGGCCGCCCTGCCGGGCCCGCTGTTCCTCCGGCTCGGCCGGGCGCGCACCCCGCTGGTCACCGCGGAGCCGAACGGCTTCCGGCTCGGCGAGGCCCGTCTGCTGCGGGACGGGGACGACGTCACCCTGGTCGCCACCGGCCCGTACCCCGTGGTGATGGCCCTGGAAGCCGCCGAGTTGCTGGCCCGTCAGGGGTGCGAGGCACGGGTGCTGAACATGCACACCGTCAAGCCGCTGGACGTGGCGGCGCTGGGACGCGCGGCACGTCGGACGCGGGGCCTGGTCACCGTGGAGGACCATGTGCGGGTCGGCGGGCTGGGGGCCGCCGTGTGCGAGGCGGTCGCCGAGGACCACCCGTGTCCGGTGCGCCGGATCGGGGTCCCGGACGGCTACCTGGACTTCGTCGCCGACGAGCGGAGCCTGCTGGAGCACGCGGGAGTGAGCCCCGAGCGGATCGCGGCGGCGGCGCACGACATCGTCCGGCGCCGCGGGTGACCCCGTCAGCCCCCGGTAGGGGCCTGGTGGCGCACCGTCGGTCCGCGCCACCAGGCCAGCAGTTCGGGATGGGCCGCGCGGGGCAGCCGGAAGGCGTCGATGCGGGACGCGGGCCGGTCGAAGAACACCTCCCCGTCCCCTGCGGCCCGTCCCTCCTTCAGCAACGTGCCGCGCACCAGGCCCAGTTCGGCCGCGCCGGCGGCGGGCCAGTGGTCGGCTCCCAGCACCCAGCCCGACGTGCGCACGGCGGCGACGCCCGACAGCAGGCGGGGGCGGCAGACGGTGCCGCCGGGCGCCGCCCGCCACTCGACCAGCAGCCCGGGGCCGGCCGGCGCGGCGGCGTGCGGGACCAGGGCCGGCTCCTCACGCGGGTCACGTTCCATGTGCACCTCGGACAGCGGTTTGTCACCGGCCGGGAAGTGCCGCACGGCGCGGTACCCGACGTGGGCGTAGAACGGCGGATTGCCCCGCTCCACCACCGCGTCGAGCACCACCCGGCGCACACCCCGCGCCCGTGCCTCGGCCTCCAGACGGCGCAGCAGCGCGCGGGCGGCCCCGGAGTGCCGGCAGGCCGGGGCGACCGCGAGTCTGCGCACCTCCCACACCCGCGGGGACGGGCGCACGGCCCGCACCGTCCCCACCACCCGGCCCCCGTCCTCGGCGACCCAGAGCAACTGCCCGGCGGCCACGTCGTCGAGGAGCTCACCGGAACCGGCCCGGGACCCGTCGGCGGCCGGCAGGCCCGGCACCAGGTCCCCCGTGCGATAGGCCGCCCTCACGAGCCGGGACACCGCATCGGCCAGATTTTCCGGAACGGAACTTATGAGGTTCACGTGCATTCCCGAATGATAAGCACCGTCGTTGATGTATCGGCAGTCTGTGACAATCTCGGTATCGCAGGATCCGGCGCCGGCGATGCCTATGGATTCAACATCTGGCGCAATACCTTTCCCGCCGAGGACCTGCCCGCCCCGGGTTCCTCGGTGACGGTCGCCGGAGTGGAATTCGAGTTCCCGGCGCGGGTCGGCGGCAACGGGGACAACATCCGTTGCCGCGGCCAGTTCGTCACCCTGCCGCCGGGCCGCTACGACTGGCTCTACCTGCTCGGCGCGGCCGAACGGCGCACCGAGGACGACGTGGAGCTGCACTACGCCGACGGCACACGGCGCGCCGCGTGGCTGCGGATGTCGGACTTCTGGCCGGATACGAAGGCCCGGTTCGGCGAACCCGAGGCGTTCCGCGCGCAGGGCCTGCGCTACCCCCGGCACACCCAGCACGGGCACCGGCCCGCCATCTGGCAGCAGCGCGTCCCCGTCACCGTGCCCGGCGAACTGGTCGCCCTGCGGCTGCCCGACAACCCGGCGATGCACGTCTTCGCGCTCACCGCGGTGTCCGACCCGGAGGTGCGCCGTGCGGGTTGAGCTGGACGGGATCCGCCCGTGGCGGCACGAACTGGGCCACTGCCTGCACACCACCGCCGGGGTGCTCCTCGCCCAGCGCGGAGCGGAGCCCGTGGAGATCCTCGGCGCCGCCTGGGGGTTCCACTACCCGGGCGACCTGCGACGCGAGGAGTACTACCTGCCGGGCTTCGCCGACTCGCTGTTCAGTGGTCTGGCGCCCTATCACGGGATCACATCGCGCTGGCACACCCCGGCCGACGCCGAGCAGGGCTGGCGGCAGGTGCGGGCCGAGCTGATCGCGGGGCGCCCCGTCGCCGTGGCCGCCGACAACTTCCACCTGCCGTTCCGGCCCGCGTACCGGGACGTGCACACCAACCATCTGCTCGTGGTCCACGGGTTCGACGAAGAACGGGCGGAGGTCCTCGTCACCGACCCGGTGCCGCCGGCCTTCCAGGGCACGATCGCGCTGGACGCGTTCACCGCCGCCCGCGACTCCGGGAACCCCGTGCGGCACGACCGCGACCTGTTCTTCACGGCCAACCCCATCGGCAACCGCTGGCTGCGGGTCGACCACCCGGCCGAGCTGCCCGCGTTCGCCCCGGACTTCGTCCGCCGGGCCGTCGCCGCCAACCTGCGCGGCCTGACCGAGCCGGACGACGCCGCGACGTCCGGGCTGGCCGGGCTGCGCGGTTTCCTCGCCGGCGCCTGGGAGCGGCTGCCGGACACCGAGGAGGTCGTGGACGAGGTGTTCATCGTGGCCGGACCGGTCCTCGCGGTGACCGGCCTGCACGCCGCGTACCTCGAACGCGCCGGGCGGCGCTTCGGCGACAGCCGTCTGCTGGAGCTGTCCCGGCTGGTCGACACCGTCGCGCACCACTGGTCGGCGCTGCGGATCGCCGTCGCCACCGCGCGCCCGGACCGGGCCGGTGCCCTGACCGGTCTGCGACGCCGCTCGGCCCGGCTCGTCGCGGCCCACGAGAACGCGGTCCACGCCATGGCCGCGCACCTGTCAGGTGTTTCCCCTACTGTCCACGAGCCGCCGCTTTCGACAGCCTCTGGGCATGGAATGCGTGCCCATGGGTGGAGGTAAGAGATGAACGTGGCCTGCCCTGAATGCGTCGCCACCGTGGAATTCACGGAGAAACCCGAACTCAACGAGATCGTCGAATGCGGTGACTGCGCGGGAGAACTCGAAGTCATTTCCCTCGAACCGCTGCTCGTCGCAGTGGCGCCGGAGGTCGAGGAGGACTGGGGCGAGTGATCAGTGTCGGGGTCGTCGGCGGCGCCGGCTACATCGGAGGCGAACTGCTCCGGATCCTCTCCGGACACCCGGAGGTGGGCGTCACGGCGGTCACCTCGACCCGGCTGGCAGGCCGGCGCGTGGACGGCAGCCACCCGAACCTGCGGGGCCGGGTCGGTCTGACGTACCTCGCGCCGGACCGGCTGCCCGAGTGCGACGTGCTGTTCCTGACCGGCTCGATGGGCACCGACGCGGAGAGGCGCCGCGACCTGGTCTCCCGCGCCAAGCACGTCTACGACCTCAGCCCCGACCTGCGCCTCACCGACCCCGCCCGGTACCGGGAGTTCTACGGCGAGCATCCCGCGCCGGAGCTGCTCGCGACGGCGGTGCGCGGACTGCCGGAGACCGACCGGGCCGCCCTGCGCACCGCCGACTCCGTCAGCGTGCCCGGCTGCATGGCGACCGCGGCGATCCTGGCGCTGCGACCGCTGGCCGACGCCGGGCTGCTGGAACCGCGGGTCACCGTCGACGGCCGGGTCGGCTCCAGCGGCTCGGGCGCCTCGGCCGGCGAGATGAACCTGCACGCCGAACGCAGCGGCGTACTGCGGGTGTTCGCCCCGCTCAACCACCGCCACCAGGCCGAGATCTCCCAGGCGACGGGCCTGGACGTACGGATGACCGCCACCGGCGTCGACGCCGTGCGCGGCGTCCAGGTGCTGTGCCGGGCCACCGCGAGCCGTGACCTCACCGAGGCCGAGCTACGGGCCGCCTACCGCACCGCCTACGCGGCGGAGCCGTTCGTCCGCGTCGTCACCTACAGGCGCGGCAACTACCGGCTGCCGGAGCCGAAGATCCTGGTCGGCTCCAACCACTGCGACGTCGGCTTCGCCCTCGACCCCGCCGACGGTCAGCTGCTCCTCGTCGGCGCACTCGACAACCTGGTCAAGGGCGGTGCCGGGAACGCCGTCCAGTGCCTGAACATCCGGATGGGCTGGGACGAGACGCTCGGGCTCGACTTCCCCGGACTGCACCCCGCGTGAGGTGGTTCCATGAGTGACGAGATCACGGTGGTCAAGTGCGGCGGCGGACTCACCGACGCCCACGAGGGTATCTGCCGCGACCTGGCGGGCCTGCCGGCCGGCCGCACGGTCCTGGTGCACGGCGGGGCCGCCGAGGTCGACCGGCTCGCCGAACGGCTCGGTGTACCGCAGCGCCGGCTCACCACGCCGAGCGGTTCCTCCAGCCGGTACACGGACCCCGCCACCCTCGAACTGCTGCTGATGACGCTCGCCGGCAAGGTCAAGCCCGCCCTGGTGGCCGCGCTGGCCCGGCACGGCGCCCGCCCGGTCGGGCTCACCGGGATGGACGCGGCACTGGTGCGGGCCGAGCGCAGTGCCGCCCACCGCGCCGTCCTCGACGGACGCACGGTCGTCGTGCGCGACGACCACAGCGGCCGGATCCGCGAGACCGACGCCGCGCTGCTGCTCGCCCTGCTGGAGGCGGGCTGCCTGCCCGTCGTCTCCCCGCCCGCCCTCGGCGCCGAAGGGCCGGTCAACGTGGACGCCGACCGGCTCGCCGCGGCCCTCGCCGGTGCGCTGGCCCGCACCCGGCCGGTACGGCTCGTCCTGCTGACCTCCGCGCCCGGCGTACTGCGCGATCCCGCGGACGAGGGCTCCCTGGTCCGGGCGATCGACCTGTCGGACGATCCGGTCACCGAGGCGGCGGTGCACGGCGGGATGACCGCCAAACTGCAGGCCGCCCGCAAGGCGCTGGACGCCGGGACCGGCACGGTGGTGATCGCCGACGGCCGCGTCGCCGCCCCGGTGAGCGCCGCCCTCGACGGAGCCGGCACCACGGTCACGTCCACCGCTACGCTCAGGAGTCTGTGACATGTCCGATCCGGCCCACAACGGCGGCAGGAGCCTCGCGGAGACCCGCAAGAACCTGCTCGCCCTGCGTGCCCGCCAGCGCGCGGGGGTCCGGGGCACCGGCGAGTGCGTGGTCCCGGTGCCCCGCGACCGCGAACTGCCCCTGTCCTTCACCCAGCAGCGGCTCTGGTTCCTCGACCGGCTGGACCCCGGCAAGGCCGTCTACAACGCCCCCATCGTCCTCACGCTCCGGGCCGACCTCGACGACGGGGCCCTGGACAGGGCACTGAACGCGCTGGCCGACCGGCACGAGATCCTGCGCACCCGCTACCCCCTGCGCGACGGTGTGCCCTACCAGGACATCGCGGAGCCCGGCACCCCCGTGCCGTTCGGGCGGACGGACCTCGTCGGCGCCGCCGAGCAGGAGGTCACGGACTTCCTCCTCGGCCTGGTCCAGGAACCGTTCGACCTGGAGAAGGGCCCGGTGCTCCGTGCCCACCTCGTGCGCACCGGGGAGCGCGTCCACGTCCTCGTCCTGGCCCTGCACCACATCGCCAGCGACGGCTGGTCCCTGCCCGTCGTCGTCGGCGAGCTGTTCGCCCTCTACGAGGCGGAGCGCTCCGGCACCCCGGCGGCGTTGCCCGAACTGCCCGTCCAGTACGCGGACTACGCCGTCTGGCAGCGCGGCCGGATGACCGGCGCCACGCTCGACGAGCACCTGGCGTACTGGAAGGACCGGCTCGCCGGCCTGCCCTCCCTCGACCTGCCGACGGACCGGCCGCGCCCTCCCGTGCCCAGCGGCGCCGGCGCCACCGTCGACCGGCTGCTGCCCCCGGAGCTGGGCGCCGCCCTCAACCGGCTCGCCCGCGCCGAGCGGGTCACCCTGCTCACGGTGGTGCTCTCCGCCTTCATGGCCCTGTGCGACCGGTACACGGGCCAGGACGACATCGTGCTCGGATCGGTGTTCTCGGGCCGTGAGCGCCCGGAGATCGAGCCACTGGTGGGCTTCTTCGCCAACACCGTGGTGCTGCGTTGCTCCACGGCCGGCGACCCGACCTTCCGCGAACTCCTCGCGCGGGCCAACGACACGGTCCTCGGGGCCCACTTCCACCAGGAGCTGCCGTTCGGCCGGCTCGTCGACGAGCTGCGCCCCGAACGCGACCCGAGCCGCAACCCGCTGTTCCAGACGTCCTTCACGCTCCAGCACGCGGGCGTGGAGTCGGCGAGCATCGCCGGCGTCGAGATCGCCGCGCACCCCGTGGAGGGCGAGACGGCGCGTTTCGACCTCGCGGTCCAGCTCACCGAGGTCCCGGAGGGCCTGCGCCTGTGGGCGGAGTACTCCACCGACCTCTACGACGCCGACCGCGTGGAGCGGCTCTTCGGGCACTACGAGCGGATCCTCACCGCGGTGGCCGACGATCCCGGCCTGACACTGAGCCGGCTGCCGATGCTCACCGAGCCGGAGCGCGAACGGCTGACCGCGGCCGTCCCCGGCGCCGCTCCCGCACCGGACGGCTGCCTGCACCACCTGTTCGAGTCGGTCGTGGACCGGTCGCCCGACGCCGTCGCCACCTCCTTCCGGGGCCGCCACCGGACCTACCGCGAACTCGACCACGACGCCAACCGGCTGGCCCGGGCCCTGCGCGAGGCCGGGACCCGCCCCGAGACGGTCGTCGCCGTCCTGCTCGACCGGGGCCCGGAACTGCCGCCGGCCTTCCTCGGCATCCAGAAGGCCGGCGGCGCCTACCTCCCGCTCGACCCCGACCACCCGGCCGCCCGCTGGGAGAGCGTCCTGACCGAGGCGCGCTGCACCACCGTCGTCACGACCTCGGAACGGGCCGCCCTCCTGCCGGCCGGCGTCACCGCCGTCCGCGTGGACGACCCCGGCCTGGCCGAACTCCCCGCCGTCCGCCCGAACGTCGAGGTGCACCCGGACAACCTCGCCTACCTGATCTTCACCTCCGGCTCCACCGGCAGGCCCAAGGGCGTCCAGGTCCAGCACCGCGCCATCGTGAACTTCACCAGGGCGAGCATCGACATGTTCGCGCTGGGCCCCGGCGACCGGGTGCTGCAGTTCGCCAACCCCGCCTACGACGTCAGCCTGTTCGACTTCTTCAGCAGCCTGTGCTCCGGAGCCCGGCTCGTGCAGGCACCCACGACGACCCTGCTGGACCCGGCGCTGCTGGGCGAGCTGATGCGAACCGAGAAGGTCACGGTCACCGACCTGCCGCCCGCCGTCCTCGGACTGCTCGACGCGGACACCTTCCCCGACCTGCGCGCCCTGTTCGTGGGACTCGAGGCCTTCCCGGGCGAACTCGTCAACCGGTGGAACACCCCCGGGCGCGCCTTCCACAACGGGTACGGACCCACCGAGGCCACCGTGGCCTGCGTCGACTACCTCTGCCCCGACGGCACCTACACCGCCATGCCGCCCATCGGCACGCCGATGGCGAACTACACGGCCCACGTCCTGGACCGGTACGGCAACCCGGTGCCGGACGGCATCCCCGGAGAACTCCTCATCGGCGGCGCCGGCGTCGCCCGCGGCTACGCCCACCAGCCCGCCCTGACCGCCGAGCGCTTCGTGCCCGACCCCTTCGGCGCCCCCGGGAGCAGGTTGTACCGCACCGGCGACCTCGTGGTCCGGCGCGCCGACGGCAACCTCGTCTTCCTCGGGCGCGCCGACGACCAGATCAAGATCCGGGGCCTGCGCGTCGAGCCGGGCGAGGTGGAGCACGCCGTGCAGAGCCACGACTCCGTCGACGAGGCCGTGGTGACCGCGTCGGGGAGCGGCGCCGACGCCCGGCTGGTGTGCTACGTGACGGCCACCGCCGGAGCGCAGATCACCACCGAGGAACTGCGCCGGCACCTGTCCGGCCGGCTGCCCGCCCATCTGGTCCCCGCCGTCTTCGTGGAGCTGGCGGAACTGCCCCGCGCGAGCAGCGGGAAGCTGGACCGCAAGCGCCTGCCCGAGCCCGGCACGTCCGCCGTGCGCACGGCCGTGCCGCCCCGCACCCGGACCGAGCGGATGCTCGCCGAGATCTGGCGGGAACTGCTCGGGGAGGCGCTGGAGTTCGACGTGCACGACAGCTTCTTCACGGTCGGCGGCAACTCGCTCAAGGTGACCCAGCTCGCCTCCCGGATCCGCGCGGCGTTCGGCGTCGAGATCGAGCTGCGGGAGCTGTTCGTCCGCTCCACCCTCGCCGAACTCGCCGGACTCGTCGAGTCCAGCGAGCTGGACGACGCGTCCGACGACGAACTGTCCGCCATGCTCGCCCAGCTGGAGGAGACCCCGTGACGAGCACCGCGCCGCCGGCCGCCCTCGACCGGGACACCTTCCGCGAGGAGGTGCGCCGCTTCCTCCGCGGCCCCGAGGCCCGGCGCACCCTCGCCGCCGTCGCCGGTCACCGCCCCGACGAGGAGCCCGCCCGGCTGGATCTCTATCGCATGCTCGGCGAACGCGGCTGGCTCGCCCCGAACTGGCCCGTCGCCTACGGCGGTCTCGGTCTCGGCGCCACCGAGGCGGCCGTGGTCACCGAGGAGATGACGCTCGCCGGAGTGCCCGACGACGTCCACGTCCTGAGCATCGACATCGTCGGCATGTTCCTGCTCAAGGCGGGCAGCGAGGAGCAGAAACGCCGCCACCTGCCCGCCCTCGCCCGCGGCGAACGGACCGCCTCCGTGCTGTTCACCGAGCCCGAGGCGGGCTCCGACCTGGCCGCCCTGCGCACCCGGGCCGAGCGGGACGGCGACGGCTGGCGGCTGTACGGCACCAAGGTCTACAACATGAAGACCCAGTTCGCCGACTTCTCCCTCGTCGCCGCCCGCACCACCGAGGGCGCGGTCGGCATGCACGGCATCACGCTCTTCCTGCTCCCGGTGAAGTCGCCCGGCGTGCACATCGAGCCGGTGCCCAGCATCCAGAACGACCGGTTCAACCTGGTGGTCGTCGACGGGGTGCGCCTCACCGCCGCCGATGTCGTCGGCACCGTCGACGAGGGCTGGTGGCAGCTCGACGAACTCCTCCAGCTCGAACGCACGGGCATCGACTTCCACGGCAAGGCACGGCGCCTCCTCGACCTCGTCGTCCGCCGGGCCGCGGAGACCGGCCGGCTCTCCGACCCCGCCTACTGCCTGCGCCTGGTCGAACTCGACGCCAGACTGCGGGCCGCCCGCTCCCTCGCCTGGGAGACCGTCCGCAACCTCGCCGCCGACCGCCCCGACCCGGTCACGTCGGCCATGTCGAAGTGGTACGCGAGCGAGCAGATCCGCCCCGTACTGAACGCCGGCATGGAGATCGAGGGCGCCGGCGGTGTGCTGTCCGCCTGGGACGGCGAGGCACCCGACGGGGGCCTGCTGGAGGCGAACTACCGCCTCGGCCCCGCCCACCGGCTGGCGTCGGGCACCTCCGAGATCATGCTCTACCTCATCGCGACCAACGGACTGGGTCTGCTGTGAACGTCGCCGAACTCTTCCACGAGGAACTCAACCCGGTACTGCGCCGCCTCGGCGCCCGCGCCAAGGGCGCGGGACCCGTGCCGCCGGACGAGGAGGACACCGAGGTCCGCCGCGGCGTGTGGTCCACCCTCGCCGAACTGGACGGTCTGCTGCCCGCCTTGCCGCCCCGGCTCGGCGGGCCGCCGGACGCCATGGCACGCCGGGTCCGCACGGCCGCGCTCATGGGCCCCGCGGCTTACGGCAGCCCGTACCTGGACACCATGATCACGGCCGACGTGCTGGCCGCCGACGGCCGCCACGACGCCCTCCTCGGGCCGATCGCGTCCGGCGACCTCACCTGCGCCCTCGCCGTGCGGGAGCACGCGGCCGACGAGCCCGGCACGCCCGTGCCCCTGGCGATCGACCCGGCACGCGGCCTGGTCAGCGGCGTCCGGCGCCTCGTCGCCTTCGCCGCCGACGTGGACCACCTGCTGGTCGTCGGCGAGGAGGGTCACGCGCTCGTGGCGTCCGGCGCGACCGGCGTACGCCACCGCCGCCAGGACGACATCGGCCGCGGCGACCTCTACCGGGTCGACCTCGACGACGCGGCGGCCGTCCCCGGCGGAATGCTCCCGCCGGGGCCGCACTACGAGGCCGCCCTGGCCCGCGGACGGCTCCAGCAGGCCGCCCACCTGACGGGTCTGACCAGGGGCGCGCTCGAACTCACCGTCGAGCGGCTGCGGACGCGGTCCGCCTTCGACCGGCCGCTGGCCAAGCAGCAGGCCCCCGCCTTCCGGCTCGCGGCGCTGGCCGCCGAGACCACGGCCGTCGACAGCCTGGTGCGCGCGGTGGCCGTCGAGGCGGACGACGGCGCGGACATCCGCCAGACCGCGGCCCAGGCCCTGTTCCTCGCCGCCGACCTGGCCCGCGAGGCCACGGCGGAGGCGGTGCACCTGCACGGCGCCGCCGGACTCACCGAGGAACAGGACGTGTCCGTGTTCTACCGGTGCGCCGCCGTCGACGCCGTACGGCTCGGCAGCCCCACCCGGCTGCGCCTGGAAGCGGCCCGGCTGCTCGCCGCGGCGTACGCCCCGAATCCGGAGTGACCCATGGACTCCCTCACGAACCCGGTGCCGCTGCTGCGGGACCTCGTCCGCATCGACACCACCAACCCGCCCGGCAACGAGATCGCCTGCGTCCGGTACCTGACCGAACGGCTCGCCCACCGCGACGACCTGGACATCACCGTCCTCGGCCCGAGCGCCGACCGGGCGAACCTGATCGTCCGGTTCCCCGGGCGCGGGGCGGCACCGCCGCTGCTGCTGCACGGCCACTCCGACGTGGTGCCGGTCACCGGACAGGACTGGCGGTACCCGCCCTTCGAGGCCCGGCTGGTCGACGGCGAGGTCTGGGGCCGCGGCTCCGTCGACATGAAGGGCGGCCTCTCGATGATGCTGTCGTCGCTGGCCCGCCTGCACGAGGCGGGCGAGCGGCCGGCCGGGGACGTCGTCCTCGCGGTGGTCGCCGACGAGGAACACGGCAGCATCGCCGGGGCCCGCTGGCTGACCCGGGAGCACCCGGAGCTGTTCACCGGCATCCGCTACGCGGTGGGGGAGGAGGGCGGCGCGGGCATCGAGCTCGGCGGCCGGCGCTTCCACCCCGTCGTCGTCGCGGAAAAGCGCGCCTGCTGGTTCCGTGCCACGCTCACCGGCCCCGGCGGCCACGCCTCCCGGCAGGCACCGGCGCGCACCGCGATGGGCCGGCTCGGACACCTGCTGACCGCGCTGAGCGGCGCCAGGCTGCCGCGGCACCGCGAGCCCGCCGCCGAGCGCATGCTGACCGAACTGGCCGGGAACCTGCCCGAGCCGCTCGCCGGACGGCTGCTCGCGGTCCGGGACGACGCGGAGGACGTGTCCCCGGCCGGGCTCCCGGAGGACCAGGCGCTGCAGATCGACTCGTTGCTGCGCAACACCGTGAACCCCACGGTCGTGCGGGCCGGCGACAAGATCAACGTGGTGCCCGGCGAGATCACCGTCGACCTGGACGGCCGCATCCTGCCCGGCGACCACACCAGGGAGGAGTTCCTCGGCGAACTGCGCGCCCTGATCGGCCCCGACGTGCCGCTGGAACTGCTGGTGGAAGGGTTCCCGGTGGACCAGAGCCGCATCGCGGAGCCCGAGTTCGGCGGCTTCTACGAGACCCTGTCCGACATCACCCGCAAGGCCGACCCGGACGCCGCGCCGCTGCCCATGATGTCACCGGCCTCCACCGACGCCGGGTTCTTCGCCCAGCTCGGCATCCGCTGCTACGGCTGGCTGCCCCTGAAGGTGCCGGCCGGCAGCCCCTACCGCACCCTGCTGCACCGCGCCGACGAACGGATCCCCGTCGAGGCGCTGGAGTTCGGCACCCAGTGCATGACCGCACTGCTGCGCGACTACCGGTAGCCGGCGCCGGCCGCCCAGGCCACCTTCACCCCGCGGGAGCCAAGATGACCGAAGACCTTTTCGTCCTGCCCGCCTCCTATGGCCAGCAACGGCTGTGGCTGCTTGAGCAGATCCAGCCGGACACACCGCTCTACAACGAGGCCGTGGGACTGCGTCTGCGCGGACGGCTCGACGCGGACGCCCTGGCCACCGCGATGACCGAGGTGCTGCGCCGGCACGAGGTGCTGCGCACGGTGCTGGAACTGGAGGGCGCGGAGGTCGTGCAGGTGGTCCGCGCACCGGAGACGGTGCGGCTCACGGCCGAGGACGTGGCCGGCGGACCCGACGCCGCGCTCGCCGAGGCCCGGCGCCTCGCGCAGGCCCCCTTCGATCTGGCCCGGGGCCCGCTGCTGCGCTGCCGGCTGCTGCGGGTGGCGCCCGAGGAGCACCTGTTCGCCCTGGTGGTGCACCACGCGGTCGCCGACGGCTGGTCGCTGGGCGTGCTGCTGCGCGAGCTGACGACGCTCTACCCCCGCGCCGCCCGCGGCGAGGGGCTCGACGTGCTGCCCGAACTGGAGGTGCAGTACGCCGATTTCGCGGCCTGGCAGAAGCAGCGCTGGGACGAGGGCGAACTCGCGGACCAGACGGCCTACTGGAAGGACGAGCTGGCGGACTGCGTACCGCTGCGGCTGCCCGCCGACCGCAGGCCGGGACCCGAGCCCGATCACGGGACCGTCCGCGCGCTCCTCGCGCCGCCCGCCCTCATGATCCGCCAGCTCCGGGCCGTCGCCACGGACGGCGACGTCACCCCTTTCATGGTGGTCCTCGCCGCCTACGCCACCGTCCTCGCCCGCTGGACGGGGCAGACCGACGTGGTCGTCGGCCTGCCCTTCGCCGGCCGCACCCAGAGCGAACTGGAGCCCTTGGTCGGCTTCTTCGTCAACACCCTCCCCGTCCGCCTGGACCTGTCGGGCGACCCGGACTTCCATGGCCTGCTCGGGCAGGTGCGGGAACGCTGCCTGGGCGCCTACCGGCACGCGGAGGTCCCCTTCGAGCTGCTGGTGGAGATCCTCAAACCGCAGCGGCGCCCGGGCCGCACTCCGCTCGCGCAGACCATGCTGGCCGTGAACAACACCTGGCTGCCCCGGGCCATGGAGGCCGCCGGCCTGCGGATCGAACCGGTCCCGCTGCTGCAGGAACGCGCCCATTTCGAGATCACCGTCGACCTGGAGGGGACGGACGACGCGCTCACCGGATCCGTCGTGCTGCGGGCGGACCTGTTCGAGCAGGAGACCGCGGACCTGCTGGCCCGTTCCGTCACCGCCGTGCTGCGCGGCGCGGCGGCGAACCCCAGCGCGGCGCTGTCGGCGCTGCCCTGCCCGCTCGCCGGCCGGACCGCCGCGGCAAGCGGGGCCGAGGAGCCGGACGAGGTGCGCGAGCCGGTGCGCGGCGCGGTGGGCGACAGCCGGCCCAGCACCCGCACCGAGGTGCTGCTGAGCCGGCTGTGGACCGAGATCCTCGGCCTGGAGACCGTCGGGGTCGACGACGAGTTCTACGCGGCCGGCGGCAACTCGCTCAGGGCGGTGCGCGTGGTGATGCGGGCCCGGGAGCTCGGCGTCGAGCTGCCCGTGGAGAAGGTGCTCGGGGAGCACACCATCAGGGAGCTGGCGGCCACGGTCTGACCCCGCGGCTGCGGCGGCCTCACAGGCGCCGCAGCCGCCAGACGGTGCGGTTGGCGACCGGGACCACCGACGCCAGCAGGACGACCGGCGCGAGCCACAGCGTCGTACGCGCCCCGGCGCCGTCCACCAGGACACCGGCGAGGGCCGCGCCGACCGGGATGGTGCCGAAGTTCATCAGCCGGTAGGTGGCGTTCATCCGCGCGTGCATCTCGGGCGGGGTGACCTTCTGACGCACCGTCACGGCGATGACGCTGCCCGCGGCCGAGCCCGCGTAGCCGAGGAAGAGCCCGACGGCGGCCGACCAGAAGACGGCGGTGTCCGAGGACGAGTACAGCGGCAGCAGGAAGTAGGCGTTGGTGGAGAAGCCCAGGGCCACCAGCAGCCCGGGCCCGTACCCGATGCGCTCGAACAGGTAGGGCGCGCCGACGGCGCCGCAGATCGCCCCGATGCCGCCGATCACCGTGACCAGCCCGTAGGCGAACGTGCCCATGTCGAGATCGCGCACGAAGTACACCAGGAAGGCCACGTTGACCAGCGATCCGCCGGCGTTGTAGACGGCCGCGTGGACGGCGATGGCGCGCACCGGGGGATTGCCGAACACCGACCGCAGCCCGTCGGTGAGTTCGCGGCGCAGGTCCCGTTCGGCGGGCGGCGGTTCGGCCTTCTCCCGGTCGCGGACGGCGATCAGCGCGACGGCGGAGACCAGATAGCTCACGGCGTCGAGGAACAGTACGCTGGCCGGCCCGAAGGCCCCGGCCAGCCAGCCGCCGCCGCCCGGGCCCATCGTCGCGCTCACCGCCTGGTCCGCGGTGAGTTTGCTGTTGGCCGAGCCGAGGTGCTCGGGCGCGACGAGGCGCGGCAGGTAGGAGCGGGCGGCGATGTCGTAGACCACGCTGAGCCCGCCGACCAGCAAGGCGACCAGGTAGACGTGGGTCAGGGACAGCACGTCGAGGACGGCGGCCACCGGCACGGTGACGACGAGTACGCACCGGGTGAGGTCCGTGGCGATCATCACCGGCCGGCGGGCCCGGCGCTCCTGCCACACGCCGACGAACAGCGGCAGGAGGAAGAAGGGCAGGGTGTACAGGGCCTCCAGCAGTCCGATCTGGGTGGCGGAGGCGTCCAGCGTGCTCACCATCACCAGGGGGAGGGCGAACAGCGTCATCTCCGAGCCCAGTTGGGACACCACGTCGCCGGTCCAGAACAGGCGGAAGTCCCGCTGCTTCAGGAGGCCGCCCCGCGCGGGCGCGGTCTGCGTCATGACGCTCGCACCGGCAGGTGGGCGGGGACGCGGAGGGCCGTGACGGGGCGGTTGCGGGACCTCAAACCGGACTCTCCCGGGGACGTGGGCGGACGGTGTCAGACCAGGGCGCGCCCGTGGCTGCCGAACCGGCGGCCGGCCGAACCGCGCAGGTCCGCGGTGACGTTGATGCGCCGCAACCAGCGGTCCGTGCCGTCGTAGCGGGCCCGGAACGGGCGCCGCCCGTGCACGGCCCGCTTGTTGTCGATGATCAGCAGCTCACCGGTGGCCAGCGCAACGTCCCGCATCCGGGCCTCGAAGGCGTCGATGATGCCCTGCAGGGCGCGTTCGGCGAGGGCGTCGCCCAGGTCGCGCCGCATGAAGGCCGGGTCGATGCGGACGTAGGGCATCTCCGGGTCGCCGCCCAGGATCGAGATCCGCTCCGGCTCCTGGTTCATCCGGCGGATGCGCTCGAAGGCGGCCGCCGAGCCGTTGTCGCTCCCGATCCCGGTGGTCGCCACGTTGAACTGGGCGGTGTGCGACTCGTCGGGCAGGATCACGAACCGGTCCTCGAACAGGACCTTGCGGTGCTCCTCGTCCAGCTCCAGGTCCTGGGCCGACGCGAACATGGTCGGCACGGCATCCGGGTTGCGCAGGCACAGCAGCATGATCCAGTCCGCCCGGTGCGGGTGGAAGGCGTCCTCGTTGTGCCACTCCAGCAGGGTGGTGGAGCTGGACCCGAGCTGTTCGCCCTCGTGTCCCTCGATGGGGAACACGTCGAGCACCAGCTTGCCGAGCTGCTGCGAGAGGTAGGAGAACGGGTCCCCCAGCAGGGAACCGATCATCAGCAGCAGGGCCGTCGCCGTGGTCACCTCGTCGCCGGCCGGCTCGTCGGTGTAGTCGCGCGGAGTGGAGCCGACGGCCGGCTCGTCCACCGGCAGACCGGACAGCACCAGACCACCGTTGGGACGGCCGGTCAGCCGGAAGCCGTTCAGCACGTTGCGCAGCCGCTCCGGCGCGCGGTGGGCGTGCACGGCGATCTCGGCCAGCAACTGCTCCAGGTCGGCGGCGCGGACGGCGCCGAACTCCTTGACGAAGTCCGTGGCGAGCGCGCGCAGCTCGTCGGCCTCCTCCGGGCCGAGCCGCAGGCAGGGCATGCCCTCCCGCAGGCTCAGTGCGGCCTCGAAGTCCTGTGTACGGGTCCCGCCCACGCTTTCCTCCTAGGCCACGGGTCGTGCTGCTCCCTCGGGCAACGGCGTTCGTACCGAGAATGTGCGGTCTGTCGGGGTGGACACAGTCAGGAGGAATCCCTACGACGTGGAGCCGCCCGGTTCTGACAGGGTCGAGGGACCGGCGGTGTCGAGAGCACAGGGGGACTGGACGGTGGACGACGTCATCCACGCCGACGAGGACGCGGCCGCGGAGCACGGCCGTCGGCACGACGCCGCCGAGGACTTCGCGGCCACGGCCGGGCTCTGCCTGCACCAGGTCTTCGAGCGGTGGGCCGAACTCCGGCCCGGCGCCGCGGCCTGCCGCTTCGAGGGCAGGGAACTCGGTTACCGGGAACTGGACCGGCGCGCCAACCGGCTCGCCCGGCACCTGCACCGCCTCGGCGTCGGCCGGGAGACGGTCGTGGGCGTCCTGCTGGACCGCTGCCTCGACCTCCCGGTGACCCTCCTGGGCATCCTCAAGGCGGGCGCCGCCTACCTGCCCCTCGACGTGCAGCACCCGGCGAGCCGCCTCGCCTACATGACCGGGGACGCCGGGTGCCAGGTCGTCGTGACCACGAGCGAGGCGGCCGGCCGGCTCCCCGAGGACGTGCTGCCGGTCTGTCTCGACGACCCCGCCGTGGCCGCCGCGGTGGCTGCCCAGCCCGGGAAGACCCCCGGCTACCCGGTCTCCCCGGACAACCTGGCCTACCTGCTCTACACCTCCGGTTCGACGGGCGCCCCCAAGGGCACGCTGGTCCAGCACCGCTCGGTGGTCAACATGACGGAGTACTGCCGGCGCGCGTACCGCCTCCGGCCGCCGGACCGCATCCTGCAGTTCGCCAACCCCTGCTTCGACGTCAGCGTCTTCGACTTCTTCGCCGCGCTGTGCAACGGGATCACTCTGGTCCAGGGGTCCCGGCTGGCCCTGCTCGACCCGCGTGCCCTGACCGCGCTGATCCGCGACGAGCGGGTCACCGTGATGGACATCCCGCCCGCCGTGGCCCGCCTCCTCGACCCCGCCGAACTCCCCGGCCTGCGCATGGCCCACATCGGCGGCGAGGCGCTCCCCGGCGAGCTGGCCGACCGCTTCCAGGCACCGCACCGGCAGGTCCGCAACACCTACGGGCCCACCGAGGTCACCGTCACGTCGACGGACTACCTGTGCCCGCCCGGGCTGCGCGAGAGCAGGCCGCCGATCGGTGCGCCCATCGCCAACCTCCGGGCGCACGTGGTGGACGACGCCGGCCGGGAGGTTCCCGCGGGGGTGCCGGGCGAGCTGCTGATGGGCGGGGTCGGGGTGGCCCGCGGCTACCACGGACGCCCGGCGCTCACCGCGGAGCGGTTCGTGCCCGACCCCTACGGCCCGCCGGGCGCCCGGCTCTACCGCACGGGCGACCTGGTGCGGCGGCGGCCGGACGGCAACCTCGAATTCCTCGACCGGATCGACACCCAGCTCAAGGTGAACGGCCACCGGGTCGAGCCCGGCGAGATCGAGGCCGCGCTGGAGAGCCACCCGCGCGTCGCCGCCGCCGTCGTCGACCTGGCCGGGGACGGCGGGGACCGGATGCTCGTCGCCTTCCTGGTGCCGTCCGAGGGGGCCGGCACGGCGCCCGGCATCGAGGAGGTCCGGGGCCGTCTGCGCCCGTTGCTGCCCTCCTACATGATCCCCGCCCGGATCGTCGCGCTGGACTCCGTGCCGCTGACCGCGAACGGCAAGGTCGACCGGGCCCGGCTGCGTGCCCTCGCCGCCGGGCCGAGCTGACCTCCCCTCACGCCACGATCAGCCGCCTGTCGAACAGCGTCCGGTAGAACGGCTCGTGCCGGGCGCTGAACGCCGCGAGCGAGGCGCTGGTGCGGACGGTGACCGCGTACTCGGTCGACCGGGCGCTGAACCCCGAGCTGTTGCTGACGTCGGTGTGCCAGCGGTCGGTACGCCGCCACTCCTTGCGGCTGCCGGGCCGCCAGTTCAGCGCCTCGGGCCGGGGCGGCAGGCCCACCGCCTCGCAGTACGCTGCCATCGTCTCGGCCGGCCTGCGCACCAGGTCCTCGGAGTCCAGGACCACCGGACGCTGCCCGGTGGCGGCGACCGCCTCGTACAGCTCGTACATCTGCTCCAGGCCGATGTCCTCGGCGGTCATCTCCGGTCGCAGCGCGTAGTACGACGCGGCGATCTCGTCGGGATGCCGGATCAGGAAGGTGTGCCGCACCTCGCCGAGGAAGCGGCCGTCCGCGAGGACCTCGGGACAGCGGTGGTCGGTGGTGTCCTTGAAGAACACCGGCCGCCGCGCCGACAGGACCCGCACCGCGTCGATGAGCTCGCGCTCGGTGCGCACGGTCCTCCCGTCGACGGTGGTCTCACCGAAGTCGGCGATGTTGCAGAACGGTTCGTGCAGCGCGGTCAGGTCGCCGCGCTCCAGCACGGAGCGGAAGAACGCGGTGGACCTCGCCCGGGGGGCGCTCCACAGGGCGATGACGCGGGAGGTGTCCTGGCGGTCGTTCACGACGGCTCCCTCAGAGGTCGACGGTGCGGATACCGATGCTCTGGCCGAACCCGGAGGCCGTCCAGACGATCGTGTCGGGGCGGGGCGAGGTCAGCGCCGCGGACGGCACGTCGGCGGCGTAGGCCAGCAGGCGCACGGGCATCGGCGCGTCACCGCGCAGCCGCAGCACCACGTCGTAGCCACCCGCCGGAGCCACCAGATGGCAACCCCACTTCCATGGGGCCGACGTCGGCCGGTTCTGTCCGCCCGGCAGGCGCCTGCCCTCCACCGTGACGTCCAGCAGCCGCGTTCCGCGGGTGTCGGCGTACAGCGACAGCGCGGTCGCCGCCGTGTCCGAGGTGAGCCGCAGCCGCACCTCGCGCACCCCGCCGCCCAGGTCGCGCCGCCCGGTCACCTCGGCCTCGGGCACGGGCGCACGGCCGCCCTCGGCCGGCCCCCGGCGGTAGCCGCCGGGACTGATCAGTGCCGGGACCTCCCGCTCGGCGGAGGACTTCGCGCCCCGCGTGTAACGGTCCACCCACGGCATGCCGGAGTCGGCGGCGCTGTACCAGGAAGCGGTCCCCGCGTCCGCGTCCTGGACGTAGAAGAGCCCCACCTGGGCCGGGTGGTCGCGGTCGACGCCGTCCCGCGCGCCGCCGACGCCCACCAGGGCCGCTCCCGCCAGCGCCAGCGCGGTCACCGTCACCGGCACCGTCCGGCGGCGGGGGAGCGGTGCCAGGGCGGGCAGCAGCGGCAGGAGCAGCAGCGCCACCACCACGAGCGCGGCGGAACCGAAGGCGAGGCCGACGGTGGGGAACAGGACCGCCGTGAGCGGCACGAACAGCACCAGCGCCGGGACCGCCGCGGCACCGAGCGACGGCAGCCGCCAGAACGACTCCTCACCCACCCCGGTCGCGACGGCGAGCCCCGCAGTTCCGGCGAGAGCCGGCCAGAGGAACAGATACGAGGCGCCGGGCAGCACGACGGCCGTCATGAGGGCCAGGGCCGCGAACCAGCACAGCACCGCGGCGCTCACCGCGAAGGCGTCGGTGCGCCGGCGCGTCCACAGCAGCCAGCACAGACACGCGGCCACGGTCAGTACCACCAGACCCGCGACCGAGGGCCCCGGACGGTACGGATCGCCGAACGTGAACGCCGCGTAGTGCGGCCGGAACGCCACCAGCGCCGTCCAGCCCAGGTAGCCGACGACGGCGGCACCGGCCAGGGGCAGGGGCAGCGTTCCGGCGGCCAGGGCGAGGCCGCGCGGCCGCAACGCCCCACGCCGCCGGGCCCGTACGAGCACCGCCGCGACGGCCCCCACGGCGAGCGCGGCGAGGACCGTGCTCAGCCACTGCGGGTAGCTCACCAGCAGGCCGAACACCGTGAAGTACGTGCTGGACCCGGCCCCGGACGGGGAGATGTCCCGGCCGGCCAGGTCCCGGGCCGCGGCCAGCACCGTGGACCCCATGTCCTGGAGCGTCTCCCGGCGCTGTGCCGACAGGTCGTCCAGCTCGGTGTCGTAGCGGGCGCTGCCGCCGACCACCGCGAAGTTCATCCCCGTGAAGCCGGCCTTCTCGAAGACCGTCATGTCGGTGTCGTTGGGCAGCAGCCGGTAGATCTCGTCGGACACCGACGTGACGAACGGCGTGTCGTCGGAGAGCGACCGTACGAACGCCGCGTTGTCGTCACCGGTCTCGAACATCACCACCGGCCCCGTGGTGCCGCGCGCCTCCAGGTTCAGGATCACCGTGCGGCGCGGATCGCCCGCCGCCGCGGAGTCGGTGAACGCCTTGGCGCCGAGGGACCCGGGCTCCTCGCCGTCGGTGAGGAGGAACTCCACGGTGTTGCGGGGCGCGGGAGAGGAGGTCAGCGCGCGGGCCGTCTCCAGGAGCGTCGCCACGCCCATGCCGTCGTCGGTCGCTCCCGGCCCGGTGAAGACCGAGTCGTAGTGCGCGACGATCAGGACCCGTCCCTCGCCCTCGGTGCCGGGGAGGGTGGCGCGGACGTTCACGGCCCGGCCGACGACGGAGGCGTGGTCCGGAAAGCTGTCCGCCGCGGTCGCCCGCTCCACCTCGGTACGCAGGCCGAGCGCCCGCAACCGGCCGGCCAGATACTCCCGGACCTCGGCGTTCGCGGCCGAGCCCATCGGCCGTGGCTCGGCCGCCACCCGTTCCACGTGCGCCTGGGCCCGTCCCGCGGAGAACCGGTCGGCCGGAGAGTCGGCAGCGGCCGGGTCCGGACCGCGCAAAGGCAGCAGGGCCAGCGCCGCGAGGACGACGGACCCGAGCACCGTCAGCAGCATGCCGAGCCGGGCGGGCGCGAGGCGCGTGAACGGAGACAAGGTCCCTCCCAGGTGTCCCGGCCATCCTGCCTCCGGCCACCGGGCCCCCGGCTGTCCGTCATTTGCCCGACTGCCGGTGCCCCGGCGCGCTCCGCACTCTGATGACGGCGCACTGTCGGCCGTGGTGGGAAGGAGCTTCATGCGCGAGGACCTTCGGGACAGGCTTGCCCGGCTGAGCCCCGCTCAACGAGAGCGCCTGCTCGAAGCCATGCGCACCGAGCGGGTCCGGCGGCGTGCCGAGGACGCGATCCCGCCCGCCGGCCGGGACCGGCCGCTGCCGCTGTCGTACGCCCAGTCGCGCATGTGGTTCCTCGACCAGCTCGCGCCGGGCCTGCCGCTCTACAACACACCTCTCGCCATGCGCCTGCGCGGACCGCTCGACCGCCGCGCCCTGACCGTCGCCCTCGACAGGGTGGCGGCACGCCATGAGGTGCTGCGCACCCGGTACGTGGGCACCGAGGACGGCCCGCGGCAGGTGATCGACCCGCCCGGGCCGCTGGCCCTCGAGCACGTCGAACTGGGTCCCTGCCCCGAGGGCGAGCGCCGTACTCGCGCCCTGCGGGTGGCCGCCGACGCCGGCGCCCGCCCCTTCGACCTCGCCCGGGGGCCCCTCGTGCGCGGCCTGCTGGCCCGCTTCACCGACGACGAGCACGTGTTCGTCCTCTCGATGCACCACATCGTGCTCGACTCCTGGTCGGTGCCCCTGCTGATGCACGAACTCGCCGAGTGCTACGAGGCGGTCCGGGCCGGACGCGAACCGGACCTCGCACCGTTGCCGGTGCAGTGCGCCGACTACGCGGTGTGGCAGCGCGAACGCCTCGCGGGCGAGGCCGCGGACGCCGACCTCGACTACTGGCGGACCACCCTCGCCGGGCTGGCCGTCCTCGACTTCCCGGCCGACCGGCCACGCCCGGCGGAACGCACCTGGTCCGGCGGGCACCTCACCGCCCGCTACCCGGAGGAACTGCGGCGGGGCCTGGCCGGACTCGCCGAGCGCAGCGGGGTGCGGCTGCTGCCGGTGATGGTGGCGGGCCTCGCCGCCCTGCTGTCCCGCTACACCGGGCAGCACGACATCGCCCTCGGCTCGGTCTTCACCGGACGCAGCCGGCCCGAGATCGAACCGCTGATCGGCTACTTCGCCAACACGGTGGTGCTGCGCACCGACACCTCCGGCGACCCCTCCTTCCGGGCCCTGCTGGCCCGCGCCGACGACGTGGTCCTCGGCGCGCACTCGCACCAGGCCCTGCCCTTCGACCAGCTCGTCGAGAACCTCGACGTACGCCGGGACCCGACGCGCAACCCGCTCTTCCAGTTCGCCCTCTACCAGGCGGACACCGACCGCAGCGGAGCCCGGCTCGGCGATGTGCTCGTCGAGGAACTTCCCGTCGAGCTGGGCACCTCCCGCTTCGACATGGGGCTCGGCTTCTCCGAACCACCCGGCGGTGGCCTGCACCTGGGCATGGAGTACTCCGCCGAACTCTTCGACCGTCCCCGCATGACCCGGTTCCTCGACCACTACCAGCACGTCCTGCGGTCCGCCGTCGCCCGGCCCGACACCCCGCTGAGCGAGCTGGACGTCATGGGGCCCGCCGAACGCGAGCAGGTCGTGGCGGGCTGGAACGCGACCGCCCGGCCGACCAGGGCCCGCACCGTCTGCGACGCCTTCCGGGACACGGTCGCCGAGCGGGGCGACGAACCCGCCCTGCGCTTCGGCGACCTGGAGCTGTCCTTCGCCGAACTCGACGCGCGCGCCAACCGCCTCGCCCACCACCTGATCGCCCGCGGCGCCGGACCCGAGCGCCGCGTCGCCCTCGCGATGCGACGCGGCGACCACCAGCTGGTGAGCATCCTCGCCGTGCTCAAGTCCGGCGCCGCCTACATGCCGGTGGACCCCGACCACCCCACCGAGCGGATCGCCTTCATGCTGGCCGACACCGACCCGGTGCTCGTCCTCACCACCACCGCCGACGCCCACCTGCTCCCCGGGGACCACGACGGCGCACGCCTCGTCCTCGACGGCGAGGAGACGGTCCGCGACCTCGCCGGCCGGCCCGCCACCGATCCCACCGACGCCGACCGCACCGCCCCGCTCGACCCGGCCCACCCCGCCTACGTCCTGTACACCTCGGGCTCCAGCGGCAGGCCCAAGGGCGTGATCGTCGAGCACCGGAACCTGGTCAACCTCCTGGACAGCCAGCGCCGCCACGTCATCGACCCGGCCGAGGAAGCGCTCGGCCGCCGGGTGCGGTCCGCGCACGTGCTCGCCCTCTCCTTCGACGGTTCGTGGGACGGCCTGCTGTGGCTGGTCGCCGGCCAGCCCCTGGACCTGCTGGACGACGAGACCCGCCGCGACCCCGCGGCCACGGCCCGGCTGATGACCGACCGGCGCGTCGACGCCCTGACCTGCACCCCCTCCTTCGCCGAGCAACTGATCGGCGCCGGCGTGCTGGACGACGCCGACCACCGGCCCACGGTGTTCTCGTTCGGCGGGGAGCGGATCAGCGAGTGGATGTGGCAACGCCTGCGCACCACACCGGACCTGCGCGCCTACAACGTCTACGGTCCCACCGAGGCCACCGTCCTCGCCACCGTCGGTCCCTTCGCGGACTCCGCGCACCCGGTGATCGGCGCACCCGTGGACAACGTACGGGCCTACGTGCTCGACGCACAGCTGCGCCCCGCCCCCGTCGGCGTACCGGGCGAACTGTGCCTCGCCGGAGCCGGAGTGGCCCGCGGTTACCTCGGCCGGCCCGGGATGACCGCCGACCGGTTCCCGCCGGACCCTTGGGGCGGCGCCGGCGCGCGCATGTACCGCACCGGTGACCGGGCACGCTGGAACGACGCCGGACACCTGGAGTTCCTGGGCCGCGACGACGGTCAGGTCAAACTCCGCGGCTTCCGCATCGAACTCGGCGAGATCGAGAACGCGCTGGCCGAGCATCCCGGCATCGCACAGGCCGTGGTCACCACGCACACCGCGGCCGGCCCCGCCGGCGAGCGGCTGGTCGCGTACGTCGTGCCCCGGGCGGACGCGGACCTCACCCAGGACGACCTGCGCGCGCACGCCGCGCGGCTCCTGCCGACCCACATGCACCCCGCCGCGTACGTCGAACTCGCGGCACTGCCCCTGACGGCCAACGACAAGCTGGACCACCAGGCCCTGCCCGCCCCGGACTTCGCCCGGGCCCTCGACTCCCGCGCACCGCGGACCGAGCACGAGCGGATGCTCTGCGCACTCTTCGCGGACCTGCTCGGTCTGCCCGCCGTCGGCCTGGA
Source organism: Streptomyces sp. NPDC053750 (assembly GCF_044544295.1). Classification (NCBI taxonomy): domain Bacteria; kingdom Bacillati; phylum Actinomycetota; class Actinomycetes; order Kitasatosporales; family Streptomycetaceae; genus Streptomyces; species Streptomyces sp. NPDC053750. The sequence goes on along the minus strand of NZ_JBITXB010000021.1, from coordinate 58,227 downwards.
CGACGACTTCTTCGCCCTCGGCGGCCACTCGCTGCTGGCCACCCGGCTCGTCAGCAAGGTCCGTTCGGTGTTCGGGGCGGAACTGCCGGTGAGCGCCCTGTTCGACGCGCCCACGGCGGCCGGGCTGCTCGTCCGGATCGCCGCCGCCTCGGGCGCCAGGACACCCCTGGTCGCCCGGGAACGCCCCGCACGCATCCCCCTCTCCTACGGGCAGCGCCGCCTGTGGGTGCTCAACCAGCTCGACCCGGGCAGCGGCGCCTACAACATGCCGACGGCGCTGCGCCTGACCGGTGCACTCGACCACGGCGCGCTGCGCGCCGCCCTCGCCGACCTGACGACCCGGCACGAGATCCTGCGCACGGTCCTGCCCCAGGCCGACGGCGAGCCCTACCAGCGGATCCTCGACGCCCGCGCGGGCGCACCGGACCTGCGGGTCCGCGAGACGACCGCCGCCGCCCTGCCCGCCCTGCTCGAGCAGGCCGCCGCCGAGGGCTTCGACCTCACCACGGACCTGCCCCTGCGGGCGCACCTCTACCGGCTCGCCGAGGACGAGCACGTCCTGTTCCTCGTGCTCCACCACAGCGCGGGGGACGCCTGGTCGGCCGTCCCCCTGGCCCGCGACCTCTCGGCCGCCTACGCCGCCCGCCTCGACGGCCGGGCCCCGGACCCGGTACCGCTGCCCGTGCAGTACGCGGACTACACGTTGTGGCAGCGCGACCTGATGGGCCCCGCCCACGACACCGCGGCGCGCACCGACCCGCAGGCGGCGGAAGAGACCGCGGACGCGTCCCTGGCCGCACGCCAACTCGCCTACTGGAGACGGCAGCTCGCCGACCTGCCCGACGAACTGAACCTGCCCGCCGACCGGCCGCGTCCCGCGATCGCCGGTTACCGCGGCATGCTCGTCGGCCTCGAGATCGACGCCGGACTCCACGCCCGCCTCCTCGACGTGGCGCGGGCGCACGACGTCACCCTGTTCATGGTGCTGCAGGCGGCCGTGGCGGCCCTGCTGACCCGCATGGGAGCGGGCGACGACATCCCCCTGGGCACCCCGGTCGCCGGACGGACCGACGAGGCCCTCGACGACCTGGTCGGCTTCTTCCTCAACACCCTGGTGCTGCGCACCGACACCTCGGGCGACCCGGGCTTCGCCGAGCTGCTGGCCCGCGTGCGGAAGACCGACCTCGCGGCCTACGCCCATCAGGACGTGCCCTTCGAACAGCTCGTGGAAGTGCTCCGGCCGGCCCGGTCGCTGGGTCGCCACCCGCTGTTCCAGGTGAGCCTGATGCTGCACAACAACGAGGAGCCCGAGTTCGCGCTGCCGGGCCTGCGGGTCGACGCCGAACCCGTCGGCACCCGCTTCACCAAGTTCGACCTGACGTTCTCCGTGTCCGAGCGCCGGGACGCCACGGGCGCGCCGGACGGCATCACCGGCGTGGTGGACTTCGCGACCGACCTCTTCGACCGGGAGAGCGTCGAGGCGCTGACCGTACGCCTGGTGCGGTTCCTGCGCGCGGTGGCCGCCGACCCCGAGCGGCCCATCGGCTCGGTCGACCTCCTCGTCCCCGAGGAGCACCACACCCAGGTGGTGCGCTGGAACGACACGGCCGTCGAGCGTCCGCGCACCCGGTGGCTGACCGACCTGTTCGAGGAGCGGGCCGCGCGGGCCCCCCGGGCGACGGCCGTCCGGGGCGAGGGAACCTCGCTCACCTACGAGGAGCTGAACCAGCGCGCCAACCGGCTGGCCCGCGCCCTCCTGCCGGCGGCCACCGGACCCGACCCGATGATCGCCCTGCTCCTGCCGCGCGGCACCGACCTGCCGGTCGCCCTGCTGGCGGTGCTGAAGGCCGGCGCCGCCTACATCCCGCTGGACACCGGATACCCCGCCGCGCGCATCCGCCAGATGCTGGACGACGCCGCGCCGGCCCTCGTCCTCACCACGGCCGCCCACGAGCACCTGCTGCCCCCGGGAGTACCGGCGCTCCGCTTCGAGGAGGCGGAGCGACAGGCCGCCGGTGCGCCGGCGAACGACGTGACGGACGCGGAACGCCCGGCGGCCCGGCACCCGGAGCGCACCGCGTACGTGATCTTCACCTCGGGGTCCACCGGACGGCCCAAGGGCGTGATGGTCTCCCACGGCGCCCTGCTCAACCTGCTGCTCGCCATGGGGGACGCGACCCGGATCGGTCCGCAGGACGTCCTGGTGGCGGTGACGACCCTCGCCTTCGACATCGCGGCGGTGGAGATGTACCTGCCGCTGCTGACCGGCGCCACTCTGGTCGTCGCTCCGGCGGACACCGTGCGGGACCCGGCGGCCCTGTGCGGCCTCGTCGGGTCCGCCGGCGCCACGATCGTCCAGGCCACGCCGTCGCTCTACCGGGCGATGACGTCCACCGACCCCGACGCGCTGCGCGGGCTCACCGTGCTGGTCGGCGGCGAGGCCCTTCCCGCCGACCTCGCCGACCGGCTCGCCCGGACCGCCGGGAGGGTCGTCAACTGCTACGGCCCCACCGAGACGACGGTGTGGTCCACGCTCGCGACGGTCACCGGGGGCGAGACGACCCCCTCCATCGGCAGGCCGATCGCCAACACCCGCGTGTACGTGCTCGACGCGGCCCTGCGCCCGGTGCCCGTGGGGGTGACCGGACGTCTCTTCGTCGCGGGGGACGGAGTGGCCCGCGGCTACCTCGGCCGGCCCGCGCTCACCGGGGAGCGGTTCCGTCCCGATCCCTTCGGCCCCGCCGGCTCCCGGATGTACGACACCGGCGACCTGGCCCGCTGGACCGGGGACGGGGAACTGCGTTACGCCGGCCGGGCCGACCAGCAGGTCAAGCTCCGCGGCTTCCGGATCGAACCGGGCGAGATCGAGGCCGTCCTCGGCCGCCACGGGAGCGTCGCCGAGGCCGCGGTGGTCCTGCGCGAGGACCGGCCGGGCCTCCAGCGGCTGGTGGGCTACGTCGTCCCGACGCCCGGCGCCGAGATCGACGTGGAGCGGCTACGGGCCCACGCGCGCCGGGAACTGCCGGACCACATGGTGCCGGCCGCCCTGGTGCCCCTGCCCGCGCTGCCCCTCACACCCAACCGCAAGATCGACCGGAAGGCGCTGCCCGCCCCCGCCCCCACCTCGCGCGGCCGCCGCCCGGACACGCCCGCCGAGCGCGGCCTGTGCGCGCTGTACGCGGACGTCCTCGGCTGCGACGAGGCCGGCGTCGACGACGACTTCTTCGCCCTCGGCGGGCATTCCCTGCTGGCGGCCCGCCTCGTCGGGCGCGCCCGCGCGGAACTCGGCCTGCGCCTCACCATCCGCGACCTGTTCGAGTCGCCCACCCCGGCCGGTCTGCTGGAACGGTCGGCCGGCGACGGCGGCGCGGACTTCCCCGTCCTGCTGCCGCTGCGGGAGGGCGGCACGGCAGCACCGTTGTTCTGCGTCCATCCCGCGGCCGGGGTGAGCTGGGGCTACCGCGGACTGCTGCCCCACCTGCCGACCGACCGGCCCGTCTACGGGCTGCAGGCCCGGGGACTCGCGGACCCGGACCACACGCCGGCGAGCACCGCCGACCTGGCGGCCGACTACCTCGCGGAGATCCGCCGGGTGCAGCCCGAGGGGCCGTACCACCTGCTCGGCTGGTCCTTCGGCGGTCTCGTCGCCCACGCCCTCGCCACCCTGCTCCAGGAGGAGGGGGAGCACGTCGCCGGACTCACCCTGCTGGACAGCTTCGCCTTCACCGACGACCCCGGACCCCTCTCCCACGACGACCCGAGCCTCCTGACGGCCGTCGCCGAATCACTGGGCCACCGCTCGGCCGACGACGAACTTCTGGCCCGGTTCGGGGAGTCGGGCCTGCGGGCCATGACCAGGGTCTTCGCCGACCACATCGACGTCCAACGGAGCTTCACCCCCAAGGTCTTCGACGGCGACCTGCTCTTCTTCGCCGCCACGGCCGACCGCCTCCCCGGCGCGCCCGACGCCGCACAGTGGCGGCCGTACGTGACCGGCAGGATCGACGTCCACCCGGTGGACGCCGCCCACGGGGCGCTGACCGGACCGTCGGCGGCGGCCGCGATCGGCCCGGTGCTCGCCTCCCGGTTCACGTCATGACGGCCGTCTTCCCCCTTCACGGACGGAGCGAGGTTGCACGTGTTCACTGATCTTCCTGCGCTGGTGCGCGGCCATGCCGAACAGCACGGCGGACGAGAGGCGCTGACCTTCGCCGCCACCACGCTGGGCACCCCGCGCACCGACCTGACGTACGCGGAGGTGGATCTCCGCACGCGCGCGGTGGCCGGCCGGCTCCGGCGGCAGTTGCGCCCCGGCGACCGGGCCCTGATCGTCATGCCCACCGTGCCCGAGTTCGCCGCGGCGTTCCTCGGCTGCCTGGCGGCGGGCGTCGTCGCCGTGCCGCTGCCCGTCCCGGTCGACGAGTCCTCGACCCAGCGGGTGCTGAACGTCGCCGAGGACTGCGCTCCCGCCGCCGTGCTGACCACGTCCCTCGTCCGCGGGTTCCTGGGCGACGCGCCCGTCGTGCGGCGGCTCGGCGCCTCGGCCGCCTGGATCGACGTCGACCTGGTCGAACCCGCCGAGGCCGACGACTGGCGGCCCGTGTCCATCACGGCGGACGACACCGCGTTCCTCCAGTACACCTCCGGATCGACGAAGGCACCGCGCGGCGTCGTCGTCCCGCACGGCGCCCTGATGCACAACGAGGCCGCGATCCGGCGGACCTTCAAGGTCACGCCCGGCTCGACCAGCGTGAGCTGGCTGCCACTGCACCACGACATGGGACTGATCGGCGGCCTGCTGCAACCGCTGTACACCGGCGCCCGCGCCGTCATCCTGGACCCCCTCTCCTTCCTGCAACGCCCCGCCTCCTGGCTCGAGGAGATCTCACGGGAGCGCGCCGAGATCAGCGGCGGCCCGAACTTCGCCTACGACCTGTGCGTCCGCAAGGTCACCGACGAGGAGAAGGCGGGCCTCGACCTCGGCTCGTGGCGGCTCGCCTTCAACGGCGCCGCGCCGGTGTCACCGGCCGGCCTGCGCGCGTTCAGCGAGGCCTTCGCCGGCGCCGGCTTCCGTCCCACGGCCCACACGCCCTGCTACGGGCTCGCCGAGGTCACTCTGCTGGTGGCGAGCGCCGACGCCGACACCGCCTGCGAGAGCAGCGCCTTCTCCGTCGCCTCCCTGGAACAGGGCCGGGCACGGGAACAGGACGGGGACGTGCCCGACGGCACGCCCGGCGCCGGGCGGGCGCCGCGCGAACTCGTCGCCTACCGGCTGCTCGACCACGCCGCCGTGCGCATCGTCGACCCCGCGGGGCGACGGACGCTGCCCGACGGGCACATCGGCGAGATCTGGGTGCACAGCGACAGCAACGGCGCGGGCTATTGGGGCGGCGGCGACCCCGACCGCCCCGTCTTCGGCGTGGAGCTGTCCGGCGCTGCGGCGCTCGGGCACGTCCGCACCGGCGACCTCGGGTTCGTCCACGCCGGACGGCTGTACGTCACCGGGCGGATGAAGGACCTGGTCATCCACCGGGGCCGGAACCTGCACCCCGAGGACCTGGAGATCGACGTCGCCGCGAGCAGTCCGTCGCTGCGCCCCGGCTGCGGAGCCGTCTTCGGCGTGGACGCGGACGGCGAGGAGGAGATCGTCGTCTGCCAGGAGGTACGCCCCGGCGTCCCGGAGGAGCGGTACCCGGTCCTCGCACGGGGCATCAGGGACGCGCTCTCGCGCCGCTACGGCGTGGCCGCCCGCACCATCGCCCTGCTGCCGCCGGGGGCGGTCCCCAAGACCTCGAGCGGCAAGGTCCGCCGCCAGGACACCCGCGCCCTGCACCTCTCCGACGGCCTGCCCGTGTTGTGGTCGTGGACGGCCCGCGAGGGCACCGCCGGGCCGGCGCGGCTGGCCGATCTGGTGAGCGCCCGGAGCCTGCGGGAGGCGTCCGACACATGGCGCCGGGACCTGCTCACCGATGCCCTGTGCCGCTGCCTCGGCCAACGCCTCGGCGAGGAGGGGCCGCCGGACGGCGCCGCCTCCCCGACCTCACTGGGCCTGGACTCCCTCGGAGCCGTCGCGTTGCAGCACGAGGTGGAGGCCCTGCTCGGCGTACGCCTGCGGCCGAGCCTCGTGCTGCGGGCCGGCTCGATCACCGAGCTGGCCGCTGCCGTGCTCGACCAGGCGGACGCGGCACAAGCGGCATCGGGGAGGGGCGCCCCGGACCCCGACGCCGGGCCGGACCCGGCCGGCGAGCCCTTGGAGTACGCACTGACGGAGACCCAGCGCGCCCTGTGGTTCCTGCAGCGGACCTCGCCCGACAGCTACGCCTACAACGTCACCCGGGCCTTCGGCCTGACCGGCGACGTCGACGAGGAACGGCTGTGCGCCGCGCTGACCGAGGTGGTGGCCCGGCACGCGTCGCTGCGGCTGGTCCTGAGCACGCACGACGGCGAACCGCGCGCACACGTCGCGCCCGAGGCCGAGGTGCGCCCCGAGCGGGTGGACGCGCGGACCTGGCCGGACGACGCGGTGCGGGACTGGATCCGGGAGCTGGCCACCCGCCCCTTCGACCTGGAGCGGGACCGGCTGATCCGGGCGGCGATCGTCCGCCGCGAGGACAGCCGGGTGCTCGTGCTCTGCCTCCACCACATCGTCTGCGACCTCACCTCACTGGCGCTCGTCGTCGCCGACCTGCGACAGGCATACGCCGCGGACGGGCCCGCGGGCGAACGGCCCCCCGTCCTGGTACCGGCCCGGTGGGAGCGGGCGATGCCGGCCGAGCGGGAGGACGAACTCACCGCCTTCTGGACCGAGCGGCTCGCGGGAGAACTGCCCGTCCTGGAGCTTCCCGGCGCCGGCCGGCACCGGGGCCACGCCGGGGCGACGGCCGCCTTCGAGGGCGACGCCGGTCTGCTGCGGGACCTGCGGCGCGTCGCCCGGAGCGAGGGACACACCCTGCACAACGTCCTGCTCGCCACGTTCCAGGTGCTGCTCCACCGCGTGACCGGACAGCCCGACCTGGTCGTCGGCGTCCCCGTGGCGGGCCGCACCCGCCCCGAACTCGCCGCCCACGTGGGCTACCTGGTCAACGTCCTGCCGATCCGCTCCCGCCTCGGCCGGGGTACCGGCTTCACGGAGTTCGCGACGCGGGCCCACGGCGACATGCTGGACGCGCTGGACCACCAGGAGCTGCCCTTCCCGGTGCTGACCCGCCGCCTCAACCCCGACCGCGGCTCCGGCGCGCCGCCCGTCTTCCAGGCCATGTTCAGCCACTACTCCGGCGCCCTGCCCGGCGGCCGTGCCGTGGCCGGAGCGGTCCTCGGCGACCCGGCCGCCGAACTGGACCTGGACGGGGCCGTGCTGCGCGGCTTCCCCGTGGAGGACCCCACCGCGCAGTCGGACATCGCGCTCAACGTGGTGGAACTCCCGGACGGGCTGCGCTTCGGGCTCCAGTACGACACCGCCCTGCTGGGGCGGGAGCAGGCCCGCATGATCGCGGACGCCTACCGGACGCTGCTGCACGCCGTCGCCGCCGACCCGGACGCCGACGTGGCCGGGCTGCCCCTGGTGGACGCCGACGGTGCGCGGGACCTGCTGCGGACCGGACAGGGGCCGCGCGTCCCCCGCGAGGAGCACTACCTGGCCGTCTTCGAACGCCAGGCGGCCCTCACCCCCGGGGCCGAGGCCGTCGACGACGGCACCGAACGGCTCACCTACGGCGAGCTCAACGGCCGGGCCAACCACGTGGCGCGCCGCCTCCGCGCGGCCGGCGTCGGCCCCGAGACCCAGGTCGTCGTGTGCGCCGCCCGCACCGTCGGCTTCCTGGCGGCGCTGCTCGGCATCCACAAGGCGGGTGCCTGCTACGTGCCGGTCAGCCCGGCCGAGGCCCCGCGGCGGGTGGCGGAGATGGCGGCCACCCTCGGCGCGCGCGGGGTGATCGCCGACCGCGCGGGCCGGGACCTGTTCGAGCGGGCGCTCGCCGACCGGGCCGGCGTCGCCCGCCCGCACCTGTTCGACATCGACGAGGTCACCGCCGGCCATGTCGAGGAGAACCCGCCCTGCCCGACGCCGATGCACGGCAGCGCGTACATCATCCACACCTCGGGCTCGACCGGGGCACCCAAGGCCGCGACGGTCACGATGGGCGGGCTGACGAACCACCAGTGGCAGATGATCGAGCACTTCGGCGTCGGACCGGCGGACTGCGTCGGCCAGACGGCGCCCGCCACCTTCGACATCTCGCTGTGGCAGTTCCTCGCACCGCTGATGGTGGGCGGTCGGCTGAGGATCGTCGACGACACGCGGGTCATGTCGCCGTCGAGGATCCTGGACGACGTCGTCGACAGCGGCACGACGCTCATGGAGGTCGTGCCCGTCATGGTGGCCACCCTGCTGGAGGCCGGCATCGGGCGGCGGCCGCACGCCCTGCGAGCGATGATCTCCGGCGGAGACGCCCTGAGCTGGGACACCGCGCGGGAATGGTTCGCCCAGTGCCCAGGGGTCGAGCTGTACAACGCCTACGGGCCGACCGAATGCGCCGACGACGTCACCATCCACCGGGTGACGGAGGACGCCGACCGGTCCCGGCCGGTGCCGATCGGCAGGCCGCTGGCCAACATGACCGTCCATGTCCTCGACGCCGAGATGCAGCCGGTGCCCCGCGGAATGGTGGGCGCCCTGTGGGTCGGCGGGATGGGTGTCGGGCGCGGCTACCTCGGCAACCCCGCCCGCACCGCCGAGGCCTTCGTCCCCGACCCGTTCGGCGGTCCGGGGGCACGCCTGTACCGCACCGGGGACCTCGTGCGGTACACCGGCGACGGCGACCTCGAGTACATGGGCCGCGTCGACCGGCAGCTCAAGATGCGCGGGCTGCGCATCGAGCCCGGTGAGGTGGAGGAGGCACTGCGCGAGATCCCGGAGGTACTGGACGCGGTGGCCAAGGTGCACCGCACCCGGCAGGGCATGTCGCTGGTCGGCCACCTGGTCATGGCGGGGGAGGGGGAACCGCGTCAGCTCGTGGCCGACGAGTACGCGCACATCGGGAGGGCCCTCGCCGAGCGGCTGCCCCGGCACATGATCCCCACGGTCTTCGTGCGCCGTGCGGACCTGCCGCTGCTGAGCAGCGGGAAGATCGACTACGGCGCGCTCGACTACCGGCCCGCGGCGCCGGCGGGCGAGGTCAGCGCCGAACTGCTCAAGGACCCGGTGGTCGCGGCCGTCCGCGCGGTCTGGGCGGAGCTCCTCGAGCACGAGGGCGTGGCCTGGCAGGACAACTTCTTCCTGCTGGGCGGCCATTCGCTGCTCGCCCTGCGCATGGTCGACAAGGTGGGACGGCAGCTTTCGGTCGATCTGGGGATCGAGTCGATATTCTCCCATCCGACCCTGAATGAATTCGTCGAAGTGGTGCGCGAAGCAAATCCCGTGGCGCGTACCCGGACGCCGGTCGGGCGAATTCCCCGAGTCCCTGCACGAAATCGGGAAAGGCGTGGCGTGGATTCGTAAAGCGCAGTTCAGAACGGGTTAGTGAGCGTCGATTGTTCCGTTGCGGGGGAGCGTGCCAGTGCATTTTGTGCTGCCTCGAAAAGGGCTGTAAAAGGTTGGAAAACCGGCACGTATTCCTTCTTGAATGCCGATGGTCACCGTGTTTAGATGGCTGAGCAATTCGGTCCGTCACCCGTTCAGGGTACTTATCTGAGGAGTGAATATGCAGCACACCGAAACGCAGGACCTCGCGTTCGAGATCCTCGTCGAGGACGAGTACGAGGCCGCGCAGCACTGTCTGATCCCCACCTGCGCCTGAGCGCACGACCGCCGCCCGGGCCTCCACCCGGGCGGCGGACCACTCACCGCCGAGGAGGCCGAACCGATGCGGGTACGCGTCTCGCGCCTGTTGATCTTCACGTGCAGGAACGGGCAGCTCGTCTGCGACGATCCGGTCGACCACCGCCAGTTCGCCCTGCGACCCGCGGTGTGGGCCCTTCTGCCGCACTACACGGCGTGGCAGGAGCCCCGCGAGGCCGACACCGCCGTGGTCAAGCAGCTTCTGGAGGCCGGCCTGCTGATCGAGGAGGGCTCGCCCGAACACCGGCGCGAGGAGACCCTCGGCCCCTGGCACACCTGGGGCACCGCCGCCACCTACTTTCACCTGGCCAGCCGCACCCACGACGACGAGCGCTTCGTCTCCGCGGCCGAGGACACCGTCCGGCTCCGCGAGAAGGGCGAACAGGAGCCACAGCCCGAGCCGTTCAAGCGCTACGACACCGAACCGGCCGCGCTCCCGGACCCGGACCCGCTGCCCATGGAACTGGGCCGCGCGCTGCGGCACCGGCGCACCACCCGGCGCTTCGCGGCCGGCCACCCGCTGAGCGCCCGGCGGCTGAGCACCCTGCTCCACTGGACGGGCGGGGTCCAGCACCGCGTGGACCTGCCCGGCTTCGGCGTCTCCCTGCTGAAGACGAGCCCCTCCGGCGGAGCCCGCCACCCCGTCGAGATCTACCCGGTGATCCGCTCGGCCGACGGCATACGCGCGGGCCTGTACCACTACGCCCCGGACATCCACGCCCTCGAACCCCTGCGCGAGGAGCCGCCGACCGACGAGGAGATCCTGCACTGGTGCGGCGACCAGAGCTTCACCGCCCGCGCCCCCGTGCTGTTCCTGTACACGGCGGTCCTGGAGCGCTCGGCGTGGAAGTACCCGATGGGCAGGACCTACCGTGCGCTCTTCGCCGACCTCGGCCACCTCAGCCAGACGGCCTACCTCGCCGGCACGGCACTGGAACTGGGGGTCTTCTTCACCGCCGCGATCCGCGACGAGACCGTGGAACGCGAACTGGACCTGCACTGGAACAGCGAAATCCCCCTCGGCGTCAGCGGCTTCGGCGTCCCCGACCCCCAGGAGGCCGAGCGGCAGACCGCGATGCTCGACGGCGGCCCCGCGAGCTTCTCCTACCCCCGCGACGCCTGGGACGGCCTGGAGTGAACCACACCCCCGACGCGACGGGCACGGCCGCGGCCGCCCGCACGGCCCGCGGCGGAGCGGGAACCCCCGTGACCGACCGCCGGCGCCCCGACGACAGCCCCGTCCAGGTCCTGATCGACCTCGCCCGCGTCGACCGCAACCTGCGCCGGCTGCACACCCGGGCGGCCCGGCACGGCGTCCGGGTCCGCGCCCACGTCAAGGGGCACCGCACCGCCGAACTCGCCCTGCGCCAGTGCGCGGCGGGCGCCGTGGGCATCGCGGTCGCCCAGTTGGCACAGGCCCGCCAGTACGTCGCCGCCGGCATCCGCGACGTGGTGATCGCCCACCCCTGGCCGGAACCCCTCAGGTGGCGCGAGACCGCCGAACTGGCCCGCCACTGCCGGGTGTCCGCGCACGTCGACAGCGAGGCGGCCGTCACGGGGATCGCCGACGCCGCCGACCGGCTCGGTGTCACCGTCGGCGTCCGGGTGCAGCTGGGCACCGGCCTCGACGCCACCGCCACACCCGACGACCGGATCCTCACCGTGGCCCGCGCGGCGGCCGCCCGCCCCTCGCTGCGCCTCGACGGCGTCACCGCCTACCAGGCCCTGCTCACCGCCGCCGACGCCGAGGACCCGGCCGCGGCCGGCCGCGCGACGGCCGCCTACACCGTGCGGACCGCCGCACTGCTGGGGAGGGCGGGCCTGCCCTGCCCGGACGTCGCCGTCGGAGGCACTCCCACCGCCGACGGGGCCCTCACCGAAGCCGGTGTCACCGAGATCTGCTCGGGGGCGTACGCCCTGCACGACGGGGGCATGCTCGCGGTCGGCGCCTGCACTGGGCAGGACGTGGCCGTGACCGTCGTCGCGACGGACCGGGAGGCGGCGGACCGCGTGCTCGACCAGCACCCCTACCCGTGGCAGCGCGCCGCCGACCACCAGCGGCTCGCCAGCACGGCACCGCCGGGCACCCGGATCGTCCCACCGCACATCTGCGCCCTCACCCCGCAGATCCGCACGGTCACGGTGTACGAACACGACGAGGAACGGCACATCGGCATATGGCAGGTACTCAACGCTCAGGACGCGATCCCGGCACCACCGGCGAAAACCGTCCCGCAGCAGGGGAGTTGAGCCCCACCGCCGCCCGGACCGGAGCCCTGGACGTACTGCGCCTGCGCCCGTTCCGGCTCTTCTTCGTCGCCCAGGCCGGCTCGTCGCTCGGCGACTTCCTCGTCGCGCCCGCGCTCGCCTTCGCCGTCCTGGACCTCGGCGGCTCGGCCGCCGACCTCGGGCTGATCCTCGCCGCCCGCGTCGTGCCCCTCACCCTGTTCATGCTCGTCGGGGGAGTGCTCGCCGACCGGCTGCCCCGTCGCAAGGTGATGCTCGGCAGCGACCTCGCCCGGCTCCTCGGCCAGGGCGTCACCGCCGTCCTGGTGCTCGGCGGTGAGGCCTCCCTGTGGCACCTGGTGGTCCTGCAGGCCGTGCACGGCACGGCCGGCGCGCTGTTCACGCCGGCCGTGACCGGGCTCGTGCAGGAGTGCGTTCCGGCATCCCGGCGGCAGGCCGCCAACGCCCTGCGCGGCATGTCCCACTCGGCCGCCATGATCGCGGGACCGCTGCTGGCCACCCTGCTCGTCCTCACCGTCGGCACGGGCTGGGCGATCGCCGCCGACGCCGCGACCTTCGCCGTCAGCGCCTACTGCCTGGCCCGTCTGGACGTGGCCGGCGAGGCCACCGCCCCCGTCGGCCGGAGCGGACGCATGCTCGACGAACTCCGGGACGGCTGGCGCGAGTTCACCTCACGCACGTGGATCTGGTCGGTCATCGTCATGGCCTCCCTGAGCAACATGCTGTACGCCGTCTTCACCGTCCTCGGCCCTGTCCTCAGCGAACGCGAGCTCGGCGGACGCGGCGCCTGGGGCGTGATCCTCACCGCCTTCGGAACCGGAGCCGTCCTCGGCGGCGCCGGCGCCCTGTGGCTGCGCCCGCGCCACACACTGCGCCTCGGCCTCCTGGCCACCGCCCTGTTCGCCGCACCACCCCTGGTCCTGTCCCAGGTTTCCGACGCCGCGTCCGCCGCGGCGGCGGCCTTCGTCGGCGGCGCCGGACTCATGCTGTTCAACCCGCTGTGGGAGACCACCCTCCAGGCGGGCGTCCCCGCTTCCGCGCTGTCCCGGGTCAGCGCCTACGAATGGTTCGGCTCCTACGCCGCCCAGCCCGTCGGGCTGATGCTCGCCGGACCGGTGGCCGCCCAGGCCGGCACGCGCACCACCCTGCTCGCCGCCGGACTGGCCCAACTGGCCGTCAGCCTGGCCCCCCTCGCCCTGCGCGACGTCCGCAGCCACACCGTCGAAAGGTAGGACACCGATGACCCGATCCCAGGGCTCACCTTCCGGAGCCGGCCAGGACCGTCCCTGGATGAACGCCCTCGGCCGCGGCCGGGTGCCCGGCCCCCGGCTGCCCCAGCAGCGGGTCGTGGACGGCACCGGCCCCAGCACCCGCAGCGTCCACGCCGGCACCTACGAGGACCCGGTCACCGGCGCCGTCGGCACCCCGGTGTTCCAGACCAGCACGTTCACCTTCAGCGAGGACACCTACCAGGCCTTCGACCAGGGCCACATCAGGGACGTGCCGATCTACGGACGCTACGGCAGCCCCAACCAGTGGGCCGTGCAGGAGAAGATCGCCGCGCTGGAGAACGCGGAGAGCGCCCTGCTGTTCTCCTCCGGCATGGCCGCCATCACCACGACGCTGCTGGCCCTCACCAACCGGGGCGGGCACATCGTCTCCTCCCGTGACGTCTACGGCGGCACCTTCAACCTGCTGCGCGAGGACATGCACCAGCTCGGCCGCGAGGTCACCTTCACCGACCCGGTCGACATGGCCGCCATCCGCGCCGCCGTACGCGACGACACCCAGGTGCTGTTCTTCGAGACCCTGACCAACCCGCTCCTGAAGGCCGCCCCGCTCTCCGAACTGGGCCGGTTCGCACGGGAGAGGGACATCCTGCTGGTCGTCGACGGCACCTTCCTCCCGCCGGTGTGCCTGCGCGCCCTGGAACACGGGGCGCACCTCGTCCTGCACAGCGCCACCAAGTACCTCAACGGGCACAGCGACGTGACGGCCGGCGCCGTCGCCGGACCCCGCAAGTACGTCGACCGGATCTGGGCCCAGATGCTGAAGTTCGGCGGCTCGCTCGACGCGATGATGTGCTACCTGCTGGAACGCGGACTCAAGACCCTGGCCCTCAGGATGCGCCGGCACAGCGAGAACTCCACCGTCCTCGCCGGGTTCCTCGCCGGACACCCCGCGGTCCGCAGGGTGCACCACCCCTCCCTGCCCGACTACCCCTACCCGTGGTTGCGCGAGATGGCGCCCGACGGCTTCGGCGGCATGGTCTCCTTCGAACTCCACGGCGGCGACGAGGCCGCGCTCAAGCTCCTCGACCGGCTGCGCCTGCCCGTGGTCGCCACCAGCCTCGGCGGAGTGGAGTCCCTGGTCAGCCTGCCCTTCAACACCTCCCACAGCTTCCTGACCACCCGCCAGCGGGCCGAGGTCGGGATCGCCCCCGGGCTGGTGCGGTTCTCGGCCGGAATCGAGGACGCCGAGGACCTCGTCGACGACCTCGACCAGGCCCTCGGCGGCCTGTGACCCGGCCGCAGACACGCGCGACCCGCGAGGGAAAGGACCCAGCAGCATGCGCAACGGACTGAATGTCTCCGGGGTGTCGGAGATGGTGCACGAGATCCGGGAGATCCCCGAGGAAGCCGTCGCACGCTTCGCGGTGGAGTCACCCGCCGGGGCCCAGGCTCCGGGCACCGTCACCTCCCGCACCCTCACCGCCCGCAACGGCACCGTACGGGTGGCCCGCGACTTCCGGCTCGGCCACCGCACCACCCTCCCCGCCGACGACACCGCGAGCCCCCTGCCCACGCCGTACGAGTCGGCGCTCGCCGCCGTCGCCGCCTGCGTCCTGGTGACCTCCGTCAACGGCTACACCGCCCGCGGCGTCACGCTCGGCGCGATGTCCGTCACCGCCCGCGCAGACCTCGCGCTCGACGCGGCCGGCCGGCCCGTCCCCGGCCGTCCACTGGACGACCTCGCCTGGCGGTGCGACGTCGACTGCGAGGCGGACCCCGACACCGCCCGCTCCATCAACCGCCTGGTGACCGCCTTCAGCCCGAACCACCGGGTCGTCCTGGACGAGGCACCGCCCGACACCGCCGTCCTCCTCGGTCCCGGTGGCCGGGCCACCCCCCTCGGCCTCCCCGCGCCCGCCGCGCCGCCACCGCCGGCACCCGCCCGCAGCACCACCGTCGAGGCCACCGTGACCTGGGAGTACGGCTCCGAGGGACGCTATGTCAGCACCGTCGGCGACGCCGGTGCACACGCCCGGTCGGGCCCCTGGGGGGTGGACCAGGCCAAACAGATGCTGGGCATCGACTGGGCCCCGAACTCGCAGGAGATCCTGCTCGCCGCGCTCTGCGCGGAACTGACCGCCCTTCTGCCCGACGGCGCCGTACGACTGCGGGCCGCGGGGCTCCTCGACACCCGCGGCATGCTCAACGTGACCCGCGAGGCGCCCAGCCGCTTCCACGGCCTGACCCTGGAAGCCACCGCCCCTGAGCTGTCCGCGGCCGACCTGTCCCGCGCCCTCGCGGGCTCCGTGCTCCTCGCCACCCTCACCATGCCCCGCGCGGTCGACGTCGAACTGTGGCTCGCCGGACGCCAGGTGGCCGCCGAACGCTCCGTGACCGCCGACGCCGAGGCCGTCCGCGACGAACTGACCCGCAGGGCCCGGCAGCAGGCCGGACAGGACGACGTTCAGGAGGGCCGGTCATGACGACGCGGACCAGCGGACAGGACGGCGCGACGACCGGGCCGGTCTGCTCGTGCGGGCCCGGCGCCACGGTGTGGCTGACCGGTCTGCCCAGCTCCGGCAAGAGCACTCTCGCCCGTGAGCTGGCCGCGCTGCTGCGCGCGCGGGCCCGGCGGGTGGAGGTGCTCGACGGCGACCGGCTCCGCCGGGTCTTCTCGCCCGACCTCGGCTTCAGCCGCGCCGACCGGTACACCAACGTCCAGCGCATCGGCATGATGGCCGAGGTACTCGCCCGCAACGGCGTCCTGGCCCTCGTGCCCGTCATCGCCCCGTACGCGGACAGCCGCGCGGCCGTCCGCGAACGCCACCGTTCCACAGGCACTCCCTACGTGGAGATCCATGTGGCCGCCCCGGTGGACGTGTGCGCGGCACGCGACGTGAAGGGGCTGTACGCCCGCCGGGCAGCGGGCGAGATCAGCGGACTGACCGGCGTCGACGACCCCTACGAGGCGCCCGGCTCACCCGACCTGCGCGTGCGGACCCACGCCCAGTCCGTCCAGGAGTCCGCGGCCGCGGTGCACCGGCTGCTCGCCGAACGGGGGCTGGCATGACGGCGCCGCGCCCGCGGCGGGCGACGCCGCGCCGGTACGCGCTGTCCCACCTGGACTGGCTGGAGTCCGAGGCCGTGCACATCCTGCGCGAGGTGGCGGGCGAGTTCGAGCGGCCCGTGATCCTCTTCTCCGGGGGCAAGGACTCCATGGTCGTGGTGCACCTGGCGCTCAAGGCGTTCGCCCCGGCCCCCGTCCCCATGCCCCTGCTGCACGTGGACACCGGACACAACTTCCCCGAGGTCATCGCGTTCCGGGACCGGGTGGTGGCGCAGCACGGACTGCTCCTGCACGTGGCCCCGGTCCAGGACTGGATCGACCGCGGGCTGCTGCGGGAACGCCCCGACGGCACCCGCAATCCGCTGCAGACCCTCCCGCTGACGGAGACGATCCGCACCGAGCGGTTCGACGCGGTGTTCGGCGGCGCGCGCCGCGACGAGGAGAAGGCGCGGGCGAAGGAGCGGGTGTTCTCGCTGCGCGACGAGTTCTCCCAGTGGGACCCGCGCCGGCAGCGCCCCGAGCTGTGGAACCTGTACAACGGCCGGCACGCCCCCGGCGAGCACGTCCGGGTCTTCCCGCTGTCCAACTGGACCGAGCTGGACGTGTGGCAGTACATCGCCCGCGAGGGCATCGAACTGCCGGAGATCTACTTCTCCCACAGCCGCAAGGTCTTCTCCCGGTCCGGCATGTGGCTGACGGAGGGAGCCTGGGGCGGCCCCACCGCGGACGAACCGGTGACGGTCCGCCAGGTCCGCTACCGCACGGTCGGCGACATGTCCTGCACGGGCGCCGTCGACTCCCGGGCGGGCGACGTCCAGGAGGTCATCGCCGAGATCTCCCGGTCCCGGCTCACCGAACGGGGCGCGACCCGCGCCGACGACAGGCTCTCCGAGGCCGCGATGGAGGATCGCAAGCGCGAGGGGTACTTCTGATGAGCACCGTGCACACACGGCCGGACGTGGACACCCTGCGCTTCGCGACGGCCGGTTCCGTGGACGACGGCAAGTCCACCCTGGTGGGCCGCCTGCTGTACGACTCCAAGTCCGTCCTGGCCGACCAGCTGGAGGCGGTGACCCGGGCCTCGCGCACGGCGGCACCCGATCTGGCGCTGCTGACGGACGGACTGCGAGCGGAACGTGAACAGGGCATCACCATCGACGTCGCCTACCGCTACTTCGCCACGCCCCGGCGCCGGTTCATCCTCGCCGACACGCCCGGCCATGTGCAGTACACCCGCAACATGGTCACCGGCACCTCCACCGCGGACCTCGTCGTCGTCCTGGTCGACGCTCGCAAGGGGGTGGTCGCGCAGACCCGCAGACACCTCGCGATCGCCGCGCTGCTGCGCGTCCCGCACGTGGTGCTGGCAGTGAACAAGATGGACCTCGTCGGCTACGCGGAAGCGGTGTTCGCCCCCCTCGCCGAGGAGTTCACGGCGTACGCGCGGGCGTCGGGCGGGCCCCGGGTCAACGCCGTCCCGATCTCCGCCCTGGAGGGCGACAACATCGTGCGGCGTTCCACCGCCATGGACTGGTACGGCGGCCCCACCGTCCTCGAACACCTGGAGACCGTCCCGGCCGGACACGATCCGGCACAGGCCCAGGGGCGCTTCCCCGTGCAGTACGTGATCCGCCCCCGCACGGCGGCCCACCCCGACTACCGCGGCTACGCGGGCCAGATCGCGGCCGGCGTCCTGCGGGTCGGAGACGCGGTGACCGTCCTCCCGTCCGGCCGCACCTCGACCGTGACCGGGATCGACCTGCTGGGCACACGGGTCGACGAGGCGCGCGCCCCGCAGTCGGTGACCGTCCTGCTCGCGGACGACCTCGACGTGGCGCGCGGCGACCTGATCGTCCCCTCCGCGTCCGCGCCGGCCACCCGTCGGGACGTCCGGGCGACCGTCTGCCACGTCGCCGACACTCCGCTCACCGTCGGCCGGCGGGTCCTCGTCCGGCACACGACGCGGACCGTGTTGGCGAGGGTCGAGGAGATCCCGTCCTGCCTCGCACCGGACGACCTGTCCCAGCGCCCGGATCCCGGACGGCTGCTCGCCAACGACATCGGCAGCGTCCGGCTGCGCACCGCCGAGCCGCTCGCCCTCGACGCCTACGCCGACTCCCGCCGCACCGGTTCCTTCCTCCTGATCGACCCGGCCGACGGCACGACACTCGCCGCCGGCATGGCGCTTGCCGAACCGGCGGCGCCGTGAGCCGGGCGCGGACGGGTGAGCAGCCGCCCCACCGAGGGCCCGGCGTCCGACATCGGATCCGTGCGGGTCTTCGGTACCTCCGGCCGAGGACTCATGGCGGTTGCGGCGTGGGCGGCACGAAGCTCCGCTTGGCTGCGTGGGCGAGATCGGAGAGCGCTTACGGGCGGTTTCGGAGAGCGGTCCGGGTCTCCAACCCTCTGGAATGTTGCTGAGAACTGGCAGCAGGCAGTTGCGTCGGAAGCTGGTGACGTCAAGCAAATGTTGACCGTAGGCTCTCGATGAAAGGCAGGTGCGGTGGACATCACGGTGCGGTGGATCAAGACGTCTTGGACGAAGCAGTCTCGGGGCGGAGAAGCCGCTGCCCGCAGAAACGCGGCGCCGGTCGGCTCTTCGGTGCCTCAGGTGCCCTCCGGGTTCGCCCACTTCGTCCAGATGTCCGAGCGTGACGGCTTCGAGCCGTGTTCGGGCCAGAAGGACCTTCGCGAGATCGGTCTCAACCTGCGGGACGAAGGTGATCGGCTCCGAGTGCTTGCTCGTGTGGAGCCGCTCTTCGGGTTGCCGCCTCGGCCGCGCAGGCCGCCGGCAGTTCGACTGCCGGCGGCCCCGGCCCGGGTCTAGGCCTCCCGCCGCGCGGTGACCAGGCCCGTCTCGTAGGCGGCGATGACCGCTTGGGCCCGGTCACGGACCCGCAGCTTGGCGAAGAGGCCGGTGATGTGGTTCTTCACGGTGGAGGCGCTCACGCCGAGCCGGTCGGCTATCTCCGTGTTGTCCAGACCGCCGGCGATCAGCCGCCACACCTCCCGCTCACGGGGGGTGAGCCCCTCGGCGCCGGGGGGAAGCTGGTGCCGCGACCGGTGGGCAGAGGCCTTGACGTGTGTGGAGATGAGGCGGGTCAGGAGCCGTGGGGCGAGGATCGCCTCGCCTTCGTGGACCACGTGCAGGGCGGCGACGAGGTCCTCGGGCGAGATGTCCTTGGGCAGGAAGCCGCACGCCCCCGCTCTTAGGGCGTCCACGACGTACTCGTCCATGTCGAAGGTGCTCAGGGCCAGGACCCGGCAACCGGGTACTTCGGTGGTCAACCGTTCGGTGGCGGCGATACCGTCCAGGACCGGCATGCGGATGTCCATGATGACCACGTCGGGCCGGTATGCGTGGGCGAGCCGGACCGCCTCGGCACCGTCCCCGGCCTCGGCCACGACCTGGAAACCGGGTTCGGGGGCCAGCATCAGGGCGAGGCCGCGTCGGACGAGGGGCTGGTCGTCGGCGATGAGAACTGTCACGGTCGCGCTCACGTGTACGCCTCCTGGCGGTCGGCGGGCAGGGGAAGGCAGGCGCGGACGGCGAACCCGTCGCCCTCCGGTCCGGCCCGCAGGGTGCCGCCGTGGAGGGCGACGCGCTCCCGCATGCCCACGAGCCCGTGGCCCGTTCCGCGTGCGACGGAGCGGCCGGGACGCGGGCCGTCGTCGGTGATGGCGACCCGCACCTCGCGGCCCGTGCAGGTGAGTCGCACGTCGACGTGCGCGCCGTCGCCCGCGTGCTTGCGGGCGTTGGTGAGAGCTTCCTGGACGATGCGGAAGACGGTGAGCGCGACACCGGGCGGGAGCGAGTGGGGGTCGCCCTCGGTGGTGAGCGCGGTGGGCAGGCCGGCGCGGCGGCTGTCCTCGACGAGGCGGTCGAGGTCGCCGACGCCGGGCTGCGGTGCCGTCGTCCCGCCCTCGTCCCCCTCCTCCTCGCCCTCGTCGCCGGCCCGCAGCACGTCGAGCAGGTGACGCATCTCGCGCAGGGCGGAGCGGCCAGAGCCCTCCAGCGCGACGAGTGCCTCGCGGGCGGCATCCGGGGACCGGTCCAGGTTGGCCCGGGCGCCTCCGGCGAGCAGATGCATCGTGGTCAGGTGGTGGGCGACGACGTCGTGCAGCTCCCGGGCGATACGGCGCCGTTCGTCGGAGGCGGCCCGCTCGGCGAGCAGCCGCTGCTGGGCCTCGGCGTTGCGCTGCCAGCGGCCGACGGCGACGGCGGCGCCGGCCACGAACAGCGCGGACACGGCGTTGGGGGCGAGCTCGATCAGGGACGGCGCGGGCCTGCCGGGGTGGACGAACTGGAGCACCGCGACGCAGCCGGCGACGGCCGCCGCGCCGGCCGCGGCTCTGTGATGACGAACGACGGTGTAGAGGGCGACGATCGTGGCCGCCCCGTAGTGCTGGCCCACGGAACTGAACCAGCTGACCGACAGGTTCGCCGCGAGGACGCACGCGAGAACGGTCACAGGCGCGCGGCGGCGCGCCAGCAGGAACAGCGAGGCGACGGCCGCGACCAGGCACCCGGCCACCGGGACATGGCCCTGGTCCATCTGGCTGGTGACGGTGAAGCCCACGAGATCGATGGCCGCGGCGCCGGCGGCGACGAGTCCGTCGTGCTGGGTCCACAGTCCCGGCCCTCCGATTCGGCTTGCCGTCGCGGCCCTGTCGCGACGCGTCCCGCTCGCGCGGCCCGGCAACCCGGCACGGGGCGCGTCGGCCCCGCCCCGTGCCCGCACGTCGCACCCTTCGTTCACGCTTGGTCCCATCTCCGCCCCCTGTGCGTGCCCACGCTTCCCCGCCGCCGGAGCGGCCCGATGACCTGCGGTTCTTCCGCCGAGTGTCCCATGGCTCCGCTACGCCGGGCCCATGGCCTCCAGGCCCGGAGCAGGCGGGGACCGGGAGCAGGCTCCCAGCGGCGCGACGATCCGGGGCCGTGCTCCCAGAGGGTTTCTCGTTCTTGGCTCCGAGTCCCGGGCCGCGCGCGGCTGATGTGCTGGACGAGTGCCGGGACGACCCGGCAGAGGCGCCGCCTCGGACGTCCACGGTCTCGTGGCACCCGTACTCCCGTACCCTTCCCGGAGGCTTTCCGTGATCCGTTCCCTGACCGGATTCTCGACCCGCAGACCTTGGCGGGTCATCATCGTGTGGGCAGTGGTCGGCATCTTCGTGACGATCATGGGTCAGGCGCTGGTCTTCCGCGTGACGCACACCGACAGCGCCGGCTTCCTGCCACCGCAGTACGACGCGGCCGCGGCGCTGCGGATCGACCGGGAGGAGTTCGGCGCCCAACCGGACGCCAATGCGGTGACGGTCCTGGTGGCGCGGCGCGACGGCAAGCCGCTGCAGGACGCGGACGAGCAGCGCGTACAGGACGTGGCGCGTGACCTGAGCGCCACGCGCTTGCAGATGCCGTGGACGGACGAGCAGATACGGGGGCTCTCCGAGGACTACTCCCAGATTCCCCGCGTGGCACTCATGACGACCGCCCCGGACAAATCGTTCGCGCTGCTCGACGCACGGCTGCGGGGCAACTCCACCGACCCCAGCATGCACTCCCTGTACCGGGTCTTCCACGACCGCGCACAGCAGGAGTTCGGCGAGGCCGGGCTGCGCACGGGGTTCACCGGCGGCCTGGCGGACGTGGTGGACCGCGCCGACGCGGAGGAGACCACGCAGACGGTGGTCGGCCTGCTGGTGGTCGGGCTGATCGTTCTGATCAACGTGCTCGTGTTCCGCAGCGTCCTGGCCGCGTTCGTCCCGCTGTTCGCGGTCACCGTGGTGGGGGGCGCCGCCGTCGGCACGGTCGTGGGCGCTGCCCTCCTGACCGGTTTCGAACTGGACCCGGGCACCCCGAGCATGATCGGCACCGTGCTGATCGGCATCGGCGTCGACTACTTCCTCTTCCTGTTGTTCCGCTTCCGCGAGGAACTGCGACGGCGCCCGCAGGAGCACCACCGCCTGGTGGCAGCGGACGTGGCCGGGCGGGTGGGCACGGCGGTGACCTCGGCGGCGCTGACGATCGTGGCGGCCTTCGCGACGCTCGGTGTGGCGACGTTCGGTCAGTTCCGGGTGCTCGGCCCGTCGGTGGCGGTGTCGGTGCTGGTGATGCTGGTGGCGAGTCTGACCCTGATGCCGGCGCTGCTGGCGGTGACCGGGCCGAAGATGTTCTGGCCGTCGCGGATCCACTCGGAGAAGGCCGCGCGGCCCGGCATGGCGGGCCGTACCGGCGAGTTGGTGGCACGCCGTCCGGTGCTGGTGCTCGTGGCGTCGGTGGCCCTCCTCGGCGCGCTGGCGGTGGGTGTGGCGGGCGTCCGCATGGACTTCGGCACCGGCGGCACCCCGCGCGACACGGCGGCCGCCGCGACGGCGCGGGAAATCGCCGGTGTTCTGCCGCCGGGAGTGTCCGATCCGACGACGGTGTACGTCACCGCCGACGACGGCCGGGTCCTGGACCCCGCAGAGCTGGGCGTCGTGCACCGGGCGCTGTCGGAGGTGACCGGAGTGGGCAAGGTGGCCGCCCCCGTGTTCGACGCCGACCGCACCGCCGCCCGGCTGGACGCCTACTTGACGGTGGACGCCCAGTCGCAGCGCGCGCGGGACCTCGTGGCGGGCCCGGTGCGCCAAGCCGTACGGGAAGCGACGCCCGCCGGACTCACCACGCACGTGGGCGGCACGGCCGCCGTGTTCGCCGATGTGGCGACGGCAGTCGACCGGGACCTGCGGACGGTGTTCCCGGTGGCGGCGGCACTGATCGCACTGATCCTGGTGGTGCTGTTGCGCAGCCTGGCCGCGCCTGTGGTGCTGATGCTCGCGGTCGGACTGTGCTTCGCGGCGACGTTCGGCGCCTCCGCGCTGGTCTTCCAGCACATCGGCGGCGAGGCGGGCGTGACCTTCGTCCTGCCGCTGGTGCTGTTCCTGTTCGTGGTGGCGTTGGGCACCGACTACAACATCCTGATCAGCGACCGTCTGCGTGAGGAGATGGCCCACGGGGGCCCCGTCCGCGCCGCCGTTGCCGGCGCGGTACGGCACACGGCGCCGGCCGTCGCCACAGCCGGTGTGGTCCTCGCAGCCTCCTTCGGCAGCCTCGCGGTGAACGCGGACCCCGGCACCCGTCAGCTGGGCTTCGCCACGGCCCTGGGCATCCTCCTGTCCGCCTTTGTGGTGTCACTCCTGCTGGTCCCGGCGGCCGCGGCACTGCTGGGCCGGGGAATGTGGTGGCCGGTGCGCGTGGCACGAGGCCGGCGGGACGGGATCGGCCGCGACACCTCAGAACCGCGAGGACGCCGGACGGAGGCCCGGACGATGTCCGGACGGTCCTGACAGCGTCCACCTCGCCGGCATGCGTCAGCGCTTGACGCAGCCGCACGGCAGCGCCGGGCATCGGCCCGCAGGACCGCCACGGACTGGAGCAGGCGCGGGGGCGTGCCGGAGTGAGGCGGCGTGCGATCCCCATACATCTGCGGCGCGCGGGTGAACCGCCCCTGGCAGGTTCTACATCGGCGAGACCGTGCCAGGGCTTGCGGGGCTTGATCAGCTCTGTTTTGTGAAGGCCGATCTGGGATTCCATGAGCGCGTTGTCCAGGGCATCGCCGACCGTTCCGATGGAGGCGTCGATGCCGGCGTCCAGGAGGCCGGCTGCTCGAGCAGGGGCTGCACCGGGACAGCCCGCCCGTCCAGGTCCACGGCGGCGACTGCTGGAATGCGGGCAAGCGCACTCGCGGCATCAGCCTGGACCAAGCCCGGCGCGCTCTCACCGAGGGAGCCAAAGCCTGCGGCGCCTGCCGGCCCCACAGCGCCCTCGGCTCCTGGAGAGGGTCGGCGGCGGAGCCGACGTGGGCCAGCTACCGCGCCCAGCTCGCCCACTGGGCCGACGGTCGGGTGCTGCTGCGCGTCTCATCACGGGGTCGGTGTGTCCGGTGCCGAGGACCGGCATGTCGACGGGCGACAGTCGGTCCGGACCCGCAGGTGGGGTGGCCATGGGATGTCGGGTTCGCTCGGCGGGCCGCGCCGACGATGGTCCAAGTCGTGCGTGTTGATCGTCTATGGGACGGCGCCTAAGGTTCCATGTATGGGTCGTGGTCATCGGGGATCTCCTCCGGGGAACTGGACACGGTCGGCGGGTGAGCTCCATGAAGGCCTCTTCCAGCGAGGCGGAGCGGGTACTGAGCTCGTGCAGCGGGAGACCGTGCCGTCGAGCGATCCCACTGATGCGCACCGCGGTCAGGCCTGTCACGGTGAGCTGCTCGCCCTCCACATGCACGGCCGCCCCCGCGGCCGTCAGCAGGTCCCTCAGGGCGGGGGCGGCGTGGTCACGGAGACGCTCTGCCGGTCGCTGCGGGCCGCGAACTCCGCGAGGCTCTCCGCCGCGAGCAGTTCGCCACGGCCGATCACGATCAGCTGGTCGGCGGTGTGCTCCGTCTCCGACATCAGATGGCTGGAGACGAACACGGTACGGCCCTCGGCGGCGAGCCGCCTGAACAACTCACGCACCCACCTCACCCCCTCTGGGTCCAGGCCGTTGAGCGGCTCGTCGAAGAGCAGCACGGGCGGGTCGCCGAGCAGGGCGGACGCGATGCCGAGCCGTTGTTTCATGCCGAGCGAGAATCCGCCGATGCGGCGCCGGGCGACCTCGGTGAAACCGACCTCCCGCAGCACCTCGTCCACCCGGCGCCGAGGGATGCGGTTGCTGCGGGCCAGCGCCGACAGATGCGGCGCCGCGCGCTGCGCCCGCCCTGCACGTCGTGCGCGTCGACCGGTTCCGGCCCAGTTCCGCGGGCCCGGGCTGTGACCACGGGGTGGCATATGGCGCGGTTGCAACAGGTTCGGTGTCTGGGGGAAGGGCCTCTGCCCCCCGGCGCGCCTGGGGGCAGAGGCCTTCGAAGGGCGTTCGGCTCTTGTCAGGCGGTGTCGGCTTCGACGCAGTCGTAGCCGATGATGTGGCCCGGTTCGTCGGTCTGTTCCACGCGCTGGCATACCCAGTCCTGCCCGTAGTAGACGGAGATGACGTGGATGCCCTCTTCCGGGTCGCCGGGCTGCGGGGTACAGCGGTCTCCTTCGATCGTGACGGGCTGGCCGGGGGCCGGTTCCTGTCCGTCGATGGGTCCTACCTGTTCGTCGCAGTCCCAGTCCATGACGGCTGCCGACGCCGGGGGAGCGGTGGCGAGCACGGTTGCGCCGCCCAGCGCCGCCAGCGCGGCGGCGCCGGCGCAGATGCCGGCCAGTCGTGTGGTGAGTGTGCGCATACTGATTTCCTCCCAGGATTCCGCGATGATGATGGTTCTTTCGGCTGTTCTGCCGGTGCGCACCGCGCTGAGTCATCCGTAAAGGAACCTGGAGGACTTGGTCGCTGCCGTGCAGGCCCGGAAAGGCCCTGCCCGCCGTGGCGTCACGGTGGTTCTGGTGTCCGAGCCGGGTGCCGCCACAGGAACCGCGCACCTGTCGGCTCCAGGGGTGATCACTCCACGCGGTGGCGTGTTCACGGTGAGCATTGGCTGGGTGGGCGGGTCTTAAGCGGACCAACCCCCTCCGTATGAAGCGCGACCGGCGGTCGTCCGCGCGCAACAGAACCTCACCAGCACGCCGCCAACGGGCACGCGCCGCACACGCACGCCCGGCTCCAAGCGCCCCGCCCGCGCACGGCGGCACTCCCCGCCGACGCTGTCGCACCCACAGCGCACGACACACACGGCCACGGACGTCGCGGCTGCTCCCGGCTCCCGCCTTCGATGGGGTTTCGATCACGGCGAGGAAGGAGAGGCCGCCGACCCCTCCCGCTATCCCTGTGACAACAGGCCAACGAGACCGCACCCTGGTCGTCGTCTCCGTCGCCCCCGACATCGACGAGGTACTGCCCGGCGACTCCTCCAGCCCCAGCTGCGCCAGTACACCGACGAGGTCGGACGCGTACGCCTCCTGTACTGGGTCACGGCGCTGTGCACCGTGGCCGTCGTCGCGTACATCGAGGTCGGAAGCGTCATGGCACGGCAGAGCCGGGCCATGAGGCCCCCACCCCACTCAGGAACGTCCCCGCCGAGGCAGGCGGAGGTCGGCGACGACCGCCTGTGGGCGCCAACCACCTCAGGAAGGGTGCCGCGAACACGCTGGCCGCGCTGA
Source organism: Streptomyces sp. NPDC053750 (assembly GCF_044544295.1). Lineage (NCBI taxonomy): Bacteria > Bacillati > Actinomycetota > Actinomycetes > Kitasatosporales > Streptomycetaceae > Streptomyces > Streptomyces sp. NPDC053750. The sequence goes on along the minus strand of NZ_JBITXB010000021.1, from coordinate 31,727 downwards.
AGTCGATCCGCACCGCCCGGCCCGACGGTGCGTCATCCTGGACAACCTGTCCGCCCACAAAGGCTCCGACATCCGCAGCTGGGCGAAGAAGAACAAGGTCGAGTTGTGCTTCATCCCGACCTGGGCCTCGTGGGCGAACCCCGTCCAGGCGCACGTCGGACCGCTGAGGCAGGTCACCATCGCCAACTCCCACCACCCCCACCACACCGTCCAGGCCCCGGGCCTGCACGCCTACCTGCGCCGGCGCAACGCCAACGTCCGTGCGCCCGTCGGTTCTTGTGAGCCCTCGCCGTATTGCAGAGGGACACCCGCGCTGTTCTGCCAGCGGCAGAGCGCAGGCCGGACCGGGCTTGACGATCACTACAGTCCAGTCTCATGACGACGATTACGACGCGTACGGTCGAGTACCCGGCCGACGGTTTGACGATGATCGGGCACCTCGCGCTCCCGGCCGGTGTCGACCGCCGGCCCGCGGTGCTGCTCGGACCAGAGGGCATGGGGCTCAGCGACGTCGAGCGCCGCCGGGCCGATGCTCTCGCCGAGCTGGGATATGTGGCCCTGGCCTTCGACCTTCACGGCGGGCGCTATTTGGGTGATCCCGAGGAGATGCTGGCCCGTTGCATGCCACTGCTGGCTGATCCCGACCGGATGCGGGGCATCGGCCATGCGGCGCTCGACGTGTTGCGCACCGAACCGCGGACCGACCCCGACCGGATCGCCGCCGTCGGTTACGGCACCGGGGGCGCCATCGGGCTGGAACTCGGGCGTGATGGCGCCAGCCTGCGCGCGATCGGGACAGTCAACGCACTGACCACGGGCCGACCGGGCGAGGCGGCGCGCATCCGCTGCCCGGTGTGGGCCGGGGTCGGGTCGGAAGACCCGATCATGCCGCCCGCGCAACGGAACGCGTTCACCGCTGAGATGCAGGCCGCGGGCGTCGACTGGCGCCTCGCGGTCTATGGCGGCGCCTTGCACGCCTTCCACCACCCGCCGGTCGACCACCCCACGGTCCCCGGCGTCGGCTACCACCCACGGCACGCGCAGCGCGCGTGGCGCGACGTCGTCGACCTGCTCGCCGAGTGCCTGCCCGTGACGGACGATCTGGGGGCACGACCCAGGTAGAGCGGCCAGGCCGTCCGAGAAGAGGAAGGCGAGGGCGGCGGTGATCGCCGTGTTCCAAGGAGGCCTGGCAACGCCCAACCACCTGTCGCAGATCGTGGGGCCGGCGGTCCTTTCGATCCTGGCGGTGGTCGTCTGCTTGGTGTGTGACCGGCGCACGGCTGAGTCGGCCCAGGTGCGGACCGTTTCCGAGGCTGCGCAGCGGGCGCTGCTCTGGTGCGCCCGTTCATCGCTCTCCCAGGGGAGAAACCTCGGTTCGCACCGCGGCCACCGGCTCCGGGCACGTCAGCCCCGCATCACTTCACGTGGCGGCCGAGGAAGTCCCTGACCAGCGCGGCGATCTCCGGGCCGTGCGTCTCCAGGGCGAAGTGCCCGGCGTCCAGTAGGTGGATCTCGGCGTCCGGCAGGTCCCGGGAGAAGGCTTCGGCGCCCGCAGGGCCGAAGATCTCGTCCCCGCGTCCCCAGGCGGCGAGCAGCGGGGGCCGGTGGGTGCGGAAGTACTCCTGGAAGACCGGGTAGCCGTCCAGGTTGAACTGGTAGTCCCAGAAGAGCTGGAGCTGGATCTCCTTGTTGCCGGGCCGGTCGAGGCCGGCTTGGTCGAGGGTCCAGGTCTCGGGGCCGATCCGGTCGAGCCGGTCGGCGGGGACGCCGTGGGTGTACTGCCAGCGGGTGGCGTCGGCGGTGAGGAGTTCACGGACGGCGGCCTCGTTGGCCTCCCGGTCCTTGGCGTGGGCGAAGAGGACGTCCCAGAACGGGGTGAAGCCCTCCAGGTAGGCGTTGCCGCTCTGGGTGACGATCGCGGTGATCCGCTCGGGCCGGCGGGAGGCGATGCGGAGGCCGATGGGGGCGCCGTAGTCCTGGATGTACAGGGCGAAGCGGTCGATGCCCAGCTGGTCGATGAGGCCCAGGGTGATCTCGGTGAGCTTCTCGAAGCTGTAGGTGAAGCCCTCGACGGAGGGTGCGGCCGAGAAGCCGAAGCCGATGTGGTCGGGTGCGATCAGGTGGTACGCGTCGGCGAGGTCGGCCATCAGTCCGCGGTACATGTGCGAGCTGGACGGGAAGCCGTGCAGCAGGACGAGGGTGGGGTCGGCCGGGTCGCCGGCCTCCCGGTAGAAGACGTCGAGGCCGTCGACGGTGGTGGTGTGGGCGCGCGCGGCGAAGGTGGACATGAGTGCTCCCCGTTCCGTGACCGGTCTGGGAGAACGATCGTTCTCCCCATGCCTTGTAGAGTAGGAGAACGATGGTTCTCTGTGCAAGGGATGAGGGATGTTGGACGCGGAAACCGCGGAACTGAAGGTGCTCGACACCGCACAGCGGCTCTTCGACGCACGCGGGATCCAGGCGGTCGGCATGGACGCCATCCGCAGCGCCTCGGGGGTCTCGCTCAAACGGCTCTACCAGCTCTTCCCCTCCAAGGACCTCCTGGTCGAGGCAGTCCTGCGGCGCCGCGACGAGGCCGTACGGAGCTCCCTCGCCGCGCACGGCGCGCGGACCGCCGACGGGCCGTACGAGCGGGCCCTCGCGGTCTTCGACTGGCTCGCCGCCTGGTTCGCGGAGCCCGAGTTCCGTGGCTGTGCCTTCATCAACGGCTTCGGGGAGCTCGGAGGGGTCTCCCCGGCGGTCGCCGCGATCTCTCGCGACCACAAGGAGGCCCTGCGGGCGTACTTCGCCGAGCAGACCGACGCTCTCGGCGCCCCGCCCGTCCTCGCCGACCAGCTGTCCCTGCTCGCCAACGGCGCCATGGCCGTCGCGGGCATCACCGGCTCCGCCGAACCGGCCGCCCAGGCGAAGGCCGCCGCCCGCGTCCTTCTCGACACCGAGCGCTGACCCGGATGAACGGTGACTGCTTCGCGGAGACGGGTGTGGGCCGGGGACGCTCGGCCGGCAGCCGGGCATGAGGCCACCTGGTACCCGGAGACGGCTTTCACGCCCGGTGCTCATCGGTTTCGACCACGGCGAGGAAGGGGGGAGCCGCCGGCCCTCCCGCTGTCCCGGTGACAACAGGCCGATGACAGAAGGGATATGAGCACGGCCACGATGGCGCGGAATTCGGGGAACACGGCCTCGACAGTCGGCGGCAGGGGCGGCCCTCCGCCGTACCCGGGGGCCCCGGCCCAGGGGTTCAGTCGGCGGTCATGCCCCAGTGATCAGCAGCGCGCGCCCGACCTGCGTGAACATCCCCTTCGGGTGAGCGCGGAACAGCGGCTGGGTGCCGAACAGCACGACCGGGGAGCCCTGCGCGGACGTACCGCTGACGACCGAGGCGCGGTCCGCCGCGTCCAGGGGGCCGCCCGAACCGTTGTCCAGGGGCCGCCAGTGGCCGGAGACCAGCGGATTGCCGCTTCCGTACGACTGGTCGGCGCGTACGCCCGTGCCCAGAGCGGTGAACCACAGGGGGGAGTAGACGAAACTGTGCCCGGGGGCGCCACCGGTGACCGGGCCGCTCGCGTTCACCACCCGCACCACGCCGTTGGCGTCGCCGTGGCCCTCCACCGCCGTGGCGGCGAGAAGCCCCGCGTCGGTGTTGAAGGCCGCGCCGGTCGAGCCGAGGCCGACCACGCCACCGCCGCCCTTCAGGAAGTCGTCGAGTGCGGCGCGCGCCGCCGGGTCGAGAGCCTTGTACGACAGTCCGGTGGACACGTACAGGACATCGGCGGCGGACCAGTCGAAGCCGGCGTTGAGCATGGCCGTCGAGACCGGCACCACGTCGAAGCCCATCTCGCGCAGCGAGAACAGCTCGCCGGGTGTCACCGCCGCGGCGACCCGGGTGCGGTGCAGATCTGCCGTGCCGCGCTGCTCCGTCGCCCGGAAGACGACGCCGTACCGGTCGGCGAGGACCCGTGCCCGCTCGCGTGCCGAGCCGGGCACGATCGCCGTCCCGTCGTCTGTACGGCGCACCCGGACGCCCTGCGCCAGCAGGGAGTTGACCGCCGTCTGCTCGTTCGGGTCGTCGAGCCGCAGCGCCAGGTCCCCGTGCGGCGCGACATGGCCGGTGGGCGCCGCCGCACGGACCGTACGTCCCTCGACACGCAGTCGGCCGTCCTCGACCCGGTTCACCGTCGCGCCCCAGAGCAGTCCGAGGCTCCAGCCCGAGATGTCGTACATCGCGGACACGTCCGCGCTGATGTCCCGGCCGTCGGCCAGGATCGCATTGGCCAGTCCGCGCTTGGGCTGGTGCATGTCGACGACGTACGAGCCGGCCGGATAGGTCCGTCCGTTCAGCCGGAAGCGTTCGTCTGCCCGCACCACCCGCACGTCGTTGGCGGTCAGATCGTCCACCAGCCGGGCCGCGGCCGTCGCGGACCTCTGTCCGCTCCCGGCCGGGATCACATACGCCCGGGGGAACTCGGCGGTGTAGACGTCCTCGGGGCCGATGCCAGGCACACCCGGAACGGTCTCCTCCGATACCGGCCTCTGAGCCTCGCCCGCCGCGCCGCGCCGGAAGATCTCGATCTGGTCGGCAATCACCGTGGCGCGGTGGTCCAGGGCGTAGTCGAGCGTGGCCCGCATCGCGGCGCCCGCGATGGCGGTGTTGATCGTCGACCTGCGCCGCAGCTCGCCGACCGGCTGGGTGTCGTAGTCCCGCCCGTTGACCCGCATCGGGAACTCGACGGTGTGGGCCACGACCGTGCCGTGGAAGGGCATGTACTGCGGGGTGAAGATCGGCGGCCAGTCGTCCCAGCCCTCCTGCTGGTCGCGGAAGGGGATGACGGCGGGCTGCACGCCGTCCTTCTGCGGGGTGTAGCCGAGGCCATTGACGGCGGCCTCCATGCCCAGCGCGTTGGCGTAGGAATTCTTGAGGAAGAGGTCGTACTCGTAGTTCTCACCGTGCGGCGGAGTGGTCGGCTCGATCAGGGTGCCGTTGACGTATCCGTGCAGGTCCAGCATCATCACGGGCTGCTTGTCGATGGCGATCTGCCGGATGGCGCGGGTCTCGGGCTGGCTGGCGGTGATGAAGTCCCGGTTGAGATCGAAACCGTTGGCGTTGGCGCGGGTGCCGGCGATCCTCCCGTCCGGATTGGCCGTGACGTTGAGGTGGATACGGCTCTTCGAGAGGAGCTCGGTGGTACGGGCGTCGTTCGCCGTGGCCAGCCGCTCGATGAGCTTCAGCGCGGCGTCGGTGCCCTCCCACTCGTTGCCGTGGATGTTGTTGTTGATGAACAACGGTGCCTTGTAGGCCGACTTGATTTTTTGATCCTTGGCGGCGGCCGCGGGGGAGTGCTCGATGCGTTCCCGCATCCGCTCCTGGTCACGGGCCTGCGCCGCGGTCTCCGGCGCGGTGACCGTCACCAGATACAGCTCATGCCCTCCCGCCGAACGCCCCGCCACCTCGACGCTGACCCGGTCGCTCAGCTTCTGAAGCTCATTCAGCTTCGGCGCGATGGCGTGATAGGGCGTCAGGCCCAGCTTGACCGACTTGTCCGCCGGGTTCACCGGGGGCGGGACGAGTACCGTGCGGCGCGGATAGCCGGTGTCGTGGCGCAGGGCCGGCGTCGGCGCGCCGAGCGCGCGACCGGCCGCGGCGGCCGGCGCTACGCCAACGGCCGTGTCCAGGCCGCCGCCTGCACGTACGGGAGGCTGTGGCTTCCGGGGAGCGGCGGTCGCCGGCGGTGGTGCGAGCAGCAGCGCGCCGGCCAGAGTTGCGGTGGCGACCAGAACGGGTCTGGGCATTCCCATACGTTTCGTGCCTCCGGTTGATCGGAAGTGAGCGGAAACGCAGGTCTATCGGTTAATTCCGCACGCAACAAGAGGGCCTGCTGTGGCACATGCGCCCAAGGAACTCCGCCAAGATGCCGTCGGCAGAGGCGACGGCCACAAGGCTCGCTGTCCAGCCGCACCAGCCTTTCCCGGGGCCGCTGCGCCTGCGGGTTGCTCGTCGGCAACACGTGGCCATGACCACACGACCGGATCAGGGCAGTGGCCCGGTCGCGACCTCAGTACCTGGTCCGAGCGGACCGTTGCCCCGGCCCTCAGAACCGCCGCCGCTACGTCTGGGACAGCCGCTCCGGCACCGCCACCCTGAGCAAACTCGTGACCGTTTCGTCGACGACCAGTCCTGGGGTCACCACCGCCACGGAGGCCGCCGCCAGTCATACCTGACGGCCGCGCCGTTAGGCGGCGGGGCCGTCGGAATGGGGGGGGGGGGGTGTGGCGTGGCCTCGTTGTCGACGCTGGTGTCCTCGTTGGTGGCGTTGGCCACCGCGCCGACGGCAACGAGACCGGACACGAAGATCCACAAGCCCTTGCGCCGGTAGGCCTTCGTGCTGCGCTCGGTGCCGTGAATGGCGCTGGTCGCCATCAGGACGCGGGGGCCGGTGCCCACTCGCGCGGCCCACAGTTCGCGGCCCTGGGTCGTGTGCCCTGCGACGTCGACCTGCACCCGGCCCTTGCTGGTCTTCTCAATCTGCCTCAGTGATGTGGGGGCGCGGTCGGCCGGTGGTGGTTCCCCTTCCGTACCGCGCCGCCCCTGTTGCCCACGGCTGTTGCCCACGGCACCGATGCCGTGGGCAAGTGGTCCTTGCTCAGTCGGCGGGCAGGTGGACCCGCTGCGGGATGGTGTCGTACACGTTCTCCTCGAGGGCGTCGATCGAGCCGTCCGCAACGGCGTCCACGAGGCCGCCGAGGCCGGTCTCGATCTGCCGGGTGAGCATGCCGTTGCGCTTCATGCCGTCGTACTGGGTCTGGGAGGAGGTCTCGAACAGGACGACGGCGGAGCCGCGCAGTTGGTAGGAACCCAGCGCGGTGCCCGGCAGGTTGGTGTCCTGCGGGTACAGGGTCAGGTCACCGAAGCCGGACTCGCCCCGCCCCTGCAGGGCCTGATAGACGGCCACGTTGGCCCGTTTCGATGCGTTCATGTCGAATTTCGGCCAGTTGCCGAACTCGCCGGGGTTGTCGATGAACTTCGCCGATATCGACAGGGGAGACATGTTCTCCAGGTCGTCGGTGGCGTAGCAGGACCACTGGTTGTGGAGGTCCACGAAGTAGTCGACGGTGCCGAACTCCTCCTCGAGCGCCTTGTAGACGTTCCGGGAGGTCTGTGCCTCGGGGGTGATGTACCAACCGGTGTCCGCGCTGGTGCCGGGGAAGTCCTCCGGGGCGGGGACGTGGTCCAGGTCAGGGTTGAAGTCGCGGTTGACGTCGAAGCCGCCGACGCGCGCGTTGTAGTTCCACGCCGGGGCCACGCCCTGGAGTTGCGGGAAGTCGGCAACGGCCTCGTCCCACGTCATCGCGTTCTGCCGCTGGTCGAGCTCGCCGCCGTCGACGTTCAGGCGGGGGATGACGACCACGGTGACGTTCTCGCGCAGCTCCCGCGCGGCCGGGCTGTCGGAGCCCCACTGCTTCAGCAGTTCGAGGGCGGCCTCGGTGCCGTGCATCTCATTGCCGTGGATCTGCGTCTGCACGAACACGACCTCGTCGCCCTCGCCGACGCGCGCGACGTGGATCTCGCGGCCTTGGTTGGAGTACCCGGCGACGTCCACGTCGATGGTGCCGCCGGTGCTGGTCTCCAACCGCTGCAGCGCAGAGGTCAGTTGTTCGTGGTTCACGAAGCCGTTGCTGCCGGAGCCCGAGGCTTCGGTGCCACAGTGGGAGACGGGTGGGATCGCGGCCGCGCTGGTCGCGGTCGCGGTGACGGCCGCGGTACCGAGTCCCGCGGCCAGAACCGTACTCGCCAGCGCGGCGGTCCACCTGCGTGCAGACAATTCACTACTCCTCAGGTGTCGCTCAGAACTTCCCGGGGGGTGGTGTCGTGCAGTTCCTGCGTCACCCTAGACGCCCCAGAAGCACCTGTGAACAGTGCCGCCCCGAGCGTCAACTGCCTCGAAAGGGAAGCCGCCTCGTGCGTAACACGCCTGTCAGACAGTAGCGTTGACGCACTTTGGTGATTAGTCATAGGCTCGCCCGCCAGCGGCTCCAGCCCGTGCCCGCGGTCAGGCTGCTGCCCCCCATTGCTCCAGCACTCCGCGCGCGGCCGCCCGTCGGCACCCCCGAAGACGGCAGGCGGACGGCCGCTGCTCGACCGGCACCACCGGCACCACCCCGCACCGATCACTCCGGAGGAGCATGTGAGAGCACGCCGCTCGGTCCCCCGGGCCGCCTCGGTCCTCGTCACCACCCTCGCGTTGACGGGCACGCTCGCCGGCCCCGCCGCCGCGGCACCCGACGCAGGGTCCGAACCCGCCGCCACGGCGCAGGCCCGGACGGGGGCGGTCGCCACCGCGACCGCCCCCGTCACGCACGAGGAGAACGACCGCGTCCCGGAGGGATCGGTCTGGACGCAGCACTACTTCCCGTCCTCGGACGGCTCCGGCACCGAACTCCACGCCGACGTCCTGCTGCCCGAGGGACTTGCCGAGGGCGAGCGGGTACCCGTCATCCTGTCGGTCGGCCCCTACTTCGGGCACGCCGGGCAGACCGGTCCCGAGGGCTGGACGCACACCGGCCCCTCGTCCCGCTTCCAGGACTTCATCGAGGGCACCGACCTGTTCGACCAGGGCTACGCCTTCGTCATGGTGGACCTGCGCGGATTCGGCGGCTCCACCGGCTGCCTCGACTGGGCCGGCCCCGGCGAGCAGGCCGACGTCAAGGCCGCGGTCGACTGGGCCGCGAGCCGTCCCTGGTCGACCGGCGCGGTGGGCATGTACGGCAAGTCGTACGACGCCGTCACGGGGCTCATCGGCAACAACCTGGACCAGGACGCGCTCAAGGCCGTCGTCGCCCAGGAGCCCGTCTGGGACATGTACCAGTACATCTACTCCAATGGCGTGCCCCGCCCGAACGTCACCGGCACCGCCAACGCGTACAACGGCATCGCCACGTTCGACCAGATGCCGGACGACGACGCGCACTACCTGGCCAACGCCGCCTACGAGGACACCCACCCGGAGTGCCTCACCGGGAACTCGGCCGGGTACCGCATATCCGACCAGTGGGACGAGCACTGGACCTCCCGCGACCTGGCGAAGATGGCCGAGGGATCCGACACCCCGCTGTTCGTCACCCAGGGCTTCATCGAGAACAACACCAAGCCCGAGGAGATGGAGGAGTACCTCGACAACCACACCGGCCCCGAGCGCGGCTGGCTCGGCCAGTGGGACCACGTGCGCGGCGGCGACCGCGTCGGCGACGGGCGCCTGGCCATGGGCCGCGAGGGCTGGTACGACGAGACCCTCTCCTTCTTCGACCAGTACCTCAAGGGCGTCCGGCCGGCGGTCGAGTACCCGGCCTACTCCATGGAGGACAACACCGGCGCCTGGCGCGCCCAGGACACCTGGCCGGTCGTGGAGCGTTCCGTCACCCTCCCGCTCGGCGGGGGCAGCTACGTGGACGACGGAGGCGCCTCCGCCCGCAGAGCCCTGACCGCCTCCGGCGAACCGGCCCCGCAGGCTCCCAAGCAGCCGTCCGGCGCGTGGGACATGGAGAACGCGCCCGCGACCGAGCAGCCCGCCCCGAAGGGCCTGGCCAAGGGCATCGCGAAGCAGCAGGCTTCCGGTGAGGTCACGTCGAGCTTCTTCCGCTGGTCGCAGCCGGTCGAGCGTGCCGTGCGCATCACCGGGACTCCGCAGGTGTCCTTGACCGCTCGGGGCGAGGGAAATGTGATGCTCAAGCTGTACGACGTCGCCCCGGACGGCACCGCCGTCATGTTCGACGAGCAGGTCTCCCTGGTGGACTCGGGCCGGCTGACCGTCGACCTCAAGTCGACCGACTGGACCCTGGCGGCCGGGCACGTCCTGGCCGTGGAGATCGGCTCCATCCAGACCGGCTCGTGGCGCGACACGCCGTCCGGCGAGACGATCAAGGTCAAGGGCGCGCAGCTCAGGCTGGCCCTGGACGACCCGGCCGACGACGTCCCCACCGCCGGTGCCCGTTCGCCGTTCCTGGACACCTATCTGCGCCAGTACACGGTGAACCTGCCGGCCGGCCCCGCGACGTTCACGGTGACCCCGGGCTCCCACATCTGACCCCCGAGGGCCGGTGCCGGCCGGGCTCCGGGCGCACTCCCGGACGCGGCCGGCACCGGTCCACCCACCTGCCCGCACGGGCCACGCAGCACCAGCCGGACTCACGCGATCGTGTCGACGTGGTCGCCCGTGTCACCAGGCCGATACGCGAGGTGGCGCGGGCGACGGCGGCCGGCGTGGTCAGCGAGTCGTACGAGGGATGGCCGACCTCGCCGATCGGGGAGACGACCGGGACCCGCGTTCCCCGGCTCGCCGAGTCGAGCAGACCGTTCCCGATGTGCATGCTGCTTCCTCTTCCCGCGGCGCGCCGCCGGTCGCACTGCCACCGGCTTACGGCGGGTTCGATCGTGGCCGGTTCCGCCGCCGCGGCTCCGTGACCGGCCGCGTCGCGAGCTTTTCATGTCACCATATGTGTCCGTCTGCCACCCTGACCAAGGTGCCGGTCCACACGGTCACCGACTCCGCCGGTGCTCCGACCGGGGGGCATCAGGGCCGGACGCAGCACCGGCAACCGCCCGCCGGCTACGGGGCGAACCGCACGGGCAGGCTCTGCGGGCCGCGCATCATCAGCCCCGGACGCCAGGTGATCGCCGCCGGGTGGATGTCCAGGGCCAGGCTCTCGCAGCGTTCCAGAAGCGTTCTGATGGCGATGCGTGCCTCCAGGCGGGCCAGCGGAGCCCCCAGGCAGTGGTGGATCCCGTGGCCGAACGCCACGTGGCCGCGGCTGTCGCGGGTGATGTCGAAGCGGTCGGGGCTGGGGAAGCGGGCCGGGTCGCGGTCGGCGTCGGCGAGGGCCACGAGCACGAGCTCGCCGCCCCCGGGGACGACCGTGTCGCCGATGGTCAGCGGCTCGGTGGTGAACCGGTACGTGGGGGTCTCCACGGGACCGTCGTAGCGGAGCATCTCCTCGACGGCGGAGTCGATGAGGGTGAGGTCGGCGCGCAGGGCGGCCAGTTGCTCGGGATGGGTGAGCAGGGCGAGGACGCCGTTGGAGATGAGATTCACGGTGGTCTCGTGGCCGGCCACCAGCAGCAGCCAGGCCATACCGCGGAGTTCGTCGGCGGACAGCCGGTCGCCGCCGCCGTCCGAACCGTGGATCAGCGCGCTCATGAGGTCGTCGCCGGGCTGCCGCCGCTTGCTCGCCAGCAGCTCCTCCAGGTACCGCGCCATGGACGCCGCGGCGGCCATGCGGGCTTCGGGGTCGGTGGCGCCGAGGGCGTCGTTCGACCACGTCCGGAAGGAAGCGCGGTCGAGGTCCGGAACGCCGAGGAGTTCGCAGATGACGGAGATGGGCAGCGGGAAGGACAGGGCTTCGACGAGGTCGGCACGCCCGTCGGGCGCGCTGAGCATCCGGTCCAGGAGCGTGTCGGTGGTCTTCTGGATGCTCGGGGCGAGTTCCTCCACCCGGCGGGCGGTGAACTCCCGGGCGACCAGCTTGCGCAGCCGCGTGTGATCCGGCGGGTCGGCCCTGAGCATATGAGGACCGGAGGAGATGGCACCCAGCGGAAGTGAGGGGGACGCCTTGCCCCAGTCCTTCGAGAGCGTCGGGTTCGTGAGCACGGCGCGCCCGGCCTCGTAGCCGACGACGAGCCAGGCCTCCGTGTTCCCCTCCGGCATCCGGATGCGGTGCACGGGGCCCTGGACCCGTAGCCGGGCGTACACGGGGTACGGGTCGCGCGTGAAGGACTCACCGAGCGCGGCAAGGTCCAAGATGCTCATGGGCTACCACCTCACTGACGGCTCACCACGGTGACCGCCGGGTGGGGGATCACGGCTCCCCCGGAAGGGGCCCCGCCTGCCGGCGGCGGCGACTGCCCGCCGACTGTAGTACTTGCTGTCCCCGGGCAAACCCGGTTTCCGGCAGGAAGGTTACGGACCGGCCGGTTTCGGCCGTTGCCCACCGCCCCTCGGCAGTGACCCGCGCCGCACCCGCCCTGGCGTGCTCAGCCGCCGCATGCCCGGGAGGGGCAAGCGGCCGCGCACCAAGCGGCCTGCCGACTCCCGCAATGCCGTCTCCACGCGGACGGCACCGAGCCCAGGGCCCGCTCGTACCGCACACCGAACAGACCGCCCTCCGCCACCTCGGCCGGGCGTACCCAGGACACGTCCGGAAACCGCCCGGCTCCGTGCCTGTCCGTGCAGCCCCGACCTGCCACGCCCCTCTTCCCACGCCCGTGCAGCTCATGCCGAGGCACGTGACGACAGTCGGAGGTGCGGTCCTGGGACCGCTTCCGACCACTTGTCACAAGTTTGACGAGTCCATGATGATTCAGCCATGTCGCATCAGAGGTCACACGCCACCAGCGGCACCACCCGAAGAGCGGTACTCACCGCCGCAGCCGGAGCGGTCACGGCCGGCGCGGCAGCCACCGGTCAGGCGACCGCGGCCGTCCCCGGCCAGGGGCCGGGCCGGGGGCACGGAAGCCGCCCCGCCACCGCGCAGTCTCCCTCCCGCGAACTGCGCGCGCTCCTCAAGGAGATCGACCCCGGCCGTATCGAGGCGACCGTGCGCAAGCTCGCCTCCTTCGGCACCCGGCACACCCTGTCCGTCCAGGACGACCCCGTGCGCGGCATCGGTGCCGCCCGGGACTGGATCTTCGCGGAGATGCAGAAGTACGCGGAAGCCTCGGGCGGCCGGATGACCGTCGAACTCCAGTCGTACATCCAGGAACCGGCGTCCCGTATCCCGGTCGCGACCCGGATCACCAACGTCGTCGCCACCCTGCGCGGCTCGGTCAGCCCCGAGCGGGTCTACGTCGTCTCCGGGCACTACGACTCCCGCGTCACCGACGTCATGGACGCGACCAGCGACTCCCCGGGAGCGGACGACGACGCCTCCGGCGTCGCGGTGTCGATGGAACTGGCGCGCGTCATGGCCACGCGCCGCCCCGCCGCCACGATCGTCTTCGCGGCCGTTGCGGGCGAGGAACAGGGCCTGTACGGGGCGACGCACATGGCCGCGCAGTACAAGGCCGCGGGCACGGACGTCCAGGGCATGTTCACCGATGACATCGTCGGCAGCCCCAAGGCGGACGACGGCGCCCTCGATCCGTACACCATCCGGCTCTTCGCCGAGGGCGTGCCCAGCTCGGAGACGCCCGAACAGGCGGCCACGCGGCGTTCGGTGGGCGGCGAGAACGACTCGCCGTCGCGCCAGCTCGCCCGCTTCGTCCGCGACACCGCCGACAACGATGCCACCGGCATGAACGTCCGCGTGATCTACCGCCGCGACCGCTATCTCCGCGGCGGCGATCACATCCCGTTCCTCGAACGCGGCTATCCCGCAGCCCGGTTCACCGAACCCGCCGAGGACTTCGCCCACCAGCACCAGGACGTGCGCGTCGAGGACGGCAAACAGTTCGGCGACCTGCCGGAGTTCTGCGACTTCGACTACATCGCGCGGGTGACCCGGGTGAACGGCGCGGCCCTGTGGACCCTCGCCCAGGCCCCGGGCACGCCGAAGAACGCCAGGATCGTCACCAGCAACCTCACCAACTCCACGGAGCTGGTGTGGGACCGCGGCACGGAGCCGTATCTCGCGGGGTACGAGGTGGTGTGGCGCGAGACGACCGCGCCCGAGTGGACGCGTGCCATCGAGGTCGGCGACGTGACGCGTCACGAGGTGGACCTGTCGAAGGACAACGTGTTCTTCGGCGTGCGCGCGGTGAGCCGGAACGGCGCGAAGAGTCCCGTGGCGTTCCCGGTGCCGCAACGGTAGGGGCCGGGGGCGAGTACGAACGACGCCGACGGGTCCCGGACTTCCAGCTCCGACCCCAGCGGCGAAGCAACCGCGAGTGATGTCAGGCTGTGGGGTCCGGGGCCCGCCCTCGGCGCTGTGACCGGTGGCCGGTGCGCGGCCTCCGGTCATGCGCTCCGTCGGAGCCGGCCGAGGAAAGCGCGCCAGCGCTGGACAGCCCGCCGCCGACCGCTCCCGTGCCGCTGCACCCAGCGCCACGACCAACGCGAAGGCCAGGACGACACCTGGGGTCGGATGGCCGACCGGCCGGGATCTGCGTCGGCGGCCGCCCCGCGGGTACCGGCAGTTGCCCGGTGTACGTCAATGGTCCGGCCCATGTGTCAGTACCCGCCACTATGTTCACCGCATGAAACCCGAGATGCTCGACAAGATGAACCGGTTCCGTGAGAAGGCGCTCGCGGGCGGCGTCCCGTCCGCCGAGGTGAAGAGGTGGCTCGAGGCCGCCCGCCCCTGCGCCACCCTGGCGTCCAGCGTGGACGGGCCGGTCGTGGGCCACTTCGGCGGGCCAACCTGCTCCCCGCCGACGCTCCCCAACTCCCGGCAGGGCTGCACCTGATCGCGATGCTGGACCTCGCCGCGCTGCCCGACGACGCAACGACTCTGGTACTGCCCCCCGACGGCCGGCTCCTCTTCTTCGCCCAACTCCATCCCGACGACCTTGATGCTTCCGGCCGAGTGATGTACGTCCCCGCCGGCACGCCCCTCGTTGAACGCCCTGGGGGCGACGGCTATGACCGCGCAGAGCTACGGCTGAAGTACGACCTCTCCCTGCCGGACAACGAGGTGCTCATCGACCCCGTCGAGCACCCGCACGCCAAGGAACTGCGCCAGGCCTGGTCAGACGTGCTGTACGAGGACTGGCCCCATCGCGACGAGACTCACCTGCAGATCGACGGATACTCCAGGGACTCCTACGGCGAGGACGACCCCATCACCGCGTCCGCCGCCATGGCGGCACTGAGGGCAGGAAAGCCGGAGGGCAGGCGGGCCAGCCCATGGGCACGGCCTCGTCCCGACGACTGGGCGCTTCTCGCTCAATGGTATGGCGGCGTCCTGGTCTTCGGTAACTACCGCATCGGCGGTGACGTCTTCTGGACGAGCGCGAGGAAGGACGTGAAGGCGCGGCGCTTCGACCAGGTGACCGTCCTGGGGTGCTTCGAAGGCCCGTGAGTTGATGTCCGATTCTGGCTGGTGCTTGTGGCAGGGCTGCAGGTCGCGGCTTCGGCTGCTGTTCTCTGACGATCTTGCCGGTGTCGGGACTTGTCGAATGGGCGGTGGTCGCTGATCCAGCCGTTGCTCGTGGCAGTGGAGCAACGGCCTGCAGGAACGGCTGCGGCAGGCCGAGTGCCGAAGAACGTCAAGGGCAACCAGGCCAACCTCGCACGCCTCGTCGAACTCGGCGCCCTCACCGCTGATCGATCCGTTGTTGCCGAAGCCGGGTCCGAAGAAGGCTGAGGGCAGACGGCGGGTGCCGGACCGGCAGGCCCTGTGCGGCATCCATTTCGTCTTGCACACTGGCATCCAGTGGGAGTACCTGCCGCAGGAACTCGGTTTCGGCTCGGGCATGACCTGCTGGCGGCGCCTTGCGGTCTGGAACGAGGCCGGCGTCTGGGACCAGCTGCTGCTGTACGAGCTGCGGTCGAAGAACCAGCTGGACTGGGAACGGGCGGTGATCGACTCTTCGCACGTACGGGCCGCCCGACGGGACCCAAAGCGGTCCCGGCCCGGTCGACCGGGCACGGCCGGGCAGCAAGCACCACCTCATCGTCGACGGCCGGGGCATCCCGCTCGCCGTGTCGCTGACCGGCGGAAACCGTGGGCGACGTCACCCAACTCGAGCCGCCGCTCGACCGCGGCTACGACCACGACAAGTAGCGCCGCCTGCTCTGGCAACGAAGCATCCGCCCCGTGATCGCGAAACGGGGCGAGCCACACGGCACTGGCCTGGGCATCTTCCGCTACGTCGTCGAGCGAACGATCGCCTGGCTCCACGGCTTCCGCCGCCTACGCATCCGCCGGGATAGACGCGACGACATCCACGAAGCATTCCTCGGCCTCGCCGTCTGCCTGATCACCCACCGCCACGTCCGACCTCCGCCGCCGAAGGATCAGGCCCGCGACGAGCCCTGACCCGCAACCACCGAACGAGAAGGACGCCGGCGACCAGAGCGAGCACGAGCAGGCCCTCGTTCGTTCGGGCGCCGGCTGCCCGCTCGCGCCCAACGCCGCGAGTCCGCTCGGGGACCGAGCGGCAGGCAGAGTGCCCCGCGGAATGCGGCACCCTGCCCGCTTCGCGGGACAACTCATGGGCGATGCTCTGCCACACGCGCTCGGGCGGAGCTGCCGACAGATCCGACGCCTGCGCACCGCGCGCGGCGGTCACCACGCGGGTCATCCGCTTCAGTTCCTCACGGCAGCGCGGGCACGACGCCACGTGCCTCAGGGCGCTGACGTCCTCGTCGCTGTTTGTGTGGCCGAGTGCCAGCTCCGCCAGGTGCGACGGGTCCACATGGCCCACTGCGCCCTCCTGTGTCTCGGCTTTCGTTGTTGTCACTCCCGCACCGGCTCGGCCGTGACGACCAGGTTCGCGAGGCAGCCTCCCCGCGCGCCTTCGCACAGGGGCTCAGAGGTGATCAGCGTAAGAACCGGTTCGCCCGTACGGCGGAACACAGAGGGTGACCACTGCCGCATCGTCGCCCGCGCCACCGTGCGCGGCTACGAGGTGCCCGAGGCGGGCTCGGACGGCTGCGCCGCAACGCCGATGACGGCTGCCAGCGCGGCAGCCGTCATCGTCAGTCCGGTCGGCCGTCGCGCAGCGTCAGCCACGTGGGCCGGCGACTCGGCGGGCCACCAGGACGCCGGTCACTGTGACGGCTCCGGCCGTGGCGGCCCAAGCCAGCCACTGGTAGGCGGAGTTCGGGGTGACGGCGGCGCCGCCCGTGTGGAGGGCGTCGGGCATCGATTCCGTACCGCTGAGCGTCTGGGTGGCCAGGGCCAGGTTCTTGTCCTCGGCGCTGCCCCAGGCGTAGACGACGTTGTTCCTCCCTTCCTCGAGGTCGAGATCGGCCGGTCCGATGGCCACGGTGTCCGTGCCGGCGAGGACGACATCGGCCTTCACGGTGCCCGCATCGACCGAGGTGGTGTCCTCGTTGGGGTTCGTCAGGTCGGTGAAGACGGGCTGTCCGCCGGCCCGTACGTCCACGGCGGGAGCGGCTGCGACATGGCGGACCGTCAGACGGGCCTTGCCGCTGTCGACTTTCGAGACGTCGTCGGTGAATGCCGTCAACCGGGGTTTGCCGTCGGCGGAGAGATGGGCGGCGACCGTGGCACTGCCGCCTTCGGCCACCTTCACCTCCTTCTCCAGGGCCGGTGTGCCGTCGGGGCCCTGGCCCGATTCGAAGATCTGGATGTCGTAGGTCCCCGCGTCGAGGGACTGCGGGTCGGTCACCGTGCCGGGCTTGAAGTCACTGAGCAGCTCGTCCCCGTTGGCGTACACGTCGACCGTCATTCCGGGGATGCCGTGGAAGACGGACACCATGGCTTTGTCCTGGGCCCGGGCGGGAGCCGCCAAGGCGGGTGCGGTCAGGCCGAGGGCCAGAGCGCAGGCGCAGGCCGAGGCGGCGAGGGCGATGGGGGTGCGGGAGGTCATGGGGATCATCCCTTCGGCTGGAGTCTCCACCCGCTGCGGAGCCTCAGTGGTGTTTCTTGGGTGCGGGGTGCCACGGATGCGCGCTCGTCGGTTCGTTCCGCCGGTGCGATCAGGTGTCCGTGCCGCGCACGCCGTCCTGGTCGATCGCCATGCGCAGCCGGTGCAGACCCCGGCGGGCGTGGCTTTTGACGGTCCCCAGGGGCACACCGGTGCGTTCCGCGATCTGCACCTGGGTCAGGTCCTCGTAGAAGGCCATGCACAGCACCTCTCGCTGGGCGTGAGGCAGCCGGGACAGGGCCTGGACGAGCAGCACGCGGTCCAGTACGTCGTCGGGTGCGGCCAGGGTGAGCCTGGTGGGCGTGGCGTCGTGCGCGGCCGAGTCGACAAGAGCCAGCCGCCTCGTCCTGGCCGCCAGAGCGTCAACGATCTTGCGGCGGGTGATGCCGACCAGCCAGGCGCCGAGTGCGCCCCGCTCCGGCCGGAAGCCGTGCCGCCCGCGCCAGGCACCGACGAAGACCTGCTGGGTCACGTCCTCGGCCTCGTGGGCGTCGCCGAGGGACTGGGTGGCCATGGTGTGGACGAGTGAGCCCCAGCGCCGGTAGATGGCCGCGAACGCCTCCTCGTCGGCGGCGACGAGACCACGAGCCAGCTCCTCCTCGTACCGGGTTTCCTCCATGGGAGGTACGACGGCGGTGATCGGTCGCGTGTACGTGTTCATGGCCTGCTTCCTCCTGCCGTGTGTGGTGCGGGGCGAAAGGTCGTCCGCCGGACGGCAAGTTCGCCGGTCTGCCATGAGCGGCTGCCGGGCGCGTGCTTCCAGTCTTGGACGCACAAACGACGCGATCAACATGCGTCGTTTGTGCGTCGTAAACTGAGGGCATGAGCGCGCAGACGGGAAACCGCGAGGCCCGGGACGGCGAGGACGGTCCGCAGACGGGCGGGCTGACCACCGGCGAGGTGGCCCGGCGTCTGGGAGTGGCCCCCACCACGGTCCGTACGTGGGACCGCCGGTACGGGCTCGGCCCCGAGGCGCACTCAGCCGGCCGGCACCGGCGCTGGACCGCGGGCGACCTGGCGCGGCTGGAGCGGATGTGCGCCTGGACGGCGACCGGACTGCCGCCGGCCGAGGCCGCACGCCTGGCGCGCAGCGGGGAGCCGCCGACGGCGGCATCGGCCGGACGGACGGCCGACGGCGCACCGCGGTCGCAGGCCCGCGGTCGCAGCCGGGCGGGGAGCGGGCTGAGGCTCGGCGACGTACGTCAGGAGTGCAAGGGGATCGCCCGGGCCGCCCTGCGCCTTGACGCCGCCGCGCTGGACGACCTGCTGCGCACCGCGATCGCCGAGCACGGACTGGTCGCGGCCTGGACCGAGGTGATCGTGCCGACGTTGCAGGCCGTCGGCCGCAAGTGGGAGACATCGGGGGAGAAGTACGTCGAGGTCGAGCACTTCCTTTCCTGGCACGTGTCGGGTGCGCTGCGGCGCACCGCGCCCGACACGGTCGCCGATCGTCCGGGCGCCACTACGGTGCTCGCTTGCGTGCCGGGGGAGAACCACACACTGCCGCTGGAAGTGCTGTCCGCCGCGCTGACGGAGAGGGGCCTTCCGGTGCGGATGTTCGGCGGTGCCCTGCCCGTCGAGTCGCTCGTCGCCGCGGTCCGCAGGACCGGTCCGGCCGCAGTGGGGCTGTGGGCGCAGTCCCGTACCACCGCCAGCAGGCCGCTGGCCCAGCACGTGGCCGGCATGGAGTGGGGCGTGCGAGGGGCTCGTCGCGGGCCGGTCGTCCTGACGCTCGGACCCGGTTGGGCAGGTCAGGCGGTGGCCGGCCTGGCACGTCCGGCGGGACTGGCCGAGGCCGTCACCACTGTGGAGTCGGTGGTCGCTCAGTGACGTCGCGTCGTTTCGGCGCACTTGGCCGTGGCGCCTGGCATCGGCCGACGGAACGTGGTCCGCTGGACCGGCGGTCGCGGCTGCGTCACTCGTCGTCGATCGGCTAAAGGCACCGCGCCGAGCGAGGAGCAGCATGACCGACGCACACCGCCGGGCACCGGACGCCGTCGTCGTCGGTGCGGGTCTCGCCGGCCTCGCGTGCGCGTTGGACCTGTGCCGTACCGGCCGGCGGGTCATCCTGCTGGAGGCGTCCGACGGCGTGGGCGGCCGGATGCGCACGGACCGACGAGACGGATTCCTGCTGGACCGTGGATTCCAGGTGTTCAACACCTCCTATCCGCAGGTGAAGCGACGCCTGGATCTGAGAAGCCTGCGACTGCGACCGTTCACAGCGGGCGTCATCGCCCACACACCGAATGGGCCGGTTCGTCTCGCCGACCCCACGAGGGAGCCCGGTGCGGCAGGGGCTCTGCTGCCCGGGCGGGTCCTCTCCGCCCGCGATCTGGCCGCCCTTGCGGCGCTCACCGCGCGGGACGCCGTTCTGCCCGCTTCCGCCGCCAGGCGGCGCCAGGACGGCTCCACCTCGGAGGCCCTGACCCGGGCCGGAGTGTCGGACGCGGTGATCGCCGACATCCTGCGACCGTTTCTGTCCGGCGTGTTCCTGGAGGACCGGCTGGAGACCTCCGCGCGCTTCTTCCACCTGGTCTGGCGAAGCATGGTGCGAGGGTCCCTGTGCCTGCCGGCGGAGGGCATCGGAGCCGTACCGGGCCGGCTCGCCGCCGACCTGCCCGACGGCGTCCTGCGACTCGGTGCACCCGTCGTGGAGGTCACCGACGCCGGGGTGCTGCTGAGGGACGGCAGCGAGGTGCCGGCCAGGACCGTCGTGGTGGCGACGGACCCGGCGACCGCCGCGCGCCTGCTGCCGGAGCTGACCGTCCCGGACACACGCACCGTCACCACCTACTACCACGCCACCGACGGCACACCGATGGCCGAACCGACCCTGATTGTGGACAGCACCGGAGCGCTCCTGAACACCTGCGTACTCAGCGAGGTGGCTCCTACCTACGCGCCTCCCCGCACTGGGCTGGTCTCCACCTCCGTACTGGGAACGGACCTTCCGGGCAGGGCGCAGGCGGTGCTCCGGCGTCTGGCCGAGCTCTACGGCACCGACACGAGCGGCTGGCAGCAGGTCGCCACCTGCACCGTCGAGGGTGCGCTACCGGCGATGCTGCCCCCCTGGCCGCTGAGCCGCACCACCCGCCTCGGCCCGGGCAGGTACGTGTGCGGCGATCACCGGGCGACCGGCTCCGTGCAGGGCGCCCTGGCGTCGGGTGCGCGCGCCGCGCGGGAGGTGTCCGCCGGCCTGGAGCGGCAGAGATGACGGCGGGGAGCCAGCCGTGATCGGCCGCATCCATGGACGGGCCCAGGACCGAAGTACTCACCGATCGAATGACCTCGTCGGTTCTGTTCCCAGGAGTGCAGTGTGGAGCTCAGCGGTGCCCGTGTCCTGGTCGTCGGAGTGCTGGAGGCCCGGCCGGGGCCTCTCGACACGGGCTTCGCCCACCGTCCGGTAGCGGGTACGGCCCCGCCGCCGCCCGGGGGCGGCGACCCGCGCCGGCCGGCCGGTGCCGCCGCGGACAAGCCGGCGGCGGACGCCGAACTGCTGCCCACGCGCCCGGACGGAATGCCCGTCGTCGAACGGCGAGCACGGTGACGCCTCGCGACGCCGAAGCGTCCGATGTGGTCGTCGTCGGGGGTGGTGCGGCCGGCCTCAGCCTCGCGCACCGGCTGACGGAGACCGGCGCCGCCACCGTGACCGTGATCGAGCCGCCGGACGGCCCGCTGCGCCCGGACGAGCGGACCTGGTGCTACTGGGACGCGGGCGTCGACGGTCTCGAAGAGGTCGTCAGCGCCTCCTGGTCCGTGCTTCGCCTGCACGGCGCCGACGGCCGCCCGGTCACCGTCGATCCGGCCCCGTACACCTACCGCATGGTGCGCTCCGCCGACCTGGAACGCATGGTCCACGGCCGTCTGGCAAGCGCGGACGGCGGGCGTGTCCTGCGCGCGACGGCGGAAACGGTGCGCGCCGTGCCCGGAGGGGCGGAGGTCCGGTGCACCCTGCCGGGAGGCCGGCGCCTGACGCTGCACGCCCGGCGTGTGTTCGACTCGCGGCCGCTGCCTGCCCTGCCACCGGCGCGCACGCGGTTGCTGCAGCACTTCCGAGGCTGGTTCGTGCGCACCGACACCGACCGGTTCGATCCCGCGGTCGCGGAGCTGATGGACTTCCGGGTACCCCAGCCGGCCCACGGGCTCGCCTTCGGCTATGTCCTGCCGCTTGCGCCGGACCGGGCGCTCGTGGAGTACACCGAGTTCTCCGGCAGCGCGCTGACCACCGAGGCGTACGAGTCGGCACTCGGTACCTACTGCCGCGACATCCTGGGGCTCGGTGCGCTCACGGTGGAGCGGACGGAGCAGGGGGCCATTCCCATGACCGACGCCCGATTCTCGCGACGGGCCGGGGCTGCCGTGTTCCGTATCGGCACCGCAGGCGGCGCCACTCGTCCGGCCACCGGCTACACCTTCGCCGCGGTACAACGACAGAGCCGAGCCATCGCCGCCGCCCTGCGCGACGGACACGGGACCGTCCCCGCCCCTCACGGACGGCGGGCGCTGGCCATGGACGCGGTACTCCTGCGTGCCCTGGACACCGGGCGGATCAACGGCCCGGACTTCTTCACCGACCTGTTCCGCCGGGTCCCCGCCGAGCGCCTGCTGCGGTTCCTCGACGGCGCCACCTCGCTCCGGGAGGAGTGGGGCATCGGACTGTGCGCCCCTGTCCGGCCGATGCTTTCCACAGCCGCCGAACTGCCTTTCCTGCCCCGCCGCTCTCGGCCCGCCCCGAAGAAGAGGAGTTGACCACCGATGAGCCTTCTGCGCGACCACGACCTGGCCCGCGCTTTCGACCACGCCTGCCACACCTACGACTACCTGACCTCCCTCAACCCCGGCTACCGCACCGACCTGCTGCGCTCGGCCCGCCGTCTCGGACTCCCCGACGACGGAGCCGGACTGCATCTGCTGGACCTCGGCTGCGGCACCGGCGCCTCCACCCGGGCCCTGCTCAGGGCCGCGCCCCGGGCCCGGATCACGGCAGTGGACGCCTCCGCGGGCATGCTGCGCCGCGCACTGGCCAAGCCGTGGCCCGCACGTGTGCGCTTTCTCCATCTGACCGCCGAGGAACTCGCGACTGCCGTCGAAGGCCCCTTCGACGCAGTGTTCGCCGCCTACTTGTTCCGGAACGTCACCGACCCGGACGCGGTCCTGAAGACCGTTCGGACTGTGCTGCGGCCGGGCGGGCGTTTCGCCGCTCACGAGTACAGCCTCAGCGGCTCCCGGGTGCACCGGGCGCTGTGGTCGGCGGTGTGCCGCGGGCTCGTCGTCCCCGCGGGCACGGTCACCGGCGACCGTGCCCTGTACCGCCATCTCTGGCACAGCGTCCTCGCCTTCGACACCGCCCCCGCCTTCGCCGCCCGGCTGACACGAGCCGGCCTGACCTCGGTGCGCGTCGCCCCCGTCGCCGGATGGCAGACGGGCATCGTGCACACCTTCCTCGCCCGCAACGGCGGCTCGACCACGACAGGGAAGACCACACCGGGGGAGAACGCACAGTGACGGCCCGCCGCACTCCCTCAGCCCGACGGGGCCGAGACCGCAAGGCCGAGATCCTGTTCCCCGCCCCCGGCGCGGAGCGTTTCCGGCGCGGGGACGAGCCGTCCGTCGCGGTGATCGGTGGTGGAATCGCCGGTCTGGCCGCGGCCACCCTGCTGGCCGAACGCGGCGCCCGCGTGACCCTGTACGAGAAGGAGGGCTCGCTCGGCGGCCGGCTCTCCGGTCGGCGCACCACGCTGGCGGACGGCTCTGCGGTGACCATGAGCCGCGGCTTCCACGCCTTCTTCCGCCAGTACTACAACCTTCGCGGTCTGCTCCGCCGCACGGACCCCGCCCTGTCGCGACTCACCCCGCTGCCCGACTACCCCCTGCGGCACAGCGGCGGTCTGACCGACAGTTTCGCCCGCGTCCCGAGGACCCCGCCCTTCAGCGCGCTCGGATTCGTCGCCCTCAGTCCCACGTTCGGCTGGCGGGACCTGACCGCCATGGACGCCCGGGCCGCGCTCCCGCTCCTCGACGTCCGCGTGCCCGAGGTCTACGAACGCTTTGACGGCGTCACCGCCACGGGATTCCTGGAAGGCGTTCGCTTCCCGGAAGCCGCGCACCACCTGGCCTTCGAGGTGTTCTCGCGCAGCTTCTTCGCCGACCCGCGCGAACTGTCCGCCGCCGAACTGCTGCTGATGTTCCACATCTACTTCCTCGGATCGGCCGAGGGCCTGCTCTTCGACGTACCGAGCGAGCCCTTCCCCCAGGCGCTCTGGGATCCGCTCGGCGCCTACCTCCAGCGCCTCGGCGTGAACGTGCGCACCAGCACCCCGGTCCAGGCCGTCCTTCCGTGCGACGGCGGAGGAGCGGACGTGCACACCCATCCCGGTACCGACCGCCACCAAGCCGTGGTGCTCGCCCTCGACACCGGGGGACTGCGACAGACCGTCGCCGCGTCACCCGGCCTGGGCACCGCCCGCTGGCGTGACGGCATCGCCGCTCTGCGCACCGCACCGCCCTTCCTCGTCTCCCGGCTCTGGCTCGACCGGCCGGTCCGCGCCGACCGGCCCGGATTCCTCGGCACCAGCGGCTATGGCGGGCTGGACAACATCAGCACCCTGGAGCGGTACGAGGGCGAGGCCGCCCGCTGGGCCGCGCGGACCGGGGGCTCGGTCGTGGAACTGCACGCCTACGCCGTCGATCCCGCGGCCGAACGGAAAGACGTGCAGGACATGCTCGTCGACCGGCTCCACCAGGTGTACCCGGAGACCCGCGAGGCGCGCGTCGTCGACGCCCGGCACGAGTGGCGTGCCGACTGCCCGCTCTTCGACGTCGGATCCCACCACCGGCGCCCCACCGTGCGCACCCCCCACCCATGGCTGACCCTGGCCGGTGACGCGATCCGCTGCGACCTGCCCGTCGCTCTCATGGAACGAGCCGCCACCACCGGCTTCCTGGCGGCGAACGCCCTGCTTGCCGATCGGGGTGTGCGGGGACAAGTGCTGTGGACGGTCCCGCGATCGGGGCGTTCTCCCTTGCTTCGGGCGCTCGGAGCAGTCGCGGGAGGTCGCCCGTCCTCCTGACCGGTGCCCTCCCTCGCGCACACACGCGCGCGAGAGACCACCGGTGCTTGCTCACCCGGGGAACCGTCCGGTGCTGCGCAGCGACCAGCGCCGTTCGGCGTAGGCCAGATCGTCGCGCCACAGGCGCCCGGCCGTACGGCGCATCAACGGGCGCAGTACGGGGGCGGCGGCCCGGGCGAGGACGAAGCCGGGCCGGTCCGATGCGGCGACCGTCGCCTCGACCACGGCGGTGCGTGGACGTTCGTGGTTCAGCCCGGTCAGCGGCGTCGCGTGGGTCTCCACCACGGACGTGACGCCCTCACCGTCGGTGATGCGCATGACGACCGTGCGCGGATCCGGCGCGGTGAACTGGGCCCGCACCGGGACCACCAGGCGTCCGGCCACCCGGAAGGAGACGTCGACGACGAAGGCGTCGTCCTCCTCGCCCTGCGGCTCCCTCACCACCGACAGGTCGACGAACGAGTACGGGTGGAACCACGAGCCGTGCCACGGATCGAGCCGGTTGGCCACCACGTCCTGCGGTTCGCACCGTCCTACGGTCGTGAACACCGCGTCCACCCCGCTGCCCGGCGCGGGCCGTTCGGGCACCACAGGTCGCTCAGTGGGCTCCTCCCCACCGACCTCGTCCAGCCGCACCCAGACGAGGACGCCGTCGTCGTGCACGGGGATCGGCTGCCAGCCGGCGGACACGGAACCGTCCAGGGCAAGGCCGTGCCAGTGGCACACCAGCGTGCCGCACACCACCCGGCTCTCGCGCAGAGGAGCGCCGAGATGCGGGCAGATGCCCGGACCCGCGTGCAGCGCACCGTCGTCCGAGCGCCACAGAACGACCTCCGTACCACCGACCGTCCTGCCGTACGGGCGGTCGCCCACGCGCACGTGACGGGACGCCCCGACCACGAACCAGTTGCCGGACGGCCGGGCGGACGCCCGTGCGAGCGCCTCGGCGACGAGTGCCGGTCGCGCCTGACGCCAGGTCGGCGTCTGCGCCGCCCAGTCCGGGCCGGAACCCCGACGCCGCAAGGGTGGCGACCAGCGCTTCCTCCCCGTCTGCTCACTCACCGCACCGGTCCCTTCCCCTCGACTGCCTGCCCGTCTGCCACCACCGCCCGGCGCGGGCCGCGAGCGCCCCACCGGGCGCCGGCCCCGCGCAGCACACCGGCCGCGGCCGTGGCCGCACGCCGCCGACGGGACACCACCGCACGACGATGCAGCACGGTGTAGTCCTGCTCGGCGATCGCGTCGAGAATCCCGCCGTAGAGGGTGAACGCGGCGCCAATACAGGGACGCACCCGCGGATCGAGCATGGCGATGCCCGGCTCTGCCCTCCGGTACACGTCCCGCGTCAGAGCCTCCGCCGCGACGAGAGCCGCGCGGATCCGCCGGTCGCGGCGCCCGGTGCGCCGGCTCCACTCCAGGAGCGGCCGGTCCACACCATGGGTGGCAAGCAGGTCCCCGGGCAGGTAGATGCGGCCCCGGTCGAGATCCTCGCCCACGTCCCGCAGGAAGTTGGTGAGCTGGAACGCCACACCGAGCGCTGCCGCGTGCGGCGCCGCCTCCTGGAGGGGTGTGACCGTACCGAGGACCGGCAGCATCTGCAGACCGATCACCGCCGCCGATCCGTGCATGTACCTCTGCAGGTCGGCGTAGGTGGGATAGTCCGTGACGGTCAGGTCGGCACGCATCGACGACAGGAAGTCGGCGAAGAGCGCGTGACGGATGTCGTACCGGTCGGCGGTGTCGGCAACGGCTCGGACCACCGGTTCGTCGCCGGCGCCGGTACGGAGCTCGTCCGCGAGATCGTCCTCCAGCCGGCTCAGCAGCCGGTCGCGCTCCTCCGGCGTCCGGTGCCGGTCGAGGTCGTCCACGATGTCGTCGGCCCAGCGGGCGAAGCCGTACAGGGCGTGCACGGCGGAGCGGCGTTCGAGCGGCAGCAGACGGGTGGCCAGGAAGTAGGTCTTGCCGTGACGGGCGTTGAGCCGTCGACACTGGGTGTAGGCGGCGCGGAGCGCGGGGTCGTTGATCCCGGCCGCGTCGAGTTCACGACGGGTCATCAGCACCTGCCGGGGCCGGGGCCGGGGCGGGGGACGGGTCGCTTGCGGCCACGGGCCGACGTGCTCGTGCGGGCCGGGAGCCGCTGCCGCCGGTGACGCGCGCGGCGGCGAGTTTGCCGCTGATGAGTACGGTCGGTACGCCGACGCCCGGAGTGGTCCCGCATCCCGCGAGCACCACGTTCTCCACCTCCCGTACGAGATTGCGGGGGCGGAAGGGGCCGGTCTGGGCGAATGTGTGGGAGACCGAGAAGGGGCTGCCGGCGCCGTGGCCCTGCCTCGCCCAGTCGAGTGGGGTCACCAGGAGTTCTTCCCGGACGCTGTCCGCGAACCCCTCCAGGCCCCGGCGCTCCAGTTCGGCGACCAGGCGGTCGCGGTAGCGCGGGCCGAGGTCTCGCCAGGTGGCGGCCGAGGGGCCGACAGCGGTGTTCGGGCAAGGGGCGAGGACGTAGTGGAGGTGGCGTCCCGGCGGTGCCAGGGCGGGATCGTGTGCGGTGGGGCGGGTGATCAGCAGGGAGGGGTCACTCATCAGCTCGCCCGTCCGGGTCAGCTCGTCGAAGGTGCGCTCCCACGCGGCGCCGAACGAGATCGTGTGGTGGGCGAGGTGGGGCCAGGTGCGGTCGGTGCCCGCGTGCAGGATCACGGCGGACGGTGAGTGGCGCAGCCGGGCCGGACGCCGAGGCCGGCGTCCCAGCAGTGCGTAGGCAGCGGGCAGCTCACACGTCAGCACCACCGCGTCGCAGGGGATGCGCTCGCCGGAGGTCAGGCGGACGGCCCGTACGCGGCCCGACGAGCGCTCCAGCGCGCTCACTTCGGCCGTCCAGCGCAGGTCGGCGCCGACTTCCGCCGCAGCGTCCGCCATGGCGCGGGGGAGTGCGTGCATGCCGCCCTTCGGGAACCAGACGCCGGCCACGGTGTCCATGTACGCGATCACCGCATAGGCCGCGAGTGCGCGGGCCGGGGCCACGCCGGCGTACAGCGCCTGGAAGGAGAAGACGCGGCGCAGGCGGTCGTCGGAGAGGAAGTGGCCGATGCGGCCGTCCAGCCGTCCGAGGCCGCCCAGCGCGGCCAGCCGGGCCAGATCCGGGTGCAACAGTTGGAAGGGCGAGTCGAAGTTCGTGTCGATGAAACGACGCATCTGCGCCCGGTACAGACGCTCGAGCCACTTCCGCAGGTCGCGGTAGCCGGCCGCCTGCGCCGGTCCGGCGAAGCGCCGCACCTCCGCCTCCATCGCCTCGCCGTCGGTGTGCACGTCGAGCGAGGAACCGTCCGCGAAGCACGCCCGGTAGGCCGGATGCAGAGCCATCAGCTCGACGCGGCGGTGGAGACTGTCACCGACGGCGGCGAACGCCTCGTCGGCCAGATGCGGCATGGTCAGCACCGTGGGGCCCGTGTCCATCTCGTATCCGCCCAGGCGTACGCGGCCGGCCCGGCCGCCGGGGCCGGCATCCCGTTCGACCACGGTGACCCGGCGACCGGCACCCAGCAGGTGCAGGGCGCAGGCCAGTCCGGACAGCCCGGCACCCACCACGACGACATGGCCAGTCGGCCCCGGCACCCTCTTCACGCGACCTCCTCCGCGCGGCGCGGGACCACGCCCGTGGCGCGCCCGACCAGCGCGGCGAACTCGTGGCGCACGGCCGGGGGTGCTCCCGTGCGCTCGAAATGCCCGAAGCTCATGTCCGTCAGCTCCTTGATCTTCGCTTCCACCAGGTCCTGGGCTCCGGTGCGTTCGAGTGCCGCCCGCGCCTGGTGCACGGCGTTCGCGGACCCCGGGTCCGCGTCCGGGGCCAGCGCCGCTGCGACCTGGTGATCGCCGGCGGCGTCGGCGAGTCGCAGGGCCACGGCGAGGAGGTAGGTGGGCTTGCGGGAGCGCAGGTCGTCCCCGGCCGGCTTGCCGGTCTGCGCCGGGTCGCCGAAGGCGCCCAGGAGGTCGTCACGGAGCTGGAAGGCCAGCCCGGCGCAACGGCCGGCCGCCCGCAGCGCGTCCAGCACGTGGTCGTCGGCTCCGGCCAGCGAAGCGCCCAGCGCGAGGGGCCGGGCGACGGTGTACAGGGCACTCTTCAGGGTGGCAATGGCCAGCGCCTCGTCGACACCGGACGTGCGAGCGGCCTGGGCGTGCAGCTCGCGGTACTGCCCGGCGACCATTTCGGTGCGCATCGCCCGCCATTCCTCGTACAGGCGCGGGCCGTGCGGCGCACCGAGTGCCGTCTCCGTCAGCAGGTCGTCCGCCCAGGCCAGCGCCAGGTCACCGGCGAGCACGGCGGCCGACGTTCCGAACGACTCCGCCGAGCCGTGCATGCCTGCTGCCCAGTGCCTGCGGGCGAGTTGTACATGCAGGGCCGGTGCGCCTCTGCGCTGCACCGATCCGTCCATCACGTCGTCGTGGACAAGGGCGCACGCCTGCAGCAGCTCGAGGGCGGCTCCTGTCCGCAGGACCGCGGTGGTGTCACCCGATCCGCCCGCAGCACGCCAGCCGCAGTGCGCGAACGCCGTGCGCAACCGTTTGCCGCCCCCCTCGGCCAGCGCGGCCAGGCGATCGGCCAGCTCCCGGGCGAAGACGGGATCGACGGTACGGGCATGGCGTAGGCGTGCGTCGAGGACCTGCTCCAGAACGGTGCCGACGGCCTGCGCGGCGTCGGGCGCGGTGAGAGGGTCGTCGACACGGTCGACCGGTGCGGCCACCATCGGCGGCATTCCAGGCATGGCACAACCCCTTCTCACTCTCGGTGTCTGCACATCAGTGCTTCCGCCGACTGCCGTGACACGGATGCGCTGATTCCTGCCCGGTCCTGCACCCGTGCCGGGCGGACTCACCCGAGTGGCTCAACAAAGCGGGGTCTACGGCGGTGTGTCACCTCGCGCGCCTTCCTGTTCGCGGACGTCCGCGAGGTCGGTGAGCCGTTCCGGTTGCCGCACCGGCCGGGCGACGCGCCGGTTGCCCGCCGGCCGGTGGACGCAGGGGCCGACCAGCCAAGTCGTACCCGGCACCTTCGCGGGAAGTGTCTTCGCACGTGTACGCGACCAACTCTGGCAAGCCGTCACCGAAACTGTCGGAGACGGCGCGCAGCCGTCTTCGTGCATCCGGCTCCCACAGAAGAGGGTCATGCCATCCGTACCGCAGGAAGTCGCCGCCGGGTCCCCGAGATCACGGACCGTTTCAGGATCGTTCGGGGGACGGGTGTGTGGTGGAGCGGATCGGTGCGCGTGTGGGGGAGCGGGTGCTCGGTGAGGGCGGGATGGGCACGGTCTGTCTCGCACGTTCGAGGGGTTGGCGTGCGGTGGCGGTGAAGGTGGCCAAGCCGGAGCCGGCACGTGATCCGGGATTCCGTGAGCGGTTCCGATAGAGGTTGCTGCGGCCCGCGCGGTGGGTGGGGGCCAACTCTTGCAGGGCTCCTCGCCTCGCAGGGCGCGGTGAGGGAACGGGAGCTGCGGCAGCTCGGGCCGGCTCCGGCCGAAGCGCTGCAGGCCATCCACAGCTGCGGACTGGTCCACAATGACCTGAAGCCGGGCAACATCATCATGGCCGGTGACGGCCCGCGCGTCGTGGCTGTCGTCGATCCCGGCCTGACCACCGTGCCACCCGCGCTGCGCGATGTCGCCGCCTGCATGGCGAAGCCGCCCCAGCAGAGGCGCGCCGCCGGCCGGCTGCTGGACCTGCGCACCTTGACGGAGCTTGAGCGGACGCCGGCCTATGAGCCCACTCAGGTCGCTTCTGCGTCACCGCAGCCGATGCCCGGCACCGAGAAAGCCCGACAGGACGGTGACGGGAAGGCGCGGCGAGGGGGCGTAGGACATGCTGGGTCAGCCTTCGGGGCGGAGCAGGCCACGCTCGTACGCCTTGGCCAGCCGCTGGGGAACGAGGTACGGCACGCCGTCCACCGTGACCGTTACCAGCTGCGGCGTCGTGGCCTTCCACTGCGCGCGACGGTGCCGGGTGTTGCTGCGCGACATCTTGCGTTTGGGTACGGCCATGAGGACCTCCGGGTGTGATCGGTGAGCGAGGCAGACGATACATGAAAATGGATGTCATTACTATGTCGATGATGCCCGGTATTGCCCTGAAGTATTAGATGTGACCGCGAGTCATTGAGAGGCGGGTTGCGCGCCTGTCTCCTCCGGCCTCGGGATGCTCTGCTGCCCGGGTGCGGCGAATGCCTGCAACTGGATGGCGCTGTCGCTCAGGATCGCGGTCGCCGCGACGATTTCGTCGTCCGAGACGTCAGCTCGTAGTTCCATGCCGGCGACGCGCGGTACGAACCGGCCGCCCAGATGCAGCCGGCCCTCACCCGGGTCGCGTATCTCGCTGCTGTCCCAGGGTCCGTCGGAACGGGGACGCGGATCCGGCCGCTCCGGCCCCCGCGCGCGTGGTGCGGCCGCTGCGGCGGAGGATCTCTTCGCATTGGAGTCTCTTCCTCGGCTTGAGGAAAGGCTGTTCACCCTGGCCGAGTCCAGGGGCTACCGGCGGGATCTACTGCCGCCCCGTAATGGGGACCAGCTCATCCACTTCGGGGACTTCGAGGCCTGGTACGACATGGTCCGCGCCGATGACGGCTACGTGGTGCGCAAGACGGACCGAGGTGTGACACGGCTGATCGGCACGGCGACGCATGTGGAGGATGCCGCGCGCCTCTTCGCCGTCGCGTGCAGCTTCCCGTTGTGCACGGACGGGCTGTCGGTGGCGGAACTGCGGACGCGGATCCTTCGGGTGCGGACGTGGTCGAGTTGGCGGCGGCGTGTTCGTCATCGAGTGGGCGGATGGCGGACAGCACCGTGTCACAGTGGAGGCGGACTATCGGGCGTATCCCTTCGCTGCGGCGATCGCTCTGCAGGGCGCCTCTGAGGTGCGCTCGATCGCATCGATCGTGCCTGCAGAACGAGTACGACTTCGTCGGGCCGCCGGATTGTTGCCCGGCTACGTAAGGGCCATAGACGCTGTGCCCCTTGTCCCAAGGGCGTTTCCGTCCTGGGTCATGTCCCTTCTCGTGGTGTAGGCGATCAGTCGTCTGACGTGGTGGGCAAGACGGTCGGGGCATCGGGGTAGAGGGCGTCCATGCTCTCGTT